>LUGL01000028.1 GCA_002796835.1 Elainella saxicola E1 | reverse complement strand
TCAAAGGATTTGGTAAACCAGCAGTGGTGGTTTTGGATGTGACTGAAACCCGGATCGAGCGTCCCAAACGGCATCAACGACAGTTTTATTCCGGCAAGCAGAAATGTCACAGTCTCAAGTGCCAACTGGTGATTGAACAAGCAACCGGTAGAATCATCTGCACCTACTTTGGCAAAGGGAGACAGCATGACTTCAAGCTATTTCAAGCCTCAAGGGTACACTTTCATCCCCAGTTAGAGAGTTTGCAAGATAAGGGTTATCAGGGTATCCAGAAGCTACATACCAACAGCCGCATCCCAAAAAAGAAACCGAGAGGTGGACAACTCAGCCGACTAGATAAAGCAGCCAATCGTCAACTCGCTCGTGAACGGGTGGTGATTGAGCATGTCAATCGAAACTTAAAGATTTTCAGAATTTTGGCTGAGCGCTATCGCAACCGTCGCAGACGCTTTGGGTTACGATGCAATCTGATTGCTGCTTTGTACAATTACGAGCGGTCTCAACCAGACTGTTTAGGTTAATTTGCAAGAGGTCTAATATACGCAGCTATTTCAGACCTTAGCGCGTCTTGCACCCTATTGCGGCACAGGTCATAAAACCACCTTTGGTCTGGGGCAAACTCGCATAGGTTGGCTAGAAGCCGATGAAGTTCCTGCCCCTCCGCCTTTACAAGATCTGCTGGCTCAGCGCATTGCGGAACTAACCGAGTTATTCAAAACCCAGAAAAAACGGCAGGGTGGCGATCGGGCGATACGATCGGCTGAGACTTGGGCCACCATTTTAGCGAGACGAGAAATGGGCGATTCACTGCAAGAGATCACAGCAGATCTGGCCATGCCTTACGAGACGGTCAAAACCTATGCCAAGCTTCCCAATCGATCGGCCCAGGAAATTGCAGCAGCTTCAGGTAAGCAGGAATAGGCATCCTCACTCGTCAAAAACAACGGATCCTATAGCATGACCTCTGCAGATCAGGACGATGCACAAACACCCATGAAATGGTAATCTTTTGCCATTGGCTGCGGGCTGAATTCGCACGATCGTTCATAGGAGTCAGGTATGTTCCGTACAGCAGGCCGCCTGTTGCGGCTAACAATCATCGCAATTATCACCCTTCTTGCTCTGCTTTGGCTTTCAACCAGCACGCTATTTAGAGTACAAGTACAAACTGCGATCGCCGCCGAGCCGTCCTTGACTGCCGATCCCTTGATGGTCAATCCAGTTATCTGGTCTGTGTTGGCAGCGCCGATCCATCCAGTCAAAGGCACTGATGGAAACATTCACCTGATCTATGGACTACATGTCAGCAATGCATCGCGATATGATGTTCGCCTCAACAGCATTGAAGTGCTTGATGGCCAGGAAAACCCCATTTCCGGTACAAGTAAAGTCGTCAGTACAGATGGGCAAGATTTGACGGGCAAAGTTCGGCCTTTTTCATTGCCGCAGCCAACCCAGGATGCCGCAGATTTTACCGATCGATTGGGTCCGGGACAGAATGGTATCGTTTATTTTAATGTTGTTTATAGTGAGTTGCACGACGTACCCAGCCATCTTAAGCATCGAATTACTACATCGTTTCAGTCTGCAAATCAACCTCTACAAACTTACATTGCGATCGATCCAGGGACCGAAGTGAGTTCGCAAGAAGCAGTGGTCATTGCGCCACCCCTGCGAGGGAATAATTGGCTCGTTGCAAACGGCAGTGGAGCAATCATTTCACCCCACCGTTACACCGTTCAAGCCACCAATGGCCAACTCAGACCTCCAGAATATTTCGCGATCGACTTTGTGCGATTCGATGAACAGCAGCATCTATATATTGATGACATCAAGGATGTAAAGAATTGGTTCGGGTATGGGTCCGATATTATCTCTGTCGCTGCTGGGCGAGTCATCGAAGTTCGTGATGATCTACCTGACGATATTCCAGGAGAGGCGAGACCGAAACTGACTGCGGATGAGTATGCAGGCAACCATGTAATTGTCGATATTGGCAACGGAAAATATGCAAGTTATGCCCATCTCGCACCAGGTAGCATCGTCGTTCGTAAAGGTGAGCAGGTCCAGCAGGGACAGGTGCTCGGCAAACTGGGTAACAGTGGCAACAGCGACGGACCCCACCTTCATTTCCAAATCACTGATTCTGGTTCCTTTTTGAATACAAACGGGCTGCCTTTTGCCTTTGATCGGATGACTTATCAAGGTCAAGTCACGGGAACATTGGACTCCGCAGGCAATACAATCTTTTCTGGAGAGCCACCAACGATCGATACTCAAGGAGCAGGTTCTCGAACTGCACAAATGCCACTGACGCTCGATCTAGTCGAGTTTAGATGAGAGGGCAAAACTGCGATTGTGGGATTGGACAGCACAACCACATTTTTGCAAAGAGACTTCCCTTCAGAAGTTGATTTCTCTATATTGATGTTGATATTCCTGTGAGTGTTTTTGTGGCTTACTTTTTTTACCAAATAGCGTACCCAGCTGACTGAAAACCTGCAACCAAAAACGTGCTCCCATGGCGATCGCAAGGCTAGAAAACAGCCAACCACCGATCGTTCTTATAATCACCACTCGATCAAGTTGGGCAAACTGATTGCGACGATTTGCCGGATGCCAACTGATCGGAATAATAGTGCGCTCCATCAGCAACGACAATCGTTCGGCACAATGCGGTGAATTGAGCTGTTGCTGACAGCCTTGAATATGGCTAGCCTCTTGCATGACCACAGCCCGGGTTGCGGTATTCTCGCTGATGCGCCGAATGATATACAACGAATCAATGTTGGCAGTAATCACAACACCTAAGCTGATTAGAAAAGACACGATTTTGAGATGAAGTTTATAGGTCTTAGCGGGTTCTTTAAGCGCACAGCTAAACCAGAAGGCGATTTCATTTTGTAATCGCAAAAACTGTTGTTCAGGATCTGACTCTATTCGTTGAGCCTGATGAATCATGCGGGCCAAATTCGCTTGGAGTCGAAAGGGCAGGTCTGATCCAGACTCAATCAAGCAGGATAAACGGGCGATCGGTTCCTCTGCGACTTTGGGATCAGCCACTGCGCATGGGTGAGATTGAGGCAGGTTTTGCAAAACATCCAATAGGACTTTAGTGAACAATTGGGGTGAAACACCACAGAGAACAGACCATTGACCATTCGCTTTGAAATCATGGATTGCCGAGGCGATCTCAGGGCTATTGATAATTTTGCCAGTAATGGTTTCTTTGATATCATTCGGATCGTCAATCGAAACTGATTCACCAAATAGATTGAGAATGGTTCGCTGCAACTGTTTATGTCTCCATTGCAATATCCTGACGACAATTCGGGTGAATTCTGAAGTGAGGACACTCAGAAATGTGTAAATTAGGGACAATCCAATAACGATATCTAGAACAGGGAACTTTTCCACGTATCGCTCCAGTGGTGAAACTTAGTTTGGACAAATATTGCCAAAATGCCCCCTAATTCACCGTAGTTGATCCATTTCTTGCAGAATGTTAGACTTTATATTTCAAATCTATCCTTCATCCGGTTTTTCTCCGGTTTCTCGAACTTCAACAAACTGTTCCAGAATCTGAAACCAAAAACGGGATCCCATTGAAATCGCAATGCCAGTTAGCAGCCATCCCACCACTGCTCTCAGCAAATAGGTGGGAGCATATTTGGGGAACTGCTGGTGAAAATTGACGGGATGCCAGCCGATCGGAATCGTGGTGCCATCGAGTAAAGTATCGAGTTGAGCCATGCACTGAGTTGAACTGAGATCGGTCTCACATCCCTGAATCTGCAAGGCATTTTCAATAATCACCGATCGAGTTGCTGTATTCTCACTAATTCTCCTCAGCATAAATAGAGAATCTGCGTTAATCAGCACCGCCAGGATTGAGCCAATTAAAATGGTCATCAATTTCGTTTTGCGCCGATATACTCCTGATAGTCGATCCATCGAAAACTCATACCAGAGGGAAATTTCCTGCTTGAACTGCTCCATTTGCAGTTCTGTTGTCTTTGCCCGCGTCTCAGCAGATCTTGCCAACCGTCTGAGATTATCCTTTAAGCATGGGGAAATCTGGTTTGATGCTTCAATCCGAGTCAGGAGTTGAGCCAGCTCGCTTACAGGTCGATCGGTCTCTTTCAAGAGATCAGAGGGATGTTCCGCTTCAAGCATTTTCAAGACTTCGATCAGCGCGTCCGCAAATACCGGTGAAGGAATGTAGGAAGGACCAACAAAGCGCCTGTGCCATCTGGATCGCTGTGTGATTGAGGCAATCAGAGAACTGGAGTAGAGCTTGCCAGTAATGCTATTTTTAAATTCCTCAGTATGCGGGTTGCCAGGAACCGCTTCACCTAGCAGCGTCATAATTCCTCGCTGTAACTGGGCCGATCGCCATCGCAACAGGGTGGCCAGAAACTCAGTCAGTTCTGAAGCCAGCAAGCTGAGAAAGGTATAAATCAGGGTCAGGCCAATGGCAATGTCTAGTAGCGGAAAGTGATCCATTATGCACCTGCACAGAGTTTTGAGGAACAGATGCCGCTCATATATCCTCCACCGCAGCTAGCAGAATGAGCGTTGACAATCTCTTCAAATCGACCTTCGGCGATCGCCCCTGCTAATCGAACCAGACGTTCAATATGCAGTTTTGGCGAGGCTGGAACAATTCTTTTCCGATCCCAGGTGATATATTGCAGCGTTCCAACGGGATTATAGTTCCACTTCTCCATTCCTTTACAGAACTTACCCAGCTCAGGAAGGTGGGCAACTGCATCGATCAACATCGAGTTGGGGACGACATGGGGAACAATATCATCCCCATATTCATAGCGGCGATGATAGAGAATCTCTCGATCGTATTGCTGAGCAAATTCGAAATCCCCAGGATGAGGAGCGGCATAGGTGAAGACAGCTGCGGGAACAATAGGGGTTTCCTGTTTGAGTCGTATCGCTGCCAAACTAGCTAGAGCACCGCCTTTACTATGTCCGGTGAGATGAAGCGGTAATCCCGTGGCTGCCATTTGCTGTTGAACTTCTTTAACCAGAGGAGCCCACAGGGATGAAAGTCCCTGCCAGAATCCATCATGAACTTTTCCAACCATTCCCGGTACAGCAACAGGTTCATCAGTTAAGTCACCAATCCAATCCAGGACACTTTGCTGATTGTGAATGTTCGGGGGAATTGTGCCTCGAAAGGCGATAATCACATTCTGAATCGTAGTCCCCACCAGACAGGCATCAATATCATCGTCACCTGCCACAAAGACCGTCGGTGGGGCCAGAAATTCAATGGCATTGTAGTAAGGAGTGACAGGCGTCAACTGGCCCGTTGCGTGAATTCCATAGGTAGCAACACTGGCGCAAAGTAACTGACACTCTAAACTGAGAGCCTCTAAAGTCATGGAATTACCTGTTGAAAAGAAACGCGAGTGAACTAATTAGGAGGCCTGAATCAACCATTGCACCTGGGTGCGATCGGCATCTGCCTGGGTTAGATTTTTATCAATGCCAACTCCATGAACCGTTCCACCATCCGATTGAATCATTTGGTAACCCCGCACTGCCACGTTGGGCACAATGCTGAGCGAATGCCAGTAATGCTGAAATTTCAGATTGGCGTAGAGCTGCTGACTGTCAAGAATCGAATTGGCTCCCACATACAGGCCAGGAACATATCCCACCTTGGCAACGGCCTCAGACCAACTGTTGCAATAGGCAATCACCGCATCTGGTGCAGCATTCGGATCAATTCCTTCCAGATCTAGCCAAACATTGACGCCCGCTGGAAAGCCAACATGGATCGCGTTATCAGCAGCATTCTGTCCAGTTTGCGTTCCCAATATCGCGTTGGGCAACCAGCCTGCATAGCGGACATGCTGAACTGGCATTAAAGCCAAACCTGCATTCAGAATGGCTTGGGCTTCTTCTTCATCTAAATCATCACTATTCTCCGCGTTCAGCGAAATATATCGCAGACAAAATTGATAACCCGACTGTCGAAACAGTTTCGCGATCGACAAATTTAATTTTGTATCGGTATCAAAGCCAATTAAACCAGTTGGGGCAGCTTGCACTCGTCCTGTCAGAGTCGTCATGAGGATTCTCCAAAATTCTAATTCGCACTGATGTGTTGTATCTAATGTGTCGTCAAACTCAATTCTTTTGTGCGATTCAACACTAAAGAGCAAAATTTTGCAAATTTGGTAGTGCCCTGAGTCGGTCTTCTTTTAATTCGTCGATCGGTATCGCTAATAATCCATGATGCAGAACTTTTTCCAATCTTCAGGATGAAATTGAGGAATTTAAAAAATAGAAGTTTTGTTTGGAACAGATTGAACTGAATTGCATTTCAGGCAAGTGGTAATCTAAAACTGGGTCTATCTAGCCATCTCCGCCATCACTATGCGATTTTCCTGGATTCGCCATATTACAAGCTTGCGTCATGCTACTGACATCTTCCTGGGCACCTTGTTCCTCTGGGTCATCCTGCGTGGGCTGGGCGATCGCAATCCACTTTGGGCCATTATTTCATTTATCGTGATTTCGGATCCGGACGTACACACAGCATGGCCTAACTTTATCTCGCGCTTCTTAAATACCCTAACGGGTTGTGTGATCGGGATTTTAACACTGCTGATCTTTGGGCCAGCCGAATGGATCTTACCATTTGCTTTGGCTCTGACCGTTCTGGTTTGCACCAACTTAGTGAAAGCACCCGGAAGTTGGAGAATTGGTCCGGCCACAACTGCGATCGTCTTGACCTCTGCATTGATTGAAAAATCGAGCTGGGTTGGGTTTGAACAATCGCTGCGTCGAGCCGAGGAAGTTCTGTTGGGCAGCCTAGTTGCGCTGATTCTCTCATGGATTACCTCCAAAATGCGACGAAATACTCAACTGAAATCACAGCCACCTGAAGCGGCAGAATGAGCGAATTCACCACCATTGAATTTGAATCACAATTGAGCTTGAATATCCTTCTTCAGCCTGTAGCGTCTTCTTTCACTAGAGATTGAACCCGCAAGTTGATCACGATCGAGCAATCCGATTAAAACTTTCGAGTAGAATCGGTTATTCTGCCCTACTTATTTTTTGCCGCTTCGATAGAGAACAACAATCCTGTCAATGCACCCTTGCGACTATAGATAAATTACTAACATGCATCTATAGAGGAAATGTCAAATCTCACCTCTTTGTTCACATTTCTTTGAATAAAAGCTAAAACCTGCGGTACTCAAGCATTATTAGACGCTCAAACCCAGCCTGGAAAACTTATTGGCGTTTTGTTGGCGTTTTGTTGGCGTTTTATTGGCGATCGATACTTATAGTGATTCAAGTTAGGGTGATGTCTGATCGACCTGGAAGAGAAAAGCCTGTTTTACCGATCGTTCCTGACTGATAATTGCCACTTCAGAATTAAAGATAGGATGCGGATGCAAGGCTCGCACGATTGGAGCGGGCCATGTCTATACTGCGTGAGTTTCAATTGTATCGCTGCCGGAGTTCACTCACTTAGCCCATTCTTGAGCAACAATCAGGTGCATTGCCAGACATTGATAGAGGTAAGTTAAGATTCATCTTGCAAAAGCTCCAATGGCTCAGCTCAAAAAATTTGCCTTCCAAAGTTCTTACTTCAGATTACGGGCGTTTAAAGGGCACAACAAAAGCTGATGCAGAGAAAGTGAGGAGCGATAGGTAGGACTTGTGCCCTACCTAAGATCGTTAATTCAACTAACAGATAATAAACCAGATATGGCAATGCAATTCATCTATCTAACTGTAGTTTAAATCAATTAATCATTCTGCTCGATAGCGATCGATTTATTCAAGATGCAGGAATGAAAAAGTTCCTACTTAATCTCAAAGATTCAATGCTCTAGAGGTTTGTATGATATTTACTCTCGATCCGATTTCAGCCCAGCTTGGGGTATTGATCGGGCTGCTTCAGCCTACAACGCTCGCTAATTCATATACGCTAAATTTCAATTGGTTTGACGATCCAATTACCCCGCTTAAACGTATTCCCAGCGATACGAATGACTTGCTCACCCTGCTTAGAGATGTTTTGGGAGCAGCATCTGCTAACCCACCAGACGATCGTGCTTGGTATCCGATTCAATCTACTGGCGCTCTATCCAATCTCTATGTTGTGTTACCTAAAGATAATGGCAGCAGTGCAGTCATTGGTCTGGGTATCACCCACACCTATACAGATACAACTGGTGAGATTGTCATTATTCCCAAGCTGTATTTTTCACTCTTCTCTTTACCTGTGACAGGCAATCCATTCGTCTTGGGGCAGGTGAATACGCCGATCGAAGTGGTGTTGAACATTAAAGATACTAAAGAGAAATTTACAGGAAAGGATCAGCAAGGTAAAGATATCTCATTTGATGGGTTCCAGCTAGATGGCAATATTTGCTTTGCTGGAACGGGATCATCCTTTAGTTTAAACTTTCTAGATCTACAGCCTTCAGGTTCACAAAGCACCTATACCACGCTTGCCGATCTGCTTAACAGTGCCAGTTCCGCCATTGACTGGATCAATATCGTTCTGGGCAGACCTACCGTTACTACCTGGATGAATCAGAAACTGGGTACTTCGAATGAAACGCCCGGATCATTGCTGGTCGCGTTAGGTTTATTGCAGCTGTCTGGAACCCAATATGAAGTGGGGAATTTATCACAATTCACTTCTCAATCCCCTTTACAAATTCTTGAACACTTTTTCTTCACGGTTCTCCAGCAGTTAGCCAGCAATACAAATCCCCTAATTCCGATCGAAAATGGTGGTGTGTATGTGGTCAGCGAGCCTGCTGCAGCAGGAACAGATTATGGACTACGCCTGCAAATTCCCGATATTGCAGTGCCGCTTGGCTCTAATAATTCTGATAGCTCTGCAAATTCGCCTCAGCTTAAATTACAGTTTGGCAAATGGTTGACGGGCGAAGCAACAAGCAACGATTCCTGGTTAAAACGCTCCAACACGGCTTTAACGACCATCCCCAATCCAGGCGTATCAATTTATCTGGTCCAGGCAGACAGTCAAAATAATCCGTCTTTTCAGCCCAGAGTTGAATTAGTCAGTTTAGGGCTGGATTATCAAGGCAGCAACCAAACTCCCCTGATTGATATTCAAGGGGTAACACTGGCAGGTTTTGAGCCACGCTGCTATGTATCGATCGCCCCCAATACTCCAACAGCCTGGGGGGTGGCTCTCCGCTGCGATCAGTTAGGACTGCCGCTAGGCAAAGGCTTGAATGCAACGGCAAGCAGTAATCCGATCGCCCAAAACCTGCTGGACTCTGGATCAGACGAGCAGAATAATGATCCACCGCAAGCAGGAGACGAGCAGAACGCCGATCCGCAGGCCGTCAACCCAGCTTTCTCTGCGGCGATCGCCTATTCCACTACCATTAATTTTCAGCTCTATGACTCGGATGGATCGCCTACCGATACGGTCTGGATCCCGATGCAACGCGCCTTTGGGCCGCTGCACTGTCAGAAGATTGGGGTGGGTTGGCAAGATGCCGCAAGGCTGCTGTCGTTCCTCTATTACGGAGGTGTTTCCCTAGCGGGGTTAGACATCGAGCTGGAGGGACTCTCGGTGGCGTTGCCACTTAACACCCCTGGCGATCTCAATACTTACCAATTTGCCCTGAACGGACTCGATATCACGCTAAATGCCGATCCGGTTGAGATTAGCGGCGGCATGCAGGAAACCCATGATGGCAGCAATCTCGTTTACAACGGCGAGGCGCTGATCAAAGCGGGTGAATTTTCGATCTCGGCGCTGGGGTCTTATACGACTCTGAATGGTGCGCCATCGATGTTCCTGTTTGCTTTTCTCACCGATCCGTTGGGAGGTCCGCCGCCCTGCTTTATTACTGGACTTTGTGGTGGATTCGGCTACAATCGCGGACTGACTCTGCCTCCGGTCGATCAGATTCAGACCTTTCCGTTTGTAGCAGGACTCACCGATCCGACCCAGGTCGGCGGCACCAATGCCACTCCAGCGGCTGCCTTGGCCAAGATTGCGAACGTTGTCCCACCAGTGCAGGGGGAAGATTGGCTAGCCGTTGGAATTCAGTTCACCTCCTTTGAGTTGATTCAGTCGCATGCCCTGCTGACAGTGGAATTTGGCAAAGAGCTGGAAATTGCGCTGCTGGGTTTGTCGGCGATTAAGCTGCCCGCCGAAGGCACAGAAACCTTCACCTATGTGGAGATGGAGCTAGAGGTGGTGCTTAAGCCAGCCGAAGGGGAGTTTTCAGCGATCGCCGTTCTCACGCCCAACTCCTACGTGCTCGACCCAGCCTGCCGTCTCACGGGTGGATTTGCCTTCTGCCTGTGGTTTGGCGACAATCCCCACGCGAACGATTTTGTGTTGACGATTGGCGGCTATCACCCGCAGTTTGACCAGACTAGCAAATTCTGGTATCCCACCATCCCGCGACTGGGCTTTAACTGGGCTGTAGATAGCGCATTAACCATTTCCGGTGCAGCTTACTTTGCCCTGACACCCTCCTGCGTCATGGGCGGTGGGCGGCTAGAGGCGCTGTATCAGGATGGCGCACTGCAAGCCTGGTTTATTGCCCATGCCGACTTCCTGATCACCTGGAAGCCCTTTACCTACGACGTGTCGATCGGCATCAGCATTGGCGTGTCCTATACCTTCTGGTTCTTCGGTACTCAGACCATCCGAATTGAGCTGGGCGCATCGCTGGAGCTGTGGGGTCCACCCACCGGAGGCTATGTGCAGGTCAGTCTGTGGTGTGTCAGCTTCACCATTCCGTTTGGTCCGCCCAGAACTTCGCCTCCTGCGATCCAGTGGGCTGACTTCCAGGCACTGTTGCCCCACAGCCAGTCTCCAAAGGTCACACTTGACGCTGCTCAAGATACCTCTGACCTGACGGTATGCCATATCCGGGTAGCGAATGGTTTACACAAGACTGTTGCCGGGATCTGGTGCATTCGAGCCGATGAGTTTGAATTCTCTGTCGAAACGGCGATCCCACTGACTGGCATGACCTTAACGGGTCCCAGCAACGCGCAAACTCCCATTTCGCCTTCTGGAGCAGACTATTTTGTCGGCATTCGCCCAATGGGAATTGATAGCCTCACCTCCACAGCAACGCTGCAAATCACCAGCTCTACCGGCGAATATCAGGACTGGAATCAATCCTGGAATTGGACACCCACCCAGCATGATGTGCCAGAGGCGATGTGGGGCAAATCTCAGGCAGGTCCGCCGCCCCCGGCTGCCAACCTTTTGCCGAGTCGATTGGTGGGAGTCAATCAAGTCTCGCTCCAGCCTGGAACACTCTCGACCCCGATTAATGTTGATGCGGCCAGTGCGTTTGAGTATGCGGTAATTGATGAAAATCCCTCGTCGGGCATTATTCCGGTTTATCTGCCGATCGCTGATGGCACTCCATCAATCAATCAACCGCTTCAACCCAATGGGCAGGTACTCAACCTGATCAGTCAGACTCTCACCAGCGATGCCGTGAAAGCCAAACGCACCAGTTTGTTTGAGGCGCTGGCAGCTTTAGGGGTGAATGCCGGAACAGACGGCGATCTGAGTACCGACCAGCAAAACGTTGGTTTGAACTATCAGGGATTGCCAATGGTAGGCACCCCGGATGGCATCTCGACCTGATGCGCCCTGTAGCTGAATCTGTACCCTGATCTATTCATTCTTTATTGAGGCCACCATGACTACTGCATCCAAAATTCAATACCAAAGTCTTGCCGATTCGGGGGCGATCGCCGATATCCAGTTTTGTGACAATTACCTGCCCGCGCTGGTTGCCGACACCTACACGATTACGATATCGCACCAGCTTTCAGCAGAGCAGTCCAACGATCTGCCCAAAGATCCCTTTACCCAAACACAGCAGTTTGCCGTAGAGGGACCCCGATTTAACCTGAATGCCACCGATATTCAAACCCAGTTTCCAGCCAACAAAAGTCAGGGACAGTTTGACCAGCAGTTTCCCTACATTGTGTTAACTAAGCGGGCACTGCCCTGGGAACGGCTGCTGCAACCGGGCGGCGACAAAACCATTCCCTGGATGGCATTGCTGGTGTTTCAGGAGAGTGAAATCATTTCGGAAAGCAATAATAACGGTTCCAGTCTGGGCAATTTAACAATGGTTCAGAGTTATCCGCTCAGCCAGATTGTGTCGCCAGAAGCGGGCGTGCTCGGTCCTAATATTCAACTCAGCCAGTTCGATGACTCGACTGCCACCTGTCAGGCGATCGATATTTCACCCGTGACCTTTGCCGCCCTTGTCCCACGATTAAACGAACTCAAGTACCTGGCCCATGTGCGGCAGCTTGAAATAGAAACCCTGCAACACAAAGCCGAGTCGGAATTGCAGGGCACGGGATGGTATTCGGTCGTGATGGCAAATCGGCTGCCGATCGCACCTTCTGACTCCACGACTTCCGTGCGTAATATTGTCCACCTGGTGTCGCTGGAAGGGTTTCAGTCTTACCTGGACAATCCTACTTTCCCCAGCACGATCAGCAAAATTCGACTGGTTTCCCTGGCTAGCTGGACATTTGACTGTCTTGCTGATGCAAAGGAAAACTTCAAAACCCTGATGTCAAATTTTGTTGCCAACGCTAAAAGTGCGGCTGATCTGGCTCTAAAAATGCCCGCCGCCCCTGCCAGTTCTGACCCGAACCAGCAGCTTGCCCAGGCAATTTTGAACAATGGCTTTGTCCCCCTCAGCTATCGGACGCGATCGGGGGATCAAACCTACTCCTGGTATCGCAGTCCGCTGACGCCTGTGCAGATTCAAGAACTGACCAACGTTCCGTCCTATACCACCGCAGAATCTGCCCTAATTTATGACTCGAACACGGGACTGTTTGATCAGTCCTATGCCGTGATGTGGCAAACCGGGCGATTGCTAGCACTGGCAGACCGCAGCTTTGCGATCAGCGTGTTGAACTGGCGGCGGCAGACCAACCAGGCTTTGCAGTTGCTAGCGCATCGGTTGAATTCTCCCCATGTCAGTGACGCATTGAAGCAAACCGAGACGGTAGAGCAAATTCGGCAGTTGCTGCATCCGCGATTGATCAGTGAATCGTTTATGGATTTTCTGGGGCATGAGTTTGCAGATGGCACTGCATTAAAAGTGGCAGAGTTAGGGCATAAGCCACAACCCCAGCCCAGGTCGATCGATCGATTGCCCAAATCCTCTCTCTCGGTTCATGCCTTCCAGCAGTTCATGCAGCAACCAGAGACGCCAGTTCTATTTAACCGCGTATTGCTGGCGATGCAGCAGCAGAAGGCAGAAGCTACTGGAGATACCTCTGCGAACGCTATCCCACCCGATATCCTCACCTGGCTCTCCCGGCTGGCGCTGCTGTATGGTGTGCCCTTTGACAAGCTGGTGCCGAATCAGCAAATGTTGCCGACTGAGTCGATTCGCTTCTTCTACATCAATCCCAATGCGATCAACAGTTTGATTGATGGTGCCCTCAGTCTGGGGGTGCAGAGCAGTCAGGACAGTTTGTTTAATCAACTGGCGAAACCGTTGATTCGGCAGGCAGTGCATCAGTCAATCCCAACGATTCGGACAAAGATGTTAGGACAAACGGTTGCTGATTCATCACCCGTGCCGCTGCCGATTGCGGGATTTTTGCTGCGATCGCAAGTCGTATCTGGCTTTCCAGGATTGGAGATCAAAAGCTATCAAACAGTCACAGTCAATAAAACAACCAATGAACTAGAACCTAGTGTTTTGTTGAACCCTCTCAGAATGGAGCGGTTAACACCAGATGTGATGCTATGTTTGTTGCCTAGCGTCCCTGCCTGGATTGAACTGGATGAACCTAAAGAAAGCTTTGGCTTTGGAGTTGAAGATAACAACGCGATCAATCTGCGGAATGTGACTGGTTCCCAACCCGGCAGCATCATTCCCGGCATTTCCCAGCCCGTTCTCTTTCGGAGTTCTAGTACAGTAGTAGACATCCAAACCCTGCAAGCAGACATTCAGAAGCAGCTCCAGGGAAAACTCAACAATTCGGATGGCATTATCAGTCCAGCAGAATTTGCCATCCAACTGATTCGGGCACCGGAAAAGATGGTGTTCCAGAACTACACCCCGTCTTCCAGTTCCAACTGATTCTCTAAGTCGATCGATTAAATCAATTACATCTACCTACTTCATTTTTCATCTCCCATTTCACAGTGAGTCTAATGCGATGACGACTTCTCAAACTTCTGCTCCTACATTGCTGATTCCCGTTGCGCTGGAAGCTTTGGTGATTAACAATCCCATGAAAGGGGCGGTGAGCTTTAGCCGCTGGCTTCCGAACTATGAAAATCTCAACAATTTTCAGTCGCCCATTCCTGCCCCGTTCAATACGGAGGGAGGCGATCCCAGCAACGGCGTTTACCTCCACTGGGTGTTGCCCGACACCTTTGCCCACGGACTCAAACAGACCGCTTCTCCCCAGACAGGCACCGCAGCAGCAGTCCGGGCCACCGCAGGCATGACTGAACAGCAGGAAGTGGTTTTTCCCCATGTTCCGAATCGCTGGCTGGTCGTGCGAATTGTGCCGGGAACGGCGACTGCTACCGGAACCTGTCGAGCCTGGGTCGTACAGAGCGATTACTTGGGATCTCAAAGCAGTCCGGGTACAAATCCGTTTGTTGACCCGTTTAAGAGTACCTCCAGTTCAGTGGCAACGACAACCTTAGGTAAAACCGTGGATCTGGAGAGCTGGGTGGAACCAGCAGCGCAGCTCTTTCTTAAAGCGGTGGGTCCTGCGACTGTCACCTTTTCTGCCTACACGCCAAATGTGCAGGATGTGTTTTCGGTCTACGACGATCTGAGCGATCTGCCCAGCAATGTCTACAACAGCGGCACTAACCTGACCTATGTGGTGATGGGCTGGTATTCTGACCCAACGGAAGATCTGCTGTATGGCAAGAGTCAGTATGGTGCGGCTGGCTGGGCCACAGTGGATGAGTGGATGGCGTTGATGCAGGATTTGAACTGGGCAATTCCGGCAGGGGCAGACCAATTACCCGCTGCTAGCCTACCGAAACAGTCCCTCTGCCACGGCATGATCTACGCGGTGCAATGGCAGACAACCACTGTGCCCGATCGCGTCAACTTAGATCCGACTAAACTCCAGGTTGCTGTGGGCAATAAGGGCATTGATGCGTTTACAGCGCTATTAGAATCGGTTGCCCAGAATTCTGGCACGACCGTTAACCCGGAACTGATGGAGGCATTTCAGTACAGCCTGCTGCCGGAGATGAATCCATCGGACGGTGCGGCGCAGATAGCGCTCAAGGCAGAACAAGCCTGGTTTGCCTCAACGCCAGGAGGCACCCTGTGGCAAATTGTGGCTGCCCAACGAGCCGACCTGACCCAAACCAACCAGACCCAGCCCCAGATTACCCCAGCCCAGGCCGCCGCTCTGGCCCAGCTCAACCAGGCCCAGGTACAGCTTGACCAGAACCGGCGACAGCTCGGATCGCTCCAGTCACAGCTCCACGACATCTGGTGGAAACAGCAATTTATCAACAAAAACAGGTACTGGGATAACAACCCGCCCCCTTCGGAAACGGCAATGAGTCAAGACAACTGGAATGAAATTTTCGACAAGAATTTCAATAATAAACAGCCGCCAACGGCATTAGATACCCTAGTGAGTCAGGTAACACAATTGCAGACTCAGATCTCCAATCAGTCCGCTGCTCTGCCCGATCCGCACAATCCAGACAGCATCGCTCACTATGCCACCACCGTGATGGGACTGCCGCCAACGCTGCAACTCAACCCGGTGGCTCAGCCCCGCTTCTATCAGCCCAGCGATCCGGTGCTGATGATTGGCGGCATGGAGTGGCCCGATCGCTACCTCTATGGAGGCGTGAGTGATCCGACTGCGGCATTGCTGACTCGCCTGGGTGATCAAACCATTACAGGTCTAACGGTGGGCGGCCAGACGGTAACGGTGAGTCAGATTAGCCAGTTCATTCCAATGCTCTCTTCGACCCAACAAAGTAAGCTGCCCTCCCAGTTTGTCAGTCTGATGGTTGCCCTGCTCCAGGAGGCATTCTTGCTGGATACGGATAGTGCTGCTGTGATTGCGGCTCAAATGAGTGGCACAACTCCGGCAGAAGTGGCAACGGCGATCGCATCCTATGTTACTGGGGGCACGGTGAATCAAACGCCCGCTGCCAATGTTCCCGCCACGCTGGCGATCGCCCCCTGGCAACAGGCATGGTCACCGCTGTTTCTGGAGTGGAGCGCAACGTACCTGCCGACACCAGGCACCACCTCAACAGCGGGCGGGGTCAACTGGCAGTTCGACGGATCTGACTATGACTGGCCACCTCCCAACACCAGCGACTCAACCGATCCGGTGGCCCAAACCTACAGCGGACGCATTTTCCTCAGTCCGCACATCACCTTTGGCTTTATTGCCCGCCTCAAACAGTATCTGCAAGACAATCCCAATGATCCAAATGCTCCCGGTCTGCAAGCCGTCCAAAAGCTAATTGACCAGATCGGGGAATGGAACTTCCTGTCGCAAACCCTGAGCGGCTTCAACGACTTTTTGATCATGCAAAATCTGGATGTCATGATGCCGCCTGATGATTCAATCCTGCCTCAGATTGGAGATCAGTATGATTCCTTTCCCTACACAGCTCCAGGAGCAGCCACCGATGTCTGGAATCCCCCTGTTCCGGCGAACTACTTTTTCCCGATTCGCGCCGGACACTTCTACTTCCAGGAGTTGCAGGTCGTCGATCGGTTTGGTCAGGTGTTACCCCTGCTGCAAGCCAACAACAATCCTACGGGCAACTACGAGTCGTTTTACCCGATTCAGGGCAATGGTTTAGTCCCTAATTCCAACTACAGTCCGGCAGGGTCGGTGAACCCGCCCAGTGCCAAGTCCTATCTGAAACAGCCACCGCGTTTTGTGCAAACGGGTCGGTTAGAGTTCAATTTTGTCTCTGCTACCAATGACCAGCAGCGATCGGATCTGTACGCTGATGCCAGTCCGGTCTGCGGTTGGGTTTTGCCCAATCATCTGGATCAAAGTCTGGCGGTTTATGATGCGACGGGCAAACTGTTGGGTGAGCTGTTGCAGGTGGAAAACAGTCAGGGACAGAACACGCTGATCTGGCAGTCCAATCCAGGAGATGCTGTGCCAATCGCCCCCCCGCAGATTTCTAATCCTCACCTCCAGGGCTTTGTGCAGCAGCTTTTGGGTCTGAATGACCAGGGCAAAGGGTTTGAGGCATTGTTGCAGGTGATCGATGCCACGCTGTGGCAGGTTGATCCCTTGAGCGGCAGAGGCGATGAAAATCTCTCGGTGCTGATTGGGCGACCGCTGGCATTGGTGCGGGCTGAACTTCAACTGATGCTGGAGAACGATCCGGTGCAGGATCAGTCCTGGAACTGGACCTGTGGAGTGAATCCGCTCGGTGAAACCTCGTTTGACTTTACTCAGGTGCAGTTTAATGTGCGGTTGGGCAGTTTAGACCTGTTCGATGATGGTTTGCTGGGCTATTTCAACAGCGATAACTACGGACAGTTTAACTCAGTGCATACGCCCACTGGCTCAACGCCTTACATCGCGCCGATCGGAGAAAACAACAACTACATCACGCTGCCGCCCAACTATTTAAGCCAGTCCGCCACCCAACAAACTACAAAATTTGTCACACTGCTGCTCGACCCACGCGGCAATATTCACGCGACAACAGGAATTCTACCAACCCAGACGGTGACATTGCCCAATGCCTACATTGGAGACGCGATCAAGGCACTCAACGTTACTTTCCGGGTGAATGGATTGTTAACTGATCCAGATACAATTCGCATCCCAATTCCCGCACTAAAGCACGCGGACTGGTCGTGGATCGAGCGTAGTGATCCCAATACCTGGAATACAAGTCTGCCGATCGTCAAGGCAAATCAGAAACCTCGTTTAGTCAACACGCCTGCGGTGATTCACGAAGGCTGGCTGAAGCTGGTTGACAAGGAAAGTAGCACAGACTGATTGTGATTCATCCCTTCTTCTGTCTCCTGCGAGACTTTGCAGCCCCCTAAATCCCCCACTGGGGGACTTGCCGAACCGTTTCTGCTCAAAGTCCCCCATGAATGGGGGATTAGCGCCTGCGGCATCAAGAAAAGGGGGCGAATAGAACTTATGTGTACACAGCATTCTGGCTCTTGCGAGGAGAGGAGAATGAAAATGCCAGCTCAATTAACTCAATGTACTCTATTTCATATCTAAAAGTTTCACAATGACTATCAACCTCGACAACATCGTTCTTGCCGATACCGCCTCAACACAGCTCAGCTACGCCGTCACCACCTATCCCGATCCTCTGCAAATTAGCAGCACTGGTAGCATCACCGTTTCAGTCTACTACCAGCCAAATTCATCCGCTATCGAGTCTAATCAGGCAAATCCACCCGAGATCGAGTGTAATCAGATTCAATTCACAATCAGCATCGGTGATTCTGATATTGCCCTGACCAATTCATCTAACATTTCCACTACCTGTCCAACAGGTTGGAACCTCTCTTCTGGGGGACCGTGTATTTTTACCTTTCAGCCCAGTGGGGGCAGCGTCATGATGGGACCTGATGGCTTGGCCTTTAAGTTTAGCAACATCGCTGTGAATGACCAGGTAGGGGGCACTCCCTTCAAAATCACGGAAACGGTCACTGTCAACAACCAATCCCAGAGCAACAAAACCAGTATCACTCTCTCCAAGTTCCCTCAAAACTTTGCATTGCAGTATTTCAACGTTGACCATGCCAGTGTTCCTCTCCGTGGGAGCGTAAACCTGTCCTGGAGCGGTAGTGGCGGTCCTGACTATAGCTACAGCTTGAGCTATGGTACAAGCACGTTTAACAACTTACTAAACGTGGACAGCTACCCAGTGGAGAGCTTGCTAGAAACAACCGTGTTCACGCTCAGCATCACCGCAGGCGGTAGCACGCTGTACCAGCAGCAAAAGATCGTCACCGTGGAACAACCCGAAGTTGAAGAGTTTGGCATTGTGGGCAATCCTACTAAGGTTCCAGTAGGTAGCTCGTTCCTGCTTTATTGGCAAACGGCGAATGCCGACCACTGTAGCCTATCACTAAACGGCATCCCCACTGATTCAAACTTACCCGCGAACGCGGATGCATCTCAAGGGTATCCGGTCACCGCTCCTACCACTCTAGGAACATATTCATACGCCCTTACTGCTATCGGCAGTGGTGGCGGCGGTGGACCAAGTAGCACCTTGCAGATCTTAGTCTATGCCCCTCCAGCTCAATTTTTGAGCTTCGGTATCGTGGGAAACCCCAATGAAGCGCCAACGGGCGGATCTGTCAAGCTTTACTGGTCAACACAGGGAGCTACTGGGTGTGA
Source organism: Elainella saxicola E1 (assembly GCA_002796835.1). Classification (GTDB taxonomy): domain Bacteria; phylum Cyanobacteriota; class Cyanobacteriia; order Elainellales; family Elainellaceae; genus Elainella; species Elainella saxicola. The sequence goes on along the minus strand of LUGL01000028.1, from coordinate 101,627 downwards.
TCTACTTCTCAACGGCGAAACAGTTGCCTCAAACTTACCTGCCAACGTCGATCCCAGTCAAGGCTATGCTTTCACCCTTCCTAACACGACGGGAACAGCCCATTTTGTGCTCTCTGCCTACTACGACCAGCAGAGCGTAGGATCGTCTAACCCAGTATCGATCTGGGTTTTTCTATTTCAGCTTGTGAATACCATTGGTAACATCACGTCTCATCCTGCTCAAATGCTGATGAGTCCAGATGGGTCTCGTCTTTATGTTGCCGGAGATACTCTAACCGTGATTGATACAGCATCGAATACGGTGATTCAAAACATTGATCTGAACGTGCCACCACGCTGGATGCAGAGTGTACCCCCCCCAATTGCCTTGAGTCCAGATGGGTCTCATCTTTACTTTTTTACCCTTCCCGCGGTTGATGGAGTTTTGAAAGTCATCGATACCTCAACCTGGCAGATTCAATCAATAACTGTACCAGGCGTTTACCGCATTTGGGGAGTTGCAATGGGGGGTGAATCATTCCCCTATCTCGTTGTCCAAAGCGACTCCACTTTATATGCCCTTAATCCGTCTAGCAACTATAGCGTGGTTGCGAAAACAGACACGAATGTGTCCATTCAGGGACTGGCCGCAGCTACACAGTTTACACAGACTCCAGAAATAAATGTTTTCTGCATCAACTCGCAACCGTTTGATGAACAACAGAACGTCTTTGTCTGGGATTGGCGCGGTGTTTTTAGACAGATTACTCTGGAGGATTCGCCTCAGTCTGAAGGTTTGATGGGCATGTCGCTTGTTATTTCACCTGGGTACGTAGCAGGGGGATCTACGATTGCAAGTCTAGTAGACAAAAATTTTGAGCACAGTCCCGGTTGTTATCCAGATTATAATATCCAGAGCATAATCTGCAATATGTATCGAATTAGCCCCTACCTCTATTGTGTCATGCGGTCGTTTATTACTAATGATTTTTGTATTTGTAGAATTGACACAGAGGCACTGCAACAGAGCGTGACTCTTTATAGCACTAGTTCTACTCTTTATGGGGCGGCAGTCTCCCTAGATGATCAGTATCTGTATGTGGGAAACACTAACCCTCCCCAAGTTTTAGTATTTAACATCTCACAGAGCTGAGCCGATCGCTCTCCAGGAATTCGATCGCTATTTCATAACGCTGCACCGCATTAGATTAGCGTTCATGGCAGTTTTTCACTTGTTCACCTCATCTGCACGAGTTTGAGCATGACTATCAAATTAAACGGCATCACGATCAGTTCTAATAACTCAACCGTGTTGGACTATGCGATCAACACCAATCCAAATCCTCTGCAAATCAGCAGTACAGGCAGCATCTCAATTTCTGTATCAAAAGCAGATCCTCCCGCTGTTCAATGCACCAGTCTCATCTTTAAGGTAAGCGTGGGTGCTGCTGCCGCTGACCTGACGACTGATTCTTCCACGATTTCTACTCAATGTCCAGATGAATGGAGTATCACCAAAGATGGTGCTGGCGACTTCACTTTTACATACCAGGGCACTAGTGGAATTGGTAAGGATGGACTGCTGTTTGTGCTGAACAATACTGCGGTCAACGACCAAGTGGGAATCTCCTATCTGTCGATTACGGAAAACTTGCAGAGTGGAACAAATCAGGGATCGCTGCCTCTGCCAAAATTTCCAGCGAACTTTACCGTCAGCGATTTAACAGCAGACTCCTACAACATCAGCCCTAGTGGGACTGTGAATCTATCCTGGGATGGCAGCGCTGGGGGCAACTATAGCTTGAGCTACAACGGCAATACAGTTTCTAATTTGCCGAATGTAGATAACTATCCGGTGAAGAATTTGCAGGCAACCACAACATTCACGCTCACAGTCACCGCAGAAGGCGGCACCATCCAACTAGTGCGACAGTGTACGGTCAGCGTAGAGCAACCTGTGATTCAAGCGTTTGGTCTAGTGGGTAGTCAGCCTGAATTTATGGTAGGCAGCGCAATTCAGCTCTATTGGACAACCCAAAATGCTGCCTACTGTGACTTATATTTGAATGGTCTCAAACTGAATGATCAAAACTTACCTGCAAACGTAGATGCTAACCAGGGATACTCTGTCAACATTCCTCGGATAGCAGGCGAAGCGCAGTATTTTCTCTATGCCTATGGCAGTAATGGTCAAGGCAGTGCTTCTGCTTCAGCGCAAGTCAGCGTCTTTGAATTTGAGCTTCTACCCAATACGATTGGAAATATTACTCATCTCGCTATTTCAGCGCTGATGGGGACTGATGGAACTCTTTACGTTGCAGGTTGGTATGGTCTAGATGTTATTTCGACAGTAACCAACACCCTGACTCAATACATTGCCTGGCCCGAATATTGTGAACTCTCAGAATTAGGGACCAGTAATCCGATGGTCATGAGTCCAGATGGATCTCAGATTTATGTTCTTCTGACTAGTAACGCTAATAAGAAGATTGCAGTGGTGAATACCTTGAATCACCAGATACAGTACCTGCCTTTGCCGTCATCTCTTGGTGGAGTAGATCTTGGTGGAGTAGCGATCGGCACAAAAGATGACAAGTCCTGCCTTGTTGTGACTGATCTATTAGAGGCCGATAGTACTTATATATCTTCCTATATCTACGTTCTCGATCCGTTTAATAACTGTAGTTTAATCCAGCAGTATAAATTACCAAATTCAACTGTTATCGATGCCATCGTTGCCGCTCCTCAAGGAGATCGCGTTTTTCTATCTAGCAGCAGTATTCAGGGGGATGATTATAACACTGCAATTTTCACCTACAACATTGCTGCCAATACTCTGTCTCAATTTGAAATTTCCAATTTTGCAACAAGTAATCAATTCATTTTTAGCTCAGACAGAAGCTACTTCTATGCTGGTGGTCTGATAAAACCAGATTCACCGAAAGAATTAATGTTGGCAGCAATCGCAATTATTAATTCCAACACTGGGCAGTTGATTGACACAATTACTTGCCCTCCGGATGATGCAACGCCTGGTAGTTATCTGACTGCAATAGGACTGAGCCCAGACGGACTGCATCTTTATGCCCAGGTTTTAGACGATGCCAACAATTATAGTGTATTCAGGATCAATCTAAATACGTTACAAATTGTCGGTGTACTTGCAATGCCGTGTGATGTTAATGTGAATGATGCTTACGTAAACAAATGGGCGTTTAAGCCAGATGCAACCTGCCTGTATGGACTTGCATCGGCCATCGATTCAAATCTCGATGCAGTAGTTTATATGATTAAGATCTCGGATGGATTGAATGCGTTTCATACATCTGTAACTTGATAATCATTTTACTCACGGTTAAGCTGTTTACTTCGCTACGGCAGCCAACAAATTGGCAAACAAAATATCATTCATACTTTTGCTCACAGAGATTTCACCATGACGACCAAACTCAACAACATTGTTCTTGCCGATACCGCCTCAACACAGCTCAGCTACGCCGTCACTACCAATCCCAACCCACTACAAATTAGCAGTACGGGCAGTATTACTGTTTCGGTCTACCGTGCAAATCCTCCCGCTATTCAGTGTAATCAGCTTCAATTCTCAGTCGCGATCGGCACCTCTGATATTGCTTTGACCAATTCAGCTAACATTTCCACCACCTGTCCAACCGGTTGGAACCTCTCTTCTGGGGGACCGGGTATCTTTATCTTTCAGCCCAGTGGGGGCAGCGCTTCGATCGGTCCCGACGGCTTAACCTTTGAGTTTAGCAACATTGCTGTCAACGATCAGGTAGGGGGCACTCCCTTCAAGATCGAAGAAACGGTCACTCTTAACAATCAATCCCAGAGCAACTCAACCAGCTTCATTCTCTCCAAGTTTCCCCAAACCTTCCAATTTCGGTATCTCCAAGTGCAGCCTACCAGTGTGGCTCCGGGGGGCAATGTCACAGTTTCCTGGAGTGGTAGTGGTGGTTCCAACTATGATTACAGCTTGAGCTATAACAGCACCACAATTCCCAACCTGCCTAACGTGGGCAAGCGGGTAGTGAACGACTTGCTAGAGACAACGGTATTCACCCTAACGATTAGTGCAGGAGAAAATACTCTGTTTCAACAGCAAGTGACTGCCATCGTGCTGCAACCTGTGATTGAAGAATTTGATGTTGTCGTCAATCCTGATGGAACGCTTATTTTAGCAAGTAGTCCGTTCCAGCTTTATTGGCAAACCCAAAACGCAGAGTACTGTACTTTGACAGTAAATGGTATCCCAACTGGCTCAAACCTGCCTGCTAACGTAGACACGACACAAGGCTACACTGTCACTGCTCCTGCTGCAGGAGGAATATATTCGTATACACTCACTGCCGTGGGCAGTCAGGGTGGATCAGGCCCCGTTAAGAACCTGATAATCAATGTTTATCCGATCGCCATCAATATCACTTCCCTCCCTAAGCAAACGCTGATCAATGCAGATGGCTCCCGCCTTTATGTTATTGGAGATAAGTTGACCGTCATTGATACCACAACTCGGACGGTGATTCAAACGATTGATGTGGGAATGTCGCAAGATGAGGCAACCGTATCAACTTCCTCCATTGTCCTCAGCCCAGATGAGTCTCATCTTTATGTTGCCCCCTGCACAACCGATGGACTTTTGAAAGTTGTTGATACCTTGACCTGGCAAGTGCAATCGGTATCAGTCTCTGGCGCATCGGGTTTTATGGCTGTAGCGATGGGGTCAAGCAGTGGTAGCCACCTTGTTGTCAGTGGTTTTCCCCTGAATAGTGAGAAATCTGCACTTTGGGTACTCGACCCGTTGAATAACTACAGTGTGGTTCATCAACTCGAAAATCTCACCATTATGGGAGTCATGAGTGCCAAACTTCAGGGCGATCAAGTTTTCTGTATTGGTGCTCCACCATCTAATAGTGCGGATTCTGATCCCCCTATGGAGTTTCCCTTATCCTGCTATTTCTATACAGTTGATACCAATGCCCTGTCTCAGGTAGCACAGGGACAATCCGTCAATATCCCCTTCCCTCTGATTCCGCCCTATATCACTTCAAGTCCAGATGGGAGTTGTTATTACACAGGAGGCATGAATATTTTGGGGGTAGAGGCATCAGCAGGTAATGTTTTGGCCCAAACGCCGACACTTGATTTTCTAGTCTGTGGTCTAACCCCTAGTCCAGATGGAACTCGCCTCTATGTTTCTGCGGTTAGTAATGGATCTAAGGCAGCGTCTCTTTACTACTTGGATACAGCATTGAAAAATTCTTTGTCTGTATACACCTGTCCCTTTGATTCTACTCCAGGTGGAATCGCGATCTCCCCTGACGGAAAAACTCTGTATATGCCAATAGCGGCTCAGGCACCTCAAGTTTTAGTATTCCAGTTTCTATAGCGCTAAGCCGTGCGTTTCTATAGGGCGATCGCTTCTGCATCTATCTACATCAATTAGACGAATATTTACACCTATCTGATTCTTACTTATTCCCCAAAAATCACCTATTTCATTTGCAGAAATTCCATCATGACGACTAAACTCAACAACATTGTTCTTGCCAATACTGACACTACTCAATTCAGTTATCTTGTCACCGCTAATCCCAATCCGCTGCAAATCAACAGCACTGGCAGCATCACCGTAGTAGTCTACCGGGCAAATCCACCTGCTATCGCGTGTAGTCAGCTTCAATTCTCAGTGGTCATTGGCTCCTCTGATATTGCTTTGACCAATTCAGCCAACATTTCCACCACCTGTCCAACGGGTTGGAGCCTCGCTTCTGGGGGGGNCGGGTATCTTTATCTTTCAGCCCAGTGGGGGCAATGCCATGATTGGACCCGATGGTCTGACCTTTGAGTTCAGCAACATTGCTGTGAATGGCCAAGTTGGAGGCACTCTCCTCAAGATTATCGAAACCATTACCCTCAACAATCACTCGCAAACCAACTCCACCAGCTTCACCCTCTCCAAGTTTCCTCAAACATTTGATGTTCAGTCTTTCACCGCACAGCCTACCAGTATAGCGCCAGGGGGCACAGTCACTCTCTCCTGGAACGGGAGCAGCAGTGACAGCAATAACACCTACGCCTATAGCTTAAGCTATTGCTCAACTAATGTTTCTGATTTAGAGTCTGTGGGGACATATCCTGTGTATGGGTTACAGGCATCAACGGAATTCACGCTCAATGTTGAGGCAGGCGGCAATGCTCTGTGCCAGAAGCAAGTGTACGTTACTGTGGAGCAGCCTACGATTACCCAATTTGGCATTGTCGGCAGCAATTCTAACTTTGTTGTGCAGAACGGCACAATCGAATTCTGTTGGCAAACCGAAAATGTAGACCACTGTGCCTTGAGCTTAAACGGCACCCCGATTTCAGGCGCGATTAGTTTACCAGCCAACTCAATCTCTTATTCCGTCACATGCCCCACTGCTTTTAAGGAATGCGAATTCACGCTGACTGCTTTCTCTGGCAAGACGAATAATGGAGGGGTCACTAGCTCGACTTTCATCTATGTCTTGCAGTTCATTGTCTCGCCTCATCCTTTGACTCTTCCGGGTGATGGCGATCAAGAGATCAGTGTGAGTCCTGATGGCTCCCATATCGCTATTGTATGCGGCTTAAGATCGATAGCTCTCGTATCCACGGCACAAAACCAGATTACTAACACTCTTGCTTATGCGACATTGTTACACCCAATATTCAATTCCGATGGAACTCAAATTCATTGTGTGCAGTGGACTGGTGGGGGGCTGTACAGCACGGAAAGTTACGTTAACTCCTACAGCTTATCAGGACAGCAGATATCTCAATCGGCAGTAGGATTTTACCTAGCTATTGTGGCGGGTACTGCACCAGGAAGCATGATTGTTGCAGCTCTGAGTACGGGAGCAGATGATTTCAATCTCTCTTCTTTCGCTGTTCTCGATCCATCAAATTTGAGTCTGGTTAAATCATTAGATTTTCCAGGAGGAAAGGTTACTTCACTGGCTGTAAATCCTCAAGGTGATTTGGTTTTATGCTGTAGCGGTTATCGAATCTATCGCTATCAAGTTGGAAACAATACCGTATCCTGGGTATTTTCCAGTGGCCGCCTGTCCAGTCCTGTCTTTAGTCCCGACGGAGACCGTTACTTTTTTGCAGTCCAGACCTTTGATGGTTCTTCTGAAGAATATACAATTTCTGTCGTAAATACCGCAGACAATTCCGTCATTGGCCAAATTCCTCTTCCTGCTCCAGTCATAGATAACAGCGAACTAGATATTATTGAAACTCCAGTGTATACATCCCCCATGGTTGCAGCCCCCGATAAAGTTAATTTTTTTGCTGTTCTGAGCAACAATACGATTGCCTGGATCAGGCTCGACATTATGCAAGTCATTCAGTGTTTGCAGGTGGGCACTTCTCCTTGCGCAATAGCCATGAATTCAACGGGCACAAAACTCTACGTCACTGATACGCAATATCTTTCCGAGTCTTGCAAGCTGTGGACAGTTGAAATTCCATCGCCGACTTGAACAACCGTATTCTTGTCACCTTTTTCGTGCTCATACCAATTACTTTGTGAAGCTACACAGAATCAATGGGAGCAAGAAGTGCACCGCAAGGGGACGAGTCCCCACACTCCTGGTACCTTACGTGAGTAAAAACGCTGTATCTATGGTGACTCAGAACATCCTATTAGGAACGAAAGCGATCGCTCGATGTAATAATCATTCACCACCAAGCAGCGGGTGATCGCATTCCTCACAGCCCCATCTATCAAAAGCCGAACCTATTGACTGGTGCAGCATTCAGCGTGCGATTACCCACCCAAAAATCCCTCAAAACAATGGGCGATCGCCTTTCTTCCAACGAACTCTTCAACATAATCAATTCGAGCCAGGATTGCATCTACCGATTATCCAGTTCAGTTCAGCTTAATTGGGCTGCTTCTGTCAGAAGTGCGATCGCATAAATCTTGCATCACCAATTCATTAAATTTAACCGTAAGGAGATGATCACCATGACTAACCCATCGACTCCCACAGACCTCGTCGGTATGCCCGCCGACAATTATCCCTCAGGTGGCCCCCATCCAACCAATGCGGTGTTATGGACGGATGATGGCACCGTGCCCAAACCTCTGCCCAAAAGGTATATCACTTTAACCAATAACACCGACCACACCGTTTATCCATTCTTGATCGCTCCCAATTCTAATGTTCAACCCGGCAGTAATCCTCCTACCCCCCAATATGACCCGAAAGACCCACTCAATCAGGACTACAGAGGCTACATCGGCTACAGCCTGAATGGGACAAACTACCTGGGTTTACCCTCTAAACAGTCTGCCACTATCCCTGTTCCTCTGGTCTTTTGGGATTCATGTCGGCTCCATATTGCCAATAACAGTGAAAACCTGATACCCGATGCAATTGATGGTCAACCCAACCCACCCATCAACCCCTATCAATACTATGTGCAATCAGGTGGTCAGGACGTTTACCTCTGGTGCCAAGAGATTGACGGGGAAATGCTTCAGCCATCAGGGAATCAGGTCGTGGTCATGTGGTATCACGCAACAATTGCCCGTGCCCCTCTAGATGACGCCCCATCTCAGTTTGTTGAATTTACCATTCGGGATCCCTGGCTGAAGGAGCAGTTGAATCCTAAAATTGATGCTGGCGATGTTGGCCCCTTAATTAACTATGATGTGTCCTACGTGGATATTCTGTATCTCCCCGTGGCAATGCAGGCACTTGATGTGCCAATTCCCAACATCAATAAGGTGGCACCCTATGGATGGATTGGAGCCATCCAGACAGACGATCAATTTCAGACGGCTTTCCAGAACTTCACCAATTCAGATCCAACCAAAAGTAATCTGGGGCAGTATTTTAATGGCAAAGGCTACACCCAATACTATACTCCTGATGACATTAAGGCCATTACTGGCATTAAACTGCCCTCCGGCGAACAAGCCATTCAAGATGGCCCCTTTAGTGCTTCCCCATCCAGCTATGACAATTATATGAATATGCTGGAAAGTATAGACAGCGATCAACTCTACGATTACAAGGTGAGTGTCAACATCAGTATGACCCAGGGTGAGACCTACCCCTCCCAAACAGTCACCATCACGTTGAATGGGGATAGCGATACTCCCAGCCGTCAAGAGCAACTCAACACCCTTCAGGATACGGTTAATAAAACACCCGTCTGGTTGAAGTGTTCAGACGATATCTGTCAAAGCATTTTTGGCGAGGGCACTCAGCTTCAGGATTTCACGGTGAATCAGGATAATAACCAATTACTAACGGCAACATTGAGCCAGGCTGTTACCTTCCCCAGTGGCCATACGAGTTGTTCCGTTGATCTGGTGCCGCAAATCTCAGATTATGTGGTCAGCCAAATGGTGAACCTGTGGTACTCCTGGGCGCAATACTATGTGAATGCAAAAAAACAGGTTCCAAGTCAGACCTATAGCGGCTCCATCACGGTTCCCACCACCGATCCCAAACTTGGCCGAGTACTCACATTCGATACGCCAATCCCCATTCCCAACAATCAACCTCCACTCGTTCCAGGCATGCTGGTGCAGGGGCCGGGTTTGCCAACCTACTCACCGTCAGAGGGAGCATTCTGTACGATCGCAGAGATTGTTAAAACAACAGATGAGCAGACGATCAAGGCTGTCAAACTGAGCGAGTTTGTGGCAGCGGACACCTCAGGTCCCTACCAGTTTGACCCACCCCAGACCATCCGATGGTCAGACGCTACGGTTGATAATCAACGTGTGGTGCAACCGATTCAGCTTCAGCTTACTTCTAATGACAATCAAGACCTTGCCCTGGCGTTTGCTCAGACGGTCTATCAGGCAATGAGCGCGATGAGTACGGCTACACCCGATGCCACGAAGCAGAACCCCTTTCCTATGCAATTGCTGGTTAACATCATTGGGTGTAACGTGGGCTTCCTGCCAAATATTGGGATTGCTGAGAAGGTTGGTGAAATTGCCTCCGAAATCACAATCAACATCAAATCTGCATTGCGGGGTGTGCCTGACTTTACCGACACCACAAATTACCCCGAATCGAAATGGTATCCAGAACCAAGTCAGCAACAGATGGTGAAGTACCAGTTCAACGCTTACAACCTCAACCCCTATGTCTGGTTTGTGCATAAACAGTTGGGGCTATCAGCCTATGGATTTTCGGTTGATGATGATACAGCGGATGTGGGGGCGAATGCGGCAACTCATCTGCAAATCAGTATTGGCGGACCCGGCGGAATTCAGACCAAATCCCAATGGTCAACGGGTGCTCCTTATGGGCTTGTGAGCGGGAGTGGACAACTTAAAATCGACACCATAAATGGCGAAACAGTCTACAAAATTGCAAACTTACCGCATACTTATGATCCCAGTAAACCGGATGACCTCCCCGTCTACTATATGCTCACCAGTCCTGATACATCAGCGGGACAACAGGGAGCGAATGTTAATGGCAAATATATTCAGCCCGGAACATGGGTGAAGGCTGTTGACGCCTCGGATTACTCAGTCATATTGAACCAATCCTTTGCCTCCGATGCACCCCTTGAAGAACCCTTCACATACACATTTTTTGGAGCTGTGGTGGGTGTCGGACAGGCACAATCAGGCAATGTCATCGTTAACCTTGATCCGATCGTGATTGAGCAGTTGACTGCGATCGTCACTCAAACTGGAAACCCAATCAGCGTCATCGGGCCAGGGATGCCACCCAAAGCGATGGTTCAATCGGTGGATCCAACAAATAACTCGGTCACCGTTAGTCCAGGGGTAGAGGCTCAATCTCCTGGGGTCTACAAGTTTGGGTAAGCACCTCTCCCCAACCCCTTTCCCGCGAGGAGAGGGGCCAAGGCCAGGGCAAATTGCGATCGCGTCAAGCCCCTGTACAATCACAAGGTCTATCGGTTGTAGAATGCTATAACTAGCCTCGTTTTCTCGTTGTACGCGATCGCCCTCCCCCTCAAGTTTTTCAGGTGGCACCATGGTTAAAAACTTCGACCACGTTACGATTGTTGTCCGAGACCTTGAGGCAGCGATAGGGTTCTTTGGTCTCCTGGGCTTCGAGCTTGATCAATNCGGTGGTCATCTCCGGTCCAGTCTTCTCCGACTATATGGGTATACCTGGGATCGAGGCAGATCACGTTACCCTGGTGCTCACCGGTGCAAATCCTCGGGAAGAGGTTCAGTTGCTGCGCTACCATGTGCCGGATGCGGAGCCAACCCCCAATATTGAGGTGTTGGACAAAATCGGCTTTAATCACATCTGCTTCGCGGTTGAAGATCTGGAAGGCGAAGTAGCTCGGTTACGGGCTGCAGGAGTTGAGACACGAAACGACGTGCTCAAATTTCATGGTCGCAAGCTGGTATTTCTGCGAGGCCCAGAGGGGATTACCGTTGAGCTTTCAGAACGGCAGAACCCAAAGGCGATTAGCTAAGGCAGCATTACAGAATAACTTGAACAGATCAGGGGCTGAAGCCTCTTGTTCAAATGGGGCAAAATCTCAAAAACGTTCAATTTATTTTGAATCGCTGAATCAGCATGAAGACTAAAATCACTCCTTCAGTTCTTCCTGGCATAGCCTGGAAAACAAATTTTTCACCGATGGATTCGCTTTGAGATGCCTTCCTACAACCGTATATTCCTGCCTCCCTGTTACAATCACCTTTCCATTCAGGTTGAGCTGCACGTGCTAAACAATGTCCGTATGGTGATTGAGAGTCTTTACCAGCTTGCTATCTATACCAGAATCTGACAATCTTATCTTCTTTCCGGCCCAACCAAGCCTGACATTGGGTTTCGCAACGTTTACCCTAACCGACGCAAAAGTTTTGTTCATCAATCAACTCTAAACACTAAAATTCCAAAAACAATCATGAATACTTTAGAACCGATTCAAGAAAATACGAAAGCAGCCATCGATCCGGCGATCGCCCAAACACACAATGCCCTGTTTGATACCTGGTTCCCGATCGAACAACTGCCCATCCCCCCGGCGATCGCGCCTGATATTGCCAAACTTGCGACCGAAGTGAGTGCTGGAATGTTGCAGGCATTCAGTCAATCAGGATTTTTTGTAGTACTCATTGGGCTGACTGATCCCAGCAAGCTGCCCTTTTATGCCGAACTGAAATTGTCCCAGAACCCGGCAGTACAAGCATTTCTGAAGGCAACGGGAGGATATGGTGGACTGGATAAAAGCGATCGTCAACCGCTGTTCTCCTACTTGTTTGATGGGGAGCTGGCAGCCGTCACCGCGCAGTTAGCCATGCAAATCCGAGAAGCGTATCTTTCGGGTATCTGGGATTTACCTTTGGCCGTCCCAATTACAGAAATTCAAGCCCCTCAGGTGTTTGTGCAAAATCCAGAAATTTATGCCAAACGTCATGCCCCAGTCATTCCCCCCAGTCGTTTGCGCTATGACTGCGCTACCAAAACGATTCAGCATCAGGATGGAGCGATCGACTATCTGGTGATTGGCAGCGGACCGGGAGGAGCCGCCGTTTGCCATGAATTACAGAAGGCTGGCAAGCGAGTTGTGCTGATTGAGAAGGGTCCCTTTGTCGTATGGGGATCGATGGATACCCGCAGCTATTCTCGCCTGATGTTCCGCAATGATCAGGCCAGCACTATCAACAACAGCGTCATTTTTCGCAGTGGTGAAACGATGGGGGGTAGCTCTACCGTAAATATTGATTTAGCATTTTCGCCTCTTTCCGGGACGATCCAATCGCGCATTGGGCAATGGATTAGTAATGGCTTGTTAGATGCTGAAGCCTATAGCTCCGAGAAAATTGCTGCTGCCTATCAGCGGGTTCGCCAGGATATTGGCACCCGCGAAGTCACGCAGGATGAACTGAATCGTGATAATCTTGCCCTCTGGAATGGAGCCAAGAAGTATGGCATCGATCCGTCGCTCTATCATCTAAATCGCTTCCCGACCGGATTGTCTCCCTCGCCTGTGGATGACAAGCTAGATGCCGCCCGACAGCTATTATTGACAGCCATTCAGGATGCCACCAATCCGCTCAGCGTGATTTGCGATGCGACGGTGGATCAAATCCAATTCACAACCCAATCGGACGGTAAAACCGTTCAGGCTACAGGGGTTAGCTTGACCCTGAATACACCTTGGACGGATTACGGCAATACGGTTGTCGATCCCTCAAATTTACAAATTCCATCCGGCACCACGGTTTCCATTGCGGCCAACAATGTGATTCTGGCAGCAGGCACGATCGGTACCACACGCATTTTGTTGAATACCGCCAAGAACACTCCAGCGATCGCCAATTCCCGCATTGGCAAAGGCTTAATTCTGCATCCCTCTTTTCCGCTGATCGGTGTGTTTGATCAAACGATTAATTTGCTAGAAGGATTGGATAGCGCCACCTTTGTCGAAGCCTTTGGTCCGACGCCCGGATTTATCTATGAAACGATGGGCGGATTGCCTGCCTACGGTGCTTTGCTGGTTCCCGGTAACGGTCAAGATGTCTATCGAGCAGTCAGCCAATTTAACCAATGCGCAGGCTTTGGAACGATGCTGGTCGATACCCCTTCAGATGATAATTTCGTCACTCTGGATGATCAGGGGAATGTCGTCGTGCAATATAATTTGAGTGAAGCGGATAAACAGCGATTCCGGGCGGGTATCGCGATCGGAATTCGGATGATGTTTTTGGCTGGTGCCAAACAGGTGATTATTCCGTCGAATGAAAATTTCCTGAATCAGGAAAACTTTGATCCAATGGTTGGGGTAACTCTGACAGACATGGCTCAGGCCGATCTGGTCGAACAAAACCTAGAATTTATTCCTAACCGCACGCTGCTCACTGCCGCCCATCTACAAGCCACCAACAAAATTGGCCTGTCACCCGATCGCGGTGTGGTATCTCCTAATCAGCGAGTCTGGAATGTGCTGACAGGAGAGGAAATTCCCAACCTTTATGTCATGGACAGCAGCATCTTCCCCACTTCAGTAGGGGCAAATCCGATGCAGTCTATCTATACGTTTGCTTACATCTTCTGCGATCGTTTACTTCAGGGTCTGAGCCAGAAGGCAACTTTGGCATCAACCTCTGCTCGATGATTGAGCAGTCTCAATAACACGATCGTGCAGTCTTACGACCCCATCCAAGGCTGCATCTATCTGTCCGAAGCCAGAGGAGCCAAATGATGGCAAGCAACCCAGCTCATTACAAAGTCTATGTGATTCGCTATTGGGAAGAGCAAAATTCATCAACCAACACAATCATCTGTCGCTTTACGCTTGAGCTGCCTGGCACAGGACAACGATTTGGCTTCACTAGTTCAGAAGCCTTACTGGAAGATATCGAGCGTAGATTAGCTGAAAATCTAACTGGAACGACCGATCAACCGCTCGGCGAATCATAAAATGAAGGATAAATAACATCTGAGAGAGCATACATATGATTCTCACTTTCAAGTTGTATTCCTCCGACACCCAATTAAAATCTTCGTAGTCAAGGATTTCACCATGGCTTATACACTCAAAATCGATCGCGATACCTGGCTGAAACTGAGCCCAGTCCAAAGCACAACGCTGCCAGATAACCAGAAACAGGCTGTAACAGCTGGAACCGTTTTGCCGATCTCCAGCTATGAGATTGTTGGCAGCCACATCAAAGTTTCTCTAGGAGTAGATGCCCAGGGTAAGCAAATTTTTTATCAGGGACATAACACCTGGTATATTTTTCGGCCTCATGCTGAGATTTTAAAAGACGGTCAGCCAGTGAACCTTTCTCCTACGATGGTTGATTTACCGATTCCGCATTACGACTACTATGACCAAAACGACAATCGGGAGGCACCCGGCGGCTCCTGTAATGTGACATCGATCGCCATGGATTTGGCCTATCTAGGCGTGCATCAGCTCCATCCGCAAATGCGCTACCCCGATGAACTGGATGCCTATTGCGATCAGCATGGGTTAGATCGCCATGCACCAATGGATTTAGCAAAAGTAGTAGAAGCTTATGGCTGCCAGGATGAATTTAGTTACACCAGCAACTGGACCTATATTAAGTCCTGGTTGGCAAGCGGTTTACCAGTGGTGGTGCATACGCAGTTAACGCGATCGGGCCATGTGATTCTCCTGCGGGGATATGATGACACAGGCGTCTGGGTAAACGATCCGAATGGCATTTGGACACCGGACGGATATGACGAGAGTAAACCGGGCGAGAATTTACATTACTCCTGGGATTTGATGTATCAGACTGTTTCATCCGATAATCAGCTCTGGGCACATCACATTACAAAATGAGCATGACCAGAGGAATTTTCTAAAACTTAGCTACAAATTTTAGGAGAGGGGTATGAGCAACTCNGGTTAGCCACACTCTCAAACAACCAGGGGCACTGCCATTGCGTGATGATTAGAGAGAACTGGTGCGGACAACTCACTTGGGCTCTTGCCAAATTTTTGAGTTAGCCATTGTCTAATAAAAATGGTACATTGGCTTTCAAATGCGATCGCCAACCCAATGACTGGCAACAGCGCAGCCATATCGCTCTCTACATAATGCATCACCATGAAACTTGAAAGCCCTGCCTTCCCCAGCGATGGGATGATTCCCTCGCAGTATACCTGTGATGGGGGGCACATTTCTCCTCCCCTAAATTGGAGTGATGTTCCGGCAGAAACCCGCAGCTTTGTGTTGATTATGGATGACCCAGATGCAATTGCTGTCAGCGGCAAAGTCTTTGACCACTGGGTGCTATACAATTTACCTGCTGAGATGCGCCAGATTCCAGAAGGAGTGCCAACCGAACCAGAGTTGTCAACCGGAGGCGTTCATGGCCTGACCAGCCGCCAGGGCTATGGTTATTTTGGTCCCTGTCCCCCCAACGGCACTCACCATTATTATTTCAAACTCTTTGCTCTGAATTGCCCGCTCCAACTAGAGCCTGGAAAAACTAAAGCTGAAGTCCTTCAGGCGATCGAGGGATATGTCATTGCGACTGCTGAACTCGTTGGGCGTTACGTTCGTCCTGTAGCGACCCCTTAGTTTCGGCAGTCGGCAGTCAGATGGGACATGATTTTTCAACCACCATAGTCCAAAAGATCCAGACGATGCGAGCGACACTGATGGATCTGCATGATCCGTCTGGCGTTTATTTTTACCGCGCCTGGAACGCCTGTCTGGCAGGATTAATCGCCGCAATGGGGCTGTACCTGGCTCCGGCGATCGCCCAACCGCTGTTCGTGATCGCAGCAATCATTTTTACGCATACCACGAGCGATCGCGATCGCCCCAGCCGTCCCACCGTTCTGCTCGGCGCATTAATTGTCGTACTATTGAGCACCAGTCTGCTCACCCTGACCCAATTTCAACCCGTTCTACAAGGCATTATTCTGGTAGGGCTAGGGTTTTTAGCTCAGTTTGGGACTCAGTTTGGTGACGCATTCACGGTCGGATCGCTGGTCTGGATTCTTAGCGTCATCGCCAGTGCAGAAACCTCGACTGTTGGACAACTGCCGATGACGGGACTCAATCTCATCCTGGGATTTCTGATTGCCTATATTTGCTACTTTTGGATCGCGCCCTATCGACCCCATCGCGTATTGCAGTCAGTCTTCCAGAGGACTCGACGACGGCTGGTCGAGCGGCTGAATCGCGCAGTTCATTGCCTGGATTCTCGCTCTGATGCCCAACGTTCCCAAAATCACCCACCCGATGGCGATCTGGATCGACGCATTGTCAGCTTGATCAAAACTCAAAACCACTTGCTCAACAAGATGACGCGGCAGCAGCAAGCCCCCAATCAGGCAATTGCGAATTATCATCAGGCGGTGGCGGCTCAGGAAGACTGCTTTGAAGCGATCCTGGTGCTGGAGCAAAGCCTGCTAATGCTAAAGTGCGCCGACGATGTGCCGTTCCCACTCCAGCTTGGTTTGAAGCAGTTGAGCGGGCAGATTACCGAGACTTTTGGGCAGAATCTTCCCTCTCGGAGACCGGGCACACTCTTCCACCTGGAGTCTGACTTTGAGCAATGGCTGCAGGCTTTTGCCAGTAACTCCCTTAGAGCGGAAACAACTTCGGGTCGCCAGGTTCTGCTGGCCGATCAGGTCCTGCGGCAGAACGTTCATCAGGCCATTCAAACGCTGTTATCGAAAATCAATGCGATCGCCGAATTGACAATCGCGCTCCAGGAAACTCCCGATGCTCGATAAACTGCCGCCCCTCCGACTGGATTTACAGCACCCGATTCAGCGTCGGGCAGTACGGACAGCGATCGCCATTTTGCTGGCAGTTGCGGCTGTTCACCTGCTGCACCTACCTCACGGAGAGTGGGTTGTAGTTTCCGCCTTTATTGTGAGTCGAGATACGATTGGCGATACGATCTGGAAAGCAAAAGGACGATTTTGGGGCACTGTTTTTGGAGCGATCGCCGCGCTCCTGTTTTACGCGCTGGTTTGGCAACATCACAATTTGATTATCATCACCGCCTTCCTGACGCTCCTTCCCTATCTTTACTTCCGTCCCTCCACAGAAAATTATGGCTATGCCAAGTTTTTCCAGCAATTTGCTTTCATTTGTTTCCTCAGTACGATCAGCGAACAGCCATCAGCAGAATTAATGAAATGGCGAGCGGTTGATATTGCAATTGGCTGTATTGTGGGTATTGTCACTGCGATTTTCGTTTTGCCCAACTCGGCTCAGTCTCGGTGGCGGCAGGGGCAGGTCAATGCATGGAATGATCTGAAAACATGGTTTAAGGCGATCGCCTCTAATGACTCGACTGCTTCTATCGGGCAGCAACGGCAGCAACTTAGCAGCAAGGCTCAGAGCAGCGTTTTTCAACTCAGCGAATATCTGGCAAGTCGTCAACAGGAATTGCTGATCCAACCGAAGGAGAGACATCGCTGGAAAGAGGTGGTGCAATGTCATAACGAACTCATCCAGGCATATCGACGGATCTATCAATCTATGCTCTACCTTGACATTGTTGCTCAACAGGGAAGCCTTACCCATGCATCCGTGACCTGTTCTACTGCCGTAAGGGAAATCGTTCAGCAGTTGACGACGGCCTTTGAGCAAATGAGTGCGACGATTGGAACACGATCGCCACTACATATTCCAACATTCAGTTCTGCTCACTCCATTGTTGATACTCAGGCGAACCTGATAAACAACCTAGCAGTAGACGAGCTGAATATTTTCCTACAGTTGACTTCAGTATTGGAGGCGATCGTCCATTTTAACGAAATTAGAAATCAATTTTTATCATTAGTAGTTGACTCGTCTCATGTCTCATGAGTCAGCCCCTGCTCCATTGACAAGGTGGATTGGTCGTAAAATGCAATCACCACTGGCTGAATTCCTGAACATCTTCCCAACTCACTTGTTCCACCGGATAATTACCCCCTTTAAAACTTTGCTTTACTCGCATGCACCCAATTCTTTTAAAGCAACTTTATCCGCCTCGGTTAGGCCCGTTGCACCCACAATGTTCATATTTTCGTAGGGGCGATCGGCTCTGAGAACTCGGAGGCACTCACCCGTATCGACCTGCCAAATTCGCACGGTGTCATCGGCAGCTGAACTGGCAAGCAATTGTCCGGCAGGTTGCCATGCCACCGACCAGAGCGATCCCCCATGTCCCTCCAATCGCTGGATACATTGTCCCGTTTTCACATGCCAGATCCGAACGATTGCATCACTGCCACCACAGGCAACTCTCTCCCCATCCGGACTCCAAACCACCGAGAAAATGCGCTCCGAACTGGCCTGAAACACCTGCAAACATTGATCTATCTGCATGTCCCAAAGGCGTACTGTACCATCTTCACTGCCACTCACCAACATTTTCCCATCCGGACTGCAGGCCACCGACCAGATCCAACCCGTATGCCCCTGCAATTTACGGCTGCGATCGCCCGTCTCCAGATCAAGCAACCAGATCAGACAGTCAATGCCGCCACTGGCGAGGGTTTTACCATCCGGACTGGGGTCGATCGCAGTCACCCAGCCGCTATGTTCAAACTGCTGCAAACACCGCCCCGTTTTGCTATCCCAGACTCGAATCGACTGATCATTACTGCCGCTATATAACCGCTGACTATCCGGACTCCAGGTTACTGACCAGATCCAGTTCGTATGATCGTTCAAGGTTTTGAGGCACTTTCCCGTTTGGGGATTCCACAATTCAATGATCCGATTGTCGCTTGCACTTGCGATCATCTCATAATCTGGACTCCAGGCGATCGACCAAATACTGTTAGTCTGTCCCCGTAACTTTTTCAAACAGGTTCCCGTTGTCGTATCCCAGAGGCGAATCATGTGATCATCCGATCCCGCTGCCAGAGTTTGACTATCCGCATGCCATGCCAAAGCCCGCATACAGGCGCTGTAGCCTTGAAGGATCTTCAAACAATCTCCCGTTTGGGCATCCCAGAATCGAGTCGTGTGATCGGCACTGCCGCTTGCCAATAGTGGGGCGATCGGGCTCCAGACCAATGACCACACCGAGCTTTGATGTCCCTGTAAAATTCGCAGACATTGTCCCGTCTGGGCATCCCAGAGGCGAATGGTGGCATCATCGCTGCTGCTGGCCAGGGTTCGACCATCTGGACTCCAAACCACTCGCAGCACGGTATTGCAATGTCCCTGCAAGACATGAAGGCACTGCCCCGTTTGAGGCTCCCAGATAC
Organism: Elainella saxicola E1; assembly: GCA_002796835.1. GTDB lineage: Bacteria > Cyanobacteriota > Cyanobacteriia > Elainellales > Elainellaceae > Elainella > Elainella saxicola. Next base: position 81,929 of record LUGL01000028.1, on the reverse strand, counting down.
GAATCGTATGATCGGCGCTGCTGCTGGCCAGAAGGGGACGATCGCCCGTGCTCAAGGCTAAATGCCAGATTTCCTGACTGTGACCCACCAAGGTTCGCAGCAGTTCACCCGTCGCTGGATGCCAGAATTTGATCGTGCCGTCATTACCGCCGCTGGCAATCCAGTCATCATCCGGACTCCAGACTACCGCCTTGTTGCCCTGTTGCTGCGTTTCTAGCATGTCTAAACAGCGCCCCGTCTGCATATCCCAGAGCCGCACCGCCTCTTCGCTACCTGCGCTCGCCAATGTTCTGTTGTCCGGACTCCAGGTCACCATCCAAACCACGCTGGTTGCCTGAATCGTTTGCAAACACTCACCTGTTAAGGGATCCCAGAGGCGAATCGATCCATCGTTGCTGCCAGTTGCGAAGATACAATCATCTGAACTCCAGGCGATCGTCCAGATCGTGATGCTGTGCCCCTGACAGGACCAGAGCAACTGATCATCGCTAACTCGACGCACTGCCAGATGGCCACCCCCATCGCCATGAACCAACATGGTTCCCTCGGGATTAAACGCCAGGGAAAAGGGAAATTTGGAAACTTGGGTAAATAGGGTGTACTCAAATCGACTATTCTGAAAATTGACCGATTGGAGTGATATCTTTTGCAAATCGGCCTGTCGGATCGGCAAATGGGAAAAGTCATAGTTCGTCAGATCAAGCTGAAGATAGCCACAGAGATTGATCAAATTACCGGCGGCATAAACCAGCGAATCAGAACTATGGTGTAGACTTGCCAGAATATCCTGCAATTGGGCTTCCATTCCTTCTGAAGTCTCCAGTCTGTCCTGTAACTGAGTTGCCACCTCTACCAGAATTAATCGTCGCTGTGTTCTTCTGACATATTTCTTAGCGTTAGTTTTGAGCAATGCGTATTTATTGAAAAGATAAATCTTGTTGCTAATTAGCTCATTCACAATTTTTTCAATCAAAGCATTGGTAACATATTCCATCATCATAGGTTGTTGTGTGTAGCAATCCTGCTGTCGTTCAATTAAATTCCGCCAGCTGAGTGACTCCAGCACCTCTAACAGCCGAGATGGCGCAACCGCAGGTGTGAGATCAGCAGCCAGTTCGTCCACACTGGTCCATTCTCGATTGATTGCCAACCAATACATAATGCTGCGTTCTAACGGGGAGAGCCGCTCAAATTGCTGCTCTAGCAAGCGCCGAATGCCGTTAAATAAGACAACACCCTGTTTGAGAAATTCCTCAATCTTGCCCTCAAACAAATCATGAATCAACCCCGCCACGATTTTCAAAGCCAGCGGATTACAGCTATACTGCGCAGCCAATTGTTGCTTCTGCGCCACTGAACCCAGCAATTTTCTGGAGGTCAGCAGTAATTGAGCTGTGGTTGGCGAACCGACTAACGGAAACACCTGCACCAATGGGTCACCATCCAAGACTGTTATCTCAGCCAATTGCTCTCGGCTAGTGAGTAGAATGCAGCTTTGATGCGGCCCTTCGGCAACTGCTTTGAAAAGTTGACTGTAGTGCTCGTATCCTGCCCGATACTGTCCAATCCGGTTCCCCTCCTGCAAAACCGATTCGATGTTGTCAAGAATCACCAGACAGCGATGCGATCGCAGCCAGTGCAGCAGCCGTTCAACAGTCATTTGACTATCTTGTCGATCGGATAGGAACGGCACCAGATCCGCCAATAGCGATTCGAGCGGCGGGGCGTTTCGCAGCGATCGCCAAATCACATAGTCGAAATGGGGCTCAACCATCTGAGCCAGCTTGGTCACTAGGGTCGTTTTGCCAATGCCACCCATGCCCAACATCAGAATCAGGCGGCAGTGATCTTGCACGATGTGCTGTTGTAGGGTGAGCAACTCAATCTCCCGACCATAGAAAATAGAGACATCAACGGCTTCCCCCCAATCACAGCAGGCTGGAGCAGCAGCAATTTCTTCATCGGCAGACACCCTATCAGAGACAGGTAGCAAAACAATTGGACTGCTTTTTTGGGCGGAAATTTTTAATATATCCCGCATGCTCTCTTCTGAGTCACCGATCTCGCCCGATCGTATTCGCTCATATAGCATTTTTGTGACTGTCATGGGTTCCGCGTTAAATTCATCTGCCAGCATTCGGCGGCAGGTTTCGTACTGAGCCAGCGCTGCCCGACGTTGTCTGGTACAGGCTAAGCAAATCATCTGTTGTTGGTGAGCAGTTTCACGCCAGGGATCGAGCTGCAGAAGTTTACGAGTGACTGTCAATCCAGCAGCATAATTTTGCTGTACCCGATACTGTTCTGCCAGAGTGTGTAAGCCTTCAATTGCCAGTTCTCGAAATCGTTCTCGTTCCATTAAGGCCCAATTCTCAAAGTCAGGAGCATCAGGCACGTAAAATCCTTCTAAAAAATCTCCTGCATATTGGGAGACTGCTTCACAAAGGAATTGGATATTGTCAGTTTTGTGATTTTGCAGCGCTTGAATCGCCTCCACATCGAGACAATAGGCGCAATCCCGGTTAAATTCGATCGTTTGACGAGTAATGATCAGATGCGATCCGACCAGTTGACGTAAGTTAGGCAGGATCGTCCGTAAATTCTTCAACGCCTGAGGGGATGAAAGATTCCACCAAAACAAGTTAGCAAGCACCTCGCGGGCATAGGGCTTACGCGTCACCGCAATATAAATCAGCAATGCCTGCGCTTTGCGACTGACAAACTGAGTTAAGGGTTGCCCATCAAGACTGATTTGGGGGGTTCCCAAAAGTTTCAAGGTTAATTTTTGCACGGCTGATGGTAGTTGCGTGGAAAAAGCAGATTCACAGAGTTCTACTCTCATGCACGACTGTTGGCGTGATGAGCTGCATACATTTCGATGCGCCCTTGTCGGTCTAAAAGCAGCGAAAAATTGAGGGTTGCCTATTCCAAGTATCCACACTTACACCCAGGGTAGGTGTAAATCAGGACAGGTTCATTGAGTCTTAATGATCTTTACAAAATTTAAGCTAAATCTCACTCTCATGCACCTCTCAAGTTCAATTACTTGATTGCGATTTGGTGATTGATGACAACAGTCATTTAAGAATTAGCAATAAAACACAGCGTCTGTTGGAGCGTGGCATAGACCAGCTGGTTCGAACCAAGATAATCAAGCACGAGATTCTATGTTGGCTGATCAAACGTGCTGATGATCAAGTAGGAAATGCTCCGATGAGAAATTGATACAAGGACTGGAACGATCGGTATAAATTTCACTCTGTCGTCTACGATCCGTTTTATATTTGAATAGTCTAAAGTTAGCGTCAAAGACCAGAATAGGAAGGAAACCATCTATCCAATGGCATCAGGTAATCATATTTTTCAAGCCTTGCAAACCAAAGCAATTCATGCAGGAGAGAAACCCGACCTCGCAACTCGTGCCTCTTCTCCCAGCATTGTCATGTCATCCTCTTTTGTAACGGATGCAGAGACTCCTTTTTCAGCAGAGAATTTACAAGATCAGACCACGTTTTTTTATACTCGTGAAGGGAATCCAACGGTTCAGCAGCTGGAGCAAAAATTAGCGGCATTAGAGGATGCTGAAGCTTGTGTTGCCTTTAGCAGCGGCATGGCAGCAATTTCAGCTTTAATGTTTCATATGCTCAAGCCTGGTGATCACATGGTGATGAGTGATGTCGCATATGTGGGTGCGGCTGAGTTGATGAAGGGATTAATCCCCAGCCTCAATATTCAGGTGACGCGAGTCAATACAACAGATTTAGAGGCTGTACAAGCAGCAATCCTTCCCCATACAAAACTTGTACATATTGAAACACCCTGCAACCCAATTGTCCGATTGTCCGACATTCAGGCGATCGCCGAAATTACTCATGCTGCTGGCGCAAAATTATCAGTCGATTCAACATTCGCGACGCCAGTCGCAACCCAGCCAATCAAGCTAGGTGCAGATTTTGTCATTCACTCTTTAAGCAAGTACTTGTGTGGACATGGAGATGCTATTGGAGGAGCAGTCTTGGGAGCGAGTGATGAAATGTTAGCGATGCGTCATTTGCTGATTCATCTGGGGGGTGCGCTCAGTCCGTTTAACGCCTGGTTGATCATGCGAGGTATCACAACACTCCCAATTCGGATGAAAGCCCATGAAGACAATGCGCTCAAAGTTGCGCGTTTTCTTGAAGCTCAACCGCAAGTCAAACAGGTGACTTATCCTGGTCTGGCAACTCATCCTCAGCATGAGTTAGCAAAACGGCAGATGAGTAACTTTTCGGGGATGATCGCCTTTCAAACAAAGAATCCTTCTGCTGTTGCTCAAGCCTTTTCTGAACACTTACAGATTGTTCATTATGCCGTGTCCTTAGGTCATCAGCGTAGCCTTATCTACTACATCTCAACTCAGGAGATGCTTGAAACATCTTTTACATTCAATCAGTTACAAGCCGATAACTATCGAAGTTTTGCAGGAGATGGCGTGTTTAGACTGTCAGTCGGGCTTGAAGATGTTGAAGATATCTGTAAGGACTTAGAGCGATCCATCACAAAAGCATAAATTTCGGCTACGTCTGGCCTCATAATCAATCAGCCTGGATACTACTCCATTAATTGCCGGAATGCTTCTGCTTGCCGATCGTTTGGAATTTCAGCCACGATCGCTTCAATCAGCTCTTCAGGGGTCTGTTGGGGAGAATGCATCAGCAAATCATCCAGGATGACCGTTGCGACTGGTCCAATACAGCGGATCAATGCTTGTTGGCAGCGCTCTAAGAAGTCTGGGCTGAGGGTTGGCGGTTGGAATGATTGGGGTCTAGCTGGTCGAACAGGCGCAGCAGTATTTGGAGAAAGAAATACAGGTGGCAGCGCTGCGGCAAGCCGCAATTTAAACCCGTCTGCTTGCGTTGAATCAGGGATATCCAGCGCCAGCACTTCGATCAGCTGAGCAGGGGTTGCATAGGGATACTGAGCTAAAGCATTTTCCATGACAAAATTGGCGATCGGCCCAATGCAGCGAGTCAGCTCTTGCTGGCACTGTTCCAGAAAAGCAGGATCGATTGAGATGGGTTCTAAAGGAGGGACTGAAGTAGGAACTGCCGAAGGAGCAGCGATCGTCGGAGCCATTTGCCAGGGAGGCAGAGAGACGGTGGTCATGCGGGCCTGCCAGAAATCTTGGGCGATCGGTTGCAGGGCTTGCATGACGACCTCTGCCGACTGATAGCGATCTCTGGGTTTTTCTTGCAGCATCCGGTTCAACNACCTGGGCTAGCAAGCCGCTTACCTGAACATACTCCTGCCAGTGCCATTCCATCGACTCCTGATCCATTAGCAGTCGGGGTTCTTGCCCCGTGAGCAACACCAGCGCCGTCACTGCTAAGGCATAGAGATCGCTAGAAGGAAAGCACTGTCCCACGCGCATTTGTTCGGGTGGCGCATAGCCAAACTTACCTACAAAAGAAACAGCTTCGTTACGACCTTGACTAATTTGCGTTTGAATCTGCGTTAATGTCTGCTTGACTAATCCAAAATCGATCAGAATGGGTCGAGCATCTCTCCCTTCTGGCAGCATGATGTTATCTGGTGAAATATCGCGGTGAACAATCTGTTGCTGATGCAGATATTGCAGTACGGATAGCAAATCTAGCAGCCAGGGAATGATCTCGATCTCTGAAAAAGCATATCGTTGCTGCTGACGTTCCCGCAGAAGTTGGGCATAGGTTTTTCCAGCAATATATTCTTGCACTAAAAACAAACGACCCCGATCAACAAACCAGGCTAAAAATTTGGGAATTTGGGGATGATCGATCTGATAAAGCACTCTGGCTTCCCGCTCAAATAGCTCCCGCGCTTTCTGAAGCGCATAGTCGGTGCGGCTGGCAGGGGCAAATTCTTTGAGCACGCAGGGATGATTAAAACATTGGATATCATGGGCCAAATAGGTTTGACCAAATCCACCCCGGCCTAGCAATTGTTGAATGCGATAGCGGTTGTTAATTAGCGTTCCCGCTTGTTGGTTGGGGGGTTGCAGGAAGTCCATCCGGGGTTTGCTCCATGGTTAAAACGGCAGGCTTTTGTTTCACCCTGGCTTCCAGGGGACGCACCTTTGCCACCAGCTTAATAAACTGGTCATAGTTTGGCACTTCTGCTTCTGGAATGTAGCCTGCATCTCCAATCACGCTAGAAGGAGCCTTCCGCATCGCAGTTTCGATTTGATACTGGCGGTTGCGATCGATTGAAGGAGCAATCAACACGACGCTAGCAGGCACCGTCCGGCTTTCATGCAGAATCCGAAACTTCGAAACGCCAAACTCTCCTCGATATTGCTGAAATTCCTGTTCAGATAAAGCACCTGCCGCGATCGTGCCTTGATCTAGCCATTCCAGAATGGTTCTAGGGGTTGGCGCAAAGCGAATTTCTTGCAGGGTCAGGCCATACAAATCGTAGAGAGGTAAATAATAGCCAGTTGCCGATCCGGGCTCCCCTAAAGCCACCACCTGATTCGCTAATTCACTCAAATTTTGGATGGGACTATCTTGCCGTACTAACAGCAGCGATCGCTCCTTATTATTGCCTTGCAGCGCAAACAGGGGAATGTATTGAGCCGAACCGATCGCAATCGCCGCTAGTCCAGGTGGGGCAAACACCATGGACCAAATTTGGCGCTGAACCTGTTCAACTGCATTGAGTTCGTTAAAAGCAGGTTCCAGTTCCACTACAGATTGAGTAGCTGTGGCCAGATAGTCACGGAATCGCTCAAATTTGTCCAATAAATTTTCATGCGCTCCATAGCTGACAATCCCGATCACCAATTTACTGAGCGGCTCATCTTCCTGGGCGGAGCGGCAGCCCTTTAGCAAAATGGGTAAAAAGAGAGAAGCAAAAAATAACGCACGACGGGACAGCATGAAACGAACCGCTCACTCCAAAGATTTCTCCAGTGTATAGCGAAAGATTGGAGGCTGAGGGCAAACGTAAAAGCTTGAAACAGAGCCTAACTTTCTAGCATTTGCAAGCGATAGAGATTGGCATACAGTCCGTTTTGGGCCAAGAGTGCTTCATGGTTGCCGCTCTCTACGAGCTGTCCCTGTTTCAGGACAAGGATGCGATCGACACTGCGAATGGTTGAGAGGCGGTGGGCAATGATAATCGCGGTGCGGCCAATCAGCAATTTTTCTAACGCCGTTTGAATCATCGATTCTGTACCGACATCCAGGTTGGCGGTTGCTTCATCAAACACCAGAATGCCTGGATTGCGAATCGCCGCACGGGCAAAGGCTAAAAGCTGCTTTTCTCCGCCAGATAAATTCGTGCCCCGCTGCCGCAGTTGAGTGTCATAGCCTTGAGGTAAGCGCTCAATGAACTGGGCAACATTTGTTTGGGCTGCCGCCTGCTTCACCTGTTCTATCGAATAGGGTTCGCCTAAGGTAATGTTGCTTTTAACATCTCCGGCAAACAGAAAGCCATCCTGCAAAATCACCGCCATGCGCTGCCGCAACTCAGCCTGAGGCATATCGCGAATATCCTGGCCATCCAGCAGAATCCGGCCTTTGGACACCTCATACAGCCGACAGAGCAAGCGAATAATCGAGCTTTTGCCTGCGCCAGTAGGACCAATCAGCGCCACTTTCTCTCCCGGACGAATCGTAAAGTTCAAATCCCGCAGCACATATTCATCTTCTTTGTAGCCAAACCAGACATGCTCGAAGCGAATTTCACTAGGGGTGAGAGGATGCGGCGCGAAGGAAATCAGGGAATCGGGCAGCCGCTCTGGGTCGCGGATTTCGATCGGTTCGGTCAACACATCGCTGACTCGTTCTAGAGCCGTGAGGCCAGCCTGAATGGCCGTGAAGCGTTCGGCAAATTGGCGCAAGGGATCGAACAGGCGCTGAGCAAACAAAATAAAAGAGGTGAGAATGCCAAAATCAAGAGATTCCTTGCTCACCAGTAAGCTACCAAACCAGAGGACTGCAGCGATCGCTGCCAAAGCAATCCATTCCAGAGTGGCGGAAACGGCTGAGTCGAAGAAAATCGTGCGATCGACTTCTTTGATGTACCGCAGGTTAATGGTGCGAAACAGTTCGGCATTGAAAGCTTCCCGCCGAAACAGCTGCACCACGTTAATCCCAACAATATTTTCTTGCAGGGTGGAGTTGAGGGCAGACAGTTCTTCGCGCGATCGGTAATTGGCTCGACGATATTGCTGTTGAAAATAGATGATCACGCTGGTGACCGGAAAGAGCATCAGCATCAGCATCAGCGCTAACTGCCATTGCAGCGTAAACATCACCACCAGCAGCACCAGCATCGTTAACAGGTCGCTAATTGCCCCGATCGCGCCAGTGGAAAAAACGTCTCCTAACGCATCGACATCGCTGGTGAGGCGAGTAATCAATCGACCGACGGGGGTGCGATCGAAAAAGCGCGTGGCCAGTGCAGTGACATGCATAAATAAATCATCGCGAATGCTGGCGGTGATGCGCTGCCCGACTTTTTGAATCAGATAGCCCTGGGCACCACTAAAGGCTAACTGGATGATTTGAGTCAGGATCAGCAGTCCGATCAGCAATTGGGCTCCCGCAACCAGCGACTTGCCCTGAAGAAACGCCATCACGGGTTCCTGTTTCGCCAAAGCCACGGCCTGTCCAATGATGATCGGCTGCATTGCTCCTGCCAAAGCCAACGGGATCAGCAGCAGCAACGATCCAATCAACAGCCGCAAATTCCGCCGCACATAGGGGAGGAGCAGGGTAAACAGCCGCAAATCAGTGGACTGAGGCGATCGATTCGTCCCAGTCCCAGTAGAAGACATACCAGTCATAACTCAAAAAAGCAAACGCTCTCCCATCCTAAAGGATCGAGTCCCTGGTCTGCTTCGCCCTGCTTAATCCCGCCGCCTTAGTCCTGCCGCAATGAAGTTTCAGCTTCCACCAAAATCGGCTGCACCTTTGCCAAATCAGCAGCTTGAGGTTCGATCGGGTCGGTTGGAGATGCAGTCAGCGATCGTCGCCATGCCTGCAATTGCTGCAATAGCTGGTCACGCTGGTTGATCAGATAAATGCTGACTAACGTAAGCATCACACCTGCCCATTGGAACGGTTCCAGCACTTCTGCCAAAAACAAATTGCCAAACAGGAGTGCAAATACAGGAGTCAAGAAGGTGAGCGAACTAAAGCTGGTTAAATTGCCGCTAGAAGCAAAATAGAAAAATAATCCGTAGGCGATCGCGCTACCAAAAATGGTCGAATAGGCTAACGCTGCGCCGTCAGACCATTGGATATGCTGCCACTGCTGCGATTCCCAGAGGCCAGAGCCAAGAAACAGGGGAATACCGCCCAGGATCATGTGCCACCCGGTTGCGGTGACTGGATCGGCATGACGGCAGACAAAACGCACCATCACTGTACCGATCGCCATGGAAAGGGCCGCCAGCAGCATCAACCACTGACCATTCTGAGAGAGCTGTAGCCCAAAATCAGCGATCGAAAACTCAGCCAAACTGACATTGCCCTGCCAAACTTGCAGCAACCAGTCCTGGGGAATGCCGAGCAAACTAATGCCCACCACGCCAAAAGCCAGTCCCAGCCAGCCCCACAATCCTACCTGTTCACCAAACAACAATCGGGCCATCAGGGCAACCGCTAGGGGTTGGGAGTCGATCATTACAGAGCCGAGACCCGCACCCGTTCGCACCAGCCCTTCTGCCAAAAACCCTTGAAATAAGGTGCCATCCACCAGACCAAACAGCAGAATCCAAAACCAGGCCCATCCACCTTTGGGTTGCGGTCTGCCCATCCATATCCCCGCCAGCAAAATCAGCAATCCGGCTGGCAAAATCCGCACCGCTGCCATAAACAGAGGCGTGGTATGGGGAATCGTTCCCTTCATCGCCACCATTGCCGTTCCCCAGAGGAAAAAAGGCGCGATCAGCAGCAGAGACGCGAAAGGCAATTTGGACTCAGTCAGCTTCAGATGCATGGCGGCACTCGCTTAGTCTTTTGCTCATTCTATTCAATTATGTAGTTGTATTAAGGAAATTAAAGATAAATTCTTTACAGCTGCGGGCATTTCTATCCTGGGGCAGAAAGAAATTCGCAGAACCACGCAGAACAATGCGGAATGAGCCGCTGATTCACAAACCCATGAAAGTCTGGAAATTTGCTTGGACCCATCGCAACGCTTTGTTGCTCTTATTGCTGGGCGTACTGTTGCCGCTGTATGGCTTTGGTGAACTGGCGGAAGAAATTTGGGAAAAAGAAGACGGCTTTCCCTGGGATGTGCCCTTGCTGCTGCTCATTCATGCCCATGCCCGTCCCCCACTCGATTTTTTGGCCTCCTGGATTACCCAAAGCGGCGGTTTTTGGGGAGTGACTAGTTTGACGAGCATTGCTGCTGTGGTTTTGATGGCGCAACAGCGTTGGCGATCGCTCAGTTATTTACTCGTTACGATGATTGGCAATGGCACGATCAACCGGTTGGCGAAACTGGCATTGCAGCGGGTGCGGCCTCACCTCTGGGAATCTCCAGCCCCAGAATATGACTATGGGTTTCCGAGTGGTCACGCCATGGCAAGTATGGGGTTAATAGCAGCCCTCGTGATTCTCACCTGGCCTTCCCGTTGGCGGTGGTGGACAGTGGCGATCGGCGGCATTTATGTACTAACCATTGCCTGGACCCGTCTTTATTTAGGAGTGCATTACCCCAGCGACATTGCAGCCGGATGGATGGCCTCGATCGCCTGGGCTATTGGCGTCAGTCTGCTGTTACCACCCCATGCGACAGCGCTAAAGCCGATCAAGCCACCAGATGCTTCGCTGTCTAAGTGAGTGCAGACTAAGTGAGGGCAGAGGTGCATTAAGACTCTTTACCCATCAACTCCCTACTCTCTCACTCCCCTTTACTCTTACTCCCCTACTCCCCCACTCCCTTCCTACTGCTGCGATCGATAACAAGACTGACCATAGTCCACCGGTACAAAGGCATGGGCATCACTGCTACAAATCGGCACGACTTTCTCTAACACGACCGTACGTTCTCGTCGATCGCTGCCATCAAACTGAATCACGCCAGTTGCTCCGGTCGCACTAAAGCTGGGATCAGCCAGGATGTTACGCAGGGTTTGGCGATCGGCAGGATTTTGCTTCAAAGCTGTGACTAATACTTGACCCGCATCATAAGCGCTAGCGGTTTTATCTCCTACCTCTGCCTGCCAATATTGCTGGGCCTCTGCTGGAAATGCTGGATTGGGGGAATTGATCGGATTCCATAAGGTCGTCACCACAAAGTTTTTTGTCACCCCATCGCCTGCTTGTTGCAGCACATCGGCTTGTTGCAGTGTATTGTCCCCAATCACCCACAGCTTGCCTTGATTGGCAGCAATCAAATTCATCGCATTTTGCAACGTGACTGGATTGGGATCACTATCCGGGAAAATGGCAATGGCGGCAGCTCCTTCGGTCCGCACCTGCTCTAAGGCCTGTATGGGATTGAAGTGGGGATCGGCCAAATTAAACTCGGATCCTGAGCTGAGGCTGCTGGGCTGCAAAGATTCTAATAACGCATCTCGCATGGATTTGCCGAAGGTCTGATTGGCTGCCTGATTTGAGAAGATTGCCACTTTCTGATTCGGGATACGGGCATTTAAGTAGCGCACCAATGCGTCGGTATGGCTCTTGGCGGTATTTGCCGTGCGGAAAAACACATGGTCAGGCTGTTGTCCAGCTTCTGAGAGGCGGGGTGATGTACTGGTAGCTGAAATCAGGGGTAATCGCCCTTTTTGATAAATCGGCAAGACGGACAAAGTTACTTCGCTGGTGTCATGACCGATCACCGCCATGAGTTTAGATTTGTTCACGAGCTGATGGGCGATCGTTTTCGCCTGAGTCACCGAGTTATTATCATCAGCAATCAGCACTTCCAGGTTCATACCCTGCTTAATCGCCTGATCCTGAGCTTGCGCGACTCCTTGCAACACTTCTAGACCAGAATTGAAGCTGCGATCGGCTGGGGTAAGCGGCACAGCAACGGCGATCGTATAGGTTGCCTGGGATCCGGTCCCACCTCGACGGATATTGGCATTATTGCGGTAAATCAGCGTTTCTGGATCGCGCTGTTTCTGCCAGGCCGTATCCAACCGCCAATAAGCTTGCTCATAATTTTTTTGCTGAAAAGCGGCAATTCCAGTCTGTTTTTCAACCGGGGGTTCCTGATCGGGCTGGAGCTGCGGCACCAACATTTCTTCGCCACAGCTTAACCGATCGCCCAATTGGGCATCACATACCGAGGGAGCCAGGATGGCTTGTAGTAGCGGCCCGCCCCGATTTCGCAGCAGCGGCCAACCCACCTGCATGGCGATAATCACCCCCACAATCAACAACAGTCCCTTAGCCAGGTTCGCGGGATGCCAGCGATTCGGTTCATCATAAATCGGCAGTGGCGGTGGCACAAATTTGGGCGGCACATGCGGCAGGCCAGATGATCCTTCAGACCGGACTTCAGATGGTCCTTGAGGCAGCGCTTCGGATAATAATTCCGGCGGAATTTGCGTCAATTGATCGCTGAGTTGCTCGATCGTCTGAGGGGAGGTTGGTTCTGGGACCGCATTGATCCAGCTATCAATTTCTTGCAGGATCGCCATGGCTGAAGGAGGCCGCTTTGCAGGATCCAACTCGATTAAGCGATCGAGCAAATTGGCCAGGGGTGGATCGATCGGATATTTGAGGGATCGTTGCCAGGTTTGGGGCTGAAGCGCCTGTTGATCGGGATCGGTCCCTGTGAGTAAGCGAATCAGGGTCATGCCTAAGGCATAGAAATCAGACTGAGGCGTTGCCCGACCCTGCCATTGTTCAGGAGCCGCATAGCCAGGAGTCCCTAAAATGGTCATGCGTTGTCCCTGGGCTGCTGCTTCGTTGATTTCACGAGCGGTACCAAAATCGATCAGCACAAGCTGCCCGGAATGCCGCTGCATAATGTTAGAGGGTTTGATATCGCGATGGAAATAATTACGTTGGTGAATGAAATTGAGGATATCGCCTAACTGCCGCAACCAGGAGACTGCCTGAATTTGATCGATCGGCCCATACTCATGCAGCCAATGTTCCAGATCCATACCCTCGATATATTCCATAATCAGACAAGGCAGGGGATTCCCTTGTGATCGATCGATCGAGAAGGCGGCCTCTCCACGCGGAATGCCGGGATAGCGCAATGACTTCAGCAGCGTCTGTTCTTGAACAAATAGCTCTTGTGCTTTGGGATTCTTGCTCGTTAGCGTTTTCAGGACTTTCTGTTTGCCATCTTGCCGATCTTCAACCAGAAAAACTTCTGCATGGGAAGAATAATCGCGCCGCAGGGGTTTCAGCACGCAATAGCGATCGTGAATGACAAGGGGCGTTTGACACCTTTGGCAATACACTGCATCTGCTGGGTTTTCACGGGCAGTACATTCAGGGTTGATGCAGTAACGCATAGACAAAACCATGGCGGAGTTGAAATGCAGAAGATTGCGCAAACTTTGCCGCTAAGTCATGCTTAATCCTCCAACGATATTCGTAAGCTTACTATGCTGATCGGGTGATTGGGGGAATTGAAATCAGAATGGCATTGAGTTCAGGCACAGAGGTAGCGCTGGACATATTGACGCACAACGGGCTGCAAGGAAAAGAGCACCTGTCCAGCTTCAGTGATGCGATCGATCAAAGCACGCCTTTCTAAAGAAGCCAACACTTCCGAGGTGGAAATCGGCGTGGCAAGCTGCGTGGTGAAGCGAACGCCCAGGGCTTCTCGATCGATCGGTTCGGGATCTTGGGCCAGGATACAGAGCATCTGCCGCTCCACTGGATTGAGATTGCGCGTCTGTTGGTCCAATACCGTTCGCATAAACAGGTCTTCGGCCAGAATGGTATCTTGTTGCAGATACTTATTGATATCACCATCGAATTGATCGCGAATTTTGGAGGCCACAAGCTGCAAAGCCAGGGGATTGCCGCGATAAAGTGCGACTAACCGCTCTGCGGCTGCTCGATCGAAATGAGTCAAGCCCTTGCGGTTTAACAACTGAAAGGCATCCATGGTTTCAAGCGGCGGCAGGCTGAACGATCGAATGCCCGTGCTGAGCAGCGTTAAATCTGCCTGTTTTTCCCGACTCGTCACAATCACCCCACTTTGATGCTTTTGTTGCCCCAGATCAGCCAGCAAGGTGCCATAGTCGCGGTACTCGGCCCGATAGGCCCCCCCATAGTCTCCGCCCAACAGCTCTTCCCAACCATCAAACACCAGCAGAATTCGGTGTTGGTTCAAACGACTAATCAGGTCCGCCATAAGACGCTGACTCGGTCTCGGCTCGATCGGCTCAGCCGCAAGCGTTTCCAATAGATCGATCAAAAAATCCGCCAGACTGGGAGCAGCCCGCATCGATCGCCAAATCACGCCTTCAAACCGGGGAGCGAGATGTTCTGCTAGCTGTGCCGTCAGGGCCGTTTTGCCAATGCCCCCAAAGCCAAGCAGCGCAACCACGCGATAGCGATCTTCACAGAGCCAACGGGTGACCAGATTGATATCTTTTGTGCGGCCATAAAAAATTGGGTAGTCGGGGACGCCATCCCACAGTTTTTTGTCGGGTGGACTGATTGGATCCGGTTTTGCTTTGCTGCTAGAAGCCGATGTGAGAACGCGATCGTCTGATTCGATCAGATACCTGGACCAATCAGTGATTTCAACCGCTTCAAAAATACCGATCAGGGTAGCCTTCTTTAAATCTTTGCCTGCCCAGAAGCGGCCTAAGGTGGCTGGACTGCACCCAAACAAGGCGGCTTTGCGACCCCAGCCTCGTTTGATTCTACGTCGATCGACTTCTTCAATTCCTGCTTTTGATGCCCGTGTCATAACTGCGTCACAGAAGCCTCCGACTAACCTACCCTGACTGAACTCAGCCCAAGTGAGCCATTGAACTGAGCCGAAATGAGACAAACTGAGTCTTTATCCAATCTTCATTTTGAGACTCTGTACATAAGGGTAATGCCTGAGACTCCGGTGAGCAAATGAGGTTATCACATCCCTCCTGTGAGTTCAGCCCCTTGCGATCGATCGCATCGTTGTCTTTCCGTTTCTGCTGTCCCTTTTCGAGGGCTGTTTACTAAGCAAGTCCAGCACCTCAGGCTGTTTGATTTTTGCCGGTACAGACGAACGCTATGCAGTGTTTTGGAGAACTCAAATGAAAGATCGTGTGTTCCTAGTCTCAAGTGTTCTATTGGTTGTCACAGGTTCTGTTGCATTGAATATCGGACTGAATGCCGCTCCATGGAGCGATCGGCCTCTGGTTTCGGAATGGATGACAATGCCTGTTTCAGAACAAAGTACGCAACCGAGCCTACCGAATTTCTTAGCGGCAGCTACCCTGGAGGGATCGCAATGGTTGAACGATCGGCCTACCAACCTGGGTCTACAGGCAAGATGGCGACCTAGCTATATGCGGCGAACCAGTCGTTAAGTTCAGTCCTTAGTTGAGACAGAACAAGTCACGTCGGAGCTATCCATTCAACAATTTCGAAGTTCGGATAGACTATAGATTTCCTGAACTTTCTTCTGTCAACAGGACTGTTCTATCTTTTGTTCTCGATGCATCTTTTATCAGCACAGATAACCTTAAACAATGCATCCAATTCGTGATGTCACACTCAATCCTTAGGATGATCGATGCAATTAATTCTAGATAGGTGTCCTCACCCGTCTGATGGGCAAGAAAAGCTCTAGATTTTACCTTCAAACCGCTGATGCCAGATGATATTAGCCAGCACCGTGATCGCCAGCGTGATGCCTCCACCCACCCAGGCCAGCGTTGGATCGTAACCACCTCGGCTGAGGTTTGTCATCCACAGGTGAGTCCGATCGGATGAAACCAACCAATCGGCAAGCACTGGAAACAAATACATCAAGGCCGCACCGACGATCAGCCAGCCCACCATTGAGGCAAGCAGAAAAATCGTTTTGGCTGTAGATTGGCTACCCATAAGCGTTTTGGTTGAGAATAAACAGTGAGATTAGTATAGGCGATCGATGCACCTGATCAATTTGTTTCATGCCCCAATCGCTCTGTCATCAAATCAGCCGTTAAATCAGCAATGGTTTGAATTAAGGTTTCTGGGGCGATCGGTTTAGCCAAATGACGTTGAAAGCCTGCTGCAAGCGCTTGTTGTTGATTGATTTCTCCTGCATAGGCAGTGAGGGCGATCGCGGGAGTGAGGCCGCCAGCTTCAGGGGGTAACTTGCGAATTTGTTGAATCAATTGATAACCATCCATTTCAGGCATGCCAATATCGCTAATCAGCACATCTGGCTTCAATCGTTGCAAAAGCTGTAGTGCTTCGGTTGCAGAAGCGACATCTTGGACTTCAACGCCTTTCTGTCTCAAGCTCATGCAGATGAGTTCGCGCATATCAGCATCGTCATCCACAATCAAAATGCGTAGCGATTTAAGATGAGAGGTTTGGAGTGGTCGATCGGATAGATTAATCGGTGTATCCAAGCTCATCAGCGGAAATTGTACTGTGAATGCAGCCCCCAGTCCCTCACCCTGGCTTACTGCTTGAATTGAGCCACCATGTAATTCAGTCAGATGTTTGACAATCGCCAGTCCAATTCCCAGTCCGCCAAACTGACGAGTGGTTTTGCTGTCTTCTTGGCGAAAATATTCAAAGATATAGGGAAGAAAATCCGCAGTNAATTCCCTTTCCCGTATCGCTGATCGTAATTTTTGCGTAGGATTGCTCGACTAGATTGGAGAAAGGATTCTCTTCTAAAGAGTTCTCCATTTGATGCTGCGATCGTTTGATTTCAATGCGCTCTAGCTGAACCATCACCTGTCCGCCGGATGGCGTAAATTTGATCGCATTTGACAACAGGTTCCAGATAATTTGTTGCAAACGACTCGCATCTCCTAGAACATAACCCACCTCAGCCAGCCTTGTTTTAATTTGCATTCCTTTAGCTTCAGCCGCGAGCTGGACAATTTCTAGAGCAGCCTCGATCGTCTTGACCAAATTAACCGGACTCACGTTCAGCATCATCTTGCCCCGCAGAATCCGGGAAACATCCAGCAGGTCATCAATTAATTGAGTCTGGAGAACAGCATTACGTTCAATCGTTTCCAGGGCGCGTCGCGTTGCTGCTGAATCAAACTGACGGGTTTGCAGCAATCTGGCCCACCCCAAAATTGGATTCAAGGGCGATCGTAATTCATGCGATAACACCGCCAAAAACTCGTCTTTGATCTGGTTTGCCGCTTCAGCCGCTTCTCTTGCCGTTTGTTCTTGTTTCAGAAGATGATTCCGCTGTTGTTCAAGCTGTTTCTGCTCTTCAATATCTGTGGCGGTGCCAAACCACTTGATCACCTGCCCCTGCTCATCTTTGAGGGGAATTGCTTGATGTAAATGCCAGCGATAAACCCCATCGGCTCGCCGCATCCGTCCTTCTGCTTGATAATAAGTGCGATCCTGTTGCGCTATCATCCATTGTTGTTCCAACGAAGAGACATCCTCTGGATGAATGACGATTTGCCAACCTTCGGTCTGCGCTTGGGGCAGGGTTAACCCTGTGAAGTGGAGCCAACGCTGATTCACATCCAGCAATACACCTTCCTGATTGGCAGTCCAAACGAGTTGCGGAATAGATTCGGCTAAATATCGATAACGTTTTTCACTTTCTCGTAAATTCTCTTCTACTTGTTTACGTTCTGTGACATCTTGAAAGTAAACGGCTAAGCCATCTCTGAGCGGATTCACATGAACCTCAAACCAGCAGCCATCATGCACAACACTACGACCTTCAAAAACCAGCGGAATTTTTTCGGCAACCGCTCGCTGAAAGTTCTGGTCAAAGAGACTGCCCCGTCCTTGCGGAAATACTTGCCAAATTGAATTTCCCAACAGTTGGGAACGAGGTTTGCCTAAGACTTGCTCTGCTTGGCGGTTGATGTAGGTAAATCGCCATTGCCGATCGAGATAATAAAATCCATCGGTCACACTCTCTAACAATTCCGTGATGCGAAAGTTAGCCGATCGCAAAGATTCCTCGCTCGATTGTAATTTGAGTAAACTGTGGTCAAGCTGCTGATTAGTTTTGCGGAGAGATCCACAAAGAATGCTAGTGAGCGTTGCTTCCATCACAAACACTAGTGTCCGGATTTGCTCACTCGCATCTAGTGTTAGACTGTAGCGTGGATAAGTGAAGAAGTAATTGCTACAAAAAGCTGCTAGAACGGTTGCCAGCAAGCCTGCTCGAACTCCTCCCCGCCAAGCACTCACGACAACAGACCCAAAAAACAAAAGGAATGGCGTCTTCGAGACTGTAGCGATCGGATCAATCAGCTGCATCAGGAGCACTGCAACTCCGACACTTAAAACCGCAAACCCATACGGATGTAACCGGACGTGAGGCATAACCAAGCAACAAAAATTGAACAGCCATGGCGATTGGGTATTCTTCTACCTTAAGACAGGTGACGGCCATTCGGCATTCCTCCTAGGGCAGATGCTTGGGAATATCTATAGACACAAAAAAGCCCTCTACCGTTTTTAACCGTCAGAGAGCTTAAGCACTCATCGAAATATGAGAGATAGACCGAAAGTACTGGAACTTCGCTGAACTTACCCCTTGCGATAACGCTGTTTGGAGATCAGAGTAAAGTGACAAATTTGCGAGTTGGCACTTTGAGTCCCTCCCATATTTTAGGATGGCAGCAAACCTCCCTGGATTAGGTGTAGTGTTCTATAGATTTGTTGCTAAATCTTAAAGATCTTTGATTGAGGGTGATCGTTGACCTCAAAATACTGACTCCCTTGCTTGAAAATACTTGTTCCTCAACCTGAAAGAAATTTCAGACCGAGTCCCGATCAACCATCGAGCAGTTGAGTGCAGGCTTAATTAGTTTAAGCAATCAGCAATATCGCCACAAATTTAGAGGCGTATGATAACAATCAAACTGACAATAGAATAATGTGTCAGCAAAGTGCAGATGTTTTCGAGAAGACTCGCATTGAGATTGGGAGGCTGATGTCTATGACCATCACCACTGCAAAATCGATCGGATTTACGACCCAGATCGATCACGAAATTGAATATGCTGAAGGTGTGCGGCGGAAAATTCTGTTTAAAGATGAAAAGCTGCAAACCATGCTAATGTGCCTCAGTGCAGGAACTCAAGTTCCCCTGCATACCGCTCCTCATCATGGCGTGATCCATGTGATCGAAGGGCGGGGCATCTTTACTCTCGGCGATCAAGAGATCGAATTAAAACCTGGGGTATTAATTGTTATGCCAGCTCAAGCACCCCATGCAATTCGTGCGATCGATAATGTGGCTTTGCTAAAAGTGGTGGAGGCCCACCAGGGCTGCTCAGAACATGATGACAAATAACCTGTGAGAGGCACAAAAATACGAGTGCCCCATACTCAAAAAAAATTGTCAAGGCTGGTCTGGCCTTCAGTTCGGAGCTTGAGTACAACGTTAATGGGTCGCAAAAATTCTAGGTTCATGTGGTTTAATAGCGATATACCAAATAAGTTGGTACTTCGATTTGCCAGATCAATTCAGTATTTCTGAAAGGACTGAGATCCTCCCTACCAGACTCACAACGGTATTACTGCTCACTGAACAGCGATAGATTCCATGTAACCATGATTCAGAATGCTTGCATCCCTGACAGCTTGCATCTATAGCAAAAGAGATGGGACAACAAGTATTTCGCTTCCCGTCATTCAAATGACAGGAGAATGAACCTAAAGCTTCCCCTAAGGAGAACATCTGCATGCAAATTAGTGCCCGTAATGCTCTTAAAGGAACAGTTAAAAAAGTAGAACCTGGCGCAGTGAATACTGAAGTGACTGTTGAAATTGCTCCTGATGTGCAAGTTGTGGCAATCATTACTAAAGCATCAGCAGACACATTAGGATTACAAGAAGGTAAGGAAATCTATGCTGTGATCAAATCTTCGGATGTCATGATCGCCGTTGATTAGATCACAAGATTTTTATCAGATATCGGCAGGTGAAATGAGGGGCGGTGATAATCGGATGGATGATAGCCTGATGATTCCCTATCGTCCCTTTTCTATTGGCTCTCGAATTGCTCTCGAAAAACAGATCACTGTCAAAAACAGGGAAACTAGGCTGGCAATGATTCCCCTCTCGATCAGATTAGGGGTCTGGCGGTAGAATTGTAATGATTGACTCAATTTACCACAGCGGCTGTACTTCCGATGCCCAGAAAAGCGCAAGGTTGGATCACATTTCAATCCTCTGAAGAGGAACGCCAAATATTGGAGCAGATTTGCCAGCAAACCCAACGGACGAAAACAGAAGTGCTGAGAGAACTCCTACGCGGTATGGGCCGATCGCTCTCTTCATCAAGGGTTGACTTAGAAGATTTATCAGACGAGGACGAAGCAGAGGAAGAGGAAGAAGAAGAGGTCAGCAGTGATATTACCTCTAGCCACGCGGGTCATGCAGCAACCTTGCCAGCCGTCAAAATTAGTGCCCGCAATGTATTGAAGGCAAAAGTGAAACAAGTCGTGAAAGGAACGGTAAATGCAGAGGTAACGCTAACGATCGCACCAGGAGTAGAGTTGGTTTCGATCGTAACTCGCTCCTCAGCCGATAAACTAGGCTTAAAAAAGGGTAAAGCTGTATTTGCGGTCATCAAATCTAATAGCGTGATGATCGCTGAGCAATAGGTTGATCCTGATTGCCAGTTTACTGCAACTGAAATCCCAGATTTTGCAAGGCCACTTTGAGCCGATCGCGACCTGTGAGCGCAGCCCCACTCGCAACTCGTTTCACAGAATGCTCAGTCCAATCGCCTGACACATTCATTTGCTGAGCTTGGTAAAAATCCTGCATCACCTGGTTATAGCGATCGATCGACTCTGTTTGGGATTCCAGACAATAGGTTTCTCGATGTAAAATTGCGGCTTGAGGCAAACGTGGCTTGATGCTGGCAGGCTGAACTGGATCGGCGTAACCGACACAAAGGCCAAACACGGCAAACAGGTGAGGTGGCAAATTCAGCACAGCAGCTACTTCTTCGGGTTGATTGCGCATCGCGCCGATGTAAACCGTTCCCAGTCCCAAAGATTCTGCTGCAACAACCGCATTTTGAGCAGCCAGAGCCGCGTCGATTATCGCCATTACAAACATCTCCAGATAATCTAACCCGGCATGAGGAAGCTGCCGCTGTTCTGCAATGTGGCCCAACCGGGCCAGATCGGCGAGCCATACCAGAAATAGCGGACATTGACGAATGTGAGCCTGATTTCCGGCCAACTCAGAGAGTCGCTGCTTGCGCTCTGCTTGTTCGATCGCTACGACACTCCAGGTTTGCAAGTTTGAAGAAGTTGCGGCTGACTGAGCGGCGGCAATCATCACTTCCAGGGTACCTTTCGGCAAGGCCCGATCTTGATACGCCCGGATCGATCGATGGGACAACAAACTGGTCAAGCAATCGTTCCAGGGAAAGTTGGCCGAAAACGAGCGATCGCCATAGCGCTGGTGCAGGATTGGAGTGGAGTCCGTCATGGGAGTTTAAGACTGGTACAGAATGAGCTGGATTTACGGGTTGATTTGGCAAGCCTCTTCACTCTATCAATGGCTTCGCTGCGTTTCACCCTTCGATCGGAGCAAGCCACAGAGCTAAATTGCGCAAATAGGTTTTCAGATCATCAAGGGCACGGGGTTCGGTTTGCATCCCATCTCCAGGTGGCTCAGTCACAAAGCTCGGACAGCCCATTCGCGTATCCCAGTTGTAATCACAAAAGTGGTGAAACGTAGACTGAGCAACAGCTCGACCCAGCCAGTTTCCTGCTTCAACTTGGCTGCGATCGATCACCACAATCAGATTAAACGGACGACCCGACAAGAGGCTGTGGCCGATCGCTATCACCTGAGCCGCAGCATTGTCTGCTGGCACTCCCACCGCACCTTCATGGGGATGGGCAGGCAAAAAATCAATGTGGCCCGCTGGTGAATCAGGATGCTGCAACAGGTCATGAATTGGCTCGATCGGCGTAATCTTTTGACAATCACCATTGCGGCCAGAGTGATAGTTCGGCCAGGAAATCGTCGTGGTGTAGGTATCATCGTTGCAGTGACGCGACTTGTCCGGATCCAGGTTCTTGCTATGGAAATAGTGCAATGTGCCCACACCACTTAAATTGCAGAGGGAAGACCCCAAATCTTGATGGTCGCGGGTTAGCATCAATCCACCTCCCTGTTTGCGGAAGCGCGAAATTGCCGCACATTCTGCTGGAGTAATGCCATCTCCCACATCCACAGCAAACAGCCATAGCTCATCAAAGTCAGCCCGATCGAGATTTTTCAAAACTGGATCGTTCCCTTCTGCATCAAATTCGCGATCGCGAGCGGTGACTTCTAAGAGAGGATTTCCCCCATCATCTGTCAGGCTGACCAGATAGTTTTTCAGCAGGGAAAAGCGAGCAATATCCCAATCATCTTCTGTGGTGGGAATGGTAGTTTGTAGCAAAATGCGAATGGGCCGTTTCATGCTCTCTAGATTCCTTTTTTCGTATCAGTGATATCGTTCCTTTGAATTAATGTATGCTAAATCATACCAGCGAACTTAACTGTTGCATCATAGTTCAATCGTTGCCTCACGCCATTTTCTCACCGAATTCACCAAATAAATTGCCTCACATTGTTTGAGAAATTCTACTAAAATAATCGCCTCACGTACTTTTCCCATAGCCAGCAGGTCTGCCCGAAAAGTTCCCGCTAGCAGTCCCGATCGTACAGGCGGCGTCAAATATTCACCGTTGTTTTTTACTACAACATTCGCGATACAGGATTCTGTTACTTCTCCTCGCTCATTCCATAACAATACATCTTCGCAATCTGGACGGGTGGAGCAGGCCTGTTCATACACCTGTCGATGCGTGGTTTTGTGATAGAGAAAAGGATTGGTTGAATCGATCGGCAGTGGAGCCAGTCCCAGTTTCACAGGCAGCAGATCAGGCAGTAAATCAGACAGGGGTGGTAATGGCGTTGTTTCACAGGTGATGCATCCTGTTTGACTAAGCAGCAGCCTGACTTTCTGAGCTTGCTGAGAAAATGCTTTAGAAACTGCCGATAACTGCTGTTCAACCACCGATCGATCGATCGGGATACCGAAATAAAGCGCGGAATTTTGCAGGCGTTGGAGATGCTCATGCCAGAGAAAATAGCCGCCTTCTGGCTCCCACAGCAGCGTTTCGAGGAGTGAAAAATTGGGCCGATTGCTCGTCAGCACCTTGGCTTTGATCTGACATTCCTCATACTCATCGCCACTTTCAGAGTCCCAGACAATGCCGCCACCTACTCCATATTCGGCCTCAGCTTTCGCAGTATCGATTACAACAGTTCGAATCGCCACATTGAATTGAGCTTGACGATTCGGCGCGATCCATCCAATACATCCCGTGTAAATTCCGCGAGGCGTTCTTTCTAAATCTCGAATTAGCTGCATCGTGCTGGGTTTGGGAGCGCCTGTGATCGAGGCGCAAGGAAACAGAGCTGCCATGATTTGATCGAGAGGAGCGGTGGTTGTGGCAGTCACGGTTGAAGTCATTTGCCAGATCGTGGGATAGCGCTCCATTTCAAACAGTTTGGGAATCTGCACGCTGCCAATTTCGGCAATACGGCCCAGGTCATTGCGCAACATATCGACGATCATCACGTTCTCAGCGCGATTCTTGGTTGAATGATGCAGCCAATCTGCCCGTTCACAATCCTCAGTCCAGGTTAAGCCACGGGCCGCAGTGCCTTTCATAGGCCGAGTCGTGAGCTGATTGTCTGATAAGCGAAAAAACAGTTCGGGGGAAGCAGAGCAAATCGCAAACTGATCCAACTCAACATAGGCCGCATAATCTGCTTGTTGGGCCTGCACTAGCTGCAAAAAAAAGGGCCAGGGATCGCCTGTAAACGGGGTATGCAACCGCAAGGTGTAATTGACCTGGTAAGTTTCACCCTGAGCAATCTGCTGTTTAATGGTCGCGATCGCCCGATCATAATCCGATCGACTGATTGCAGGAGTCCAGTTGAGCGACTGCAGCTGAGGGACTCCTTTCCCTCGCCAATTCTGGAGAAGACCGGATGGTTTGAGATCGGAGAGTTGCGGCAGTTGCAGGATTTCTGGCGATCGGTATAAGCCAAACCAGAGCAGCGGAAAATCGGTGAGTGCGTGGGTTCGCAAAGCCGGATCAAAGGCCGGGGCCGCTTCGTAGCTGATAAAACCTGCGGCGTAGAGGTTGTTTTCCTGTATCTCTTGAGTAAGACGGCATAGATTGGGCACCACTTGATCCAACCGATCGGCTCGAATGATTTGTTCGGGTTCGCGAAACAGCAACCATTGTTGACGATCGGCATCATGAATGATGGCTTGTGTCATGCGAATGTCACCTTGGATCGATCTGCCCTAAAAATCAGTAATATAACGCGATCGATCGGTTTCTTGCTGTCGCCTTTGAGGGGGCAAGAGATGATTAGACAATGGGTTAGAGAGAGATTGAATCCTGGATGAGGAACCTATGGGCCAAGCGTCGAATGACCAGCAATTCCAGCACTTGAGTCAGGCTCAATTAGCAGACTGGATGCATCAAATCCAGTTGAATGCACCCCATGGCACAGTTCCAAACTACATTCCGCAACTGGCAGAGGCCGATCCCGATCGATTTGCGGTTCAGATCCAACTGCTGGATGGGAAGGTTCACGCTTGCGGCGACATTCAATCTTTAGTGCCGTTGATGAGTGCCGTTAAACCCTTTTTGCTGCTGTATTTACTGGAGCAGCTAGGACCAGAGGAAGTCTTCTCGGTGGTGGGCATGCAACCCTCGGAGTTGCCCTATCACTCGTTGATTCAGTTGGAAGCAGACCAGAATCGACCTCGAAATCCGATGATTAACAGTGGCGCAATTGCTTTGGCCGATCGATTACCCGGTCGAGATGCGGAGACGCGCTGCCAAAATTTATGTGAATGGCTGAATCAGCAGTCCGGCAGCCAGTGGCAACTTGATCAAACCATGCTGGCTTCAGTGCGTTCTCGTCCCAATCCCACTAATCAAACGATTGGGGATCGGCTGCAGCAAGCAGGGTGTTTAGAAAATCGTGACATGGCCTTAGATGTCTATCAGCAGATTTGTTGCCTGTCTGGAACGGTCACCGATCTGGCTGCATCAGGATTAATGTTGGCCAATGCTCAATTTCCTCAAATTTCTGCAAACCATCGGCGCATCGTTAACTTTTTGATGTTGACCTGTGGGCTTTATGACGCTTCTGCAAAATATGCAGTTGAGATTGGCTTACCAATGAAATCTAGCGTCAGCGGTTTATTACTGGCGATCGTTCCCAGACAGGGCGTGATTGCCTGCTATAGCCCTCTGCTGGATCCGGCGGGAAACTCAGTTGCTGGATTATTGCTGATTCAAACGATCGCGCAAGCCCTGAATTTAAATCGCTTTGGCTGAGCAAAAGCCAAGTAAAAGCTGAGTAAAAAAAGGCACTGCTCAAAGTAACTTGTCTTGAACAGCACCCGGCTGAGAACTATTGAGATTGAAAAATACAAATGATTCCAGAATTCTGATTGCTGCGATCGAGGTTTAAACCGGCACTAGGCCAGTTTGACGCAGGATAAACACGAGGAAGGAGTTTACCAAGCTGAGGGCGATCGCTCCCAAAATGGCGCTACCAATGCCCCAACGTAGCCGAAAGCCTTGAATCAACCAGGCGGCGAGACCAAAGACGATAATGCTACCGATCAGCGGAATTAAACCCAAGCTAACAATCCAATTGGCTGTTCTAAACCAGTCGGGAAATAATTGCCAGATGCCGTTGAACGCACCAATAATGGCACCCGCCAGCAATGCAATGAGTGGATTATCCACATCTACACCCAGCGGCAACTTCGAAATAATCAGTAAACTGATGGCTAAAACAACGATCGAAATTAAAAAACCAACCATTGACACACTCCTCCAGATTCAATTTCAAGCAATAAAATGGGGCTTTTTTAATAATTACTCCCTTAAAACGGACGAATTTCAGCGTTTACTTCAACTTATTGAGCATAAAGGCTTCCGGTCGATTAAGGCGTTGGATAATGGAAAGTTTTAATTTTTACGCAGCTTATAGAACTGAAATTTGTAAGATAGAAAAGCAGCGCAAATCATCCGAATGTCAGTTTCTACCTCCCCTGAGCAACGTCCACCCAATTCCCAGCAGGCTGAATCATTCCCTTTATTGGGGCAATCTCTGGCTGATCTGACGCTCTGGGTACAGCAGCAGGGACAACCTGCCTACCGGGGGAAACAGCTCTATCAATGGATTTATCAACAGGGGGCCAGGTCACTCAGCCAGATTTCTGTGTTTCCTAAACAGTGGCGGGCAGAATTAGCAGATTTTCCGATCGGTCGATCGACACTTCATTACCGATCGGCAGCTCCAGATGGCACTGTCAAGTTTCTGCTGCGCTTAGCAGATCAGCAAATTATTGAAACGGTTGGCATTCCCACCTTTAAAACCCTGAGTCAAAAGGTTGGTTCCTCTCCCTTCACCGATCCGGGCTCTGCTCCAACTGCGCCTCTCGATCGATTGACTGTTTGCGTGTCTTCTCAGGTGGGATGCCCCATGGCCTGCGATTTTTGCGCAACGGGTAAAGGCGGATTCAAACGCAACCTGGCAGTTCATGAAATTGTCGATCAGGTGTTGACCGTCCAGGAAGATTTTGGACAGCGGGTCAGCAATATTGTGTTTATGGGTATGGGAGAACCCCTGCTGAATCTAGAGAATACCGTGGCTGCGGTGCGATCGATCAATCAAGATGTGGGGATTGGGCAACGGTTGATCACCATTTCGACGGTAGGCATCCCAGGCCGGATCCGACGGTTAGCAGAACACCAGCTTCAGGCCACGCTAGCAGTGAGTCTGCATGCCTCCAATCAAGCCTTACGAGAACAGCTGATTCCAAGCGCTCGCCAATACCCACTCAGCGCTCTTTTAGACGAATGCCGCGAGTATGTGCAAATCACCGGACGCCGTGTCACGTTTGAATATATTTTGCTAGCAGGGTTAAATGACTGCTCTGAACATGCGCTAGAGCTAGCAGGCCACCTGCGCGGTTTCCAGAGCCATGTCAACCTCATTCCATACAACCCAATTCAAGAAGTAGACTACCAGCGTCCCGATGAGCAGCGGATTCAAACGTTTGTTCGCATCCTGAAACAACAGCAGATTGCAGTGAGCGTGCGCCGCTCTAGAGGTTTAGCAGCTGATGCGGCTTGTGGGCAGCTTCGGGCTTCGCAGTCGGCATGACTTCGAACGGAATTCCAGGGGCATAGGCTTCAATCACACGACCCGTTCGGGAACAAAGCACGAGCAAGTAGTCGCAGTCGTGGCATTGAGTGTGCATGCGATCAGACACGTGGTGGCGCTCAGCGGGACTGCCACAGTTGGGACAGCGCACAATTTGAATCGTTTGCATTTTAAATGGCTCCTTGATCGCAGCACTGAAACTGGCTGCCTAAAAAATGAATTGGATTGAGAAAGAGATGAACGATTAGTCTTCAATAAACAAGCCATTTGTTGGCTGACAAATCAAAAAAGTCTTCAACAGGTTTGAAAAGAATACCTTCAAAAAATAGCCACAAACTTTTGTTAGATCATGATGATATTGTAGAGGGCAAACCAGAAAGAAAGGATGAATTATTGATAGGGATCAGTGAATTCAGATTTAATTTGACTCTAATTTTTTTCAAGAAAATGCCCATCTGCCCGGAGATAGGTACAACAGTTGTAAACATAAAAGTTGCAAAAACAGAATTTTTTTAGAAAGTCTTTATATGATCTCCCTGAGCCTCAAACATCTTTTTGTATAGGATGCTACTTATTTTTTAAGAGCCTGCGATCGTCCCTATCTACAGTTCAATTGAATCTGGGCATTCAATCCCCTTCTGTAAAGAAGCACTGAGGAAACGCAGAATTTCTGGCGTTGAAAGAGTATGTTCTGAATAGTAAGCATTCATTTCATCGTTACATTTCCGCCCTTGGAGAGTAAAGTCAATGGCTGTCAGTTCTACCCCGCAAGGTCCCCTCAGTGTTGGCAATGTGATCAGTGCTGGTTTACGCCTCTATAGCAATCACTTTAAGGACTACTTTGGTATTGCATTACTCGCGACTCTATGGATTCTGCTGCCGTTCCTGGTCAGTGCAATACTGGTTGTTTTTCTTGGAACCGTGGAAAACTTCCATCCTTTGCTAGGGTTGGCCATCCCGGCGGTTCTGGTGCTATTTTTTTACTGTCTCGGAAAATACATGGCTGGTGCGGCGGCAATCGCTCGGCTTGCCTTTGGCGAGTTGACGAACCAGCCCGAAACGGTTGAAAACGCGAAACGCTTTACCAAAGCTCGGCTGTGGCCGTTTGTCTGGATGTCGCTGCTTTTGGGCCTGCTATATATCGGAATTTGGATCGTCATTTACTTGGTAATGATGCTTGTTCTTATTGCCTTGTTTGCAGCCTCGGGGGTGGTCAGTTTGTTCTCCACTGCTTCGATCGAACAAATCCTCGCGACGAATCCCGGCTTAGTGATTGGTCCGGCGTTAGCAACCTTACTGATGATTCTCCTCCTGCTCATCTTCTTTCTGTGGTTAGGAGCACGCCTTGCAGTGCCAGACTTGCCGCTGGCCGTTGAACCTGAAATCACTGCCTCAAGCTCCATTGGCCGCAGTTGGCAATTAACCCAAAAAAGCGCATGGCGGATTGCCTTGATTCTCTTTGTCACCGCTTTGATTGCTTTGCCCCTCGCGATACTGACCCAGTTGCTCACCAGTATTTTTCAAGTTGGCCTGACTGCGGTGCTGTCAGAAGAATCTGTCACCTACAACCTGCTGCTAGCCATTGCTTCCTATGCCTTCAGTTTCCTGTCCAATGTATTCGTGCTGCCGCTGTGGCAATCTATTAAAGCCACCATCTACTACGACTTGCGCAGCCGCCGGGAGGGCTTGGATCTGGAATTGCGCGATCGTCGAATTTAGTTGAATTTAGTTGAATTTAGCTAAACTGTGGCTCACCCTCTCGCTCACGATAGGCAAGGCATCCGCACGAAATTAGAAATTTTTTGCATAGAAATCGCCTAAGTCCCAAACTTGGGCATTTTTCCTTTATCTTTTTGCCACTTCCCCTATGTCGTTGTTTAAGCAAATTAAAATTATCACTCCGGCAAAAACAGAGTTGGAGATGACGCTAGCTGGACTGGGCAGCAGAGCCTACGCGATCCTGATTGACTATCACTGGATAGGCTTGGCTCTCTTTTTGTGCTGGCTGTTGGCAGCTATTCTTTCTCATCGGTTCTTAGCGCCTATGGTTGCGCTAGAAGTCAGTGATGGAGATGCGCTGCTAGGATTTTTCGCCACTGTTTTTCTGCTCTCAGTGATCATTTATGTCTGTTATTTCATCGGGTTTGAAGTGTTCTGGCAGGGGCAGACCCCAGGAAAACGCTGGGTCAAAATTCGGGTGGTTCAGGCTAATGGCAAGCCAGTCGGCTGGATGCAGGCTGGTCTACGAACCCTTTTGCGACCCATTGATGATTTCTGTTTTGTTGGACTGTTCTGTATTTTCTTTAGCCAGCGAGAGCAGCGACTGGGCGATCGATTCGCTGGAACGATCGTGGTTCAAGAGGCTCAGCCCTTGCCCCAAACGCCAAACATTTCCCCCGTTGCCCAACAGCTCGCGACCGAACTTCCCAGTCTGACCAATTTGTCCCGGTTGCAACCCAATGACATTGCAGTTATTCACGCCTACTTGCAGCGGCGGGATGAGATGGCCACCCAACCTCGCCGTGACCTCAGCCTCAAACTGGCTCGCGAAATTCGGGCGATCGTTCGGCTTGCAGAAATTCCGACTGGGTTAACCTCCGATCAATTCCTGGAAGCAGTTTATAGCGCTTATCAGCAGCAAAGTATGGAATGAGGCTGAACAACCTCACCATTCAAAACTGCAAATCCACAACCCAAAGCCTGCCGCTAGCCTTTTTCTAACCGCACTACAAACCACTGGAGATATTGGCCCGGACCCACATCAAACTCACAGACGGTTTCCATCAAATATTGGGCCTGCTGCTCGATCTGATCAAATCGCTGCAAATCGGGCGGCAGCTCATCTTGGCGAGTGGTCAAAATGGCTTTGAGTTTTTCCAGGAGTTCATCTGCCGTCAGAAACTGTTCCGGCTGATCCGGTTCCAGCACAACATAGGCATCCTCCTGGTACATGATCGAGTCAGCCACGGCTTTATTCGTCCTCAGCGAAGACAAAACGATAGAGTTCGCTGGCATCTGGTTCGGGACTGTCTTGAGCGAACTTGACTGCATCTTCCACATCAGCCTGGATGCGTTTTTCGATCGCCTTCAACTCTTCCTCAGTTGCCAGCTTTTTATCGATCATATAGCCTGCTAACTTTTTCAGCGGATCGCGAGCCAACCAGGCTTCTTTTTCTGCTTTCGAGCGCAGTTCATCGGGATCGGCCAACGAGTGGCCGCGGAAGCGATAGGTGAGGCATTCAATCAAAGTTGGACCTTCTCCAGCTCTGGCTCGTCTGATTGCTTCCAGGGCAACGGTGCGAACTGCCAAAACATCCATGCCGTCTACTTCCACTCCCGGCATGCCAAAGACACTTGCTTTCTTAAAGATTTCTGGCTGTGAGGTTGCTCGTTCATGGGCCATGCCGATCGCCCATTTATTATTCTCCACAACAAATAGGATCGGCAGATTCCACAAAGCCGCCATGTTTAGGCATTCAAAAAACTGACCGTTATTGGTGGTGCCATCACCAAAGAAGGCCGCCGTAACCTGGTCTGATGACTCATCACCCAGTACTTCTCGCCGATATTTAGACTGAAAGGCTGCTCCCAGCGCCACCGGAATTCCTTCCCCAATAAAGGCATAGCCGCCCAGCAAGCGGTGTTCCGCCGAGAACAGGTGCATGGAGCCACCCCGACCTTTGCTACAGCCCGTTGCTTTGCCAAACAGCTCTGCCATAACGTTACGAGCCGGAACGCCTGCGCTTAAGGCATGAACGTGATCACGATAGGTGCTGCAAACATAGTCTTCGCCGGGACGCATCGATCGAATGACCCCGGTTGAAACAGCCTCTTGCCCGTTGTAGAGGTGGACAAACCCAAACATTTTGCCGCGGTAATACATCTCGGCGCATTTATCTTCAAAGAAGCGCCCAAGAACCATATCTTCATAAATCATTAACCCCTCTTCACGGGAGATCGGGGCGATCGAAGGCAATGAGGGAATGGTCCGTTCCTGAATCATGAATTGACAGTGTCCTTGACAGCAAAATAAACGTCAGTTGAGTCCAGTTGGGCAAATCACTCGCAGGAGTGCAGCTTTAGATATTACCAAGTTTTTGGGGCTGAATCTATGACTGTCTGAGCAATACCAACAATTTACCGGGTTTTCTACTGGATTTTTACTGGGTTCAACCGGCTTTGTATTTGAGATGCCAGTTTTCTAGTTGGGAAGCTGAAAAGTTGGTGAACAGAGGGCCAATCCCCATCAGTTGGGTGAAAATCTGAAGTAATTCGCCACTCTAATCCCATATTTACCCATCTTTTGATTTGGAGTAGAACATTTGTATGAATTCATCAAGGTGCTATCTCAACTAAGGGGTAAATTAGCTGTCAGACTGCTTTTGACAGGCCTATATCAACTGCCATGCTCCCCGTTTTTTTCACTTTATCTTTGCTATTCTGCGCACGAATAGGAGAACATTGTTTTTCCTTCGGCAGTAAGATTTTATTTTTAAAAGAAGGATGCAAATTACCAAGGCTTAATTCCTGTATTGGGAGTGATTTTCAATGAAGATTGCGTGTTCAAATCCATGAGATCGGCTACAATTGACCAGCTTTATTAACGCTTTAGAAAAATACAAAGCTTCTTCACCATAAACAGTACAAAAGATCGATCTTTTTGCTTTTTGGAAAGAAAGGGTTGTACTTCTCAAAACTCCAGCGTATAAAGCAAGGTAGGTTTTTTAGTAAACTCTCAGATGATGAAACGTAAGACTAAAAGGTTTTTGTTGTTTACCAGAGTTGCGATCAATTAATCTTCTTGCAGTGCTCGATCGGGCCATGTTCAATCGGTAAGCACTCAACGGTCACACTTAAACCGTCAGGATCAGGTTAGATCAGAGGCAAGTTGTCTCACTGAGAGTATTCAGAGTTGCTTTTATGTATCAGTGTCGTTTGTAGGGGATGGGGATCGTGCGCATTCCGTTGGACTACTACCGGATTCTCGGCTTACCAATTCAGGCTACTGCTGAACAGTTGCAGCAAGCTCATCGCGATCGTGTCCAACAGCTTCCCCGACGCGAATTTTCGGATGTGGCGATCACGGCTCGCAAAGAGCTGATTGATCAGGCTTATACAATGTTGTCGGATCCGGCAGGTCGGCAGGAGTATGATGCCGGCTTCCTGGCTAAGTCCTATGACTTGATGGAGGTGAGCCGGGGTGAGGGTTCAGAAGAAGAGATGGATGCCTCTGGGCGCGACGGCTTAGACTCTCAGATGGGTGCGGATCCCTACACGCCGAGTGTGGAGGTTGATGAATCTCAATTTGTTGGGGCACTGCTAATCCTGCTGGAGCTAGGCGAGTATGAGCTGGTGTTGCGCCTTGGCCGTCCCTACCTGAGCAATAATTTCCAGGCTTTGAAGCAGGGTGAACTGGGAGATCCGGAAATTGTAGCCGCCGACATCGTCCTAACCACGGCCTTGGCCTATCTGGAATTGGGACGGGAACAGTGGCAGCAAGGCCAATATGAAAGTGCGGCATCTTCCCTGGAAAGCGGGCAAGAGCTGCTGCTGCGCGAAGGCATTTTTGCAAACATTCGGGGTGAGATGCAGTCGGATCTGTTTAAGCTTCGCCCCTACCGCATTCTGGAGCTGGTTTCCCTACCTGATGGCCAAGAAGAGGCACGGCGTCAAGGCATTAGTCTTCTAGAAGATATGCTGCACGATCGCAATGGCATTGATGGGGCAGGAGATGACCTTTCTGGCTTAGGAGTGGATGATTTCCTGCGCTTTATTCAGCAATTGCGCAGCTATCTGACTGCGGCAGAACAGCAAGTTCTGTTTGAATCAGAGGCAAGGCGGCCTTCAGCCGTCGCAATTTACCTGGCGGTTTATGCCCTTTTAGCTCGCGGATTTGCCCAGCGTCAGCCTGCGCTCATTCGACGGGCCAAGATGATGTTGATCCGGCTGGGGAGTCAGCAAGATGTACATCTAGAGCAGGCGGTTTGCTCCCTGTTGCTGGGCCAAACTGAAGAGGCGAGCCGAGCGCTGGAATTGAGCCAGGAATTTGAGTCGCTAGCTTTTATTCGGGATCATTCCCAGGGCTCACCGGATCTGCTGCCCGGTCTTTGTCTTTACAGCGAACGCTGGTTCCAAAATGAAGTGTTTCCTCACTTCCGCGACTTGCACAACAAGCAGGCCTCGTTGACGGAATATTTTGCCGATGAGGATGTTCAGCTTTACTTAGAGGACCTACCAGTCGAAAGCGAGGCCAGCACGACCACTACTTGGTCCAGTCCCAGTGCTCAGACGACGGCTTCTCCCCGTCGCACCGTCAATCTTCCCAGCGACGATCGAGTTCAGGTGGTGGCCCAGGATGCGAATCCGTCCTATCCCAGTCGCAGTACAGCTACCATTGATCCTCCTAGCTATGGAAGTACAGTTGTTGTAGCCAATTCTATCGGTCAATCTTCAGAAGCTGTTGGGGTAGCCGATCGGGGCGATCGCAACAATGGGCAAGGAACCAGACCACCTTCTCCTCAAGAGGCCGTCCGCAAGGTTCCATCTCATAGTGCTCGGCCCACAGGTCTAGGTCGGCGGTTGGGTCATTCAAATTTGCGGCTCGATCGCATCATGTTGCTGGCTGCCTGCGGTCTGATAGGAATTATGTTATTGGGCTTTTTATTCGGTAAGTTGCTGAATCGTCCTCAGACGGGTTCTGCCGTAGCGAGTAATACGACAAATGCGAATCAGGTTATTCCAGCAGAAACTGGATTGTTTGAGTTCACCGACAGACAAAAGCAGTCGATCGTCGCCAGCGCTCCTTTGACTGAGGAGAATGCGCCAGAGATCATCAAGTCCTGGTTGGAGACCAAAGCTGCGGCAATGGGTGAAGAGCATGCGATCGATCAGCTGGATAAAATTTTGGTCGATCCAGCCCTCTCTCAACAAAAAACACGAGCCCAAGAGGCAAAGGATAGTAACTCCTACTGGAAATTTGATCACTCCAAAATTGAGATAGTTTCAGTACAAACCTCTGGTGACAATAACTCTGCAACTGATGAATCGGATGCTGACAATGAATCTGAGACTAATGTAGATGATTTAGAAGATACGACGAATACATCTAGCGCTACTGATACTGAAGAGGAGACTGATTCAGAGGAAAATTCTACCGAAGCAGAAGCCTCTGAAGAAGAGACTGCCCAAGAAGCAACGATCGAAGCAACGATTGGTGAAAAGGCTGAATTCTATACGGATGGTCAACTTGATACGAGTGCTTCCTACGATTCCACAGTACGGGTCCAGTACGATCTAGTACGACAAGATAATCAATGGCGGATTCGAGATATGGCAGTCCTGGAGTAGACTCTGAGAACTCACCCACGCGGGAAGGCGGATAATCGATAAAGTATATGCTAAAGCGCACTGCGTCCCTCTCCGGCGGTCTACTGCCCTCTATGGGAAGGCTGTGCCTAGAGCAGGTTTGCTCTATTAGCCCATGATTAATCTACAGATAGGATAATAAAAAAGTGAACTGCTCAATTAGCATAAATTTCTAACTTCAACTTCCATATCATTATCGTTATTATTTGCATCAAGAATGGCATATTCTTTTGTGCTGCACGGAATATTTTTCTAATTTCTCCGCTGACAATCCTGGCTCCACTGGTGCTTCAGATATCTAAATTAGATCTCTAAATTATTCATGATTCGCGATCAGCACCATAGAGAAAAGAATGTCGATCGACAAACGGCTAAAAACCTGAAAAGGCAGAAACCCGAAAAAAGCAGTAGGTCAAAGTTGCATGACTACTGCTGAAGGAACTGTGAGGGGATAGTATTGGGTTCAATTTTGGGAAAAATGCAGCAACGGTGCTACTTCCGCCAGGGCAATTTGGTTCCCATCTCTGTCAGGGCAGAAAAGATGAGATAGAGAATCAGTCCTGCAGCGCTAAGCAGAAACCAGAACAAGTCATTATCCATTTCTGTTGCACTAAAGACTGTTGCACTAAACGGTGGCTTGAGCGGCAGTGGGTTGTTCTGTCGCAGAGCCTTGAGTGCCCAATTGAATCAACTCCACCTTATAACCATCGGGATCTTCAACAAAGGCAATCACCGTTGAACCATGCTTCATTGGACCGGGTTCGCGGGTGACTTTGCCGCCTAATTGTCTAATTCGATCACAAGTGCCGTAAATATCATCCACTCCGATCGCAATATGTCCATAGGCATTGCCTAGATCATAGTGATCCGTACCCCAGTTATAGGTAAATTCCAGCACAGTGTGATCGGATTCATCGCCATAGCCAACAAACGCCAGCGTAAACTCGCCCCCTGGATAATCTTTTTGGCGCAGCAACTTCATCCCTAAAACATCACAGTAAAATTGAAGCGATGTCTCTAAGTTGCCGACACGCAGCATTGTATGTAGTAAACGCATGGGTTTCTCCTAGCTCTCTCGCTTCTATTCTGAAGCAGTGGTTGAATTTATGCTAGTCTCGATTGTCGGCTTTGCAGAGTGCACCAGTGTTTTCGATCGTGCAGGGATTTTTGAATCTTAATAAACCTTTTGGCCTGACTTCCCATGACTGCGTCGCCAGGGTAAGGCGATTGCTGCGGCAAAAACGGGTCGGCCATGGCGGTACGCTAGATCCGGCAGCAACAGGAGTATTGCCCATTGCAGTCGGTAAAGCAACGCGGCTCCTCCAATACTTGTCACATCAAAAAGCTTATCGGGCAACGATTCGATTGGGCGTTGTGACAACAACAGATGATTTAGAAGGGGAAATAGTGAGTCAAAAGCCTGCTGTCGATCTCACTCTAGCGCAAGTGCAACAAGTGTTGCCCCAATTTGAAGGCAAGATTGAACAGATTCCCCCCAGCTATAGCGCGATTCAAGTGGGTGGCAAGCGTCTCTATGATCTGGCTCGATCGGGCCAAACAGTAGAAGCGCCAGTCCGATCGGTTGAGGTTCATCAGATCCAGGTTGTAGATTGGCGATCGGGAGAATTTCCAGAATTGGAAGTGGAAATTGCCTGCGGTCCAGGCACCTATATTCGGTCGATCGCACGGGATTTGGGCGCAGTGTTGGGAACAGGCGGCACCTTAGCGGCTCTGCTGAGAACTGTGAGCAGTGGATTTGACCTGTCCAACAGTCTGACCCTGGAGCAAGTCGCGGACCAGATGGAATCTCAGCAATTCGCTTTAGTGCCGCCACTCGTTGCCCTGCAGCACCTGCCAAGCCTGACTCTTCCGGAGGCTGAAACCAAGCGTTGGCGACAAGGACAAAAAATTGATTGGGCAGCACTCGTCAACCCACCTGATTTTGAGGCTTTGCAGTCTGTGCCCTGCATTGTTCAGCAAGTCGCCGTTGAACAAATAACCGATCAACCAATTGCCAACCAGCCATTTTTAGGCATTGGCAAAGCGATCCATACCGAATTGGGCAAATTGCTGATCCCCAAGTTAGTTTGGGACGAATAGTCAGTCTAGTCAGTCGATTTCTTCTGGGTCTGTGTTAAAAGCTCTGCCTCGATAGCCATTTGGCAATGTTGTAGTATCGTCATACTTTGCTGCTTTTAAGTTAGGGGCGATCGCTCTAAATAAATTGCAGCGCTGTAAATTTGCGCCGGACAGTACCGCTTGTTGGAGGTTAGCGTCGCCCAGGTTAGCCCCAGTTAAATTTGCGCCACTTAAGTCGGCATAGCGGAGGTCTGCATTTTGCAGGTTGGCTTCTGTCAAATTGGCACTTTGCAGTTTGCAATAGCCTAAGTCTGCTCGCAGCAGCGTTGTTTGCTGAAGATCGGTGTTGGTCAGATCTGCCATTTGTAGTCGGCTGTTACTCAATTCAGCGCCTGTAAACTGAACATCTTTGAGGTTGGCACGACTGAGATTGGCATAGGGCAAGTAAGCTCCGCTGAGATTACTGCCTTGTAAATCGATTTCTTGTAAATTACACTCGAATAAATTGACTTGACTCAAATCCATATTCTTAAAGTCTCGCCTACCGTTTGCATACTCGGCTAAAAGTTGCTCAACGCTAATTCGCTGCATATTAAACAGGTTTCCGGCAGAAGAGAGCACTATCCTGGGCCAGAGATAGCGACTGTCTCCTGAGTATTTATGCTTACTATTTAGAAAAGTTTACAGAGAGATGGTCAACAAGCCGCTTTCTTTAACTTTTTTTTTACGCTTCCAAAAAGAATGTAAAGAAATTTGTTAATTTGCAAAACAGCCCCTTATCCTGCCAATCTGTCTTTGGCTTAATTTTCTCTACTTGGTTCGGGTCGGCTCAAACCGAAATGAGGTCTGGCTCGTCCCGTTGTGAGACTGACCCAGGCTAAACCGTCCCTTGTCCCTACCCAGGCTTTGTTACCCGTATCAATTGAGAGCGCCAGAACTTGGCCAGAGGGCAACCCAGGAATTTCATTCACGATCGCCCCGTTGTAGCGGTTCACCACATACAGGCCATTCTCAGTACCAACCCATAGAAATCCTAGCCTATCAAACTGTAGGGCAGTCACGCTTTTGCCCCGAAACTCTGTAACCGATCGCAGCACATCTCTTGTTTTGGGATCAACGACCAGCAGGCGGCTGGGTGTCCCAACCCAAAGATTGCCATCGGGTCCTGATGTGATGGCCTGAACCGTGCTTCCCGGCAAATTCTCAACGCGATCGAGAATGTAGGCACTAGCCGTATTAATCCGTACCAGCCCATTTAAGGTGCCCACCCAAAGCTGACCTTCTCGATCGAGCGTCATTGCATTGGCGCTGTCACCTGGGAGCTGTTGCAATGTTGTCATCAACAGTCCTTCATCTGGACTGATCAGGGCCAAACCTTTGTCGGTGCCTACCCAAAGATAGCCGCGTCGATCGATCAACAACGACAGCACTTTATTCGAAGGTAAGGAAAAGTTTTGGGCTGTGATTTCGTTACTGCGCGGATCCACCCGTTGCAAGCCCGTATAGGTGCCCACCCAAATTCTGCCAACCCGGTCCTGGGCCATGCTGCCAATAATCACATTAGGCAGCGCTACCCTTGCCAGAATTTTGCCCGTGTTGGGGTTAATATTGGCTAGCCCCTGCCATGAACCCACCCAAAGGTTGCCTCGATAATCCTTTTGCAAGGCAGGCGTGCGGTAATCGATCTCTAATGGCAGTTGCGGGGGACGGGATGGCAAGCGCGGCAGCAGGCGATCGAGGGGAGAAACCTCTGGAGCGGGAGAAACGGCTGGCGTTGAACCAGGTGCCGACGGACTGGGTGCAGCAGCACCGGGCAAAACTGGGCGAGGAGAGGCCGGAGGCGCAGCCGAATTGACAGCATTGACGTAGGACGGCAGCACCAAGAAACCGCCTGTTCCAAGCATCATCGCACTCAGCAAAACCTGAAACCGTTTTTTGGGATGTACCATCGCTCGATCGAATGCACAGTATTCTCTAAATTCTATCCTCAGAAGAAAAAGAGCGATCGGATTCGTTGGAATTTTGCATGACGAGGTTGTACAGCAGCCTGTGATTCTAAACTGCTCAGAATAGACCAGAATCAATCGTTAAGATTAGATTGTCATGGCAGCATAACTTTGTTTTCAAGTAAAGACATTCTTGACAAAAATTTGCACGATCTTAAGAATGTTGTTACATTGCAGAGGCAAGCCTAATTGTCGCTCCTGAGTCCTATGCTGTTTGGTCTGATTCCGAATGCGCCCCTCGGCGCAAAATCTCGCGTTCACGATTTGAAGCGTCGCCTTGACTGGGGTCAACCGGCATTAACGATTGTTGATGTGCGCGATCGCCAAGAATTCTACTTCAGCCATATTCTCGGTGCGGTTTCTATGCCTCTCCCAGAATTGGTCAGTCGAGCTTCTAAGGCATTAGAGTTCGATCGCGACATCTATCTATATAGTGATACGGATGAAGAAGCTGCGCTGGCAGCATTGCAGCTACGTCAGGCTGGATTTCGCAATGTTTCAGAACTGCGGGGCGGCTTGCCTGCCTGGAAAGCGATGGGATATCCGATCGAAAAAGGATTCGTGCGCGTTGCCTGACAGTTTTGATTGAGCCTGCTGTTGGGAAATCGCATTTTCTGTTGCTGTGCCCCACCTTCTCGATGCCTCGCAGTATGATCCAGAAAGTCGATCGCGAGGAAAGGGATGACTGTTGGGATGTTCGCTCGAAAATGGCTGCTGAAACTGCGTCGATCGCTCCTGATTTTGCTGGTTTTAGCATTTTTGCTACCGCTGACGGCATGCAGTTTGTCGCAGTTTCGCACCCAGGCTGCTCAGGTGCCGCGTTTAGTGCAGACTTCCACCACCGATCCTAAAACCTTCAACTCGATCACCAGCGACGAAGCCAGTTCGAATGAGATTCTGGCTCTCATGTACGATGGGTTGCTGTCCACTAACGGTCTGACGGGAGAACTGGAACCTGGTTTAGCAGAATCCTGGCAGATCTCCCCCGATCAGAAACAGATTGTCTACACATTGCGGGAAGGCTTGAAATGGTCGGATGGTGAACCGTTAAGCGTGGATGACGTAGTGTTCACCTATAACGACATTATCTTTAACGAAAAAATTCCTAGCAGTTCGGCTGACATTTTCCGGATTGGTGAGGCAGGCGTTTTCCCAACCGTGCGGAAAGTGGACGATCGGCGTGTGGAATTCACCTCTCCTGAACCCTTTGCGCCACTCTTGCGCTTTGCCGGAGGCCCATTCTTACCCAAACATGCCTTAGAAAAGGCGGTTAAAACACTGGATCCGGCAGGGAACTCGCAGTTCCTCTCGACTTGGGGAACCGATACCGATCCCAAACAAATTATTTGCAGTGGTCCCTATGTCTTAAAGAGTTATCAGCCTGGTGAACGGGTCATTTTGCAGCGTAACCCCTACTATTGGCGCAAAGATGCCCAGGGTAATCCCCAGCCCAAGATTGAGCAATTTGTCTTTCAGCTAGTTGCCTCTGATGATGCGTCGCTTGCCCAGTTTCGAGCCGGCGGAGTAGATATTGAAGGAATTACGCCAGATTATTTTGCGCTAGTGAAACGAGAAGAGCAGCGCGGCAGATTTACAATCTACAACGGTGGTCCAGCTCTCAGTTCTCAATACCTCAGCTTTAATCTCAATCAGGGCAGCCGCAACGGCAAGCCACTGGTGGATCCGATCAAATCACGCTGGTTTAATTCATTAGCGTTTCGGAAAGCGATCGCCCACGCTATCGATCGCCCTACGATGATCAACAATATCTATAAAGGCTTAGGGGTACCGCAACATTCACCGATTTATATTCAAAGCCCCTTCTACTTCCCGCCAGAAAAGGGTTTGCCGACTTATGAGTATGACCTGACCCAGGCAAAACAGCTGTTATTAGAAGCTGGATTTAAATATGACGCTCAGAATCATTTGATAGATGCAGATGGAAACGTTGTCCGCTTCACACTGATGACGAATGCGGGGAACAAAATCCGAGAGGCAATGGGAACACAGATTAAGCAAGACTTAGCACAGCTTGGAGTACAGGTTGATTTTCAGCCGATCGCCTTCAACACGCTGGTTGGCAAAATGTCGGATAGTTTAGATTGGGAAGCGATTATTCTCGGTTTCTCTGGCGCAGGGATTGAACCAGATGGGGGCCGTAATGTTTGGTCGCCCAATGGCCGCTTGCATGTGTTTAACCAATCACCCGGAGCAGGACAACCGCCGATCGAAGGACGAGTAGTAACAGATTGGGAAGCAGAGATCGGGCAGCTTTACATTCAGGGTGGGCAGCAGTTGATCGATGAAAAACGCAAAGAAATCTATGCTGAAGTTCAGAAGCTCGCTCAAGCGCATATTCCCATGATCTTCCTGGTGAATCCCCTGGCTTTTTCTGCCGTGAAAAATCGGATCGAAGGTGTGCGGTATTCGGCTTTAGGCGGAGTATTGTGGAATGTTCATGAACTGAAATTATCTAATCAGTGATCTCACTGAGATGGCTTTAGGCAGAGTATTGTGGAATGTCTATGAACTGAAATTATCTAATCAGTGATCTCACCGAGATGTGGTAAGCAAGTACTACAAGCCTATCTTCTAATCCCTGCAACTGTCGGTTTTATTGGGGAGAGAAAACTTCAGGTTTAGTTAAGAATCTGTGAACTCCTGATTTTTACCCTGTTGACCGCAAAACATTTATGGTTTGATAGAAAGTAACATTTGTACACTCAATCATTCGTGATGATGGTTGAATTCTTGCAATCACAAGTAGTTCTGCAATCGTCCTTGAGAGTTCCTGGAAGTTTTGAAACAGTTATGCATTGGCGATCAAGACTACGGTCACCGCATGTATAGAGCTGTATGTATAGAAGATATAGAAGCTGCTCTGATTAGCTTAACCTCATTTCATCCCTTTAATCTGATACGAACGCTGTGATTGAAGACCATATCACTATGATTGCCATGCAAATTCACCTTGTGCTCCCCTAAAAACTAGAAGATCCTAATGTCTAAGAGTTCTTTCTCTACCCAGGTTAACCCCCCTAAATCGACCAACATATCGTATTTTAGCAATCCTACCTACAGTAATAACCTCAGCGGTGTTGACCTCCGTGGTGTTGACCTCAGCGGCATGGACCTCAGCCACGCTGTGTTGTCTCGCGTCAACCTGATTGAAGCTGACCTGATCCTGACTAAGCTGAACAGGTCTGATTTGAGTCATGCCGATCTGTTTGGTACCGATCTCAGACATGCCGAGCTGATCGATACCAACCTGACCGGGACAAAACTGGTTTGGGCTAATCTCAGTGGTGCAACTTTAGCAGGTGCCAACCTCAGAAATGCCGATCTAAACAATGCCGATTTAAGTCATGCTGACTTAAGCAATGCTGACTTAAGCAATGCCAATCTGAAGCGAGCAAACTTGCAGCAAACTGACTTGACTACCACACAGCTCAAAGGTGCTCGAGCCAACCAATATACTGAATTTCCCATCGGGTTTGACTTTGTTCAGGCAGGAGTGATCTGGGAAGAAGACTGATCCAGAAATGGTCTGTTTTGCCGCCTTATTAAAACTGTCCTGAGGATTGTCCTCAGGACAGTCATTAAATTGTGCTAAAATAAAAAGCAAGACTGAAGGGTCTAGAGAGAACAGCCTCCACTGGTGGGAAAATCTCTTGCTGGCGCACAAATGCCAGAGCGGCTAACAGTCCATCACCCTAAAATTAGGCATTCAACCTAAAGTTAGGTGATGCCAGTGCTAACACCAACATCACCTCAAAAAACGCTATCGCTATCAATGTTAAATTGGGCCAGTTTGCCGACTGGCTCTTTTTATTTTACAAGCTTAGAGACTCTCCACGCTACCTCTCCCCCAGCCCGATAGCCCGCCTTGGTGAAAACGAACCCAGCCTCTGAAAAGCTGTCGCCATAGTGCCGGATATCGGAAGGGAGCAAATCAAGCAGATCGGCAATCTCGGAGGTACTCAACAACCAGCCATTCTGGTAGGCACGCTCCAGCACCTCGTAATAGGCATATGGATCTGGCTCGGATGCAGAGGACTGGAACCGAGAAGCAACTTCTGCCACGATCGCCGCAATTAACTTCGCGAAATCTGGTTGTACAACGGACAGTCCTGAGGACTGTTCAGCAAATCCGTCCTTCGGTTTTGAGATACCTCGACGCTCCTGAAATTCCGCAGTAGTTCCACCTGAGTTGATAAACTCGTGCAGCTCATCCAATTGTTTAAGCTGCTCAGCATTGACATGAGACTTATTGCCAATCCTTGTGGGTTTAATCCCAAGTGCCTCCATTCTGGTATAGACCGCACTTCTAGCCAGGTTATACCGCTCTGATAGTTGATTGACGGGCAGTCGATCGATCTCGCCGTTGCTCATCCGTTAATCTGTCCTCTGGACTGTCCTTAGGATATTCTCCTATGGTTATAGCTTGTTTGGGAGGATTGCTGATGAAATCAGGAGCGATCAGTGCTTGGGATTAGCTATCTCACGAGTTTTGCGATCGTTTCTACTAAAGCTTCTAGCTCTACTGGTTTTGTGATGTGGGCTTGAAACCCGGCCTGAAGGGCTTTTTGTTGGTCAGCCTCGCGTGCGTAGGCAGTCAAGGCGATCGCTGGAATTTGGCCCCCCTGTTGTGAGGAGCGCGAACGAATCTGCCGCATCAGCATATAACCGTCCATGTCCGCCATGCCAATATCACTGACAATCACATCTGGAATAGACCGATCGAGGGCTTGTAAAGCTTCTAACCCAGACGCAACCGCAATTACCTGGGCTCCCTGTTGCTCCAGCAAAAATTTTTGAAACTCTCGGGTATCAGCATCGTCATCCACGATCAAAATTTCCAGGTTGCTGCAAGGAGTTTCCAGGCTATCTGCTACTGTAGCAGTGAGTTCAGAAGCTGCCGGCCATTCCTGTTGCATCACAGGCAATTGCACTGTAAACGTTGCCCCTTGATTCTCACCCGCACTCTCTGCTTTCACCGTTCCTCCATGCATTTCTACAATTTGTCGGACGATCGCCAACCCTAACCCTAATCCGCCAAACCTGCGAACTGTCGTGCTGTCTGCTTGCCGAAAATACTCAAAGACATGCGGTAAAAAATTAGGAGAGATGCCTTTTCCATTGTCGATGACTCGAATTTCAGCCAGCTGATTCAGGGACCGCAGTTCAATCACCACNTTGTCCACCTTGGGGAGTGAACTTGACCGCATTGGTGAGCAGGTTCCAGAGGACTTGCTGTAAGCGGGCCGCGTCACCTAAAACCGTGAGTTTTGGATTTTGAATTTTGGATTTTAGGGGGCTAAGTGGTTCGACTGAAGTCGATTCTGAGCCGTGCTGCTGATCTTCGTCTCCAGATTCTAAAATTGTAAATTGCAGATCGATCGACTTGGCTTCGGCTGCCAAACGCACTGTTTCTGCTGCTGCAGAGATGACAAACGTTAAACTAACAGGAGTTGCGGTTAAGGTCAGCTTGCCCTGCATAATCCGGGAGATGTCTAACAGGTCTTCAATCAGCTGAGTTTGTAATTTGGCATTGCGCTCAATGGTTGCCAGAGCTTCGGCTTGACGGCTTGCATCTAATTTGCCGCTTTGCAGCAAGCGAGTCCAGCCCAGAATCGGGTTGAGGGGCGATCGG
Organism: Elainella saxicola E1; assembly: GCA_002796835.1. Lineage (GTDB taxonomy): Bacteria > Cyanobacteriota > Cyanobacteriia > Elainellales > Elainellaceae > Elainella > Elainella saxicola. The sequence goes on along the minus strand of LUGL01000028.1, from coordinate 37,494 downwards.
AGTTCATGAGACAACACGGCGAGGAACTCATCTTTAATTCGGTTCGCTTCTTGCAATCGCTCGGCCTGTTGTTGGATTGACGTGATCAGGTTAGCCCGTTCAAGGGCAATGGCCATTTGTTCGCAAGTAGATTGCAGCAGATCAGTTTCTCCGGGAGTGAAGTGGGTACGGGTAAAACTCGCGAAACAGAGCGTTCCCAGTAACTGCCCTTGCGCCATTAACGGATACCCGGCATAGGCGGTCAATCCCATTGAATAGATCAACTGGGCGTTGGGATGGGTGCTAATTTGCGATCGATCGAGGATGAGGGGACGACGCTCTTGAGCCACCATGCCACAGAGATATTGCCCCATTTCAATCGATGCAATGGATTGAGCCACTTCCTCAGAAAAGCCCCCATAGTTCCTCAAATGCAACACCGATCGATGATCGATCACCTCCACCATATAGTTGTAGTAAACCTGCAAATCTAGCTGGCTGGATAGCTTATTGAATAGATTATTCATTAACTGAATTGGTTGTTCAGTTGCCAGCAGATCGCGGGTTGTCTCATACAACAAATGTAGTCGCCAATTGGCCTGCTGCTGAGCAGTCTTGTCTTGCAAGATTTTGACAAACCCCTGGGTTGTGCCTGCTTCATTCTGCAACGGCATCATCAGACCACTGGCCCAAAAGCGGCTACCCTCTTTCCGCACATGCCAGCGTTCATTCTCTGCTCGTCCCTGCATTAAGGTAACGTGCCTTTCTCGTTCCGCTTCCCCTCGTTCGTTGTCTTCTGGTGCGAAAATAATCCGACCGTTACGGCCAACAATTTCGGCCTCTTGATACCCCAACAAGCGCTCAGCACCTGAATTCCAACTGGTGATTGTACCATGCAGATCCAGGGTGAAAATTGCATATTCTTTTGCACTTTCAACCATTAGTCGAAAACGATCTTCACTGGCTAGTAATGCTTCCTCTACCTGTCTGCGACCGGTGATATCAACCGCAGCCCCATAAATGAGACGTTCCGCTGAATATTTCTGGACATTCCAGAGGAACCAGCGATAGGAACCATCTTTGTGAAGATAGCGGTTTTCAAACGCAAAGGGCTTGTCATCACTCAGAACTTGGCTACCCGATTGATGCAGACCGTCAACGTCATTAGGGTGGGCAAAATTGAACCAGGGCTGCCCAATCATTTCGGTGGCCGTCCAGCCAAGGATTTGCTCAAATGACGGACTGACCCATTTCACCTGATGATCAAAGCCAATGATGATTTGTAAATCTGAACTAATGGCGAGAAACCGCTCCCGTTCTTGTTCAGCCTGTTGGCGTTCACGTCGTTCCTGAACCTCTCGCAATGCTCGTTGGACTGAGGGGACCAATCGTCCTAAGCGCTGCTTCAAGACATAATCGGTGGCTCCTTGCTTCAGCATTTCGATCGCCAATTCTTCCCCCAAACTGGCAGACACAATAATGAAGGGAATCTCAGGATAGTGTTGCGACGCAAGCTTGAGGGCTTCAATCCCAGTAAATTCAGGAAGACGGTAGTCGGCTAAAATTAAGTCGATCGAGGAGTTTAAGGTTACCAAAAATTCAGCACGCGTTCTTGCCCAAATGATCTCGTATTTTAGATCGCTGGCTGTCAACAACTGCTGGATGAGTTGGGCGTCGATCGCATCATCTTCTAGTAGCAAAAATCGCCACATGCTCACACTCTAAATCAACTATGGAACATGACCAACAGGTTCAAATACCATGCTTCTATGCAAGTATTTTGCGAGTTTGCAAAGTGACGGAACTTAGCTTCGCTGGTTTTGACGTATCACCGACTGATACGCATTAATTAAGCCTCCCTATCTTAAACTGGGCAGCGGTTTCTAACATTGACCTACAGGTAGATCTAACAGTTCTGATTTATTGTGATGTTGATACTTATCTTATAGAAATTACAATTCGTCAATTTGTCTAATTCCTGCTCCTTACAAATGCTGGTCAGCTTCTATGGTTTCTTCTTTCGATGCCAGTTCTTGAGCGAGATTTTCTTGAAGCGCTTCCAAAACGGCGATCGGGTCAGCGGCTGCTTGCATGACTTCAGCTTCTGGATCATGTCGATCGGCCACATCCGGCAGATCGGCCCGCAGTTCCTCTAAAAGCGCAATCATCTTGGCAATCTTTTGTTCAGACAGTAAGTTGAGCTGTAGCATCAGCTGTGCTCGCTGTTCGGCAAAGTTTTCCTGGCGCGTCTGTCGCACTAAAACACCCGTCGAAATCACCAATGCGGCTGCATCTAAACCTTGGCCTGACCAGCTAAACGGGGGGAGCTTAAACGGCAAAAAGGATTCAAGCGAACTGCCCAGAATCCAGAGTGCCAGAACGATCAACAAACTATAGAGAAAAGCCGATCGCCCAAAGAACAGGGCCATGTTCTCCAGCAGACGCTGATGGGTAGGAATATCTCGAACTTCCTGGGTGTGCAGGGCAGTAATTGCTTCAATATTTTTAGCGATCGGGTCTGGCAAGGGAGCCGTGACCACTGGATTGCGAGGCGTATTCAAGTTACGGGTATGAGTCCCTGAGTCAGAGGGAGGTTTGGCGCTGTTATCTAAACTAGACATCATGGTACAACTCTTCAATCTGGCTGCCCCGATTATTGCTGATCTGCCAACGGAATAGTCGAAATGCGCTGTTTCGTGGTAGCCTCCGATTGTAAGTTTTTTTAAAAAAAATTACGTCTTTAGGAGCTTTTTTGCAAAACAGTGATTCCCATCTCAAAGTATCCGTACTAAAATTGAGAGTTCTAAAAGTTTTTGCCCAATTTCTAGCCATTGAGAGAATGCAGCTTGTGGACATTAAGGTCAGCCAAAATTGGATATGAGTCTGCGAATGATGCTGACATTCGAAAGCAATATTTCATTCAGCACAAAAGCTCAAAATTTCGTTAGATTGCTGATTGACAGTGTTCACTCTTCCTGATCATCCATAAGGTTGACCATGACTCGCCTATCGCGCACCCTCCTCATCGTCGATGACTCCCCTGAAGACCGAGAAGTTTATCGACGCTATTTACTACGCGATCCTGAGTACTCTTATACCATTCTAGAAGCCAACTGGGGACAACAAGGGCTTGAGCTCTGGCAGCAACATCAACCCGATGCGGTCTTGCTTGATCATCACCTACCCGATATGGATGGACTAGAGTTTTTACATCACCTCAACCCTGCCGTCCAAAAGTTCTGTTTGCCGATCGTCATGATGACCGGGCAAAGTAACGAGGCGATCGCAGTACAGGCCATTAAAGCAGGCGCGCAGGATTACCTAATCAAAGGCCATCTCACTGCTCAAGAATTACGCTTGGCCGTCAATGGGGCTGTTGAAGCGGTGCAACTTCACACCCAACTGCATCAGCGGATTGAACGGGAACGGTTAGTTGCCCAGATTATTCGGAAGATTCAGCAGACCTTAGACCTGAAGGAAATTCTGCAAACGACTGTAGAGGAAGTGCGGCAGTTCCTCCAAACCGATCGCGTTCTCTTTTTTCGGTTGAATCCCGATGGCAATGGTGAAGTGATCGCAGAATCAGTCGGGACAGACTGGCGATCGTTGCTTTCTGTTGCAATCTATGATCCCTGTCTCGCCGCGACCACACTTGACTACCGTCCAGAGCCTTTCAATCCCGATTCCAATTGTGCTGGCAATTCTCAACCGGGCGATCGGCAGAGTTGGGTTACAGCAATCTCAGATATTTACAATGGCAGCATTAAACCCTGTCATGTTGAGCTGCTGGAACAGTTTCAGGTTAAAGCAAATTTGGTTGTCCCCATTCTGCGCGACGACCAGTGTTGGGGCTTATTGATTGCCCACCATTGTGCTGCACCGAGATCCTGGCAACCTTTAGAGACCGAATTACTCCAAGAGCTAGCCCCATCTGTGAGTATTGCCCTGCGGCAGGCAGAGCTTTATCAACAGGCACAGCGCGAACTGGCTGAACGTCAGCAAGCCGAAGCTGAACTGCGAGAAAGTGAAGAACGTTATGCCACACTAGCTCAAATTGCTCCGGTTGGTATTTTTCGCACCAGCCTATCGGGCGATAATCTATATGCAAATACACGTTGGTGTGAACTGGCAGGCTTATCTCTTGAAGAATCGAAGGGTAAGGGTTGGGTGAATGCAATCCATCCAGACGATCGCGATCGTGTTGTCACAGAATGGTATCAGGCAGTAGCACTCAATCTTCCTTTTTCATCTGAATATCGACTGCAGACGCCTGCGGGGATAGCTTCTTGGGTGGTTGGACAGGCGATCGCAGAACGAGACATTGAAGGTCGTGTGATTGGCTATATCGGAACCATCACGGATATTACCGATCGAAAGCAGCGCGAAGAAATCCTGCGATTGCAAGCCCAGGTTCTGGCCCAGACCCACGACTCGGTGATCACAACCGATCTGACTGGCTGCATTACGACGTGGAATCAAGGGGCAGAGCGGCTATTCGGCTATAGGGCTGAGGAAGTTTTAGGGCAATCTGTGGCAATGCTCTACTCTCCTGAAATGCATGCTTTTTTAAGTCAGGAGGTGATTACTCCCCTCAAGCAAAAGGGAGAACATGAAGTAGAAGTGACCGCTCAGCATAAATCTGGCAATCAGGTTGATGTCCTGCTGTCACTCTCTTTATTGCAGGATGCCCAGCATCAGCCGATCGGCATGATCGGATTCTCGATGGATATTACCAAGCGGAAAAAAGCGGAAAAAGCCCTGCGAGAAAGCGAAGAACGTTTCCGTCAACTAGCTGAAAATATTGATGCGGTGTTCTGGTTGAAAGAGGTGACCGAAAATCGCTTTAGCTATATCAGTCCTGCCTTTGGACGCCTATGGGGATTGCAGACAGCAGCAGTCCTGGACAATCCTGAGGTCTGGCTCAGTTACGTCCATCCAGACGATCGCGAATCTGTGGTCCAATCCTTCCAGCAACATGCGATGACGGGTCAATTTGACCAAGAATATCGGATTATTGTCGCAGATGAGACGGTTCGCTGGGTGCGTAGCCGCTGTTTTCCCTTGTTCGATGAAACAGGCAAAATATATCGTCTAGCTGGTATTTCTGAAGATATTACTGAGCGTAAACAAACGAATGAGGCATTGCACAATAACGAACAGCAATTAAGGTTGGCACTGGCAGGGGCAAAAGCTGGCACATGGGATTGGAACATTCAAACGAATGAGGTCACTTGGTCCCCTGAGAACTACGACTTGTATGGCGTGGGCACTGCTAATGCTGCTAACTGGTTCCGGATTTGGTATAACACCATCCACCCAGACGATCGGGAACAAGTCCGCCGCGAGCTCTTGCATGCAATTCAGCGACGCGAGATTGAGTTTGAAATTGAATTTCGGATTGTTCACTCGCAACGTGGTGTCCGCTGGCTTTTAGGGCTGGGCCGATTTACTCTAAATGAACAGGGTGAGCCGATTCGCCTCAGCGGCATTAACTTGGATATTACCGATCGCAAACAAACAGAAGAAACCCTACGCCAAAGCGAAGCATTTAAAAACCGTCTGTTGGAAAGTAGCCCAGACTGTATCAAGGTATTAGATACGGAGGGCCGGCTGCTCTATATCAACACCGGCGGCCTGTGCCTCTTGGAAATTGATGATATTAGTCCCTACCTGAATGGAGAATGGGCCAGCTTTTGGCAAGGAAGCGATCGGGAAGCGGCGGAGGCGGCTGTTGCAACCGCAGGAACAGGCAAATCCTGTCAATTTCAGGGTTTCTGCTGCACGGCCAAGGGTACTCCAAAATGGTGGGATGTTGTGATTACTCCAATCATGAATACAGCAGGAGAGGTTGTCCAGATTCTGGTCACCTCACGCGATATCACAGCGCGGCGACAGACTGAAGAAGCCCTGCGAGAAAGCGAAGAGCGGTTTCGCACGCTGGCAGATAATATGTCGCAATTTGCCTGGATGGCTGACGCAACGGGTTGGATCTTCTGGTATAACCAGCGTTGGTTTGACTATACGGGCACAAACTCAGCAGAAATGCAGGGATGGGGATGGCAAAAAGTTCACCATCCCGATCATGTCGATCGAGTGACGCAACACCTGCGCCATTGCTTCGAAACGGGCCAACCCTGGGAAGATACATTTCCGCTACTCGGCAAAGATGGGCAATATCGTTGGTTTCTGTCGCGAGCCATTCCCATTAGAGACCAGGATGGCCAGATTGCCTGTTGGTTTGGCACAAATACCGACATTGACGATCGGATGCAGATGGAAGAAGCGCTACGCCAAAGTGAAGGATTAAAGGAAGGTATCTTGGAATGTTCGCAAGATAGTATTAAGGTTTTGGGATTGAATAGCGAGATTCTCTACATTAGCACTGGCGGATTGCGTCTTTTGGAAATTGATGATCTAGACGCTATTTTGCATACAACCTGGATTGACTATTGGCAAGGAGAAGACTATGAGAAGGCCAAAGCCGCCATTGCTGCTGCGACACAGGGGCATGTAGGACAGTTTCAGGGCTATCGTGCCACAATCAAGGGCACACCCAAATGGTGGGATACCATTATTACGCCTTTGCGGAATGCTGCTGGAGAAGTCATCCAGCTCGTTGCCATCTCACGAGATATTACCGCCAACAAACAGGCGGAACTGGAGCGAGATCGACTGTTAGCCCAGGAGCAAATGGCAAGAGCCGAGGCCGAACGAGCCAACCGCATCAAGGATGAGTTTCTGGCTATCCTCTCCCATGAATTGCGATCGCCGCTTAACCCAATTCTGGGCTGGACCAAGCTCTTGCAAACCCGCAAGTTTGATGCCGCCAAAACGGCTGAGGCCCTAGCCACGATCGAACGTAACGCCAAACTGCAAACCCAACTGATCGATGATTTGCTGGATGTCGCCAAGATGCTACGCGGCAAACTGATGATTGCAACGGCTCCGGTCGATCTGGTATTTGTGATTGAGTCGGCAATTGACACGGTAAGGGCTGCTGCTGTTGCAAAGTCTATCCTGCTGCATCCCCAGTTAACCTCGATCGGCCAAGTAGCTGGTGACGCGGCTCGGCTTCAACAGGTGGTGTGGAACTTGCTCTCTAACGCCATTAAGTTCACTCCTCATCAGGGGCGAGTCGATATTCGGTTGGATCGAGTCGGGAATGAAGCCCAAATTACCGTCAGCGATACTGGTAAAGGGATTAACCCAGATTTCCTACCGCATCTGTTTGAATCGTTTCAGCAGGAAGATGCTTCCACCACGCGTAAATATGGTGGGTTGGGGCTGGGATTGGCGATCGTTCGTTCGTTGGTTGAGGCTCATGGAGGCACCGTTGTGGCAGAGAGTCTGGGGGAAGGATTAGGGTCAACCTTTATTGTCCGCCTGCCCTTGCTGCATACTGAGATCGAAGTGCAGCAGCCTAATCATTTCTCTCGATCGGACCTGGATTTGGCAGGGATGCGAATTCTGGCAGTCGATGATGAACTTGATGCGCGGGAGTTATTAACCGTCTTACTGACCCAATATGGAGCTGAAGTTTTGACGGTGACCTCGGCGACAGAAGTGCTAGCAGCGCTGGAGTCTTTTCAACCTGATGCCTTGGTCAGCGACATTGGCATGCCTGAAATTGATGGCTATAGCTTGATTCAACAAATCCGGCTGTTGTCCCCGGAACGGGGCGGAAAAATTCCAGCGATCGCATTGACGGCCTATGCCAGAGAAGAAGATCAGAAGCGAGCAATCACCAGTGGTTTTCAGCGACAAGTGACAAAACCGCTTGAGCCAGAACAACTCGTCCAGGCATTAATCTCACTTGTTCCTGGGCGATCGTAACGTCAATCAGCCATCCATTCATTCGATTTCATCTTTCAGCCGCTTGCCTCAATGGAGGAGACTATGACAGCCCAGCTTGTATCGCTTCAAAGCGCTAACGATATCGCGTTCGCATCATCTCGGCTGTTGCAATTTTGGTTTGTCACAGGGGTAAAGCGGGTTATCCAGGCGATCGAGGCTGCCCCATCTCATTCGCTTCAGGCACGACTGTCAGAGACATCGCTGTCCTGCCATAACCACAACCAGTCCTATCACCCATCCCCTGGCCAACCAGCCTCTGAAGCTTCTGAAGCGAATCAGGTCAATATCGAGGCGCAAGTTGATCAAGAGCAATGGCGCTATCGGGCTATCCTGGAAGACCAAACCGAACTGATCTGCCGCTATTCGCAAGATACGACCATTCTTTATGTCAATGAAGCTTACTGTCGGTATTTCGGGTTGAGTAAACAGAACCTAATTGGCAAAAGTTATGCCCCGATCATTTATGAAGCCGATCGCCCTGAAGTGACCCGTTTGGTCAACTCGATGAATTGTCATAATCCTCAGGTGACGATCGAGAATCGAGTGGTTATCAATGGACAAGTGCGATGGACCCAGTGGCATAATCGCTGCTTTTATGATGAACAGGGACGAATCGTAGAATGTCAATCGGTCGGACGAGATATTACTCGATTAAAAGAGATCGAGATCGCATTACGAGAAAGTGAGCAGCGCTACCGTACTTTGATTGAAACGATTCCGCAACTCGTTTGGGTGGCAGAGGCTGATGGAGTAACCAAGATTGACTATAACCAACGCTGGTTTGACTACACGGGGCAAACGCCAGCAACCGTGATGGGCAACTATTGGTTATCTGTGATGCATCCAGATGATGTGGCAACAGCGCTACAGCATTGGCAAAAGGCTGTTTCAACGGGAACTAGCTATGAGGCTGAATACCGACTGCGGCGGGCAGATGGAGAGTATGTTTGGCATTTGAGCAAGGCAGAACCCGTCCAGAATTCCCAAGGGCAAATTATTCGCTGGTATGGCACCTGTACTGATATTAGTGAACGGAAGCGCCAGGAAGCCGCACGTCAGCAAGCCCAGGCAGATTTACAGCAGCTGAACGAAACGCTGGAATTGCGCGTGGCCGATCGCACCAAGGAACTTCTGATCACCAATGAAAAACTCACCCGAGAAATTCAAGACCGACAGCAGGCCCAGCAAGCGCTGCAACAGCTCAACCTGACTTTGGAGCAACGAGTTCGCGATCGCACGCAGGCCCTGGAAGAGGCCAATCAAGAATTGGAAGCCTTTTCCTATTCGGTGGCTCATGATTTACGGGCACCGCTACGGGCGATTCAGGGATTTGCTCAAGTGTTGGTTGAAGATTACGGTCATGCCCTAGATGATTTAGGCAAAGAATATATTCACCGCATGTCCATGTCTGCTGAACATCTGGATATTTTGATTCAGGACTTGCTCACTTATAGTAGTCTGGGACGAGCTGAGCTGCACTTGCAACCCGTTGATGTCGCTGCTGTAGTGGAAAGTATTCTCACTGATCTAGAACCAGCATTGCGAGCCAAACAGGCAGATATACAAATTGCGTCAGATCTGCCGATCGTCTATGCGCAACGAAGCGTTCTGAAACAGGTATTGAGCAACTTGATTGACAATGCCCTGAAATTTGTGGCAGTTGATAGACAGCCTCAGATTCAGATTTGGGCAGAACGAAAAATACACCCAGGCGAGCGTTTAGGTGTAAATTTGGAACGAACGCGGATTTGGGTTGAAGATAACGGCATTGGTATTGCCAATCATCATCAACAGCGAATTTTCCGAACATTCGAGCGGTTGCATGGTGTAGAAGCTTATCCGGGAACAGGGATAGGATTGGCGATCGTGAAGCGAGGGGTTGAGCGACTCGGTGGCCAAGTGGGGGTGGAATCTACGCCTGATCAGGGCAGCCGGTTCTGGATCGAGCTACCGCCTGGTTAAGTAGCCAATGTTCGCCTGTACGCTATCGTACCAAGTCTATCTTAAGCGGGATTCCATTGTCAGCAAAATCCTTTAACCTAAGCTCCATAGAAATTGATCACCATAAAAATCTCGTCGATCAGCACTAAATCCAGTGTTTGTTCCTCTCGAAAATTTTTATAGCGTTCATGGCGTTTCATCCATGTCAAATCCTGATCTAGCTTTACAAAATCGGCTTCTGGCCTCGCTGCCGACCGCAGAATTCGAGCGTCTGTGTCTTCACCTGGAGCCAGTTTCTCTCCCTTTAGGGCAAGAGCTTTACAAGGCGGGAGAACCGATCGAGTATGTGTACTTTCCCCTGAATGCGCTAGTTGCGTTAGCGAGTTCGGTCAATCACTCGCCCACAGAGTTTGGATTAATTGGAAATGAAGGCCTCGTCGGACTTCCAGCACTATTGGGTGGAGAGACGACCATTCATCGGGCGATCGTCCAGGTGGCAGATGGAGCCATGAAAATCAATGCTCAGGTGTTGAAAGCAGAATTTGAGCGGGGGGAAATTTTACAAAAACAGATATTGCTTTATCTTCAGCTATTTTTGACTCAAACCGTTCAGAATACCGCATGCCAAGCAAACCACCTCGCTAAGCCGCGTTTAGCCCGTTGGCTCTTAGCCATTCAAGATTGGCTACAGCAAGATAGTTTACTTCTAACTCACCGCTACATGGCAACCCTGCTAGGAACTCGTCGCGCCACCATTACAGAAGCTGCCGGACATCTCCAGCAACAGGGAATGATTCGCTATAAACGGGGGGAAATTACAATTCTCGATCGTCCTGCTTTAGAACAAGCCGCCTGCAGTTGCTATGAGTTGCTGCGTCGTGAGCAAGCGCGCATCCAGAATATTAGCCAGACTATTTCGTTAAATGTTAATCGCCAATCACCATGAATCAGCCTCAGCCCAAACATTCACTCAACTCATTCCAACCGCTCAATCATTTGCTGGCGACCTTACCAAAAGTTGATTATCTGCGCTTAGCCCCCCATTTACGAGAAAGTCATTTGACGTTGGGACAGATTCTCTATGAGCCAGGGGAGCCGATCACGACTGTTTATTTTCCCAATCAATCGATGATTTCGCTGGTGCAAATCATGGAAGACGGTTCAACGATCGAGGCAGGGATTATCGGAAATGACGGCATCGTTGGCTATGCTGCTTATCTCACGGGAGAATCGACAATCAGTCGTGCGATTGTGCAAATTGGCGGCACTGCCATTGCCTTAGATGCGAATATTCTAAAGGTGGAATTTAATCGCGGTGGGGTTTTACAACAGCTATTATTGCGCTATACCCAAGCCCTCCTTGCTCAAGTCAGTCAGACTGCGGCCTGTAATCGATTTCATTCGATTGAAGAACGGTTAGCCCGCTGGCTGTTGCAATCGCAGGATTTTGCTCGATCGGCCACTTTGCGACTCACCCAAGACTTTCTCGCCACCATGTTGGGCACCCGACGAGCCAGCATTACTGTAGCTGCCGGAGCTTTACAACAGGCCGGACTGATCCACTACAACCGGGGATGTATTCAAATCTTGCATCGTCAGGCGCTGGAATTAGCTGCTTGCAAGTGCTACAGCATTGTGCGATCGGAGTACGATCGCCTGCTTAGCATTCAAACCGATTGAGGATATACCAACTGACGATATCAAAAACATTCCATCAGTACGCTAGCGTACCCAGTGTTCTGGTAAGCTATGGCATAGTGAATGATGAAGTTCATGACCACTTCCACAAGAGTTTCTCTGGCACAAGCGGTTCTCTAAGCGGTGGGTGGCTGCACATCAGACAGATGACTTTATTCAAGTTGACGGAACAGCAAGGCCGACTTGCGAGTGATCAGTTAGCAAGTTTCAGATTAGAAATTTTGAAGACAATGGGGCTTCTGAGTCAATGATGGACAAGAACGGATGTAGTATCTTGCTCGTTGAAGATAACTCCAATGATGTTTTGTTTGTGCAGCGGGCGTTTCGCCAAGTCAATGTCATTAACCCCATTTATATTGTCAAAGATGGGGATGCTGCCGTCAATTATCTTTCTGGCCTGGGGGAATATGCCGATCGCGATCGCTACCCCTTGCCCGGTTTAATTCTGCTGGATTTGAAGCTACCTCGCCGTTCTGGCATTGAGATTTTGGAATGGCGCAGACAGCAGCCCATCGTGAAGCGAATTCCGGTTGTCGTATTAACATCCTCACGCGAGAGGTTAGATATTGATCTTTCTTACGACTTAGGGGTGAATTCTTATCTGGTAAAACCTGTTAGGTTTGATGCGCTGACTCAAATGCTGGCAGCACTGGATAGCTATTGGCTGCAGCTCAATGAGTATCCTTTCATATCAATGGGTTAGATTGCATGCAAAAATAAACAATGACTGCGTAAAAAGTGAATATAGGGCTTTTAGTGTGGGCTTTTGCATAATTTCATGGCGTTAGAGCAATCGCTAGAATGCATTCTATTAATCGAAGATAATCCAGACGATCGGCTACTCATTGTACGAGAGCTCAAGCGGGCGTTTCCTCACATTCAAATTCAGGAAGCCCTAGATTGGAGTGAGCTTGAGCGGGCGTTTGCGAGTAATGCCTTTGATTTCGTTATCACAGATTATGAGTTGAACTGGACCACTGGATTAGATGTTTTATACGCCGTCAAAGCTCATAATCCTGATTGCCCAATTATTATGTTTACGAATTCTGGGACGCAAGAAATTGCAGTAGAAGCGATGAAAGCGGGCCTGGATGACTATGTCATAAAATCACCCAGACATTTTGTTCGCCTCAGTCAAGCAGTGCGCTCAGTTTGGCAGAATACTCAAATTCGACGCAAAGCCTCAGAGCTGGAATTGCGATTACAGTTTTTGCTGAATGAGCTGCAAGTGGGGGTGTTTCGCGCCACCTTGGATGGGCAACTCCTGGAAGTGAGTGATGGGTTGCTGCAACTATTTAACCTCCCGTCTTTCTCCGAAGCGCAGGCATTTTTTCAAGCGCATCTGGTTCAAACTGCGATTCAGGAACAGTCGGATCAGGAACAATTAGAACAAACGCAATGGCAGCGAGAGCTCCGTTTAAACCAATCTGGAAAATGGCACTGGTTTCAAATTAGCGAAACGGTTGTCTCACTTAATGGTCGCCTCGCAGTGGATGGCTTAGTGATTGACATTACTGAACAGAAGCAGGCAGCGGCTGAACTTCGATCGCTCAACCAAACGCTGGAACAACGGGTTGCAGAACGCACCGATCGGTTAGCCATGCTGAATCGAGAGCTGGAAATGTTTGCTTTCTCAGTCTCCCATGACCTGCGAACTCCGATTCGTCAGATTGATGGTTTTGTCTCTCTGCTCAGGCAGCAACTTCAACCTACTGCACTCAATCCATCAGCGCTCCATTATCTGCAGCAAATTAATACCCTTACCGATCGGGCTGGTCGCATGATTGATGATCTCCTGCAATTCTCCCGAACGGGACGGGCTGAAATGCAGTATACGACTGTCAATATGGAGCGGCTGGTTCAAGAAGCTAGACGACAGGTTGAGCCTCAGCTAGTCGGTCGAACTGTACAATGGCAGATCGAATCGTTGCCTTCCGTCAGGGGCGATCGAAATTTGCTGCGGCAAGTTTGGCAAAACTTAATTGAGAATGCGGTGAAATATTCTCAGTTACAGGAACAGACAGAAATTGTCATTGGCAGTTGGTCAACCGAAGACGAAATTATTTTCTTTGTGTGCGACAACGGCATTGGGTTTGATCCGAATGATGCCCAGCGTTTGTTTGGCGTCTTCCAGCGGCTTCCCAATGCTCAAGAATTTGATGGAACTGGGATTGGGCTCGCCAATGTTCAGAGAGTAATCCATCGACATGGTGGTCGCCTCTGGGCAGAAGGGAAGTTGGGTGCAGGGGCAACTTTCTACTTTGCCTTGCCCTTCACCAATTCTGACCCAGGAGTTCAAAAATACTGAGTGATAGGGAAATGGGAGCTGTAGACCCAAAAACTCACCCAGGTTGAGTCAATAGCAGCCTGAAGATCTCGATATCTCCATCTTACGGTAGAGGAAGAAGCACGATAATTTTCTTAATATTGGGTTTGTTAACCCCGGCTTTCGGGTTTGTCAGCTATATCGATAAATTAATAAACAATAATTGTTAATTGGTGCGATCGGATGCGTTTCTTCATCAATGCTACAGCTCCAGTTTACTCATCTACCTCAACGCTGCACATCTTATTATTAGAGGATGATCCAGTAGACTGTGAACTGATTGAAGCAGCCCTGAGAAATAGCGGAATCGAAGGTCAATTTGTCTGGGCTGCCGATCGTCAGGATTTTTTGAAATGCCTAGAGACGATGCCTCCCGATCTGATTCTGGCAGACTATGTTTTGCCGAGATTCGATGGCATTGCAGCCTTGGAACTGGCGAAAACGATTTGTCCTCAAGTGCCGTTTATTCTAGTATCGGGCGTGTTAGGGGAAGAGCAGGCGATCGACGCCCTGAAGCAGGGTGCAACGGATTATGTTTTAAAACAGCGATTAGATCGATTAGCACCCGCCGTTCAACGAGCACTGCGAGAAAGCCATGAGCGTCAAGAACGTCAGCAGATCACCAGGGCGCTGCAACAAACCGATAACTTGCTGCGGGCGATCGTCGATGCCTCACCTGTGGGGATCATTACGCTCAGCCGCGAGCAACGGGTGATGACCTGGAATACAACTGCCGAACAGCTCTATGGTTGGCCAGCCAATGCTGTCGTGGATAGCCCTTTGTCGCTAATTCCAGAAACGCAGCAGGAATATTTTAATCACTGCCTGACTCAGGCTTTGCAGGGCTACCGCATTTCTAACCAGGAGTTCCAGCATGTGAGGCGAGACGGCAGTCTGATTGATATCAGTTTGTCATTGGCTCCGTTACATGATGCAGAAGACAATGTCTACGGAGTGGTGATGACCAGCGTTGACAACCGGGTACATAAACAGATTGAAGCCCAACGCTTAGCTTTATTAGAACAGGAAAAAGCGGCTCGGGTCAGTGCAGAAGCGGCAAATCGCATTAAAGATGAGTTTTTAGCCGTGCTTTCCCATGAGCTACGCACTCCCTTAAACGCGATCGTCGGCTGGAGCAAACTGATCCAGAAGGGCAATCTCAACGGTCCAATCCTGCAACGAGCTTTGGATACGATCGAGCGTAACGCCAAGCTTCAAACTCAATTGATCGAAGACCTGCTGGATATTTCTCGAATGATTCGAGGGCAGGTGAGACTCCATATCCGACCAGTGGACGTAACTGCCTTAATCCAGGCAACGGTTGAGGCCCTGCGTCCGGCAGCCGAAGCAAAATCGATTCTGATTGATCTGGCTTTAGACCCACTCATCGATTACATTCTGGCCGATCCCGATCGACTGCAACAGGTGTTATGGAATTTACTGTCGAATGCCATCAAGTTCACCAAACCCTTGGGATGGGTTATGATTCGCTGTCAATCCAATGGGGGCTCTCTCCAAATTCAGGTGGCTGACTCTGGCATTGGCATTGCACCAGATTTCTTACCCCATGTATTTGAGTATTTTCGACAAGCCGACGGTTCAATCACCCGGACCCAAGGCGGGTTAGGACTGGGTTTAGCGACCACGCGACATCTGATTGAATTACATGGCGGCACAATACAGGCTACTAGCCCCGGATTGGGGCAGGGGTCAGTCTTCACAGTCCAGTTACCGATACGCATGCATATATGGCAGGAAACTCGATCGCCGAGTGAAGTAGTGTAAGCCAGCAGGCAGTTTGATCAACCAGGCCGATTGCATGCTTGTTGCGATGGTTTGTTTGTGATGGTTGATTTGTGGTGGCTTAAATTGCTATGGCTTAAATGGATCGTACTCTGCCAGGAACTTTTCCAGTTTCGCTTCATCAATTCTGGAAAGGAAACGCTTTGATTCTTCGATATCTCTGGTTGTTTTTGCCAAACTGATCGTTGAACCGATCGAAAACAGCATGCCCATGGCTAGATAGCCTTTAATCCAGGCGTCTACCGGCAGATAAAAAATGCCGACTGACATCGCAGACACAGATAGAAGAAACGAGAGCCAGGTTTGCAGAATCCAGGCGTTTGTATGGGAATTGGGGAATTGGTTGGTGTTTTTCATCTCAATATTCTCCAGATCTTCATGATTGAAATTAAGGAACGGAAAAATTAAACAAAACAGAATTTCTTGTGGGGTGGACATCTTGTCCGCCCAGACAAGTCAAGCAACCCAAAATTCTAAGCAACACATTGAGTTACAGGAACAGGCTCTGAGCCTAGTAAATGTCTGAGATAGCTATAGGATAATTCCTGATTCCAGCGGTGTAGTCGCACCATAACGCGTGTGAACGTAAATGTTAATTCCAGGCTATAAATTAAAGTGTCCCGATTTAACCTGAGCAATGAGTTTGCATGACTACGCTCGTCTTGATGATGCTGTAAAAGTGACACAAGATGCTGGGCAGAACCTTGAAGCTGCTGTTGATAGGATGTATCAAAAAGCCAGCGACTAAATCCCCAGAACTTAGCTAAGTGATTCACTTCATCGATTAAGGGTTGGGCGATCGCCTGCTGCAATTCTCCGGTAGAGTGGGCCATCAGCCATAAATAAACCGAGGTGGCACTCCATTCGGTGGCAATGCGACTGAGTACATGATAATTGAGGTCGCTCCAGGGATCGTCCATTGATTGGCAGCCTTGCACAGTATTGGGTTTGGGCTGCAATTTTTCACCTGTTAATTGCTGATAGATTTTGCCGAAGGCTGGGGCATGTTGGCGTTCTTCTTTTTCCCAAATGCCAACTGTGCGGGTCTGACCCTGTTCTGTAAAGGTGCCTCCCATAAAAGACGCCATCTGGGGATGGACAGCTTGCAAATAGTCCCAACTCTCCTTCGCATAAGCCCGAATCGGTGCTTCAATTTCTACAGCACTGGCAACTACCGAAAGGAAGATTTCTGGATCAATGCCGATAATTTGGTTGCGATCGATCGCCTGCCAGTGAATTGGATTCCAGTGACGCTGATGCGGCTGGATGAATTGGCTCGGCAAGTCTGATAGACAATCACTCAGACAATCGATCGACAAATAGCGATCGATCAAGCGATTAATCCGGGTGCGACTTTGAAAATAATTAGGGGAGTGAGTGACAGTACCAGCAAAACCAACAGCATCACAACCAATAGAAGGGTCAAACATTGAATCACCTCAACCTTCAAGGGATGTTCCTATTCTGCAGATGGAGGTTGTGAACCTGCGATGAATAGCAATCAGTCCCCACAACCGGGGTACTCTGAGCTGAAGTGGGGTGCAGCTCTCTGAAACAGGGTGAAGTTTTACAGTGAAGTATTTCATTGAATTGGACTTGAGCAAGCGACATGACGCCTGAAGAATTGAATGATTGGTGGCCGATCGAGCAACAAAACGCCATGGTTTCGCGCTTGGTTAATCGAGTCGGAGTCACCCGCACTCGCGCCCAATGTTTCGTTCGATTATGGACCTATTTGCTGGTAAAGCATTATCAAACCCACATGCCTCAGCTCAAACCGCCGCTGGGTGAATTAGAGCCGTTGACCGTGGCTATGAGCTGCACCCATCGGGAAGCGGCTGCCTTGTTTTATGGCGATCGGGAGCGGGGAAGCGATCGGGCGGCTGGAATGATGCTGGATAAATTAGCCGCTTTAGGGCTGATCAAGAAATCGTTTGACGGCAACATGACCTACATCGAAATTCAGGCAGTGGCAGAAGCGCAAGAAATTCCGCCTTCTCAGCCGGTTGAACTGGAAATCGATGCTTTTGATCCTCGTTGTGACGCAATTCTGATTGCCAATCTGCTGGCCAATAACTATAACTGGATGAATCGCAGCACTGAGGCTGTCCCCCACCGGATTGCGCGTTTACTGCGAGAATGGGCCAGACAATATCCGGTCGGCATGCGGGTTCTCCGTCGCTGTGATAATTTGCATCCAGTTGGCTTTTATTTACTTTTCCCAATCACCAGCACTTCAGAAGCAAATTTTTTCAAACCGCCAAGCACCAGCCTGCACCTGAGTACATTAGGAGCCGTGGATCCCTTTACGCTCGCCATGCCGGGAGATCAGGATTGTCTGGCGGTATTCATTCGCAGTTGGATGATTGACGAAATTCATTTATCGGCCTATCGGGCTGCGTTCGTCGAAGATGCGCAGAAAACCCTGATGCAAATGCAGCAAGACTTTCCGAATCTGTGCGATCTATACACGCTGCTGATTCATCCCAGCTATGAAGGCTTGGCACACGCATTAGGCTTTCAAAAAACGAGCAAAGATCCGCAGCTTTCCATTAGCTGGATGTATTTAGCACTCGATCGATTCCTTAAATTAGATGTTCGATCGGCCTTATGCCACCTGTAAACCTGCTAATGAGTCAAGCGGTGTGAAGCATCTGCTCCCCGCAAACCGCGATCGGGCTTGCTATTCTGAAAAGGTATCTCTGCCCGATTAATTTCAAGAGTTGGTGTTATGACTCAATCTCCGCGCATCTGCATCCTGGGAGGAGGCTTTGGTGGCCTCTATACCGCACTGAAACTGTTGCAGTTCCCCTGGAATAAGTCGGAAAGACCCGAAATTACGCTGGTGGATCAGCGCGATCGCTTCCTGTTTTTGCCGCTGCTGTATGAGCTGGTAACGGGTGAGTTAGAAACCTGGGAAATCGCACCGCCCTACACAGAACTGCTGGCCAATACACCGATTCGATTCTGTCAGGCAGAGGTGGCCGGGATTGATCTCAACACCAAAACGGTTCAATTAAAAGATGCCCCGGAGCTGGCCTATGACTATCTGGTGCTGGCGATGGGGGGTGAAACGCCCCTGGACTTAGCGCCCGGTGTGGCCGAGCATGCCATTCCGTTTCGCTCAATTGCCGATGCCTATCGATTAGAGGAGAAACTGCGCCTGCTGGAAGCTTCAAACCTGGATAAGATTCGGGTGGCCATTGTGGGCGGCGGCTATAGCGGCATTGAGTTAGCCTGCAAATTAGCCGAAAGATTGGGCGATCGGGGTCGGGTACGCATTGTTGAAGCCGCAGAGCAGATCCTACGCAGCTCGCCTGAGTTCAACCGAGAGACTGCCGACAAAGCCTTGAGCGATCGCAAAGTTTGGATCGATCTGGAAACCCAGGTGCGGGAAGTGACCGCAGATTCGATCGCGCTAGAGTACCGAGGCCAGGTCGATGTCATTCCTGTAGAGCTGGTGATGTGGACCGTGGGGACGAAAGTCGCTCAGGTTGTACAGGACTTACCATTGCCTCATAATTCACGCGGTCAGGTCATCGTTAATTCCATGCTACAAATTCCTGAACATCCAGAAATCTTTGCGCTAGGAGATTTGGCAGAATGTCAGGATGCTGAGGGGCAGCGAGTTCCAGCCACAGCACAGGTTGCTTTTCAGCAGGCAGACTATGCCGGTTGGAATCTCTGGTCTGCGATTATCCAACGACCGTTGTTGCCATTCCGCTACCAAGCCCTGGGTGAAATGATGACCTTGGGCACCGATCACGCTACCCTGGCAGGCATGGGAGTCAAGCTAGAAGGTCCGCTGGCCCATGTGGCTCGACGGCTGATCTACCTGTACCGCATGCCCACACTCGATCACCAGATCAAAGTCGGGCTAAACTGGATTGCGCAGCCTATTCGAGAATTGCTTTCTTCATGACGGAAATTGCGGAGCGTCCCCAAGTTATCTTTTTAGATGCCGTTGGCACTTTGTTTGGGGTACGCGGGAGTGTGGGTGAAATGTATTTGAACGTGACGCGCCGCTTTGGTGTTGAAGTCGATCCCGTCACGCTCGATCGGGCTTTCTATGCCAGCTTCAAAGGGATGCCGTTTCCGATGGCCTTTCCAGGGGTGCCAGTGGCAGAAGTCCCTCGCAAAGAATATGAATGGTGGGAAGCAATCGCCCAAGATACGTTCCAGCGGGCTGGGGTTTACGATCAGTTTCCTGACTTTGCGGCCTTCTTTTCCCACCTTTACGACTACTTTGCCAGTCCAGCACCCTGGTTTGTCTATCAAGATACGCTGCCTTTTTTGAACTATTGGCGTAGTCAAAAGATTGAACTAGGAGTCCTTTCCAATTTTGATACCCGGATTCATGCTGTGCTGCAAGCACTTCATCTATCGGAATACTTTACCTCTACAACGATTTCGACTGAAGTAGGGGCTGCCAAACCCGATCCAGCCATCTTTCAGGCTGCTTTGGCAAAACACAGCTGTTCACCCGATCGGGCATGGCACATTGGCGATAGTTTCAAGGAAGATTATGAGGGAGCCCAAAGTGTTGGCATTCGGGCAATTTGGTTGGAACGATAATTTACTCAACCCTCCCATCTATGCTTCCTCTAGATTCTCACCTTCTAGATTCTCACCTTCTGGATTCACTTCACCTTCTGGATTCACTTCATCTGAAGAAGCGATTTTACTTTCTGAACTCGCTTCTCCAGTTTCTCCTTCTGACCCTGCTTCAGTTTCCAAAAGCTCGCCCAAATAGAGATGCACAAATCTTTGGGCTGCCTCGGAGTTGAGCTGTTTCAAAGCGATCGTGATTTCCACAATTGTTTCGGAGGTAGGCTCTCGCTGCTCGTGAAACCATTTAAAAACGGCAGAACGATCAATGCCCAGAGTAACTGCCAATCTGTTCTGGCTGATACCGAATTTCTCCAAAACTTGTTTAAGTGCGTGACTTGCCCTTCCCATTCCTCTACTAGGTTATAAAAACCCTCATATCGTGTCAGACGATGGGCAGATTAGTAAATGTCCTCTAATACGACCACATTCCAAGACGGTTATATTTCCTAGTGTAACACTGGCCAGGAACTAAGGAATTTACATTACTACTGAGTTATGATTAACCTTTTAAACTTTCATCCTTAGGCTTTTAGAAGGAGTGATATGTCTTAACAGTGACCATAATCTTCCATAGGGAAGAGCTCAAACTGAGAACTCTTTTATCTAAATCTCTTAAACCATTAGCAACGAAAGAGCCAAGAGGGATTGGAAATCGTTTGGCTAACACAGTTGAGGAGATAAAGTATTAAAAATTTTTATTTATAAACAATGATTGAAAATAGATTTCGTCGGAAGATTAAAACCCTGATTGAGCTTGCGATCGAGCAGTTTCTTCAGCTTGTCTATTGCTTCCTGTCAAGCCAAGTCAGCCAAGAAATTGCTCAACTCGCTTCTCAATGATGCATTAAATGCATTGACCTGTTGTATCCAAGGAGACCTGGCAGGAGCCTGAGGGTCGCTTGAGCGAGTCTGTCCCTATTCTGTAGTGAATCATCACCACACTATTCTGTAGCGGATTAATCACCATTATCCCGACCAGACTGCGCCCTTTGAGCGTTGGATCGATCAAACCTGAGCCTGCCAAGTTCTGGACATTACTTTAGTCCCTGACTTGAAACACAATCTTGCCGCGTGTGCGACCAGTTTGACTCATTTGATGGGCTTCTGCGGCTTGACTCAGGGGCAGCACAGCCTCAACGATCGGTTTCACCTGGCCTACATCAATTAGCTGAGCAATTTCCGTTAACCAATCTGCTCTAGGTTGAATGAAGACATAGGCACTGCGGCACTGGTGGGCAATAGCCTGTTCCTCCGACGGTGGAGAAATCACTGAAACCAAAATGCCGCCCGGTTTGACAATTTGCCAGGAGCGTTGCTGTACCTCTCCGCCGATCGTATCGAACACCACATCTACAGGTTCCACCACGTCTTCGAAAGCTTCAGCATTGTAGTCAATCACTTGGTTGGCCCCCAGTTCCAGCAGAAAATCTCGATTTCGACCTGAAGCGGTTCCAATTACATAAGCTCCTTTCCAACGGGCAAACTGGACCGCATAGCTGCCAACCCCACCTGCTGCTGCATGGATTAACACGCGCTGTCCTGCAGTTAACTGTCCTGCCTCAAACAGGGAATGCCAAGCCGTAATGGCTGCCAGAGGAACTGCTGCTGCCTGACCGTGATCGATCGTTTTAGGTTTGAAGGCTACTTCACTCGCTTTTACAGCAATATATTCAGCGTAGGCTCCATTGCGTTCCAAACTGGGCCGAGCGTAGACTTCATCTCCGGGTTGAAAGGTTGTGACATTGGCTCCGACTGCTTCGATCACCCCAGAGACATCCCAGCCCAGAATCAGCGGCAACGGGTAAGGGAGAAATTTTTGCAGATGCCCCTCGCGAATTTTCCAATCGACTGGATTAACGGCAGCGGCATGGACCCGAATCAGCACATCATCTTCTGCGATCGCAGGCATCGGAGCATCCTCGTAAGAGAGCACTTCCGGACCCCCATAGGCGTGAATTCTGACTGCTTTCATCATTGTCATTGCCAGTTTCCCCATAATTTTCATTCTGCATTGTACCCATCCAGCTCTTTACAGGATTCACCGAGAATGCTGGATTCAATAAATGGCAAGTGGGTCTCCTTGCCTATCCGAACGAACAAGATACCCATCTCACAAGAAGCGTATGCCCACGCACTCCTACCGACATGCCGGAGGATCGAGCCGCTCAAAACTTATGATGCCTGAACCGCAGCTAATGCCTGCTCTAGATCGGTGAGTTGAACAGCTCCGGCAAACGTTTTGTCTTGCAGCGCAAAGAAGGGGGTTCCTTCAATTTGCAGCATTTCAGCCAGTTCAACATCTGCGGCAATCGATCGGCTAGCAGCATCACTGTTGCGATCCTGCTCAAATTGCGCCATGTCCAGGCCCAGCTTCCTCGCCGCACTGACGTAAAGGGATTCCCCCAACTGGTCCTGTTGGCTGTAAAGCGCGTCATAATACTCCCAGAATTTGCCCTGCTGGTTTGCCGCCCAAGCCGCCTTAGCAGCCGTCATTGCCTCTGGATGAATCGACGTAATCGGGAAGTTTTTATAAACCAGCGCCACCTGGTTTTGGTGCTTGTTGATGAACTGCTTCACCGCAGGATGGGCTTTCGCGCAGAAGCTGCATTGGAAATCGGCAAACTCAATCAGCAGAATTTTACGATCGCCCGTTGTTGTCGTCAGGGCTGTATGCGGTGACTGTCCAATCAAAGCCTGTGGATCGGACTGGATTTGAGTCAAAAAAGTTTGTCTTGCTTGCTGTACCACCGCCTGTTGCCGTTGCTGATAGGCCTGTACCGATTCGAGAATTACTTCTGGATGTTGGCGCAATATTTGCAATACCTGTTCTTCTAGCTTAGGACTCACCGTCGCCGCCCAGGCAGGCAGCGGGCCAAACCAAACGAGAACCATCGCTAAACAAGCCACCAACCCAATGCGCAGCCCAGAATAGCGGATCGATCGATCAAACAAGAATTTCATAGAAATCAATCACATATTTTGAATAAACGTATTGTAGGAAATTTTCAGCTCACTGATGGTGATGTCTGAAAGCTCAGCCATAGGTTTTAGATTTTAATTTCAGCTCATTACCGCGTCATTCACCTGATTAACCTTCAGCAATTAATCGCAGCAGTTCATCGGTTGATATCTTGCCACTCATTTCAGTGCCTTCCAGCAGACTATCGGCCAAGTCCCGCTTATGCTGATGCAAATCCACAATTTTTTCTTCGATCGTATCTTTCGCCACTAAGCGATAAATTGTTACCGGACGCTGCTGGCCGATCCGATGTGCCCGATCGCTCGCCTGATCTTCCACCGCTGGGTTCCACCAGGGATCCATGTGAATCACATAATCTGCGGCAGTCAAATTCAGACCCGTACCTCCGGCTTTCAGGCTAATTAAAAAGACATCCCCTTCTCCTGACTGAAAAGCATTCACCCGCTTCTTCCGCTCGTTCGCTGGAGTGCTGCCATCTAGATATTGATAGGAAATCTTTTGCGTCTCCAGGTAATCCCGAATAATATGCAAATGATCGACAAATTGACTGAATACAAGAGCCTTATGTTTATTCTCCAACAGTTCTGTCAACACTTCACCAAACAGTTGCAGCTTCGAACTGGGTAATGTAATCTCAGGTTTCACCAGACGAGAGTTGCAGCAAGCTCGACGCAACCGCATGATCTCAGCCAGCACTTGCAGATGTTTCGCGCCTGCGGGAGCATCACTTTCCGAGAGTTTGGCGATCGCCTCTCGCCGCAACGCTTCATAAAAGGCCATTTCTTCCTGACTCAAATCGACTTGCAGCAAGATTTCCGTGCGGGAAGGTAATTCCTCTAACACCTGATTTTTGGTGCGGCGCAGCAGGAAAGGCTGGATCAGCTTCTTCAACCGCTGCCGTGCTTGCCGATCGCCATATCGTTCAATTGGATTGGCAAATCGCTGATTAAAGGCTTCCATCGAACCCAGTAAACCCGGATTAATGAAGCGAAATAAATTCCACAGCTCGCCTAAATGATTTTCAATTGGCGTTCCCGTTGTCAGCAACTTGAAGCCGCCTTGTAGATTCATGGCCGCCTGCGATCGTTTCGTAGCAAAGTTCTTAATTGACTGGGCTTCATCCAGCACGATCGTCTGCCATTCCACCTTCGCCAGCATTTCCGCCACTTCTTCCTGCTGCAACAAACCATAGCTACACACCAGCAAATCAAACGGCTTCACCTGGTCCAGAACTTTTTGGCGATCGCCGCTTCCCAACTGCATCACATTCAAAGTGGGCGCAAACCGCTGGGCTTCGCTAATCCAGTTCATGCAAACCGATGTAGGCGCAACCACTAACGTTGGACCTGCCGGTGCCCGCGTTAAAATCACCGCCAGAGCTTGCAAGGTTTTGCCCAATCCCATATCATCTGCCAGACAGGCTCCCACTCCCCAATGGGCCAATCGCGCCAACCAGCGGAAACCATCGAGCTGATAATCGCGTAGATCAGCCTGCAACGTAGAAGGGAGCTGCGGCTCAAAGGTTTGAACTTCCTTGAGGCGTTGAATATGAGCTTTCCAATGTTTATCGGTTTTCAGATCGCCCACTTCTTCCATCCAATCCTCGACCGCTAAAGCTGCCAGAGGATGGAGCCGCAGACCTTTACTGGATTGATCAGCATAGGCCCGCAGTTCATCCAGGCGTTTACGGAATTCTTGCGTCAGCGCTAAAAATTGTCCGTCGCCCAGGGGAATAAAGCGGCTGGGGGTTTGGCCTAGAAGCTGCATCAACTGCTGCATATCTAAGATTTGCTGGTTCCCCACCTTCAATTCGCCTTCCGTAGCAAACCAATCATTCTGACGTTTGATTGCCATACGAAAGTCTTTCAAACCTGCTTGATGAGATACTCGTAGCTTTTCACCTTCGGGCCACTCTAAAATTACCGATTCTCCTAATGCCTGTAATTCCAGCAATAGCTCTAAACAGTCTTCTGGCTCTTCCACCAACCATTCATTATCCTCTTGTTCCTGCTGCGCAAACGTGGGACAGGCTGCGATCGCCGCATTAGCTAGTTTCTTTTCTTCCTTCAAATTGCGCTTGGTTTGCAGGCGTTTGCCCTCGATTTCAGCAATCACCGTTTCACCCCCTGCTCCAGGCCGATAGTAAGGTCCGCCTTGGGCAAAGGGGCGAGTCAATACTGCCACTTTCAGTCCCAAATTCGCAGGGAGCAAATGAATATGAGGCTTTGGATCCGAGGAGACTTCTTCAGTGGCAACACCCCCCCCAATGTCAGAGTGAACGGTCACGATACTCGACACGGCATTGATCGCCGACAACACCTTTTCCTTAGCTGCGACCGGCACTTCTAAGCGATTTTTCTGACCTAAAATTTCAGCAATCCGGCGATGTTCTGGCGTCACCTCAATCACTTTCAGTCGCGTTGGGCTTTCCTTCACCGTTAAAACTTCTTTGTCATCCTTAAGCTCAGGCGAAAACTGCAGCGCCAATCGGTTTCCTTTCTCCTCTTTCACTAAGAGTTCAGGTTCTCCTTTGGCAATCTCTAAGCGCGTGGTCGGAGCATCTTCCCAAAAAACATAGGGATGACCTACGAGAGCCGCGATCGCCTTTTCTGCAAAGGTATACTCTGTTTTATTACTCCAACCGTAGCTGTAGGTCTTAATGTGAGCACATACTCGTAAATCTTGAGGGATGAGATAGCTAAATTCATTCGTATTATTTTTGAGTCGTTTCAAGGCAACTGGGCGACCTTTACTCCATTCTCCTTTAGCACTCAGTGACTGCTCACGTGGTTGTAAGGTACAGCCATGTTTTGGATAGAAAGTAACAAACCAGGCCAGCCGCAACGTTGCTTCGTTTTTCGTCGCGGTGGTTTGGGGCTGATCCTTGCGCAGATTCGTCAGGGCATTCAAACAAAGTTCCCAGGGTTCTTGCGGCTGGATCAGGTCTGCCAAAGATTGCAAATTGACATCGGGCAATAGGGCAGCAGCTTGCTTGCTATAGGGGCTACGCGGCTTGAGTTTTGCCAGCAGATCGGCGCTAATTTTGGCCAAAGCGAAATAGCCCGATGCTTCAGCCGCTCGATAAAAGAGTTCCAGAATTTTCGGCAACCGCTTTTTCGCCTGTTCTGCATCGATCCAATAGACGCACAGTGAGCAAGTTAGGGTTTCCAGACTATTCCCAGCTTGATGAGAGGCGATCGGTAAATTCAGCAACCATTCTTTGCGGGCCAGATCCCCCTGCTGAATCTTAATCACCTGCTCGAGAGCGGTGTAAGTTGAACTCAGCCAATGCTTTGCCTGACGGCCAATACTGACATATTCAGCCGCTTCTTTTAAGCGATCGGCAGATCCATCTTTCAGCAAGGCCAAAATGAAAAATAAACCCACCATCGACTGAAAGTAGACCTTGCGTTTACCCGTTCCTTTTTTCAAGGTTTGCAGCGCTTCGGTAAACTGGGCGATCGCTGTCGCGTTATCTCCTTGCAGAAAAGACAACGTGCCTTGCAGAGAACCAAATTGATTGGCATCCTGTTTTAAGAGCTGCTCAACTTTTGAAAACTCTCCTCGCAACAACATCTGTTCAATCAAGATAACCCGCTGTAAAACGCTATGTTCTCCTGGCTTCGCAACCACTTCATGCAACAACTTGAACGCTTGATCAGCAGGTTCTAGAACCGATGAGGAGTGACTTAGAATACTAAAAAGCCCGGATTCAAATAATTCTGGCGGTAACGTCTGAAACCATTCTGCGTCAAACGGATTATTAAAAATCAGGAGATAGATATCGCCCAGCGAGATTTTATCTTTCTGATAACTATATTTGTAATAGTCTTCTAGCTGCTTGTTAACAAAGTGCATGTCGCGACGATATAACCCAACCCGAATCTCTCGGATTAACTGGCGATCGTTCCCAAAGGACACTGGTCCATCTTTCCAGCGTCTCGGCATTGGAAAGCCTTTTTGCACTGCCTGCACCAATGGCTCAAACCGGTTAGCTTTCACAGCATCCCTGGTTGCCACTTCCACCAGCAGGGGATTGCACTGTGGCCCATATCCACTCTGTTGAATCAAGAGCTGTGCTTCGATCAACCGATCGAGATAGGGTTTCATGCTGGGACTGGTGAAATGCTTGCCTTCTCGCAGCTTTTCTGGCAAGTTGTTCCAGCAGTTGAGCAAAAGCGATCGGCTAACTGGCTCATAAATCACCGACAACAACTGCACCATCACCTGTTCGAGCGATGGTAGCTTGCGATACACCTTGATCAATTGATTGCGAACTTGTTCAGTCTCAAGAACCGAGGAAACCATACCGTAAAAAGAGCGGGATCGCTACTCATAAGCGGGGCAGATATTTGAATGTTAGCGCCCAATTGACCATTCTGAACGATCGCGCAACATCAAGTTCTGGGTTTGAAGAGTTGTCCGGCCTCGTGGCGTTGATTGCTATCTCGCGTCCAGGAAGGTAAATGGAAGTATTACACATTATTTAATCTATGATCCTAAGTATTACTCTCTGCTCTAGAGCAGGTAAGATTTTGCCTAAGACTGGAACTACGGTAGCTTAAAACTTTCAGGGGAATCGGTGATGCCAAAATTGAGCGAGGCAACCATTCGTCAACATACGATCCCTCAATCTTTTGAACGAGGCCAGAGCTATTACCGGGCTGGATCTGTTCATTCGCTGGTTCAACGCGGCGATCGCCTCCGGGCTAGGGTGGAAGGCAGTGAAGCCAACGATTACCGGGTTGATATTGGGTTTGATCAAGGCGGCATTACCGATGTGACCTGTACTTGTCCCTACGACTATGAGGGATGGTGTAAACACATCGTTGCAACCCTGCTGACCTATCTGCATCAGCCTGAGCAAATTGAGCAACGGCGTGATTTTGCTGAAGTTCTGGCTCCCCTCAGTCGTGAACAGCTCCAAACGATCGTCCAAAATCTTGCTGACGAGCAGCCAGAGTGGATGGATGCCGTTGAGTTGCAAATCGCTTTGCTGACCGAACCCCAAGTCACGCCCTCCCAAAAGGCTCCTCGCCGGACGAGCGTTGATCCCAAGCCGATCGAGCGCCAGGTGCGACGTATTATCGATCGATATTCTGAAGATTGGAACGACGAACCTGCGCTGGATGAAATTCGCGACATGATCCAGAAGGCAGATGCTTTCTTGGAGCAGGGAGATGGTCATAATGCACTGATCATTCTGGGGGCCGTGATTCGCGCCTATGTCGAGGTCTGGATGAACCTGGATGGTTCCAGCGGTGAGAGCGGCGCATTTTTTGAAGAATTAGGCGATGCCTTCACTGAGGCCATTTTGAGTGCGGAATTATCCGATCAGGAGATTGAGCAATGGCAGGAGGAGCTGCAAAATTGGCAAGAAGAGGTGGATGGTTATGGCGTTGAAGGATTTGAGATGAGCCTAACTGCCCTGGAGCAGGGATGGGACTATCCGCCGCTTCAGGAGGTCCTACAGGGAGAGATCGGCGAATGGGGGGCTTGGGAAGGGGAAGCCCCAAGCTTTGCGGACGATCTGGCTCGAATCCGTCTCAAAATTTTGGAGCGGCAGGAGCGATATCAGGAATACCTGTACTTAGCTGAGGCAGAAGGGCAGACCGATCGCTATCTGCAAATGCTGGCAAAGCTGGGACGATCGCAAGAAGCGATTGCCCTGGCAGAACAGGAAATGAGGACGGTTAACGAAGCCTGGGCGCTAGCGCAAACGCTGCGGGAACAGGGAGAACTGGAGCAGGCCCTCCAAATTGCCGTGAAAGGGCTATCGCTGGATGGGTATGATCATTACCGACTTGCCATTTGGGCCAGCGAACTGGCAGAAGGCATGGATCAGGAGACTGCTCTCCAGACAAGATTAAAAGCCTTTCAACTCCAGCCCTCCTTGTCGGATTACCTGAAGCTGAAGGAGTTGGCAGATCATCGTTGGGCTTCTCTGCAACCGGAACTGATCACCCAATTGCGGCAAGACCCCAGCAGCCTGAATGCAAAGGCAAAAACGGCGATTTTTCTAGAGGCAGGCTTGATCGATGATGCGATCGCCACGGTCACTCCGCTCAGATCCTCCGAGTCCTACATCATTTATCCGGTGGTGGATGCCGCGATGGCGCACCGTCCAGAGTGGGTGATTGAAAATGCCCGTGACCGAGCTGAAGCGATTATCGATGCAGGACAGGCGCAGTATTACGATCATGCGATCGACTGGCTGCGTCGAGTCCGGACTGCCTATCTTCAGCTAGGGCAGAAACAGGAATGGAAACGGTATCACACTGCACTGCTGCAAACCCATGACCGGCAACGCAAATTAGTTGCACTGCTGCAACAGCCAGACTTGACTTGAGGTGCGGTAGTTCGTCAGCATCATTAATTCTCTCGATC
This sequence comes from Elainella saxicola E1, assembly GCA_002796835.1. Classification (GTDB taxonomy): domain Bacteria; phylum Cyanobacteriota; class Cyanobacteriia; order Elainellales; family Elainellaceae; genus Elainella; species Elainella saxicola. Next base: position 7,915 of record LUGL01000028.1, on the reverse strand, counting down.
GATCGAATCACAATCCATCCGATAACTTTTATAATTCGCGGTAACTTCAGTCAGAGGTTGTATTATGCCGAAGAAAAAAGCTCAAAGAGATGAAGATCGGGAAAACCGGATCACGATGGAAGCAGTCGTTGATGCCTATGGTCCAGAAGAGCAGGCAATGGGATGGTACTACTACCTCGACGATAAGATCAGCTTCCCCTTTCAAGGCAAGTGCATTCTAGAACGCAAAGTCTCTCCCTTGAAGCTCAAGGAAGTGGTGGAAGTCATTTCAATGGCTCCTGAAGATGAGAGTGAGCGAGAGATGTTTGTCGTTATCCGCTGGATGGATCGAGAGCTGGCAGTGCCTCTGGTTCAGATCGAAGGAATTGATGTGGATGAGGAAACTGAAGAAGCGATCGGAGATTGGCACTATTGGATGGAACAAGGATATGAATTTGGGTAAGGAATGAGAATTAAATTAAGTTCGATATTGGATAGGGGCGGGTTTTGCTATCAAATCCATTACAAGATGCAGATTGATCTGCTCAACCCGCCCGTACAATTCGCGGATTTATTCAATTCACGATCCTAAACAACAAATATGAAATCCGATCATCTGCTGAATGCATTAACGCAACAGGAATTGGTTCAATTGCTGGATGCGCTATTCACGGTTCTATCGCCGGAATTGCAGGAACAAGCCATCGCTCAACTTGACGAAAACACCCAGCAAACCGTCAGGCAAATTCTGGTTGCATCGTCCAGCGCTGCATCAACTGAGGCATCTGCACCACCTGTTTCTCTGGCAAAACAGGCGCAGACCTGGTCTGAACTCTGGCAAGCATGGGATGATATTGTCTCAGAAGCTTCAGAGGAAGATGGAAAATACATCATTCAGGAGGCCGATTGGGAGCAGCCCTATTTTGATGCAACCACCTTTAGCGAAGATTTAGAGGGAGTAGCGGCCCAGATGCGATCGTTACTTCAAACTGCATTCGAGCATGAATTGACGCCTAACGATGGCTTTATCGAACCTCTTCTGGAAGTCGAATCAGCGATTTCAGAAGGTTTAGAAGACTGGATGGAAGTGACAGATGGCCTGTACTTGGCGAACCACATAACGTATTGTTTATTGCAATGGGAATGGTTTGTTGCTCAGGAACAAGAACAAAATGCTTTTCAATTTGCCCGCCATATTCGCACCTGTGAGCTGCAATTTGAGGAAATAGAACTGGATAGCGATGCGCTGTTTGACTTTTTCACTCAGTTGTCTGAGGCCGACCAGCGGTGTATTCTGACTGGCTTGACAACCGATCGAGAAAGTTCTTTCTGGCAGCAAACGCTGGGTGACACAACTTCTCACTGGCATCAGCTTTATCTCCATCTGCTTGAGCAATATGCCCCCGATCGCTATCTGGACAATTTGCGCAAGACCATTCCGCAACAGTGGGAGAACGGTTTGCCGATCATTGCAGCCTTGTTGGTGGAGCAGAACTATGCGGAGAGTTTGACTGTGATTCAGGAAACAATCCATTCCCTATTGGAATCTACAAGAGGACAAGGAAACTGGACTCCCGAAGCAGCGCTCCTGATTGCAACATCAGGCTTCTATTACGAAGGTCAGCAAACCAGCGCAGGTCGATTACTGCACAACTATCAACAAACTGCACAGGGCTTAAATCAAACCGATCGGGCGAATGCATTACAAATTCAGCAGATTGCGATCGAGCACTGGTTCGACTGGTCTGCCATGTTCAACGCATTTGCTGATATCCCCCTGGCTAAACCCACTCATCAGGCTTTGTTCACCTCCTGGCGTAATTTAGTTGCTCGTCGAACCAAGCCACACTCTGGGGGAGGATATGGTCGAACTGAATCTGTAGATAGCTGGTGGGTTCCCTGGTTGATTGATAGCGTTGCTGATCCACAAAAAGGAGCATCCTGGTTTCAGCAGCAAATCAGTCAATGGCTGACTCAACTTCCTGGAGATCAACATCAGTTAGGGGAGAACTACGATTTCCTGCGGCTGTTGACAAAAGATGTGACCAATATTCAGAACAAAGGAAACCCTGAATATCCGCAATTTTATCAAGTTGTGATCAATCCCAAAGGTTACATAACAGAGAACGATCGATCACGACAAGACTATCTCAAACAATATGCTCCTGCTGATTTATTTAAGCAGGTCATGGACTATTGGGAAAAACATCTGCACAATTTTGTGCCGAAACCAGAGTCTGCTTCTAAGTCTGACTATACAAATCATGCGAAATGGATGGTTGCACTCAAGGAACTATCTCCCAAAAATTATGAAATACTTTTAGCCCAGTGGCGTCGTGATCACCAGCGACGCAGCAATTTATGGAAAGCGATGAAACAAAGGGGGCTCAGTTGAGATGAGCGAATATCAATATTACGAATTTCAGGCGATCGATCGGCCTTTGACTCAGAAGGAGCAGGAGGAAATCCGGAAGCTCTCCAGTCGAGTTCAACTCACATCCCGTCAGGCGATTTTTCTTTACAACTTTGGCGACTTTCGGGGCAAGCCAGAAAACGTCCTTACCCAGTACTTTGACATGATGTTCTACATCGCCAACTGGGGCACCTGGCAGCTTATGTTTCGGTTTCCAAAGGCGATCGTTCATCCAGACTGGTTCAAGCCCTACGAACTTTCTGACACAGTCACTGTTTCAACAACCGCCAAGTACGTGATTCTGGATATCGAAATTAATGAAGAAGAAGGTGTGTCAGGTTGGATTGAGGGCGAAGAATGGATGCCACGTTTGCTGCCGCTTCGAGAGGAGCTAATGGGTGGCGATTTGCGGCTGCTGTATCTGGTTTGGCTACGCACAGCCCCTTATCTAGCGAATTATGACGATCTGGAGGATGATCCGGTTGAACCACCGATTCCGCCGAATTTGGACAAGCTTTCTAAGCCGCTTCAAGCGTTTGTTGATCTTGTCGAACTGGATCCCGATTTAGTTGCGGCAGCGGCCCAGGCTAGCGATCGCCACAAGCCCAGCAAAGAGCCATCGCTTGAGAACTGGTTGTCTGAGCTATCGCCAGATGAGACGCAAGAATTTTTGCTAAAACTGGTGCGACGAGAACCCAATGTTGATTTGCAGCTGATTCAGCGCTTAAAAGAATTGGCAGGCGTGACGCAATCGGTGCCGCGATCGAACTCAGGACATCGTCGGTTTTCTGAGCTGGAAGAAATGGCTGAGACGATTGGCAAGAAACGTGACCAGCAAGAAAAGAATGCGGCTAGAAAAAAGCGGATCAAGGAACTGGAAGCCCTGGCCCCGAAAGAAGCCCAAGCCTGGAAACAAGTGGGGGAACTGATTGAGTTGAAGCAGGCTAAACCTTACGATGAAGCGACTGCTCTCCTCAAAGACCTGCGTGACTTAGCGGAACATCAGGACCGATTACCGGAATTTGTCGAGCGCTTTGAGCAGCTGAAGTCAAAGTACCAAAGCCGTCCTGCTTTAATGACCAGGTTTAAGAGTATCAAAACGTAATGGATTCACAGAAATGAATTGATTGAAGAATCAATAGCGAATTCTTTGATTAATTTATAGGATGAGACTCTAGTAGCGTCTGAGCAGCTTTGATTCTGGAAGTTTCTCCCAGCAAAATGCAGTCTGATTTCATCGAATCCACTTCTCCCTGGCAGGTATCTCAAATCCCACCCTACACAAATTTCGAAACCTGGGGAATTTGCAGCGCCTTAAACCTGATCGACACAGGAGAATATTGAACGCCCTCATATAGATGATCGACACCTTAAAACGGTTGGTCTCAAACTTGGGCTGCAATTGCATGGTTCACTTCAAACACAGCGCCGAAGGCTGCTACAAACCTGTTCTGATTTATTTGATTTAGATCAGTGATGGAATCAAAGATTGTCATTCTTGTCCAGGCGCAAAGGATTCACAAACATGATGCAATAATTGTGTTTAGATCCATGCCTAAAAAGCCATGCCCTTGAAGGAACATGGCTGACAGTTTTAGTTGATCTATACGTCTGCCTCTGCCTCCACTGCTTCACCCTTACGCTTACGTAATACACCTATACCAAGGCCGATCAGACCAGGCAGAAGAACTGGAGTAGGAACTGGTTGTGCAGGGCTACCAGATAGTTCAATACTGTCAATGGCTAAAGCCTGAAATCCACTAAGAGTCTGATTTGGATTGTTTCCGTAGTAGGCTCCCAATCGAACCTCATTGAATCCACCACCAGCGAAACCAAGATAGCCAGAGGTTAAGCTAAAGAGGTTTCCAGAGAAGACGATGACTCCATTTTGCAAGAGTGCGTATACATAAGTGATTGGAGCATCGGATATATATCCGCTACCACGCAGTAGTCCAAAATCTATAAAATCGCTGTTATCTGAGCGAGTGATTTTGGTGAATCCAGAATCCCCCCCATTAGGATACCAAGCTTTCTGTCCTTCTGCTCCCCAAGATGTAAAGGTGGTCCAAATGTCATCTGGTTCGCCGTTAACTTGTTCGACTTTGATACCATCTTCGATATAGATTGATCCATAATTAACAGAATCAGGCAATCCTTCGAAACCGTTGAAGTTAGTTCGAGTTGTGTTGGAGATAAAGTCAGTAGTGTGAAGCGTAATTGCATAAGCAGCATCACAGGCTCCTAATACAGATAAGGCTACTACTCCAAACAGCCACTTCTTTCCTGCTAAAAACCTCATTTGTTGCTCCTTGTTAAGGTGAATGTATTCTGGCAGATGAGCAATACCTGCTTTCTTTCAGTTATTACCTTGGCAATGAAAAAGAGGACAGAGTTTGAGAACTTGTATTGTGTGGGCTTCACGCTTCAAACAATACATTGTCATGCCAATTATTTAAATTTCATGGGTAGCAAGGTCTTATAGATAGATGCTGGACTGCCCATAGACGGCGTTCAGAGCGCGATTCAACACGATCAACAGCTCTGCTCATCATAATTGTACCTGTTCTCTCCTGAGATAGGCTAGGGAATTTACCCATAGTTCACTTGAAGTTCATGCTTGGGCAAGTCAACTGTAAAGTTTTGATTCTAGAGACGGTGATTCTTAATAAACCACCATAAAAAGATTGACGTTTTTGAATAGCTAAATAACATCATGGCTATTACTTAGCCATGATTTATATTATGCAATAGCATACTTAACCTACTTTCTAGACAAACTATCTGAATTAGTTGTGATCGATAATTCAGTTGCAACTCGACGTGATCGCTTGAGCATCTCTGCTGATGCCATACTCCTGATAAAATCTCAGCTTTGTACGGCCCTGCCATAAAAGTCTAGATCTTTGCGTAAGTTCTAATCAACATCTGTTGAAAACGATCGAGTCCACTTGTATTTATTGGAACTTTATCTTACGCTGATTGACTTGAATTATCGGCTTGCACTGAAACTGAGTAAATCGGATCGCAAGCTTTGCTTAGCAATGCCAATTGCAGTGCACGAAGCCTTCTTCCAATGAGAGTTTTTGCAGATCTCAGTTGAACAATATTAAATCTATCAAATTCTTTATGACTTTGTAAAAGAGGAGATTATACAATGGATAAACTAGTAAAAATATTGATAGCTCATCTAAACGCTACTAACCGAGCATGTTAAAACTCCGATCGCTAATGATGAGATCGAATCACAACTTGTTTTTGATACGGAGCGAGATCATTGCCAAGTGGTAGATATAGGTTGGCATGCTTACCATCGAGTGCATGGGTACATCTTACATCTAGACATCGAATAAGACAAAATTTGGATTCAGTGTAACGCAACAGAAATGCGAATTGCCCACAAATCAGCTGCAATAGAAATTCCCAGAGAAGCTATCATTCTAGGTTTCCAGACCCCTTATACTCGTGAGGATACCAGGATTGGTGTAGCCTAGCAGAAAATTTCGATCGCCAATCTCCCCTCAACATACGCTTGCTCAGGCCAAAGTTTCAGCGTATAGTATCTAATTACCGGTCCATGCCGACAGGCAAATAGACCAGTGGGCAAACTCGAAGCGAGGCGCTGACTGAAAGTGATCGCAACACTTCCAATCAGCTCACCTAGCATTCTGATCAAGGCAGAACGCACGGCTTTGTCGATTGTAGCAATTGACGGCTTCGCTGATCGCTTCAGTGGCTAGGTAACCACCCATCGAGTTTGTCCTTCAACCCATCTCTACAAGCATTAGCGAGGCTAATTCAAATGACTACAGAGTTCAACGAACTGCTGTCACTTTCTCATGGCGACAAACTGCAAATCTGGATCATTGGCGATCGCGATCAGGTCATCCATGCCATGAACGAGTTCTGCGTCAAACGCATTGCGACCGATCGAGCCAAGTTCTCGCCGCTAATTCCGGCCTGGTTTGCGTCTGGTAAATTTATGGCGGTACTGGAGCGATAGAGCAGGCGCATTCCACCGTAGGGGCAGGTTTTGCCGAAATGCTGACTGCAAGCCAATCGAGAATTTGCTAAACCTGCCCTTACAGAGATTTGTCCCAATTGGGCGACAGAGATAGTAGAAGGGTTCTTTTGGGTGACAGCAGTCAGCCTATAGTTAAGACATCAATTGTAGATAAGTGAACGTTCTATCAATTAATCAGTCTAAGTTCAGTCTACAGGATTCGTTTGTCCACTGAGCTGACTGCTGGCTGTCGCTTTAATGCGGCTATTCGCACCCTTGCGAACCCGCTCACTCTTGCGAACTCCACCTGCCATTTCATACTCGCGGCTATCTTTCCCAAACTGGAAAGCCACACCCGTCAACATGCGTTCTGTCATGTCGCTCAAGGTTTTCTCCAGCTCAGCAATCTCAGATTGAGAAGCGCTGATCGTCGCCAGAGCGCTATTGTAATCTACCAGTTTGGCCCGCAGTCGTCCGATCGTCGTGGTGGAATCATCCACCGTAAACACATTACCCAAATTGAGAGGTGGCTCGATCGCCTTAATCGCAGCAGCCCGCAGTTCCGCTTTTTCAAAAACATAAGCTGTCACAGTTATAGCGATCGTTGTCACAATGACAGTATTCGTTACCGCAAGATTAAACCCCATTGGAGACAGCCCCGATGTCTGCAACCTTACTGGATGAGTATCATGCCTGGTCACCCGGTTCCAAAATTGAGCTAGTCCATGGCAAATTGGTGATCGGAGATAGCCTGATTCACAGCCGCCGATTGCTGCGGCAAATTCTGCAAGGATGGGGGGTAGAGGCGATCGTTGCCCTTGCGCCAGAATCGTTATGGTGGCAGGCGTTATCCCACACATTTGATGCTCCAGTGATGACCCATTTCGATGCTGCTGATATTCCTGCATTGCATCCCCAAAATAGGTGAAGGCGTAGATTGGAGTAAAGCACTGCTGAAGTTTCCGATCGCCCTAGATCCAGTACCGATCGCCTTTGAAGACTACATCTACTGGTGTCCAGAGCTACCCCTGTTAAGGTGAGCGTTTGTACTGTTATGGTTGATTGAGTATTTTAGGATTTTCGATAGGATCAAGGCACTGAAGTGAGCACCCAATCAGGGAGAGGGAGCTATGATTAGTGCCATCTTTGAGCGATTTGTGGAAAATACACCAATGACTGTCATGGTGCGAGCCATCATGGAGCGGATATTTGCCCCCAAGTTGTTGGATCAGTTGTTTGAGGAAACCGCAGAACAGCAATATCAGCGAGAACTCCTTTTTTCCAGTGTCGTGGGATTGATGAGTCTAGTGGTGTGTGGCATGTATCCCTCACTGAATGCAGCCTACAAAGGGTTTGAAARGGTGGTAGGGGTATCGAAAGTAGCGCTGTATGCTAAGGTGAATGGTCTAGAACCGAAATTATCTCAAGCGTTAGTGCGCTACAGCAGTGAGCAACTGCTAGCGGTTCAACAGGAGTTTCCAGCAGCAGCAGTCCCTCTGTTAGCAGGCTATGAAGTGCGGATT
>LUGL01000192.1 GCA_002796835.1 Elainella saxicola E1 | reverse complement strand
AACCAAGCAATTAGTCAAAGAAACCCTCGTTCCGATTCCAGCAGAGCCGGGACAACCCGAACGAGTCGATTATGAGTATGAGCGCAACGGCACAGCGACCTTGTTTATGGTGAGTGAACCGATGGTGGGATGGCGACGGGTGGAGGTGACAAAGCAACGCACAGCCCTCGATTATGCCCACTTACTCAAAACCTTAGTCGATGACGATTACGCCCAAGCAGACAAAGTGATTGTCGTTGCGGATAATCTCAACACCCATTCGCCCGCTTCACTTTACAAAGCCTTTGAGCCAACCGAAGCGCAGCGAATCTTGAGTCGTTTGGAATTCTGTCACACGCCCAAGCATGGGAGTTGGTTGAATATGGCAGAAATTGAATTGAGTATTCTCAGTCGTCAATGTCTGGATCGTCGCCTTCCTGATATGGATACGCTCAAGCGGGAAGTTGCAGCTTGGCAGGACAACCGCAATCATGAGGAAACCTGGATTGACTGGCGCTTTACGACTGCGGATGCCAGGGTAAAGCTAAAGCGTCTCTACCCGTCAATCAATAATTGACTGAACACTAGGCATATGTTCCTCTAACTCTCTAAGTGTAGAATGGCAAAATCAATGTGCCTTCTACAACAGGAAATGTAACGGCCGCACTGAGATTGCATCATCTCGCAGAAGCAATGCGACCGATCACAATGGCATTGCAGCAGCGATAGACGGATGGTGACGAGTGCTAATTGCTTTGTGGGTGATGGCAATGGCATTGTGGGAGGTGACAGTGTTATTTTGGGGTCTAGCTATTCGATCAATCTGTCAAGGGTGCGGCGATCGACGCCTTGTTCTGCGGCGAGCAGTTTGGAAACGGTGTCGGCTGTGAGACGGGTGCGAAGGCTCAGTTCTGAGAGGGTTAGTTTTTGTCCAAAGTTGTCTTCGTCTTCTAGATGGGCAATTGTGTCTCGAAGCTTTTGCAATCCGTGAGAAGTTAACGTGACTCCTCTCTTGCGTTTGTTGATGGAGTCCCCTGATGTCATATTTTTTGTACTTAAAGCTACAAAAATCAGGATTGAACCGATTTTCGGAAAGATTAGGATCTTTCTAATCTTAAGGCAGTTTCAATTGAATGGGAAGGAGGGAAGTACCCCTTGTAATTCCTTATATAACTGCCTTTAGACGGAGATCTTTTGCAAAAATGTTTAACTTCGTGTTAAAGATCTGGTTTTTAGGTGGCATATTTTCCTCTCACAGCTCATTCTTAATAGAACGACTTGCTCGATAGGATCTCATTGGATACTTTTCGGGAAATATTATGTTTCACTTTTTCATTATCATTTATCCTTCAATAGCAAGTAAATTCAAGTAAATTTCTCAATATTAGTACCCCCGTGGGTACTATTCAATCTCAAACAGCTTGTTCATTATTCATAATAATGGTGATGAGTCACTGAAGATCAACTATCCCGCTTCAAGCAGTGGGATATGCGACCCGTTCTACTCGTCAGCTAAAAGCTAGCATTGCCAGCCTAATGCTTCGCCGCAAGCGGCAGGGTAGTTGACCCATGATTTAGATGAAAGCGATCTTGAATTCTGATTGAAGCGCGAACACGTCAAGCCTTTGGAGATGGGATTAAATCCGTTTACAAGCAAGCATCTTTGCAAGACATTCGGAACTGGTTTACGAACTGCTGTTACTAGACCTCGCCCAACTGAGTACCGCTGTACGGTAAGAAGATTTTGAATAACTTGGACTCAAGAATCAATCGTATTATCTACACAAAATTATGGCAGAACCTATTCGTGTACTAGTTTTTGGCACAGTCGGAGCTGGCAAAACCTCCATGTGCAACACTCTTGCTGGTCTAGAACCGGGAGATCCGAGATACATGGAGACCTCTAATAGTGCTCAATCAGTGACCCTTGAAGCCTATCATTACAAAGAATTTCATTGGAAAGGGAAGGGTATAGTTCTCACTGACACTGCTGGACTAGTTCCTGGTCAGAGTATCGGAAGAACTTATAAGTTTGCAATAGCAAACATTATAAAGCTCTTGAGAGATTCCCAAGATGGCTATAACTTGCTTATTTATGTTAGTCCCCCCAAGATCGAGAAGAAGTTGGCTGAAGATAGTTACAATCTGTTTTATAAAGTACTAGGTGGTGAACGAGTTAAAATAATTCTAGTAGTAACTCATATCGATCTAATCGATGCTACAGGAACTAATATCGAATATACTGAAAAGCCATTCGTCGAATGGTTGAATGCGAACAGAAAAAATTATAGTAATTATAAGTATGCGGACATAATTGCTACTTGCTTTAAATGTGGTGGTTTTATAATGAAGGAGCTATTCGGTGAGCTTAGAACGGAATCGAGAAAAGCAGTTTTGGACGCTATTGTTAAGCATGGACAAGGAGGTTCAATTAAGCTGAAGGAACCGACCATATTCGAACAGGGGGCTGTAAAAATTATGAATACATTTCTTGATTTAACAGTAATTGCAAAGGACAAGCAGGTCACATATGATGAAGATTTGGCTAAGGAGTTAGAAGAAAAATGGGGATTTACAAGGGACGAAGCAGTGAAGTTCATCAATGGCATATAAGCTGTATGGATGACAAAACTAATCCCGTATTTTGGTTTTTGGATTAGTCTGGATCTGGTGAAACCAGTTTATGCAATACCCTGAGCAGGCAAGCTGTTGAGTTCAGCTCTAGCTATCTTTGCAAGACATTCGGAACTAGTTTACGAACTGCTGTTACTAGACCTGGCCCCACTGAGCACCGCTGTACGGTAAGAAGATTTTGAATAACTTGGACTCAAGAATCAATCGTATTATCTACACAAAATTATGGCACAACCTATTCGTGTACTGGTTTTTGGCACAACCGGAGTTGGTAAAACTTCCGTGTGTAACACTCTTGCTGGTCTAGAACCGGGAGATCCGGGATACATGAAGACCTCTAATGATGCTGTAGGAACGACCTTTGAATCCCATCATTACAAAGAATTTCATTACGGAGGGAAGGACATAGTTATCACTGACACTGCTGGACTTCATGAGGGTTCTAACGATCCAACAGTTAATCCTAAGCATGCTATTGCAGCTCTTATAAGGCTTCTGATAGATTCCAAAGATGGCTATAACTTGCTTATTTATGTTACTGAAAACAGGATCACGAAGTTGTTTGCAAATAATTATAATATGTTTCATAAAGTAATAGGTAGTGAAAAAATTAAAATAATTATAATAGTAAATAAAATCAACACGCCTTTCAAAGAATGGGTGAATGCGAACAGAAAATATTATGGTGATTATAAATATACAGACATAATTGCTACTTCCTTTGCAAGAATCGAACCTGAAGACCTAAAGACCGAAAGAGCACGTGCTCAAGAGGAAATAAACAGGCAGGTCAGACAGGAATGTAGAGAAGCAGTTTTGCAATCTATTGTTAAGCATGGACAAGGAAGTCCAATTGAAATATATAAACCGCACGAATTCCTGAAAATGGCTGCAAAAATTATAAATGCATTTCTCGTTATAACAGTATTTGCAAAGGACAAGCTGATCACAGTTGACCAAAATTTAGCTAAGGAGTTAGAAGAAAAATGGGGATTTACAAGGGACGAAGTACTAAAGTTCATCAATAGCGGTAAGCTGCCGCCGGAGAAACTTAAAAAAAAATAACTTGAGTAACTCGTAAACTAAGCGCTTGATCCTGCAAGGATTAGAATATTGGCGTTTATCCAATTTAAATTTGTAAGGATCCGAATAGACGTAGAACTTAACCTTCATGGCAGCTCCGGCAATTCACACTATATGTCATGAGCCTAAGAACTTAAAGACTTACATATAAGGAGCTATATGAATGACAAAACCAATCCGTATTTTGGTTTTTGGATTAGCTGGCTCTGGTAAAACCAGTTTATGCAATACTCTGAGCAGGCAAGCTGTTGAGTTCAGCTCTAGCTATCATATTTACGAGCCATTTGAGGAAGATATGAGATTAGGGTATGAGCTAAAAGTTCAATTAATTGATGCTGTCGGGCTTGATAAAGCAAGTAATGAAGGTTCTCCGGAAGGAGACTTCAAGCAGTTTATTGAACTTTTAACAGACTCAGAAGGCTACAGTCTATTGATTCATGTATTTCGCATTCCTCGGATTGCCCAAGTCGAACAATATTTCGAGCTTGTCGCTAATTCTCCAATTCCCATTGTGCTTGTAGCGACCGGATGTGAAGCTATAGAACCGATGTCTCAATGGAAGACTGATAATTTTCATATATTTAAAAAATTTGGCTATAAAGACTTAGTTTGTACTTGTTTTGCAAAGAGTGAAAGATCAGATTTAGAGTCCCTATATGCGCCTTTAAGAGCAGAGTCTCGCTGGGCTGTCCTTGAAGCGATTTCGATCTATGCAAAAGAACCGATCTTATTTCCGCCTGAAAAAGGATCTATTGTTGCTAAAAAGCAAGACATATCACCTGAATCTCCTACACTATTGCAACTTCTTAGTACTATCTTTCAGATGGTACAGCAATGGCTTATTCAGCAGTTGCATCAATTATTTACAAATAAGAAGGAAAAGAAATGACAGAGAAAATCCGAGTACTAGTTTTTGGAACTGTTGGAACTGGTAAAACAAGTCTGTGTAATACTTTGAGTGGTGCAGATGAAGCAGTAAGTAATCAAGCTAGAGGCGTTACTTTTACCTCTAAGGTTTTTAAGCCATTTGAGGACAAGGAGAGTGGGAAAAGTATTGAGCTTGTAGATACTGCTGGACTGAATGAAGCTGAGTCAGGAAACGTTCCGGGGCAAGAGGCGATCAAACAACTAGCTCAGCTTCTTAAAAATTCAGAGGAAGGCTATAATCTATTGATTCAAGTGTTTCGAGCATCCTCTATTACCGCGCTTGAAATAGATAACTATGATCTATTTGTCAAAAGAGTTGCTAATTCTAGAATTCCGGTGATACTCGTGGTAACAGGATGTGAGCTATCTGATCCGATGTCTGAGTGGCGAGAGAAGAATAGAATTTATTTTGAGAAAAGCCATCTTATATACAAGGACATAATTTGTACCTGCTTTGCTAAAGGTGATGAGAGGGCGTCGTTGGGGGCGTCGTTAGAGGCTATATATGCTCTTTTGAGAGAGGAATCTCGCCGAGCAGTTCTAACCGCTATTACTACATACGCAGGAGAAACAGTCACGTTTTATGATACTACAGGACAAGACTCTGAGATGTCCTTTGGTAAAATGTTGAGCCGAGTCTGGGAATTTTGTCGTGAAAGGCTCAACTTGCCTCTGTTGGGAGAGATGGCTACGGAAGCACTTGTCCAATTCCTGATAAATGTTTTAGGGTTTGACGAACCGGCTGCTCGGACAGCAGTTAATATTTTTAAGAGAGATCAAACATCTCAAACCTCTTCAGAAGAAGATTGGTAAAACACTGAGAATTACAAGCTCGGACTGAACAAGACTTGCAAAGGATTGTTGAAGCGTATTAACAGTATTTTACTAGATTTTTACAGAGTCTCGAATAAAGACTATAGCGATCCTAAGTCATTTGTGAGAATCTAGAAAAGACTCAAATACGGTTGAAAATGGTTCTATGTTAGAAGACCTGAATGACTTCATTGATTCTAATCCAGATGCTCGCGAGCTCAAGCGAGCAATCGCAGTCCAGATGTTTCTCAAAGGGTATAAACATCGAGAGATTAGGGAGAGTTTCGGTGTCAGTTCAGGTTTCATTAGTAAATGGACTGGGATCTACCAACGGTTAGGAGTATCTGGGTTGAAACTGGGGTATTCCGGCTCAGTCGGTTCTCTAGAACCGGAACAACGGCAGGCGGTGGTCAATTGGTTAAAGCACAAAAATTATTGGAATCTGGCTGAGTTGCAAGCGCACATTGAAGCGGAGTATGACGTGGTATTTGACTCCAAGCAAAGTTACTACACCCTGTTTGAGCAAGCTGGGATTAGCTGGAAGAAAACGCAAAAGCGCAATCCAAAGGCAGACCCAGCATTGGTAGAGAAAAAAACAGGAGATTACAACTTGGTTGGAGGCACATCGGCATGAGATCATCTCGGGTGAGTTGGTGGTCTTCTTTGAGGATGAATGTCATCTGTTGTGGGGGGACTTATGTGGGTATGTGTGGGGCAAAACAAACGAGCGGATTGAGATTCCCATCACCAACGAACGCAGCAAGCAAACTTACTATGGAGCAGTGAATATTCATACTCAACAGTGCCTGATTCAAGCCTCTGAAGCTGGCAATAGCGATGGCACCATTGCCTTTCTCAAATATCTGCTGAGCCAATATCCCAACAGCCGCATTGCCCTGATTTGGGATGGAACCACCTATCATCGCTTACAGGAGGTCAAAGAGTACCTCGGATCGGTCAATCGAGGACTTGATGAGTCCAACTGGAAAATCACTTGCCTTCGCTTTGCTCCAAATGATCCCAGGCAAAACCCAATTGAGGATATTTGGTTGCAGGCAAAGCGATTCATTCGAGAGTACTACCACTTGTGTCAATCATTTAATGTCGTTAAGTTCCTCTTTGAGTTTGTGACTCACCACCAAACCTTTGACTTTCCAAAGCTTTTTACCTATGGATGCTTCTCACAACTCATTTAGGATCGCTATAGCGATGTTAGAAAACGGTAACACCAATGCGCTCATTCGCCCCAAACTCGGTGCGACTGCCACAAACGCTACAGATATTCGCGTACCAGTTGTTGAGGAGCATCAGGACGGATTCCGGGTGCACACCAAGCTCGCATGACTTGTCCCAGTCGCCCAAACCGACCTTCGTCGGCAGCCAAAACCACCACAGGACGTTCATCATTACAATCTCGGTCGGCTAGAGCGGTTTGCACCAGTATGGGAAAGTTTTTTTAAATGTCTCTTGAGCTTGTTTGTCACCATCCGGGTGATAGGGGCGAGGCATCAATTTACGCCATCCATGGTAGCTGTCTATTTTCCGGGAGGTGAAAGTTGTGGAGAAGTATGCTAAATTTCAGGGCAATTGCCCTTAAGTTACTCGGTCAAACCTGCGATGTCTGATGAGTCCAGTCCGATTTTAGCGAGACTAATTGAGGAGATTAATTGCCTGACAAAGCGGGTGGAAGAGCTAGAGCAGCGAAATCAAGAACTGGAAGCACGAAATCAAGAACTGGAAGCAGAGAACAAACATCTGAAGGACTTGTTACATCGTCAAGGTGCATCCAAGGATGCCAAAGCGCCCCAGTTCAAAGAGAACTATAGCGTTGACAAACAAAAAGGCAAGGGGAAACGAGGGCGACAATCAACGGGACGACGGGCACAAGATGCAAAGCTTGACTGGGTGAGCTACGACGTTGATATCTATCCGGTGGGTGTGGCGAAATCGGAATGTATTGAACAACGACAACAATACGCATGGCGGTTCATATCGGGTCGAGCCGAGTATGTGTGCTACCACATCTATGGTTTGCCATTGGCAACTCAACTGCCAGCGATTAGCGGACTGCGGAACAGTCGCAGTGAATATGGCATCGAAATCATCTTAACAGTGGCTTTTTTACACTACTG
>LUGL01000191.1 GCA_002796835.1 Elainella saxicola E1 | reverse complement strand
CTGCTTGGTCATAGTCGGTCACACTGCTTCTGATGCTTTTGCCATCGGCACTGAACCATTCTCCGGCTGTGACAGGTTGGTAAGATTGCACCCAGTCGGTGAACAGGGCTGCTAGCACCTGATAATCCAACTGTTGCATGATACGGCGAAAAGTTGAGTAGGAGGGGAGTTTGGTGTCTTCAGCAATGTCTAGTTTGCGGCAGATGTCACGACCGTAGAGTGCAACAAACTCAGCTAAAGGACGATAGCCCCAGTAGCCCATCATTGCTCCTAGGATAATCAACAGCAAAATCAGCCAAAGCGGATGACGTTGACCGCGAGCAGCACGAAACTCTGGCACTTGTTTGAGGTGGTCAATGAGATTCATGATTGATTCAACCATTGCGACGATTGAGCCTTAGTTTAATTTTTCTCTCCTTACTTTGAAACAACCCTGCCCTTGCCATGGGGCTTGGGAATCACCACTCGTCGCACAGGACGGGGTTGATAGCTGCCATCGAGCAGAGATTGGCGAATCTCACTCCAATGCTCTCGTGCATAGACTGGGAAATCTTCCAAGGTCATCCCGTCACTGCCGGGTGCACCTTTGTTGGACTTGACCCGTCGCCATGCCCGTTGCACATTGTCTGGCGCTAAGATTCGCACCATCAGGTTGTCTAAGGCTGGCTCTCTGTCATCACGCCAAACCCCATCTCCCCCATCCGGGTTCATCAATGAGTTTGAGTTGTTCATCGCTCCTCCTTAGTTCGTTCATGTTTGGTCCTTCGCTGCTGTTGCAGCTACTATGACCTCTGCTGACTTCTGCCAGGTTTAACATCAAGCGTTGCCACTTCATGCGCTGTTCTGCTCGCTTTAGGGTTCTGTGGCTCCCTAGCCGTTTCCCGCTAGACCTCAATCAGACTCCCTTGGCTTCCAAAACTGCTGCCTGACAGACCTCCCCAGATAAGACTGTGAACTGTCTCTGCACCACTGCGTCATTTACCGTGTTCCCTGAACCATTGGGCTTTGTTGTGTTGTGCCAACTCGCCCCAGGACTATCTCGGCCTTCTATGACGTTTCTGTTCGTCAGCTCGCAGATTTGCCTCCGGCTTCCTCCAGACCCTTCCTCACGAAAGGACCCTTGCCTTAAGCTAGTAGTTGTCGTCACTCGGATCTGTAACTTGATCATTTGGACGTTGGTTCTCCTACAGGGGACTTTCACCCCATTAGTTCACACCCATGCTGGGCGTACACAACCCTGTTGGAGCGGACAGAAAGGAAATTTTGAGGTGCTCAGAGGTTTCCTGTTGCCGCTCAACAGGAACGTTGGGCTGCTTCATATCTTGGTGGGGACGGTACAGCAATATTATTTGTGAGTATCAAAGGCTAATCTACTGTGAGATTATCTGTGTGGGATCGCTTTGAGGGTGTTTCGCACAAACAGGAATTACGGCATAAAATTAAGGCATGGTCTCATGCAACAGATATGCTAAAAACGCTCTGGGCTACGGTTAGGCAAGGAAAAATTGAGCTATTGGAGTCAGCAGAACTACCGGAAGGGGTAAGGGTGCTGGTGACAGTTTTACCTGACGATGAGGCTGAGTTTTGGTTGAACGCGAGCCAAACCTCACTTGATGCAGTTTGGGACAATGCTGAGGATGATGTGTATGCCCAGCTACTCCAAATATGATGTTATTCTCGTGCGCTATCCCTTCTCAGATTTGTCGAGTTCAAAGGTAAGACCTGCTGTTGTAGTTAGCGCATCGCATCCGTCTCAAGACATTCTCATTACTCCTTTGACAAGTAAAACAGGTTCACTAATGGCAGGTGAGTTTGTGTTGGCTGAGTGGGCAGCAGCAGGGTTGAACGTAGTAACCGCAGTCAAAAGAGGCGTGTACACAGTGCATGAAGGTTTGGTGATCAAAGTGATTGGTCAGTTATCCAAGGTTGATGCTGATCAGCTTGAGCAATCCCTGCGAAATTGGTTAGGTTTGTAGATTGATTTAGCAGCCACAGCCCAGCACTTCGTTGGTGCGGACGGCACAGAGGTTATTGGTGAGAGTTCGAGTTTATCCTACTATGAGGGCGAAAGCGCAGAAGCAGGTAATCCAGGAGTATGGACTTACCTAGTATATGACTGCCCTGAAGGGAGTGAGGAGGTTGTTCCTAATCCCAGTATTGATGGTAGCTGTCTATTTTCCCCGAGGTGAAAGTTGTTCAAAAGTATGCTAAGTTTCAGAGCAATTGCTCTTAAGTTGCTCGGTCAAAGCTGTGATGCCTGATGAATCTAGCACTATTCTAGCAAGGCTAAGCGATGAGATTAATCGCCTGACAAAGCGCGTGGCAGAGCTAGAGCAGCGTAATCAAGAACTGGAAACCGAAAACAAACATCTGAAAGACCTTTTGCATCGGCAGGGTSCATCCAAGGACGCAAAAGCACCTCAGTTCAAAGAGAACTATAGCGTTGACCAACAAAAAGGCAAAGGGAAACGGGGACGCCAATCAACGGGACGACGGGCGCAAGATGAAAAGCTTGACTTCGTAAGCTACGACGTTGATATTTATCCAGAGGGTGTGGGGAAAACGGAATGCATTGAACGGCGACAACAATACGCATGGCGGTTCATATCAGGTCGAGCCGAGTATGTGTGCTACCACATCTATGGTTTGCCGATAGCAAGGGAACTGCCAGCGATTAGCGGACTACGGAATAGTCGGAGTGAATATGGCATCGAGATCATTTTAACAGTTGCTTTTTT
>LUGL01000190.1 GCA_002796835.1 Elainella saxicola E1 | reverse complement strand
TTTGTACCCGTTGGCAGGAGACGGTTGAACCCCAGACGATGCCCATCCACGAACAAAGCTTCATTCGACTCCAGCAGGAGTTAATGAAGGGCATCGGTGCGCTATTTGTATTTGTCGMCAATCCTCAAGTCGAACCGACCAACAATCGCTCTGAACGCAATCTGCGCCAAGAAGCCGAGGTGCGAAAGGGTGGACGCACCAGCAAAACCCAAACAGGTGCTCAACGGCGCAGTGTGATCATGAGCGTCCTGGCTACCCTCAACACGCGCTTTGAAACGTTCACCTTAGATGTTCTCCTGGCTGAGTTAGCGCGTTGGCGTGAACTTGGACTATCCCAATTCCAAGCAGAACTAGCTGGCATCACCCAGGCCAATTCGCTGTCGAGCGCTTAAACCACTGTCAGGCTGCTCTGAATCCTAAATCGCAAGATTGGCTTCACTATCGATGAAGCTACATTTCGTTCTGAAAATAGACACTTACCTTTTGATTGGTTACCAACAAGATCTGATAAGTCTGTGATTATCACCAATCCACCCTCAATTGTATCTACTTGCAGTCTATAACCCCGAAACATACTCATCCCAATTAGTGGATCTGTTTCTGCTGAGTTTGCTTCAATCTCTTGAAATTTGCCATCCCAAATAGCTACTGCATCGTAAATATCAAATAAAACCTCGCTACCATCTCCCAAGGTTCCGCGATCGCGATAACTCCATGGCAAACCAAACTCAGTAATAATGTCGTTGGGAAGACTCAAGAAACTAGTAAATCCCGTGCCAATAACAGCACTAATCGATTTTAGTTTAGCATTGTTACGAACGACCACAAGAATCGTAGCTTCACAATTCTTATTTACGTATCCTTGCATCATACCTTTTCTTTCAAGCTACGCGCACCGAAACGATGGACAGCGCAATAGCCTATGCGGACTACCCAAGTTTGGGAGTCGGGCAAACGCTCTCGAAGGCGACGAGTAGCTGTCATCGTATCATTGGCAATTTCAAACGCCCCTGTTTCAATATCAATAGCAACTATTTTGCCATGATTACCTGCTTCGACCTGTGGGCGTATTTGCGTTTGATAAATTAGATCGCCTCGTTGGGCAAATTCTTCTTTGCTGTAGTGAGGTTGACGAACTGCCATGGCTGTAAGTTTTCCTTGATCATTGCGTTATCTAGTATTGTAACTGACCAGAAACTGCACTGAATAGATTGCTTTCATCAAAACAAAAATTAAGGTGCGTTACATTTCATTAACGCACCCTACAAGATCGGCGATCGCACTAAAGTCCGAGAGGCTATTTGGCAATTTAATCAGTGGTTGACGCAAAAAGCTGAGTAACAGACAATAATCTCCCATCCCCTTAAATTACCAAGTGAGTGAGGAAAAAGGGTCGAAGGATGGCATGATAGTTATGATGACCATGCCAATCTTCTTGGGTTCGATGATAATCAGCCCTAGTAGGGATAATTTTGGCTAGTCCCATAGCCCTCATCTTAACAGCTCAATGTCAAGACAACATCAATCACTTTGAGGAGAACAATAGTGAAACGATTCATTTTACTGGCGATCGCCACCGTATTTTTCTTTTTGCAATTTCACATTAATCCTGCCAACGCTTTAGAACTCACCGAGAAGACTCGAACCGTTGCCTTAGATTCCACAAGAACAACCACTGTTATCACTCCTCAACAAATTGCCAATGGTCAACGTCTTTTTGTTCAAGAGTGTGCTCAATGCCATCTTCAAGGAAAAACCAAAACTAACAACGACGTTAGTTTAGGACTTGACGACTTAGCTGGGGCAGAACCTGCTCGTGATAGTGTGTTGGCATTGGTGGATTATCTTCAACATCCTACCAGTTACGATGGAGAAGATGACTACAGTGAATTGCACGTCAATACCAGTCGTCCTGATCTCTTCCCCGAATTGAGAAACTTTACTGAAGATGATCTCTATGATCTTGCCGGTTATGTGTTGGTTGCACCTAAGTTAGATCCCTACTGGGGCGATTCTCTCCATTTCTAATGCTTGGTATAGACCTGATTCCCCTACTCGTTAGGGGACGAGATCGATTGGAAACGTCTGTTGCCCCTGAGGTGAGGAGGCTCCACTCGTTCCCCTACTCGCTAGGGGACGCGATCGATTGGAAACAGTAGTAAATTTAGGGTGTGTTAGCGTCAGCGTAACGCACGCATTTTGAATATTAGATAAGGTGCGTTACATTTCATTAACTCACCCTACAAGATCGGCGATCGCACTGTCTTTTGCTCAGACTCATAGGCAGTTATAACCTCATCGATTTTATGAAATGGAACAACAATTGCAATTCCTGTATTCACTCGCTCTGGAGTTAAATGATCGGTTTTATCAGCCCCAATATCATCTATTGAATCAGAACGAACATCATAATGACCATGAATTAAGCCGAAGAGATAAAAAATTGGCTGAGATTGAGCGTACTTAATTTGTCCTTGAATCATGCGCGTTACTCCAAGATTCAAGAATACAGGTGAACCGCTAAGACCACCTGTGGAACGGGCTTCAATTAAGTACGCATCAATTTCTCCATAAGCCTGAGTCGAAATTTTTTCTTTAAGGCAAGCAATATTGCCAACTCTGACAATGGGGATGTTACGACGATTCCCATGATGATGGCGGAATAAACCTGTTACAAAAACTTCATCGCCTACACCAATTTCATCCTCTTGCATTCTCTGTTCTGTTATACACAATGAATAAGGCAGAATTAAATGGTCTAATTCTCCTGGGAGGGACACCTGAAGAATAGCTACATCAACAGAAGCATCAGTTGGGCTAAAAAACCATTGTTCCATTGATACTTGAGTCCATACGGCTTCTCCATTATGAGTGTTGAGCCGAAGCCAAGTTGTTGTCAAACCCAACTTTCTAATGCCTTCAATAACGTGCTTTGCTGTAACTGCATATACTGCGTAGGCTTGACCATTTTCATCCACACGCCCCAGGAAAAACACTGATCCCGCCATGCGAAAGCTCGAATCTGCTAATTGATAGCCGAGAAACGCAACACATTTTCGTACTGAATCAGGAACAATCATCTTTAGCTCTTTGTATGGGTTTGACTAAAATTTGATGTGAGCGATAAGACCTGATATGCTCTGGAGATAGGTTTTCTTTCAAGCCTTGTGGAGGGGAGATGAATGACTGCAACCATTGTCCAGAGTACAACGGAGTTAATCACTCTTCAAATCACCATTCCTCTGAGTCAATCCTTTCTAGACACCGAAGAAACCATCCAATCAGTACTGAATGAAGCAGGAACACTGGCCAGTGGAGAAGCTCTCAAACAGTTTGATACCGATGGCAGTGCTATTGAAATGGGCAGGATGAATTGGACGAGTAAAGGACAATTGCCCAAAACCTATCAAACCCCTTATGGAACAGTAGAAGTGCCTCGGCATGTGTACCAAACAAGTGCCGGTGGAACCACCTTTTGTCCCCTGGAAGTCGATGCTCGCATCATCATGACCTCAACCCCCCGATTGGCTAAACAAATTTCCCACAAATAT
>LUGL01000027.1 GCA_002796835.1 Elainella saxicola E1 | reverse complement strand
TCCGCATATTTGTGGGAAATTTGTTTAGCCAATCGGGGGGTTGAGGTCATGATGATGCGAGCATCGACTTCCAGGGGACAAAAGGTGGTTCCACCGGCACTTGTTTGGTACACATGCCGAGGCACTTCTACTGTTCCATAAGGGGTTTGATAGGTTTTGGGCAATTGTCCTTTACTCGTCCAATTCATCCTGCCCATTTCAATAGCACTGCCATCGGTATCAAACTGTTTGAGAGCTTCTCCACTGGCCAGTGTTCCTGCTTCATTCAGTACTGATTGGATGGTTTCTTCGGTGTCTAGAAAGGATTGACTCAGAGGAATGGTGATTTGAAGAGTGATTAACTCCGTTGTACTCTGGACAATGGTTGCAGTCATTCATCTCCCCTCCACAAGACTTGAAAGAAAACCTATCTCCAGAGCATATCAGGTCTTATCGCTCACATCAAATTTTAGTCAAACCCCATAGAAAATGCGTCCAACCTAATAACCGTACTGGCCACCCCAGCTCAAGCGACTCCCAAAGTTTTACCAGATAATTAGAATTTCGGTGCAAATAAATTTTAAGGGCAGCTTTTAAGGATCTTTAAGGACGGTCAATTCAAATCTTCCCCAACTTCCCCAAAAAGATCTTGATGCTTCTTGGAAAAATTCATCTACCATTTAGCAGAGTGACTACTAGAGTTGGGTCAAACCTAAGTTGGCTATGGCAGGACTAAGCGCCGATCAGCGCAATGATTACTATCTTCGCGAAGCAACCCGCACCGGCATCCACAAGCCGATCCTGGCAGCTCTGTTTGCAGCGCAGCAGCGGCCCAGTTTGAGTGATGGGGCAACCGGATTGGGCATTTCTCCGGCAAATCGGATTCCGTTAGAGAAGGTCAGCACCTTCGCCCAACAGGTTCAATATGCGGCAAACACAGTGCGAAGCATCACCCATAAACTGATCGATCAAGGGTGGCAAACCGATCAAATCTGGCAGGTCGAGCAGGGACGTTATGCCGATCGCTTCCTGGAAATGATCGCCAACGGCTATGTCCCGCCGGTGAATGAATCTGATGCTGCAAGGCTAGAACCGACCAATGAAGTGAACCTTCAGCAAGCCTATTTAGAAGACTGGACGATCGACTGTAAGACGGTTGGGTTACCTGCCACCTTTACCGGATTAGATGAGGCATTGCTGCGGTTTGCTACAGAAATTCCCCGCTATTACCTCGGCATCAGTTATCAGCGGCAAGCGTTGTTGGAAGCCCATCGCATTTGGCAACAGTTAGATACCAGGCAGGCATCCAAGGCGGCCCTGCTAGAGCGGGAGGCAAACGATCCGACTCTGTCTGCGATCGAAGAAAGCCAGCTTGACTCATCACTCTTACAAACCCTTCAGCAGTTCTTGGGCCAATATGCGGGCTATCCCCATGAACGGGAGGCTCTGCTGCGGCTCGTTCAGCTCTGGGGACAATACGCCTCACGGGAAGTTGCCATCGCAAATTTAGCGGAAATGGCCACGGCAGAAACTGAGATTCGCATGATCGATCCGGCGCTGATGGCTTTTGTCCAACGCTTATCCCGCTCCTATCAAGGCAAGGGCGATCAGCGAAATGCGCTGACTGAAACCTATCGACTCTGGTATGGCTTGGACTCCAGAGGAACCGCCCTCCAGGAATTGGGAGTCGATGCTCAAACGCTCACTTCCAGCAATCCCA
Source organism: Elainella saxicola E1 (assembly GCA_002796835.1). Taxonomy (GTDB): domain Bacteria; phylum Cyanobacteriota; class Cyanobacteriia; order Elainellales; family Elainellaceae; genus Elainella; species Elainella saxicola. The sequence goes on along the minus strand of LUGL01000027.1, from coordinate 78,656 downwards.
ACCGGAATGCCCTATTGTCCGTGGCCGGTCAGCTCGATCGGGCTTTGTTGGATTTTGCTAGAGGAATTCCAGCCATCTATCAAGAAACTGAGCTTCAGCGCGAGGCTCTAATTCGCTTAGTGCAGCTCTGGCAGGGGTTTGAGGGCCGGGATCAAACGCTGCAAGCACTGTTGGATGAAGTGCAGCGACTGGAACAAGCGCGTCGAGATTCGATTGATGCAGCCCCTAAACCGGAGCCTCTGGCTTTACCGCCCCGTCCTGCTAATTGGACGCCAGCCAATCTTCAAATGTATGCCGCGATCGTCACCCACGGCAGCTTAACCTGGGCTGATGCCACCCAAGGCGGCACTTACTTACCCACGCATCAAGCAACCGTTGACGCGATCGTCAATATGGCTGAACTTGCTCAACAGGTCTGCGATCGGCTGGGTCGCCCCCTTTCAATTACCCGCTGGTATTGTCCTGCTGAAACGACGGCCTTGCTACGACAGGCTGGCCTTAACCGTCATGCCATTGGTAACGCCATTGAGTTCTACTGTGATGGCTTATCAGGAGATCAGATCTACCGGATGCTCGATCCCTGGTGGACAGGGGGACTCGGACGATATCGTCAATTCCCTTACCTTTGTTATATTGATGGACGTAACGATCGCACACGTTGGACCCAGACTTAACCTGACATCTTCATCAAAACTTTAAAGAATCTTGTCTGTAAAAATCTGAAGAAATTAAAGATTTGGTCAGACTTACTGGCATGATGGAAGAGGGAATGATGGATTTTCAATGTTTAGGGGCATTCTAAGACCAGTATTTGTGTTTTAGATTGACTTGAAACTCTGTATACGGTAATGATGTCAACCCATGTCATTTTAGTAGAACCTAGGTTGGCTAAAACCGCCAAGGTTTCTCAGCTTACATTAGAAGCATTGCAAGATCCGTGGATGATTGTCTCCGGTCTGCTTGGCGTTGGGCTTATTGGTCTAGCGATCTATACAAAAATCAAAACCGCTAAGTTGGCGAAGCAAAAACGATTTGAAGAGTACAAAAATCGTGAGCTCCAGAAAAAGCTGAAGCTGGCGCTGAATACGATCAGCAAAATGGAGAAAAATCCGGATTTAATTCACTCGCGTGAGTTTAATTTGGATTATTTGCGGATGCGGATGGAAGAAGATCAGTTTCACTTTGCCATCATGAACCAAATTAAGATCAAAGTGAAGGAAAAAATTTCGATCGCCCTTCGTCCAACCCAGGCTGAAAAAGGATTAGTCGGTATCGCCAGCTCAACAGGCCGCCAGATTGATGAAATTTTTGATGTTGAATATGACCTTTCTCATTCTCCCAAAGGAATAAGACGGGTTTTATTCCGCATCCAAATTAAATTAACGAAGTTACCAACCCAACCCACTTCAGCGACGATCAGCCAAATCATTGACTGTATGCAAAAGTTTATGAGTCCTGAAGGAGATGACCACTGGCAACCAACAATTCAGGGACGTATTGCTAGAATGCATTGGGATCAGAAAGCAAAGCCAACGCCGTTGCTCGTTCTAGAACAATCGAATGAGGGGGTCAACGTCACTTTCCGGACAACGCGCATGGCAGCAAACTAAATCAACAAAGGAACTGAATTTATGGCACGAATCGATCGCGCAAAGAACACCCTGAAAGCGGCTAAAGTTCTCCAAAATCTCAGTTCCAATTCCCAAGCTTTATCTGACGCAGTGGGGCGATCGGATCCCGATGATCTATACCGAGTCAGCCTTGCAACTCGCAGTACGCTGAATCTGAATTTAGCGGGCAATTCTAAAGCAACTGTGCAATTGCTAGCTCTTAAAGGCTTAAAGGATAAGGCACTTAAAGCAATTGGTCGGATTCCATTCACGGATCTGAGTCTCAAGCAGCGTCGTAAATTCATCACCGTTTTAGCGAACCGCAGCACAGGTAAAGCGATTCAACAAACTCTAGAAGCAGGTATTTACTATGTTCGCGTTTATCGGGGGCAGGGGGAAAGCCGCTATCGCCTCAAATATGCAGCAACGCCTGAAACAATAACGCCCACCCCAATTCCGACCAACACCTTTCCATCGCCCAACTGGATTCGTCAATTTGGCACGAGCGACAATGATTATTCTTTTGGCACTGCAGTAGATTCCGCCGGCGCACTTTACATTACGGGTGTTACGTCGGGATCAAACGTTGCCAACGGAACCGGATTCGTTGCGAAATATAATAAGGACGGTTCAGAAGCATGGCGGCGATCGCTCCAAACCCCTGGAACAGCGGTGGCTGATATTGCCGTTGATAGCAGTGGAAACTACTACGTCGTTGGGGCACAAATTAGTGGACTGAATAGCGATGGATTTATTGCCAAGTACGATAGTACAGGTCAGCAGCAATGGCTGAAAACGATCGAAAGTACAGTGTCTGGTTTTAGCGCTATTGACGCAGCATCTGGCATTGTGCTGGATGGCGATAATATCTATGTCACGGGTATTCGGCGTGGATTTCCTGTTTTCCTGGGACAAAATAGTCAGGGAAAAGCGTTTATCGCTAAATATACAGCCAGTGGTGACCTGGTGAATGGATTTGGCAACAACGGCGTTGCAGAGTTTGGTAATGCTAAAACGACTGTATCTGCAGATATTGCGATCGCAGACGGTAAGCTTTACATCACAGGTATTACAGATGCTTCCCTGAGCGTCACTAGCAACAGCGATGTCAATTTGGCTGATGGTGATGCTTTTGTCGCAGGGTTCGATGGCATCTCTGGTAACTTGCTGTGGAATCAAACGCTCAGTGGCGGCAGCAAGACAGATTATGCGCGGGGAATTGCTGTACGCGGTTCAGAACTCTATATTGTTGGGCAAACGGCAGGAACTCTTCCTTCAGGCACTTTATCTACAAATGCGTTTGCAGGCGGAGAAGCCGATGCGTTTGTGGCCAGGTATACGATCGGCAGCACGGGCACCTTGCAATGGGTTAAACAATTTGGTGGCACTGCATTAGACTCTGCCCAAGCAGTAACAATTGACGCAGCAGGAAAAATTTATTTGGCAGGGGAAACAAATACAAGTTTGTTTGGAACTGCTGCAGGCGGCTCAGATGCTTGGCTTGCTCAAGTGGATAACAGCGGGCAATGGGTCAGAACAACGCAGATTGGCACTCCTCAAGATGATGAAGCTTACCATGTGGTGACTGAGGCTTCAGGCCTGCTTTATGTGTCTGGACAAACCCAGGGAACCTTCTCCGCTGCAACGGGCCAAAATCAAGGAAANTTACGATATTTGGTTTTCTCAGTACGTTTGAGCAATTCACAAACTATCTGCGAACTATTTGCAAACTATTTGCGAACTATTAAGCGCCTGCAACGCCTCAAGGAGGCGAAGTGCTGCTTGAGTGCAACTATCATCTCAGGGATTTTGCGCAATTCAACTCAGCCATTTGGCTGAGACCTGGTAGATATCAGGATGACGCAAAATCGATCGAATTGCTTACTGGAACTAAAGTCTAAGATTTTGATCAGTAAGCATCATGTCACTGAAAAATACTAATAAAACGCTGGCTCAAGCCTCCTTGCTCCCGACTAATCAACTACGGCACGATCGAGTAGGCCCTCGCGATCGAACCGATTTATTTCAATTTAATTTGGCTGCATCCCAGCACTTCACACTCCGCTCCAGCAGTAAAGGCCAGGGAACACAACTCCGCCTGATTCATGATCAAAACCAAAATGGTCTGATCGAAGCGAATGAAATTTTGAAACAAACGCTATTACGTCAAAATCAGCCTCAAACCATCGAAATGGACAGTTCAGAGGCAGGCACTTATTTTATTCAGGTCAATCAATCTAGAAAGGGAAACAGCCGATATCAGTTGACCTGGTCAGCTTCTCCAAATAACGCAGGATCAAGCACAAACGGTGATCCAACGACAGATAGCACAACGGCAACTTTAGTGAGTCAGATTGTCCAGTTAACCAACAATTTTCGGCAACAAAATGGCTTAGCTCCGGTGAAGTTAAATACCAAATTAACCAGTGCTGCCCAAACCCAATCTCAGAATATGGCGCTACAGGACTTTTTTGGTCATATTGATAAAAACGGCTTAGCAGTTGACAGCCGAGTCTCCGCCACTGGATATGATTGGTCGCGGGTCTCAGAAAATATCGCCGCAGGCTATCCAACAGCAGCTGAAGTTGTAGATGGATGGATCAATAGCCCTGCCCACCGTCAGAACTTATTAGATGCAGCCGTCACAGAAATTGGTGTGGGTTATTACTTCTTACCCAACGACACAGGGATTGAGAACTGGAACTATTACTGGACCCAAGTTTTTGCAGAACCTCAGTAGTTCAATGCCACCTGTATCTGCAAAGTCACATGAAAAAAGAGGTTACGCAACCTCTTTTATTTCTTGTATCTGGATAGCTACTTTAGCGAGGCTTTGAGCTTGCCTATTCTTCAGTCATACTGCCTGATGCAGGACCTTTCGCATCGCGGTGCCACAGGGGCTTGCGATGTTTCTTGGGAAAAGGGATTTGCACGGTTGTATGAAAATCTTCCTGGACTTTATAGGTCAAACGGCGAGAGACTTGTCGCACAATCTGATTGAGCAGTTTATCCCCCGTGCTTTGAATCAATGATTTGGGCAGGGCATGAATGAAGCGAGGAAATTGAATCATCACCTTCAAATCGAGCTCCCATTCAACCCGGGTAATCTGGCCGGGAACTTGCTCTAGCCCCGATCGCCCTAAGGTTGCGATCAAAGCAGCATCTGGTACTACCTCAACCAATTGAAGGGCTGCTTGAAAATCCACATCATACCCGGGCGGATTGTAGTTGGGGATGGGAATGGTTTGAATCCGATAAATGCCTTGATCCTGGGGAAGCAGATCTAGACCAATTTTAGGCTCAACTTCATAGCCAAATGAGCCGAAACGCCCGATCGTCAAAGCATACCCATTTTCACCGATCGCCTCTGTTGTCATCGGCAAGGCACAGCGGGGAAACCAAGCCCGATGCACATCTAAGTAGTTCGCCACTGTCGCAGCATCGGTATACATCTCCATACAGCTGGCGAAAGAGCCATGGAAGCAGACAGGCTCTTGCTCGTTGTGAACTTGTTCTTCGTGGGTATATCCTTCCAAAGCAGCACTATCTACCAATCCAGAGGTCGCGCTAATCAGAGCGGGGGTGGTCTCAAGGGAGTACTGTTCAGCCGAATTTGCCTGCATAAAACATTTCCTGCAATGGTTGCTATCCCAGTGGCTCACCTTTATGGATATCCTAACCGAACATCTCGCAAAGGAAGCACCGAAAACAAATTTTGGACATCAATTTAGGCGGATCGTCAAAGCTTAAATGAAGACCCGTTTGGTTGCCCACCTCAAAAGACAGCTTACTGAACCCAATCAGGGACTCCTAGCAAACAGCCTTTACTTTGGTCAGCATATCGTGTGAGGAAGAACAGTCACCATGATCAATTTACGGAGAGAGGCTCTGAAGTTATGCAGGGCTAGGCAGTGATCCTGTCAATTTACGGATATCCAGCCCTAGCAAGATGGGGAATTACAAAGAATTGCGATAATTTATTAATGTGAAATCACAATGTTTGACTAAATTTGCTTTACAAGACGACTGTTGAACTGAAATAAAGTTCCTGAGCGATCTCGTGACATCAATTATTGAAACGGCTGCTGAAGTTATCCAAGAATCAGGTTGGCAGAGAAAACTATGAAAGCGTTTGTTGCAGGAGCGACCGGAGAGACGGGAAGACGAATTGTGAAAGAACTCGTACAGCGAGGAATTCCAGTTCGAGCCATGGTGAGGGACCGAGAGAAAGCCAGCACCGTGCTGCCATCGGAAGCTGAAATTGTGGTAGGAGACGTGTTGCAGCCTGAAAGCCTGAAAGCTGCGATCGGCGATAGCACTGTGGTTTTCCTGGCAACTGGAGCAACCCCTAGCTTTGATCCAACGGGACCTTACAAAGTGGACTATGAAGGCACTAAAAATTTAGTAGACCTGGCAAAACAAAACGGAATTCAGCATTTTGTCATGGTCTCGTCCCTCTGTACTTCCCTGCTTTTCCATCCACTCAACTTGTTTTGGCTGATTCTAGTCTGGAAAAAACGGGCCGAAGAATATCTTCAAGCCAGCGGACTTACCTATACGATCGTTCGTCCCGGTGGCCTCAAGAACGAAGACAATTCTGATGGCATTGTGATGTCGAAAGCTGATACCTTGTTTGAAGGCAGCATCCCTCGCACCAAGGTTGCCCAAGTTTGCGTTGAGGCTCCCTTTCAAGCGGCAGCTCGTAATCAGATTGTCGAGATTGTGGCGAACTCCGAAACAGCAGCTCAACCAATCGAGGCACTATTTGCTAAGGTGGCATAGGTGTCTATCAGGGTTGCAGCCCGTTTTGTTGAGTGACTTCTAACGTCCATCCCCCTACTGATTCACAATCCCCCGATCCAAAGGCCTCAGACAATTTCGTCTTGCCCAAGCGCGATTACACTGCGGCCATCGGCAGCGGCTTTGCGGTTTTCATGATGCTAATGTTAGGACACATGGTCTTCCGGCCTGAACAATCGCCATCTGATCCGGCCTGGACCTATAAACCTGCGCCTTTAGTGAAAAAGGGAGGGGATCCCTATATTCGGGCTTTGATGCGAACGATTTCGGCAGCAGAATCGAACAGCACTCGCCCCTATTCCTTACTCTATGGCGGTGAACACTTTCAAGATTTAAGCCACCATCCGGATGAATGTGTGCCGATCGTAACAGGCCCGAACCAGGGAGATTGCTCCACTGCCGCAGGACGCTATCAGTTTATTACAACAACTTGGTTAGAAAAAGCGAGGCAATATCATCCCCATCCCACTGGATTTTGGCGCAAGGAATTTAGCTTTGCACCAGAATACCAGGATGAAGTTGTTTACGCTTGGCTCAATGATTCAATTGCCTGGGATGTAGATCTGGCAGAATTATTGCGGCAAGACCGGTTAGCTGAAGTGCTGGAAATCCTTTCCCCAACCTGGACGAGTTTGGGCTATGGCATTGAACCCAACAGTATGACCAATCTGCTGCCTGAGATTTACCAACAGATGCTAGCTGAAGAATTGCAGGCTAGCCCGCCTGCGCTGCATTGATTGGACCTACCATCAAACTCGTTTAGTTTGAGGTAGAGGCGGATTCCCTAATTTTTTCAGCGCGTGCTTCAGCCGTTGCCATTACTTCCGGTAAGTTTTCGATCATTTCTCCAGGAAAGTTTTCCAGCACTTTGGTGGAGAGGGCAACTCGCTTTTTGATCTCATCGACCTCAATAATCAAGGCTTTGATCGCCTGCCCATGGGAGAAGATTGTTTCTAAAGAGGCAACGTAATTTTTACTCACCTGGTTGATATGCAGCAAACCCGTTGTGCCAGCAAAATCAACAAATACCCCAAAGGGTTTAATGCTCGCAACCTTGCCTTCAATCAATTGGCCAGCCTCTAATTGTCCCAAGCTTGCTGCTTGCGTTGCCAATCGTTGGGATAAAACGAGGCGACGACGATCGGCATCGACTTCAATCGGAGAAACAACTAGCGCTTTGCCGATCAATGATTCAAGATTATCGCGATCGACCAGGTGCGATCGGGGAATAAACCCGCGAATCCCCTGAACATCAACCGTGACCCCTCCTCGATTCACGCCACTCACTCTGGCCTGAACACTCTGTTTCGATTCCTGCATTTCTGCCAAATTTTGCCAAACTTGCTTCATCTGCAGTTGGCGCAAAGAAAGGGTGACTTGACCATCCGCATCCTGTTCTCGAATGATCAGAAAGTCACGTTCTTCGCCAATGGGAAATTGCTCTGTCAAATTGGAGATGCGGCCCAGTGATGCCTCCTCGATCGGCAGAAAAGCAGCTGCTTTACCACCTACATCGATATAAATGCCGTCAGATTCATAGCTTGCCACTTTGCCCCGCACAATCTGACCTTTCTGAAACTGGTAGTCATGTTGCTCGAGTGCTTTAGCAAAATCGTCAGTAGAAAAGGACAACGGGAGCCTCCTAGTCGAAACCAATCTGCAACTTCATGTTTGTAACCAAGGACGGGCCTGAAGAAGTCGGTAGAAATCGGTTGCTTCAGACTTCCTCAATATAATCAATTCCCCGATTAAGTGACACGCATTCAACTCAAAACCGAATGAATCCTAAATCTACAGTTTAATTCTCTTAACAATTCTCATAACAGATGCCATGACAAAGCGTATGGCGATAATCCCCTCTCGATCTTTTCAGGTTGCCATGCAAACTGTTACAAGATTTTGGAGCTAATTTAGAACTTTTTTTCAAAAAAATTGGCGGCAAATCGATAAAGTGTTGCGGAAGATACAGAATCTTAATCAAATTCCCTCCTTGGGATCTAGTGAATTTAACGAAGATTGGCCATGCTGAATATGTAAAACTCTGATTGACCTTAGATTGAATTAAAAATCCTGAATATGAAGTCTCTCCGCGCTCACATTGAATTTTGGACTCTGAAGCATTTTCCACTGCTCCCCGATTTCAGACGACAATATCAGGCACAACATTTAGAGAAATGTTTAAGAGCCTCATCTCGACAGCAACCGCACCAGCAGCGGTGAGATTTGAAATTCCGATTTAATGATGCGAAATAGACAGACGCACGGTGGTTTCCAATGTTGCGTTTGGTTGCAGTTCTAATATATTGTCCCCAGTATTCAGCGAGTTTCTCGGCGCACTCCAGGGCTCAAGACAGTAATATTCTTTACCTTTAATGGTCCAGAAGACAAGTGTTGAATAAGCTGAGTTATAATCCAACACCAACCCAAACTGCCGCTGGCGATCGAACACGCGAGCTGTCTGCTGGGATAGCTGGCGAAACGCAACATCAATTTCGTCGCGTTCAAAATCAAACTGTCCTTTAAAGGGATGCAGCGTTTGATCTTGGTGATCCTGAAGCTGAACGGCAGGAATTTCAAACTGAAGCTGCGTTTTGTCTGACACCAGAAAGTAAGGATGTAACCCAGTCGAGAAGGGCATTACCACATCCGATTGATTGGTGTAGCGTTGACGCAGCGTTAAAGAATCGCCCTGTAGCTCATAGGTGAAAAGTAGCTGAAACTCAAAAGGATAAACCGTGCGAGTTTGCTCATTGCTGTTTAGCGCCAGGGTGATCGATGCGCAATTTTGAGTAGCCTGATCGACAACTTCCCAAGGCAAGTCGCGAGCAAAACCATGCTGTTTCAGCGTATAAGCTTGACCTTGATAGATGTAGGTGTTGTTTGGCAAATTGCCACAAATTGGAAACAGAATGGGAATTCCGCCCCGAATGCTCAATTCAGGCTGACTGAACCGGCCTTCGTCTAAATACAAAATTTCCTGCTGATCAACCTGCCATCTCGTAATGATTCCACCTCGCTCAGGCACGACTTCCAACCGTGCGGCGTGATCGTCATCAGTCAGAACATAGGTTTGGTATTGCCGTTGCTCACGGGTGATTGCAAACACCTTATTCTCCTCAGGACTGTATTTTCTTTGGATTCCTCATTTTCTTCGGATTCTCCACACCCAACGTTTTGGTAGGAATTCCTGTTTTGGCAGAGGCAACTATTTTTTGGACAAAGTTTTTGGCAAAGTTCTGGCAGGCAACTAGGGAGAAGCCTTTGGTTCCATTGCAGGACCGATCGGCGACTCTGGATAACTAATAAATGGATCCGTCGGCATTTCTGTGTCGGGGGCTGAAGGTAACGAGAGACGTAGCTGTGAATTTAGGCTGGTGGGAGAACGCAACGGATGGTCAAATAAACTAGAAGCTTGTTCAACATATTGCAAAATCTTGGTGCCTAGATCGCCCTTCGCAACTTCTGCTTGGCCACGCCGCACTTGAATCGGTAAAAACTCCAACTCCATCATGTGATCCTTGAGGGTCACTTTGAGGCTAGCAACATCATAGTCCCCATTCTGCTTGCTGTTGTACTCATCGATCGAATCTCCTAAGGAATAGACGATCGCCCGCCCATTATAAATCTCGCCACCCTGGGTCACAGTCGGGTGATACCCTACCACCAAATCAGCGCCTTGATCGATCGCCGCATGGGCTAGACTAACTTGCCAATCTTCTGGATAGGCACGCAACTCGCGATTCCAGTCAAAGTTCACCACAATCCAATCGACCTGATCCCGAATGGCTTTAATATCTTCTGCCATTTGTTGACTAACGCCGACATTTACTCCTGCCGAGGTTTCACCCACTGCATGGGGCGATGAGTCAGAATAGCCTAAATAGGCAATGCGTTTTCCTTTCACCTCAAACACCTGAGGCCGACGGGCATCTGCAAGCGTTTGTCCTGCTCCAACCGCATGAATATTATTTTGCTGCAACAAACTGAGTGTGTCCGTCAGCTGGCTCGCTCCGTCTGCCATTACTGCATCATTGGCGATATTGACTACATCTACACCGTTCGCCAGCAGCTCTTGGGGCATTAGAGGCATTGCCTTCTTTTCAGCGTCGGACTTTTCAGAGGAATCGTCTGAAAAGTCCGACGCTGCCGTCTCTTCCCCGGTCTCTTCAGAAGGAGTCGCAGCAGTAGAACTTTCACCAGAACTTTCACCTTCAGCAGGCCTTGCTTCCACATCACCAGCGGCTGTATCAGTGGCGGCTGTATCGCTGGAATCAGTGGCTGCTGCTGAACGAGTCTCACTATCATCACTTTCGCCCACTGAACCCAAACCCGCCTTAGTTTCTTTCTTACCCACTGCTGGAGTCAGGCTGAGCGGATTGTCCAAATTGGTGATCAACATATCTGACAAACGATACGTCTCAATATTGGTAACGAGTGGCGCAGGAGCACTCTGATCGGTCGCAGGAGGTAGAGTTAATTGACTGGGAGATAAACGAGTCAGCGTTGCCCGGTTGCTAAATACCAAACTGATAGATGGATCTTCTGGATTAAGAACGGGCTGCCGGATGATCGAAACTCGATCGGCTGCGGTTTTTACTGAGCCGGAAGGGACCGGAACCGATCGCAAAATTCCGGTCAATGTCGCTTTGGACTGAGAAAAAGCAGAGGGATCCGCGTAATATCCAACCAACTCAAAGCTACAGCCAATCAAAAAAGCGGCAACCGCAGAACCACCCAGCATGAATGCACGAGTTGCAGGTTTCTGGTGGGTAAACCAATGGAGCGATCGATCTGTTAAATCCAAAGAAGCCGTACGCAGATGACTGAAACGATGCTGCCAATCCGTTTGCCAGGATGGAGAAAACAGAGCCGATCGTTTCGGTAAAGTTTGGGCTGACTTAGCTAAGGTCGATTTAACTGAAGCTGATTTAGCTGGGAACTGCCGTTTACGGGATGATTTTTTAGCAGACAGTGATGCAACAGGACGACCTTTACCTTTGACAGATTGGCTGGGTTGAACAGGCTGAGCGGCTGTTGATTCTGGAATTGGGACAACAACGGGAGCTGATGGCTCAGCTGAATCTGGAATCTGTGGAAAAGGATAAAGATTGTTGCCATTCGACTGCTTTTGACTTGCCTGCCGTTCTGATGGAGGAAGAATGCGCGCTGATTTTTCCCAGAGAATTGCTGGAGAACCTACGAGTTGAGCCGTGATGTGCACCTGCCGAATCATGTCAGAATCAAGCTTACAAAGACGATGACAGATAAATCGCACGATCCGATCACTATCCGGAACCTGGCGACAGACGATCCGCACTTGCAGGTAGCCTGTTGCTTCGGTGGCAACTTGGGCACAAATGCCTTGGGGGACTAAATAGCGATTCATCCAAAACGCAATCGCTCGTGAGTTGCCAGCTTGTGCCAGCTTAACTACGGAAGTCTCCCATGAACTGTCTGCATTCGCCATTGATTTCACTCCTCTTCACTCAACCCTCTCCACTCAACAAGCACACCTGCTCAGTGGTACAAATTTTCTACGCCAGAATTATTTAGTCAAAGATAACCTAAGTGACTGATTTTGACTCATTCAAAACAAAACAGCCTCTGTTAACCCTTCCTCCCTCTCCCCAGGATTGAGAGTGATAATTCTCACATGAAGAGAGATTCTAGATCACCTTGCTCGATCGATCTCAATCAGTTCCAAGAAAAAAAGGAGCAATAACATTTAAAGACAGACAAAAATAACAACGGGGTGCATTGAGAGATGTCGATTTCCATCATTCATCGTCTTGTCCAATCAGCCTTTCAAACCGGATATCTCAGCGTTGAGTCAGAAGGGCTAATTCGCCAGATGCTAGTTGTGCGCGGCTGCCAATCAATCGATCTATCCGTCTTACAAGATCTAGATCAAGCCATTCATTCAGGACAAGTGAAGCGAGAAGCCGCTGGTGCAATTAGCTTTTCTTTGAAATAGCCGTCATACTTCGCCAGGTTGGCAGGAGCGATCGAGCAGAAAGCTCAAGGCAGACCAACAAGATCAGCAGAATTGAGGCAGGATCCGGATAGACAGGATTATCCTATGCTAAGACGTGGATTTACCTGTGAATCATTGAGCCTCCTTTTTCTTATGAGCCCTGATCCCAATCCTTCTGACTCACCGGACAGTTTCTCAAAAACGGGAAATCCATTCCCTAAGCCCAGACCACAAACACCGACCAACATAGAAGGAAATGGTGCGAAGGATCGGCTGTTTCAGCAAAACTTATTGCGTGAAATTGAACTGGATAGCAGCGATTTCAGTGAACCCATTCAATCCTCAACCGTCCAATCAGAATCTGTTAGCCAGTATTCCAACCCATCTAGCCTCAATCGGGTCACACCACGACCACCCTTCGAACTGTTGATTCTAGTGGGGATCACGGTCATGTTAGTCGGCTTGACGATTAGCAATTTTTGGCTGGCCTTTGCTGGAGGAATCGTTACCCTACTACTCTCGATGCGGGTGCTTTGGATAGCCCTGTGGCGCATCTTCACTCAATTCATCTCGCCCCAGGAAAGGTTAATTTTAACAGGGCTGCTGGGATTCATTGTTGCGGGTTTTGGACTGGTCAATCTGAGTGGATGGGGTAGCCAGTTCGGGCAATGGTATCAGCAGTTAAACTGGGAGGCGATCGGAGCACTGGGTGAAGTATTTGGCGCGTTTGGGCAAATTTTGATCGCGGTTTTAGCGGTTTATATTGCTTGGCGGCAGTATGTCATTTCCAAAGATCTGACCATCCAGCAAAACATCATTACCCAGCAACAAACGATCGACTCCTACTTTCAAGGCATTTCCGACCTGGTGCTGGATGAAGAAGGATTACTGGAAGACTGGCCTCAAGAACGAGCCATTGCCGAAGGTCGCACAGCCGCCATTTTAAGTAGCGTCGATCCCAGTGGGAAAGCGAAGGTGCTCCGCTTTTTGTCGCGATCGCGTCTGTTGAGCCCATTAAAGCGAGACCAACGGTTAGGACGGGCAATTCTCGATGGCAGAGGAGGATACGCAGAGGATCGACAGTACGGAATTCGTGTGATCGACTTAGGGGTGATGTTGGCAGGTGCTGATTTATCAGGGACAGATTTGCGTTGGACTGACCTCAGCGATATCAATCTGATTCGCGCGAATCTGCGCGGTAGTGATTTAGTCAAAACAAACTTTGCCCGCACCATTTTGTGTGGAGCAGTCCTAGCAGAGTCTGACATGATGGGAGCCAAGTTCTTCTATGGTTCGATCGCAACCGCTTCACCACGGACAAAGGCCGATCTGCCAGACTATACCACTGGAGCCTATACGGGAGCCGTGGTCGAAGGAGCAGACTTTACAAATGTCAAACGCCTCTCAACGGAACAGCGCTACTATTGCTGTGCCTGGGGTGGCTCAGCGACCCGATCGACAATTCCAGGCGGCTGTGGAGACATCCCTAATCTATTAGAACAAGCACAAAACTGATCAGCGGCAAGTGGTCAAACAGAATTCCCGATTTCTACGGAAATCCTTGTTCTTGATAAATCAAACAACTTACGAGTTTTGACGAATTGCACTGACCTACTGCATTTGTCATACTTTGAGTCAGCCGATCGGCGGAATCAGTATTTAAGTTCAGCGATTAGAACTGTTCTTCTCGCTCACTATTGTGCTGACCGCATTTGACCACATTGGTCAAGACCGAAGATATCACTTGAGGCAACTTTTTGATTCATGATAGCTGTTGCCTAGTGATGCTGTAACGCAACTGAATATTAGAGTTTCTGCAAGTGGAGTTAAGAAATTCATAGACTCTCATCACCCAAAACCTTGAACCAGATTCAGGTGAAATCAGATCGCGATTACTGCTTTCTAAAGGGCTTCCAGTTGATATGAATTCTGACGATTTACGAAGATTGCGAGCTTGCTGCCGGGACCAAGTAGCCTTTGAACAGATGCAGGAGATTATTGCAACTGCACATCTTGCAACTGCACATCTACTGACTCCAACAGATGAACATCTTCAAAACAAGAAATTATTGAGTCTTGGTCAACTTGTTGCCGATGTCGCCCATGAAATCAACAACCCGGTAAATTTCATTTGCGGGAACCTTAACCATGCCAATCAGTATGCCCAACAGTTAATTGAGCTGTTGTCTCGCTATCAGCAAGAATGTCCGACTTCCAGTCCTGAATTGCAGCAGTATATGGAGGAAGTCGATTTTAATTTCATTATGCAAGATTTTCCGAAACTGCTCTCGTCCATGCAAATGGGGAGCGATCGGGTTCGTCAGCTCGTGTTATCATTGCGCAACTTCTCACGCACAGATGCAGTTGAAATGCAGCCTACAAACTTGCACGACGGCCTCGATAGCACTCTGTTAATTCTGCAGCACCGACTCAAGCCTAAATCCAACACGCGCGGCATTCATGTGATTTGTGAGTATGGAGATTTGCCTCCTGTTGAGTGCTATTCCAATCAAATCAATCAGGTTTTTATGAACTTGATTAGCAACGCGATCGACGCATTAGAGGAAAAGCATCAAAGCACTGCGTCTTGCCTTGCAACAAATACTTCTACGCATTCAGCCCAAGCGATTTCAGACACAGCCGTATCCGATCGACCCCAAATTACAATTCGCACGATGCATATTCCCGATCCACAGGGAGGCGTGCCGCGTGCCATTATTTGTATTGCAGACAACGGACCTGGCATTCCCTTGTCGAACCAGGAAAAGCTGTTTATGCCGTTCTACACCACAAAACCCTTGGGTAAAGGCACGGGGATTGGTTTGTCTCTCAGTTATGACATCATTGTGAACAAACATGGTGGGGAACTCCATTGCTATTCTCAGCCGGGAGAAGGAGCAGAGTTTTGGATCGAGCTACCCGTAAAACAAGTTCGGGCTGAAGAACCTTCGATCGCCCATTCCACCCTAGAGACAACCCCTATGCCATCAAATAATGCGTTACTCTATCAGGCATGAGTTTCCACTTAGGATGTGCAATCTGGGCCTATAAGGACTGGGTGGGAGAGTTATTTCCACCAGGAAGCCGTGCCTCTGATTTTTTGTCGCTTTACAGTCGGCGGTTCACAGCAGTCGAAGGGAACACGACCTTTTATTCCATTCCGGATGCAGAAACTGTCAGCCGTTGGGCCGCAACAACGCCAGTTGGATTCAAATTCTGTCCTAAACTACCACGTCACCTCACCCATCAAGGATTATTAGTCCCCACAGTTCCTGAAACGATCGCATTTCTAGACCATATGCAGGGCTTGGGCGATCGTTTAGGTCCAGTGTTTGCCCAGTTGCCTCCCAGCTACAGTCCAGCCACTTTAGCTGACCTGGAAACCTTTCTATCTGCGTTGCCTCACGATTCCATGCAGTTAGCCGTTGAGGTGCGCCATCCAGACTGGTTTAAGCCAGAACCTGCCAGATTATTGAATCACTTGCTGGGACAATTAGGAGTCGGACGGGTTCTGCTAGACACTCGCCCAATCTACGAATGTCCAGACGATCCCCAGATTGCCTCAGAACGTCGTAAACCCAAAGTACCGCTAAAACCCATTCTGACGGCTCCCTTCAGCATCGTTCGCTATATCAGCCATCCCGATCGTCCGTTGAATCAGCCCTACTTAGAACAATGGGTTAGCCAGCTTCAAACCTGGCTGGAACAAAATCAAGAAATTTACTTCTTTGTCCACTGTCCTGTTGAGCAGCAATCTCCGGGAACAGCTCGCGAGTTCCAGCATCAGCTTGAGCAGGCAGGCATTCCGGTTCCTCAACTTCCCTGGGATGCGATCGAAGCTAGTATAACGCCACCAACCAACCAACTCAGCCTGTTCTAAGCATCATTCACCGATCTGCCCTTTAGAATAGGGAAGATTATTGACAACCCCCTACCAGATCCGAGCGCTGAATGACCGCAGTACCTTCTCGTCCCGCTTCTAACCGCCTGAATCGGTTTGATAATCAACTTTGGAACCGTTTTGTGGCGATCGCCCAACCCTACTGGTATCCCACAACTGCAAATGGCGGTAAAGTCTTTTTTGCATTGTTGGCCCTACTCATTCTTTTTCTATTTGCCCTGCTCTTTGTGATTGTGAGTGTCGTAGTGCTGGTCCTTCAAGCAGTCTTGCCAGACTTCATGAATGAGACAGCTCAGGGATTGGTAGGAATTGTAAAATCCATGCTTCAGTCTCCTCTGATTGGCGTTGTGATTGCAGCTCTGCTAATTCCAGCTTTAGCTTTCTTTGCAGCAAGGCGACAAATTATTTCTCGTCGACAGCAATGGGTATTACTAGGGCTGCTTTTGCTGCTCTCACTTTCGGTGAGTGGCATGAATGTCACGATCAGCTATGTGGGCAACTTCTTTACAACTGCCCTTGCGAAACGAGAAGCTGCAACGTTTTGGCGATTCTTCTTTGTGTACGCAGGTGTGTTCGTGGCTGCTACTCCAATCGTCGTGTTTTACAGCTACACGCAGGACTTACTGGGGCTGCGCTGGCGAGATTGGATGACCCAGAAGTTTTTGAATCAATACTTTGGCAACCGTGCCTATTACGAAATCAATTTCGAACGAGACATCGATAACCCCGATCAACGGATCTCAGAAGATATCAAATCCTTTACGGCGACTAGCCTCAGCTTTTTATTGCTGCTGCTGGGCGCTGTGATCGATGTCTTATCTTTTACAGGCATCCTTTGGTCGATGTCTTCTTTCCTAGCCATTTTTCTGGTTGGCTATGCCCTAGTAGGAACCGTGATTGCAGGCTTGTTAGGCCGTAGACTGATCAGTCTCAACTTTAATCAATTAAGACGAGAAGCCGATTTCCGCTATGGATTGGTTCACGTGCGCGACAACGCTGAATCGATCGCCTTTTACCAGGGAGAAGACCAAGAGCTGGGTCAATTGCGGCGGCGGTTTGTTGAGGTTCTCCGCAATTTCAGATTTTTGATTGGCTGGCAGCGAAACCTGGCTTTTTTCCGCACTCCCTATCGCTATGCCACTTATATCCTGCCTTCGGTGATTCTAGCCCCCATGTATTTCAGCCAGCAAATTGAGTTTGGTGATATTACCCAGGCAGGATTCGCATTTAGTCAAATTTTTGAAGCCTTTGCGCTGGTCGTCCTGCAAATTAACCAACTCAGTGCTTTTGCCGCAGGGGTCAACCGTTTGGAAACCTTTACGGAAGCACTAGATGCAAATGAGCAGCCTGCTCCAGCAGACGCCGCTGTGATCAAAACGTTTGAGGATGAGCAGATTCAACTCGATCAAGTTTCACTGGCCACGCCCAAAGGACAACGCCTGTTAATGCAAGATCTGTCCTTTGTGCTGCAGCCGCAACAAAGCCTCGTGATTGTTGGACAGAGTGGGGTCGGCAAAAGTTCACTGCTGCGGGCAATCGCCGGGTTGTGGAACAGTGGGGCAGGTCAAATCACGCGACCCGTTTTGTCAGAAATGTTGTTTCTACCACAGCGCCCCTACATGGTGTTAGGCACTTTACGGGCTCAGTTACTCTACCCCAATCTGTCCCAGGATACTGCTGAAGAAAAACTCTATGACGCCCTCAAGCAGGTGAATTTAGCGGATTTGCCCGATCGGGTGGGTGGATTTGACACCGAATTAGACTGGTCAGATGTCCTTTCTCTGGGCGAACAACAGCGGCTTGCTTTTGCCCGGTTGCTGCTGACCCAACCCGATTACGTCATGCTGGACGAAGCCACCAGTGCACTTGATCTGGCTAACGAGCAGCGGCTTTATCAACAATTGCGACAATCAGGGACTACCTACATCAGCGTTGGCCATCGAGCCAGCTTGCTGAAATATCACGATTTTGTTTTGGAACTGAAGGGCGACCAAACCTGGAAGCTAACCGCTAGAGAAGACTATGTTGTGGATACGGAAGCCTTTGTCTGATAGCCGATTTCACTTTATTGCACTCTAAACAATATTTCAGTCTGAACAATTGGGTAACTAACAACTGGGTTCATCTTCTGCTTCAGTTTCGCCGCCGCCGATCAGCAATCGCAGTCCCATCACAACAAAGCCGATCGCGGCAATTCCCTTAACCCAACGCATCGGCAAAACTTGTGAGAGTCCTTCGCCCAACATCACACCTAAAAAGCTAGCCAGCAAAAGCGCCGCCGCCGTTCCCAAGAAAACCGCTCTAAGGGATTTACCGCTGCCACTTAGGGCGATCGCAGCCAGCTGACTTTTATCTCCCAATTCCGAAATGAACACCATGGCGAAGCTGAGTCCTAGCAGGTTCCAGTCCATCTGCCTTACCTCCTCATTCCTTGCAAATTAAATAAATGGCTTATAGGTGAATCACTTCCCAGCAAAGCTGAGCCGCAATCAGCAGCAACAAAACGCCAGCAGCTTTTTCCAGCGTCTGAGCGGAAACCCGCTTCGCTAGCCAGCAGCCCAACCAAACGCCAATTAGACTAGTTGCCACCAAGGCAGTGCCTGCACCCGCAAACACAACCCAGGGTTGATGAGATTCGGCAGCCATCAGGAGAGTCGTTACCTGAGTTTTATCCCCTAGCTCAGCTAGAAAAATCGTGAGAAATGTCGAGAGGAATACTTGAACCGCAGGATACTTCTGCCATGCAGTTTTTTGCGTTTCTATAACGTTGTTTGCCGTTACTACATCCGGGTCTATTGTTGCAATGCTGTCCACTAACAAAGACTGCTCTGTTTCTATCAGAACATCGGAAGCAGCAGGAAAGTTGACCACTTTCTCTTCACAGATGGCTACCTCTTCACAGGTCGGGTTCTCTTCACAGGTAACAGTGGCAGAAGCGGAAGGTAAGGATGAATTTTCCACAAGTAATCTGATCGGGATCGGCTTTTCATTTTTTTTTCATTTTATCCTGAGTTTTCTTCAGAAATACAAATAGATTTAAGAGAAAATCGGTCCAGGGTTGAATGAATGGCTATGAGATGTCATTGTAAAAGGCCAATTTCCCGATCGAACCGCAGCAACTCTAAGCTCCGATCGCCATAAACGCCAGCAATTTGCTGTTGACAGCAATCGATCGCAAAATCATCCAACTCTTCTGGCTCAATGCCGTACAAATCCTGAAAAATATTAGGCTGAACTCGGCAAAACCGAGGCCGATCGGCATAAATCTGGCATTCCCGTTTGTCGTGATCGTAATGAATACACCAACCATCCTCACCAACCAAGCTAAGGTAAAGGGCCAGTTCGTCAGGCGACAAGTATTCATCTAAATCGGGGCGATCGGCAGGATCGAGCTGACAGCAAGCTCCACATTGTTTGACGCAATGCCAGGTAGCCATAGTTATAGATAGAGTCCTCTCTCGTCATCGGTCCGCTTCCACCTTAACTCAACCGCTTCGTCATCAAGCTGCAATTTTCTGCTGAGATAAGAACCTTTAACAGGTAGAATAGGAGGCGGATATCGTTATCTAAAGCACACTTGATAAATGTTTGGTTAGTTTGGGAGGAGCAATGGACTTCTTATCTGGTTTGTCTGGTTTATTCAGCGGAATTAATTTTGAAACGATCGCTCAATTGATGATGCTAGCGTTGATCGTCATTGCTGGCCCAGCAGTGATTTTCGTGTTGGCATTCCGAGGTGGCGACCTCTAAGTTGTCCGATTGTTCAAGTCACGATTGTTCGAGAATATGGCATTGATTAAGGCTGGGGATGTTGGTGATTTGCGCTACTTCTTCAGCCCCTGTCTTCTTGAAAGTTTTAAATGTTGCGTTTTAAGTTAGTTGAGTAGCTGGAAAGCGATCGATGTAATGCTTCTGAATGAGTTTCCCGCTTCAAGTCATCCTTCAC
Organism: Elainella saxicola E1; assembly: GCA_002796835.1. Lineage (GTDB taxonomy): Bacteria > Cyanobacteriota > Cyanobacteriia > Elainellales > Elainellaceae > Elainella > Elainella saxicola. The sequence continues at coordinate 58,425 of LUGL01000027.1, read as the reverse complement.
TAAAGCTCACTTGAAGTTTGGTAATTACTTTACGCTTTCTTCTTAGATTAGCTAGTATTAATTGTCGGCATCTACTGAACAACCGGTGCACGATTTGGTCTAGTTTTGAATCAGGTTTTTCATGATCTGTCCTAATTGGACAACTTCAAATCATTTAAAGCGTTTATCAATTTCTGGCTTTTGCTTAAAGGAAGTGCCAGATTTCGTCTGGCCTCTAAGTTCAGATTGTACTGACAGTCGCGTCGAGGACTTGCCGTGACCCGCTCTGCCACTTTACCCTTTTCGTTTTCTTTTCCTCCCGTCGAAGACAATAGCCGCCTTCGGTTATTTTCTGGTTCTGCGAATGTGCCGTTGGCCCAAGAGGTAGCTCGTTACCTTGGGATGGATCTGGGTCCAATGGTACGCAAACGTTTTGCTGATGGAGAGATTTACATTCAGATCCAAGAGTCAATTCGCGGATGTGATGTTTATCTCATGCAGCCAACTTGCTTCCCAGTCAATGATCACTTGATGGAATTGTTGATCATGGTTGATGCTTGTCGGCGGGCTTCAGCTCGACAGATTACAGCTGTAATTCCTTATTATGGCTATGCGAGAGCCGATCGCAAAACAGCAGGTCGTGAATCGATTACGGCAAAGCTAGTTGCCAATCTGATCACTGAAGCTGGTGCCAACCGTGTTTTGGCAATGGATCTACATTCTGCTCAGATCCAGGGCTACTTCGATATCCCCTTCGACCATGTCTACGGATCGCCTGTTGTCCTAGATTATTTGTTAAGCAAGAATCTCAGTGACATTGTGGTGGTATCACCGGATGTGGGTGGGGTCGCCAGGGCCAGAGCCTTTGCCAAAAAATTGGGTGATGCACCGCTGGCAATCATTGATAAACGCCGTCAGGCTCATAATATTGCAGAAGTGATGAACTTAATTGGTGACGTGGTCGGCAAAACTGCTGTCCTGGTTGATGACATGATCGACACGGCTGGAACTATCTGCGAAGGCGCCCGGCTGTTGCGTAAGGAAGGGGCTCGGCAGGTGTATGCTTGCGCGACCCATGCTGTGTTTTCTCCCCCTGCTGTAGAACGGCTTTCTGCTGGTTTATTTGAGGAAGTGATTATCACAAACACAATGCCAGTACCAGAGGAAAAACAGTTCCCGCAGTTGACCGTGTTATCTGTCGCGAATCTACTTGGAGAAACGATTTGGCGTATCCACGAAGATAGTTCCGTGAGCAGTATGTTCCGCTAGCGCTCAATTCCCTAGGTCGCCAAAGCCTGTGTAAGACTGCCGATCGACGCTTCTAACTCTCCTGCTTGCATTAAAGCAATACTATGTTCTTGCCAGGTGACATAATCATCTGGCTTGAGCTTTAAAGCCCGATCGAAACTATCTGCTGCTCGGCGATATTGCTTTAATTTTGACAAGATCCGTCCCCGATATCGCCAAACCTGAGCCCGATCGGCCTGTAATTTGAGTGCCTGGTTATAGCGTTTCAGAGCGGCTTCATAACGACCTATCTGTTCTAAAGCAACTCCCTGATTGCACCAAATCTGCGCATCCTGAGGCTTGAGCTTGAGCGCTTTCTGGTAGCTGAAAATGGCAGCTCGATACTGACCGAGGTGAAACAATGCACTGCCTCGATCGCTCCAGGCTTCTGCTCGATCAGACCGCAATCCAAGCGCCTGATCAAAACTTTCCACCGCCAACTCATATTGTCGCGTTCGATAGAGGGCAACACTCCGCAGCAGCAAAGCCGGATAAAGCTTGGGATTCAATTGCACCGCTTCCTCAAAACTGGCAATCGCTTGAAAATAGTTTGCTTGATGAAACAAAGCAATGCCACGAACGGCCCAAACCAGAGCTCGATCGGCATCAGCTGCTAGCGCTTGATCAAAACTATCGATCGCTGCTTGAAGCTGATTATGCTGCAAAAATGTGATGCCTTGACTCATCCAATCAGTACTTGCGCATTCTGTGGGGTGAGGGGCATTCCCAACCGATGGGCTCAAGGAGTCCGTTGTTGGAGATGGAGTACGATTTGAATCAGATGCAGCCAAACGGTCAGCAACGGGTTGCAACAGCGAAACTTGGGTGAAACATTCGATCGCAGCCTGCCACTGCTGCATCCTTTGCAAAACTAACCCCTGATAGAACCAGGCTTCAACATAATTCGGATTCAGCTGTACGGCTCTGGCAAAACTTGCCGTAGCGGCCTGACTTTGATCAAGCTGCATCAAGGCCAACCCCCGCCCATACCAAGCCATTGCAAGCTGAGGCTGAGCTTGAATCACTTGTTCTATTCCCGCTAAGGCCGATCGCCCCATTTCCTCCGATTCTGGCTGAAGCTGTAGTACACGAATATAGCTAGGGATAGCCACTTCCCACCGTTCTAGCTGCAGCGCGATCGCTCCCTGTTCTAGCCAAATCTGAGCCTGATATGCATTGAGCTGCAGCGCTTGCTCATAGCTTGACATCGCCCGCTCGAAGTCTTTGATTCGACTCAAAAGTTTGCCGCGTTGATACCATAGGTCCGCATCCTGAGGATAACGTTTCACTAGGCGATTGAAAGCTTGAATCGCAGCAGCATCACGTCCAATTTTTTCTAGCGCAGAACAATAGTTCTTCCAGGTTGCAAGATCATCCGGTTGTAGCTTGAGAGCCTGCTCATAAACCATCACGGCCTTATCCCAAAGTTGAGCTGCAAAAAAGTGGTCGCCCTGATCGCGCCAGTAGGCATGTCCTAAATGCTGAAAGGTTTGACGAGTCACTCCTTTGAAGCTAGTAGGAGTGGGGGTAGTAGGAGCACTCTTATCCTTAGTAGATTGGCTCCCCATATCCCGAATTAACAGATCGATCTGAGCAGAACTGGAGGCCGAGTGTTCAGGGGGCTGGTTGGACCCAACAGATGGCAAGCTCATAGGGTTGGGTTGAATGAGGGAACACTTCACCCTACGATCGGTTGTCTCAATCTCAGGGAAATCCCTCTTGTGTTTGCCAAAACCTCATACTTCTGCAACCACAGGGTGAACCTGCTTAGAAATTTCTTCATCAAACCCAACCGGAAAGATTGAGGTCGAGAACCTTTTAAGTCATGCTGAATAGGTGCAGTTTAAGCAGAGGGAAGGCCGATCGCACGAGTAGATCTGATTTCAAGATCTGCCGATCGATTTTCGTTGATTCCTTCAAGCCATTTGTTTATGAGGAGATGTTGCGATGACGGCAGGACTTGATCCCGTGAAATTGATGAAGCAGGAAGTTGGCAGAGCTGCGGCTAGCCAAGTTCAATCAGGAACGATCGTTGGTTTGGGGACGGGTTCAACCACCGCCTTTGCGATCCAGTTTCTGGGCGAGCGTTTGAAATCAGGCGATCTCAAAGACATTAAAGGAGTGCCCACTTCTTTCCAAGCTTCCGTTTTAGCAAAACAGTATGGCATTCCACTCACCACGTTGGATGAGATTGAAACTATCCATATTGCGATCGATGGAGCTGATGAAGTTGATCCCAACAAGAATCTGATTAAAGGGGGCGGGGCGGCTCATACGCGAGAAAAAATTGTAGACAGTCTGGCTGAGCAGTTCATCGTCGTAGTTGACAGCTCCAAACTGGTCGATCGACTGGGCACTACTTTTCCTTTACCCCTCGAAGTTTTGCCGCTGGCCATTTCACCCGTGATGAAAGCCGTCGAACAATTGGGGGGACAACCTGAACTGCGGATGGCGATCAAAAAAGACGGTCCAGTGATTACCGATCAGGGCAACATGATTCTCGATGTCAAATTTGAGGCGATTGACAATCCTGCCGAGTTAGAAAAAATCCTCAACAATATTCCAGGCGTTTTGGATAACGGTTTGTTTGTGGGCGTTGCCGATCAGATTCTGGTTGGTGAAGTGAAAGACGGACAGGCTACCGTTCGCGAATTCTAGGCGGAATGAGAACTAGTCAACCCTGCGATGCTCAACAATAGGGGCTTTGGCGACTTGATTTAGTAGTCCAGGCTAAACGTCCTCAGGATGTAGGCAAGTATTTGAATGCAGTTCAATAGATTGATACCGTTTTCAGTCTGATGCCGACTTAGCCTGGACCATCATTTGCGTATTGAGAGAAATTTGGCTAATTTGATTAGTGCCAGATCGATCGTTCTCTCCTGTTTTTCGAGGCTATGCAATATCGCAGATTCGGGCGAACAGAGTTATCCATGCCAGTGTTTTCCTGTGGTGGCATGCGTTACCAGTACAAATGGCAGGATGTGCCGTTACAGGAGATTCCAACCAATAACCAAACCAACTTAGAAGCGACGATTCGCCGATCGCTAGAATTAGGCATCACTCATATCGAGACGGCAAGAGGCTACGGCAGCTCGGAACTCCAGCTCGGTCAGATCTTGCCCAAACTGCCGCGTGAAAAACTGATTGTTCAAACTAAGGTCAGTCCCTGCGCTGATCCCGACGAGTTTTTACAAACCTTTGAGCAATCCTTGAGCAATCTGGCGCTGGATTATGTGGACCTGTTGGGTTTGCATGGCATCAACAATCGAGAATTACTGGACGATAGCTTGCGTCCCGGCGGCTGTCTAGACGTAGCGTATCAACTACAGGCTGAGGGAAAAGTACGGCATATTGGTTTCTCAACCCATGCACCAACCGAAATGATCGTGGAAGCGATCGCCACCGATCGATTTGATTACGTCAATTTACATTGGTACTACATCAACCAGGCGAATTGGGCGGCGATCGAAGCAGCAGCACAGCATGACATGGGTGTTTTCATCATCAGTCCATCCAATAAAGGTGGCTTGCTATACGAACCTTCCCAGCGTCTAATTGACCTTTGCGCTCCCCTCAGCCCCATGGTGTTCAACGACCTGTTTTGCCTCAGCCATCCGCAGGTGCATACGCTCAGCATTGGCGCAGCCCGTCCTCAAGATTTTGATGAGCACCTCAAAACGCTGGATCTGCTTGATCAGGCCGATCAACTCTTGCCGGTCATTTTGGAACGCTTGGAAAAAGCTGCGATCGATCAGCTCGGTGAGCACTGGTGGCATACCTGGCAACAAGGGCTACCGCGTCCTGAAGAAACGCCTGGACAGATCAACGTTCCGGCGATCCTCTGGCTGCGCAATCTAGCCCTTGCTTATGACATGGTGGCTTACGGCAAAATGCGCTACAACCTGCTGGGCAATGCAGGACACTGGTTCCCTGGCCAGCGAGCTACCGATCTTGACCAGTATGATCTGAGTGCCTGTCTCATCAACAGCCCGCATGCCGATAAGATTCCGCAATATCTGCAAGAGGCCGATCGATTGTTAGGAGGACAGGCAGTTCAACGGCTTTCCCAGAGCGACTAAACCTGTGCAATTAAACCTGTGGGGATAAGTTCAAGAGGACTGCCTTTGACAAAGCAGCAAAAGCCTACAGGGATTAGGTAATTGTTTGATATTCTTAAAATCACAAAAGCCCAGTCGGTTTTGGGTCATTATTCCTTCAAAGCAACGGCATCTGTAGTGAAGTTTGGGTGAAGATGAAGCCTAGCTGATAGCACAGGAACCGTGAATTTGACTAGGATTTGACCGAAACTCGGCTCTGAGTTGGATAAGTCAGTCTTGTCACAGCAAATTTTCTAGGTTCACCTGTGCTAACGCTCATCCAGGCGGAAGCCAAAACCAGGTGAGTCAGTTTATGCTGACCGATCAACCCACAGTTCTATTGTGACTACTGGAGGCACAAGCAGTTTTATATGGATATTTTCTTGACTCTGGGTGTCGTCGTTGTTGCCCTGATTTTCTTTATTGGCGAATGGTTCCCAATTGATATCACTGCGATCGGTGTCATGGTCGTGTTGATGGTCCTTGGTTTGGTCACTCCTGAAGAAGGCATTGCGGGTTTCGGAAATTCAGCCACGATCACCGTCTTAGCCATGTTTGTTTTGAGTGCCGGAATTGCCAAAACTGGCGCGATTCAGGTTTTAACAGACCTATTTGTGAAATGGGGTGGCAAATATTTACCCAGACAAATTCTGGTGATGGGCTCGATCGTGGGCACGATTTCGGCCTTTATCAACAACACTGCAGTCGTTGCTATTTTTCTGCCGATCGTCGAAGACTGGTGTCGTAAACGCAACATCTCACCTTCCAAACTCATGCTGCCGCTCTCCTATGTCACTATCCTGGGCGGCATGATCACGCTAATTGGAACTTCTACTAACGTCTTGGCCAGCGGTCTTTCAGAAAAGCTGGGTTATGGCACCTTTAGCCTATTCCAATTCACAGGTCTGGGAATTACAACTTTTCTGGTTGGTCTGGTTTTTCTAGCTTTTACCGCTCCTTATCTTTTGCCCAATCGCAAAGATCCAGAGACAGATGATGTCGGCCAAGATTACGGCTTGAAGGAATATGTGAGCGAGATCGTGATCAAGCCCGGTTCGAGCCTAGTGGGCCAAACACTTCGCTCCAGTCAAATTCAGCGCAAGTTCGACATGGACGTGCTGGAATTGCTGCGAAATGACACTCACTTTCCTCAACCCCTGGCAGACAAGGTCCTACAGGCAGGAGATATTCTCATTGTGCGGGGTGCACGCGATTGTTTGCTCAAAGTAAAGGATGAGCGGGGCATTGACATCCTACCAGAAGTGCAGTTTAGCGATGACTTAGAGCAAAATCTCGGATCTGGTGAAGAAAAGCTGGCCGAGGTTTTGATTTTATCGAACTCGAATCTAATTGGTTCAACCCTGAAGGACCTGCGGTTTAGACAACGCTACAACACCACAGTTTTGGCAATTCGACGAGGTCAGGAATTGGTGCGGACTCGCCTGGGAAAAGTGCCGCTTCGATTCGGAGATTTATTGTTAGTTCAAGGTCCGAAGGAAAGCTTTTTGGGTTTGCAAACCAGCCGTGATTTACTTGTGATTGAGCAAGGAGATGTAGAAGCCCTGCGTCGAGACAAAGCCTGGATTGCAGTGGCGATCGGCATTGGTGTCATTTTAGTAGCCGCATTCAACATAGCCCCCATTCTTGTCAGCGCCCTGGCGGGTGTAGTCTTGATGATCTTAACGGGCTGCCTCAAACCGGGGGAACTTTACGGTTCAGTACGCTGGGACATTATTTTCTTACTGGCAGGCTTGATCCCACTAGGCACCGCGATGGATAAGTCAGGGGCGACGGAATGGCTCGCTGACCAACTTATTGCAGTGGGAGGAGGTCTATCAGGTTTTTGGATTTTGGTGTTTTTCCATGTCATCACCTCTCTGATCACAGAGGTTTTATCTAATAATGCTTCGGTTGTCCTTTTACTACCGATCGCGGCCCAGGTTGCTGAAAAGCTCGATCTCAACCCATTGACCTTTATGTTTATCGTGACTTTCGCTGCTTCAAATAGCTTTATGACCCCGATCGGTTATCAAACCAACACAATGGTTTACGGTGCGGGAGGATACAAATTTACAGACTTTTTCCGTATTGGTGCGCCGCTTAACCTGCTGATGGCAATTATCACACCACCCTTAGCAGTGCTGTTCTATGGATTGACAAAATAGAGGTGAATTTGCAAAGAGGGGTTGGATATGCCCCTCTGCATACCCTATAAAGAGCACTGGCAAGTACAAGAAAAATATAAAATTTGATATCACCGTTCTCGCTACCGGGATTCCAGAAGCTTAGATGAACTATCTATCTGTGCTCTGAGTTCTGCTTGGCAAAGCCTACTGTCGTACCAATAGAGATAACATTGCATAGAAATGGCACAATCAGGTTTTCAGCCATAATACATCTCTAAAACGGCCCATCGTAACCTCTATAAGCATTTGAATACCTTGAATTGCCTGGGAATTCTTCATTAAGACTTCACTTCCCATCTCTCACTAGGACTTGATAATTAAGCAGTGACCCTTTAGGATTAGTATAAACTCATATTACGTGTTTCCCTCATTGTCCGAGTCAGGTTGCTGTTGTATTGATTTGTTGCCCACGCGACATATCTAAGCAACACTGCACTCTCAATCAGCATATTAGCTGAAACAGGTTAGAGATTTTTCCCTGTGGTCTGTATCAAATCTTCAGTCTAGAACGAGTCAAGTTTTACAAGACTGAAGTTGAATAGAGAAAAGTTGAGAAACTGTTGATGCCAGCTTATTGATTGAGTCCCTGCTTGATAAGATCAACTACTTGAGGGATTTTCGCGTGAAAACTAATAATTCACCCTAATCTTCGTAGGGATTTGGCCTAACTAGCGATCAACTAATTGACGATCGAGGTCGATCACCCACATCATTTCTATCCTGATTCTAACGCAATTACTTGTCCAAATTTATTTATTTGGGCCAGAGTAGATACATCATCGTTCATTCCCAACTTATTCTTTAATAGATTTCTTTTGCGTAGTCAGGAGACTATTATTCTGCTTGCTTGTTGTGACTCCAAGTGTATTGCAAGTGGGAAAACCAAATATCAAGCGAAGAACAAAAACTTAGTTCATAGCGGTTGGTAGCCACGCTAGAAAGACCACAGTTCCAAATACCTGTGAAAAATTTCTCACGATCCAATAGCAGCTCGATCAATAGAAACTCAATCTCAACATTGAATAACGTTCTGTCATCTCCTCAATCACTTTTCAGTTCTTTCAATCCTTGAGCATCCCAAAACCACCAGATACTTTGGAACAATTCCTCACACTAGCTGTTATGCATCTATTCAGTACTTTAATCTGGAAGCCAACTCATTGGTTTGGACGCTATTTCAAGCCATTGGCTGCCGCAGTCAAGTCTCCAGAAAAGCTGATCTTTACCTTTATTATTTTGAATCTCTGTATCACAATTCCTCTCGCTACGACACTAAATATTTGGTTTGACGAAGCTTATACATTAAATACGACAGGTCGTGACCTAGGATATGCTATCCACCAGGCGATCCACTTTGAAGAGCAGGCTCCACTCTATTTCGTAATCCTGACCTTGTGGCGTCATCTGAGCTCTTCTATCTTTTTTGCCAGACTGTTCTCAATTTTATGTATTTCTTTAACTATATATATATCAACTTTAATATCAAAAAGACTGTTCGCTGAAATTCACCCAGGATGGGTAGCCATTGCTCTGTCAATCAATCCTTTTATGATTTGGGCTGCCGTAGAAATTCGGCTTTTTGCCTTTTCTATCCTCTTCTCAGCCCTCGCTTTACTATTCTTTTTAGATGGCTATTGGCATGAGTCTCGTCGATTGACTGCACGTTGGTTACATGGGTTAGTTGCAGTCATAGCGCTGTATACTCACTACTTCCTGCTTTTTTCAATCATGGCCTATGGCATAGCACTATTGTGTTTTAAAAGACAGGTTTTTCTCAGTTACTGTCGTAATATGCTCCTTGTTGGAGCAAGTCTCATCCCTGTCTTTTTATATGTAATTGGGTCTCAGCAATTTTCTTCATGGCTTGATAACCCAATTACGACCTCCAGTCACATATTTTCCATTGCTGACAGTTTAAGAACTTCTTTTGCTGCCGCTTTACTTTATCTAATGCCAGCAAAGATTGGGGATTTTTCACCTGCCTCCTGGAGATTGTTGCGGTTTCTATTTCTAGGATTAATGCTGCTTCTTGTGTTTGTCTACCGTCGTTCAATTAATTCTAATGCTTTGATGATATGGACGATCGCCCTTGCAATCTGCACAATGTTTCTCGTTCTATTCAATGCTTTCGAATTTCTTGGTTTAAACAACGCTGTTCAGCATTTTAGGCACACAATTTCTCTGCTTGTTCCAGCTTTATTCTCTGTCATTGCTGTATTTTCGCTAATTCAAGAAGAACGTAAAAGAAGAATTGCCCTTGGAATATGGCTCGGTTTTACATTAGCAGTCAATTTTACGTCTATTTATCTCAACTTCTCTCCTCTGGCTAAAAATGGAGATTACATTCGTGTCGCTTCATATTTACAGACAAACGAATCATATAATCAGCCAATCCTAGTCTTCAATCCAGAAGTTGAAATGTCTCTGAGTCATTATTACAAGGGTATGAATCAACTCATCGCTTTACCTCGAGCAGAAAAATTCCAAACTTATGACCTAAGTGCTCTAATTCTAAAAGATGAGCAGGAGGTTCTACAGGCGATTCCAGAAGGAAACCACTCCATGCTTTGGCTTGTGACTGATACCGGCTCAATTAAAGATAATCCAGACTACAGCCAAAGTTATCAAATTCTCGAGCATTTTATAGACGAGAACTACTCGATTAAGGTCGATCGAAATTTTTATGGATCAAATGTGAAGCTGCTGCAATTAGTCAACCAGCTTTAATCGGTTGCCTATACAGATTTTTTTCCGTTTTAGCAACTGTTACTGCATTGTTTGGGATAAAACGCTAGAAAGACGACTGGGGGAAAGTGTGATCAAAGTTGCGTTACTGCATTTCTCTTTCGAAGACTATACAATTCAATTAGCCAATGGGTTGGCTCATCATGCAGAAGTAACGCTTATCCACCCGACACACCTCTCTACAGCGCATCAAAAAAGTCTGAATCCCAGGATTCGAACCATCAGCTTTTGGAAACCTCGGATTCGGGATCCACGCAATCTCTCAACCCTCTGCCAAATCATGAAAATTATTCAGGATGTTAATCCTGATGTTTTACATGTACAGGAAACAAATATATTTTGGTATGACTTTGCGATTCTATTGAACCGATTACCGCCTTTAGTCACTACGATTCATGATATTCACCGTCATCCGGGCGATCGCGATTTGGTTTTAGGCGCAGAATATACTCGACGCATTTCCTACTACCGTTCACAGCACCTTATTGTCCACACTCAATCCATGAAAAGTGCTCTGGCTAAGCAATTTCAGGTACCACGGCATCATATTAGTGTGCTGCCCCACGGTGAGTTAGGCAGCCTGTATCAGAGTTTTTCGAATCAGCCGAAGGTAAAGCGCGAGCCTTTCACTTTACTTTTCTTTGGCCGAATTTGGCCTTATAAGGGATTGAAATACTTGCTGGAAGCAATGCCACTGGTCGCTCAGCAAATTCCTGAAGTGAAGCTAATTATTGCAGGACGTGGGGAAGCTCTAGAACAGTATTTTCCAAATGGCTATGATTCTAACCGTTATGAAATTCTCAATCGCTTCATTCCCTCTGAAACAATTGCCAGTCTATTCCAACGTAGTGCAAGCGTCGTTTTGCCCTATATTGAATCCTCCCAGAGTGGTGTTACACCGCTTGCTTATGCAATGGGTACTCCTGTGATTGCTTCTAACGTAGGAGGATTAGCAGAGATGATTCACCATGAGGAAGATGGATTGCTTGTTCCACCAGCGGATGTATCAGCATTGGCATCGGCGATCGTTCGACTCCTGAGGGACACAACTTTGCAATTGCGACTTCAGCAAGCAGCTTTAGCCCGGTGTCAGGAAGACTTGAATTGGTCTAACATTGCAGCGCAAACCGTTGAGATTTACCAAAAGGTCTGCTTTAAGGCTGGTTTGAGTTCTGAAAGGATGTAGGCCGGTTAATCCATGAGGAAATTTTTAGACAAAGCTGAATTTATCTTTACTATCCTGGCACTTCTTACCTATACAGGAGGGCCACTCGTTGTGATTCTTTCAGGCGGCGAGAGTGAGGGTCAGCAAGGTCCAGAAGTTGATCTGGCGCTAGTTAGAGTGTTTTTTCAATTCATCTATTTGCTGACATTTCTTTTTCTAGCACCCCATTGGAAGAGAGCGTTATACCTGCTGCTGAAAGAGAAAACTATCCTGATCCTACTTGGGGCGATCTTATTCTCGATCCTTTGGTCCGTGAACCCAGGGCAAACCATGAATCGATCGATCGCCATTATTGGAACCTCACTCTTTGGGATCTATCTGCCAACCCGTTACACTCTGAGACAAATCTTACATCTCTTGGGATGGGCATTTGGCTTATCAATTACCTTAAGCATTCTATTCGCGGTGGGATTACCTCGCTATGGCATTATGGGCGGTACTCATACTGGAACTTGGCGAGGAATCTATACCCATAAAAATACACTAGGTGCAATGATGGCTTTAAGCTCGGTCGTCTTCTTGTTGTTGGCGATCGAGGCTAAAAAGAGAAGTTGGCTTCTTTGGCTGGGGCTAAGTTTATCGATCCTACTGCTTTTGCTGTCTAAATCTTCCTCTCCATTAATCAATTTAATGATTCTCTTGCCCGCCTTTTTGATTTTTCGTACTTTTCGGTGGCACTATTCGTTGAGAACTTTTGCCCTTAGCTTTCTGTCGTTTATTGGTTTTAGCTCAATTTCCCTGGCCGTCACGAACGCCGAAAGTTTAGTGAGCCTGTTGGGAAAAGATTTAACTTTTACGGGTCGCTCAGCAGTCTGGATCTATGTTTGGGAAATGATTCAACAACGCCCCTGGTTGGGATATGGATATGGCTCACTTTGGAAAGATTGGTATAGTGAAACAAGCTATGTTTGGCGTGGAGCAGGCTGGGAGGCTCCAAATGCCCATAACGGCTTTTTAGAGCTGGGGTTGGGTTTAGGACTTTTGGGTGCCACCATTTTTCTAATTCAATTTTTAACTGCCTTAAAGCGAGCTCTAGTCCTGGTCAGTAAGAGCAAAACATCCGCTTGCTTTTTGCCACTTTTATTTATGTTGTTTACGATTTTGGCCAATTTGACTGAAAGCACCTTTCTAGATCGCAATAGCATTTACTGGGTACTTTATGGAGCGATGCTCCTCTCATTAGTCAGTAAACGGCATTGCGAAACAGAAACTGCTCTTCCCCAACCGGAGCCATTTTTAGGGAAGACTGGATTGCCCCAAACCAGCTAGCAAAAGTTCACAACCATTGAGATCCACTTTGAGAAATGAGTCTGCCATCAACTTAAAGCTATTCNCAGAAGAACAAAAAGTAGAGTAGACAAACTGTTAGAGGAAGTATCACCGTGATTGCTGATAGAAACCAGAAACCCAGAAAAAATTCGATTCAATTATTGATGCTTGGAGCAGGCCTAGATGTTCAAGGCGGCATCACTTCAGTTGAAAAATTAATGCTAGAAAATGCGTCGCCTGATTTGCAAATTCGTCATGTGGCAACTTTTGTGAAAGGATCGGCTTCACGCAATATCATGGCTTTCTTACAAGCGATCGGCACGTTGGTTCAAGTTCTCCTGCGCAATAAGGCCGATATTGTCCATATTCATTTTTCCGATCGAGGCAGCACCCTTCGCAAATTTATCCTGGCTTTCATTACCTTGAGTTTGCGAAAACCATTTGTGCTTCACTGCCATGGTGCAGCCTATCGAGAGTTTTATGCCAAGCTGCCCCAGTTTGCAAAAACCTTAATTACTGCAGTATTCAGTCAATGCGACAAGTTTATTGCACTCTCTGAAAGCTGGCGCGATTTTTACTCAAAAAGCTTTCAACTCACCTCCGATCAAGTCGTTGTTTTCCCCAACCCGGTTGTTCTGCCACCGACTGTTCCCGATCGCCAGAATCGTCCTCGGGTTACCTTTGTCTTTTTAGGCCGAATTGGCAAACATGGCGGTGCATTGGATACCGTCCGCTCCGTCATTTCATTCCCGAAACAGGATAAGGGAGCCTTTGATTTGATTCAAGCATTTGCGGATCTTCCCTCAGCAGATCGGCAAGTCGCCAGATTAGTTTTAGCGGGGAATGGCGAAACAGAAGCAGCACAACAGCTCATCGCAGATCTGGGCCTCACCGCTCATGCGACCGTCTATTCCTGGCTCGATCCAATTCAGCGCGATCGGCTGTTGGGAGAAGCAGATGTGTTTGTACTACCGTCTTATAACGAAGGGTTACCCATGTCTATGTTAGAAGCAATGGCCTGGGAGTTACCTGTGATTATGACTCCAGTGGGCGGCATTCCTGAAGTCATTACTCATGAGAGAAACGGTTTGTTAGTTCAACCTGGAAATCACCAAGAGCTAACGGATGCAATGCATCGATTGATTCAAGATCAACCCTTACGCATGACATTGGCTAAAGCTGGACGAAACACAGTTCGATCGCTTGATGTCGATAGTTACATGCAGGCTCTGACTGGACTATATACTTCAATTCTTGATCATCGTACTCCTAAATCCTTTTCAAGGCAGCGATCAATTGAGGAGTTTTAATGAGGAACTTTAATCGGATCAATGTGTAACAAAATCCCTGTTTACTCTCCAAACATCTGAACGATCGATTGACTCAGTTTCTATTGGAAAGAAACTTCTGGAAGCCAGACTGCGAATAGAGGATATGCTGCTTACTCATTATTTTCTTCTCATTAGGAGGAGAACCAAGTCATAAAAAATTAGCGATCAAATAAATTAATCAAAATGGTTTTGACTGAAAAAATAAGCAGTTAGAATAATTGAAATTTGTTCGTTTAATTGCTATAATTCTTTCAGGTAAGTAAGCGTTGTGTCTACGGCTAGAGTGCATGACAAGCTGAAACCGAGAATGGACAAGATATGAAAAGGTACAACTTTATCGGTGTAGATGTTGATGCCATTACCTACGAACAATTATTTGAACAATGCCATGAATGGTTGCAAGACAAAAATGCACGTTCAAAGCATGTTTCTTGCGTAAATGTCAACTGCGTTGTTGAAAGCTACTTAAATCGCGAGATTAAGCAAATTTTCGATAAGGCCGACATTTCTGGGGCTGATAGTATGCCCTTTGTATATTGGATCCGATTGGTCACAGGCCAGAAGTGCGATCGGCTTTATGCTCCAGATATTATTCTCAACTTATGTCAGGTTGCCGTTCAGAAGGGGTATCGTCTCTATCTGTATGGTGGCGCAGAAGGCGCTCCTGAAGAAATGAAGCAATTTCTGGAAAATAAGTTTCCCGGAGTCAATATTGTCGGAACTTACTCCCCACCATTCAGAAAGCTGACTGAAGCGGAAGACGCAGAAATTTGTCAGCGAATTAATCAAACTCGACCGGATTTCGTCATTGTTGGCTTGGGTTCCCCAAAACAAGATCGGTGGATTCAAGATCACCTCACCAAAATTCCTGGAACCATCATGATTGCTTCTGGTGCAGCATTTGATTTCTTTAGCAATCGTATTACGCAAGCTCCTTACTGGATACAGCGTTCAGGATTTGAATGGGCTTTCCGGCTATCTCAGGATCCGAAGCGTCTATGGAAGCGGTACACCCTTTATAACCTTGTCTTCATCTGGAATTTCTTGCTACAGATTCTCCATTTGAAACGGTTTGATAGTATTCGCGCACCCCAGCGATAATCAGGTTGATCAGGTTGATGTTGCTGAGCCATTTCTGAATAGTTTGAGAAACTTGGTCGATCGTAAAAAACAGCCCTAGAAGTGGATCTGCACCTTCTATCGCCCTTTCGCTGGCAGGTTGGCTAGCACGATTACAGGGATCTTCCATCCAATAAAAATGGCAGGTTTTTGATCGAGAAAGCCTGTCGTCATGCCAAATCATTCAGTTTTTTCGAGGAGAAATCATGAAAAGAGTTGTCGTAACCGGAGCAGGGGGATTTATTGGCTCTCATTTGGTCAGTCGCTTAAAAGAAGAAGGCTGTTGGGTAAGAGGCGTGGATATTAAATATCCTGAGTTCAGTAAAACTGATGCTGACGAATTTGAGGTATTGGATTTACGCAAACGAGATGATTGTTTGCAGGCGACTCGGAGTGTCGATACCGCTTTTTCTCTGGCGGCTAACATGGGTGGTATTGGTTGGACCCATACGGCTCCAGCAGCAATTATGCACGACAATTTGTTGATTTCGACGAATACATTAGAAGCCTGCCGCATTAACGAGGTGGGAAATATCTTCTATGCCTCTTCCGCCTGTGTTTATCCCAACTATCTCCAGGAAACGAGCGACAGTCCTGGTTTGAAGGAAGACAAGGTATTTCCCGCTGATCCTGATATGGAATATGGTTGGGAGAAACTGACCTCGGAAATTCTGCATGAAACCTATAAAAAATCCTATGGTCTCAATGTGAAGATCGCCCGTTTTCATAACATTTATGGACCTTTAGGCACTTACGACGGTGGTAGAGAAAAATCCCCCGCAGCAATTTGCCGCAAGATTGCCAAAATTCAGGGCAGTGAGGGAGCGATTGAGGTTTGGGGAGACGGTACACAAGCCCGTTCCTACTGCTACATTGATGACTGCGTAGAAGGCTGTCTCCGGATTATGCGATCGAACTTGGATCGTCCCATTAATCTGGGATCCGATCGTATGGTTACGATTAACGAATTGATTGATATCGTCTCTGCAATTGCTGACAAAAAGATCGATCGGCAATACGACCTTTCTAAGCCGGTTGGTCCCAAGGGTAGAAACTCAGACAACACGTTGATTCAGGAGTTATTAGGTTGGGCACCGAATATTTCCTTGGAGGCAGGTCTAGCTGAAACGTATAAATGGATCAGTTCTCAGGTTAATAAGTTCTAGATCGAGCAACTCAGACGTTATAATTGGGGGCGACTAATCTGTCCCCAATTGTGCTATGAAAACATGCTACAAACGCAGTCTTGTGATGTATTTTTCACTTGTTGCTTTACATCACTCATGAGTATTACCCGTAAGTAATCGTGAGTGGGCGATCCATCAGCTCCAGAATATGTCTTGCTTTCAGAAAGTGTCTTGCTTTTATGAGCGTAAAAATTCAATTTGCTGAATTGAGAACTCGTTTTTTATGCCTCGCAAACTCTCACTTACAAGACGAAGAGCTTTATGGTTGGGCCTAGGAGCCTGCCTGGGGATGGGAACAGTTACAGGGGCTAAAGCTGCCTACAAGCGCTATCAGATATTAGCGCTCGATGATCCAACTCGTGATTTTACCGTCACAGGTAATGCTCCACTGAAAGCAAGAGCTCAAGCAAAAGGGTTAATTTATGGATCGTCAGCCCGCTATAAAGATTTAATTGCAGATCCTGACTTAGCGAACGAATTGCCTGTCGAGTGCAACATGCTAGTGCCTGAGTGGGAAATGAAGTGGTCTGCTGGTGACGCCCTCCTGCGTCCAACGCCCGATCGATTTGATTTTACCCTGGCCGATCGCATGGCTGAGTTTGCTCAACACCACCAAATGCTGCTGCGAGGACATACCCTGATTTGGCACTTGTGTGTTCCTAGCTGGTTTGAGACGGGGATCCATACAGACAATGCTGAACAGCTTCTGACTCAGCATATCCAAACGGTTGCGGGTCGCTATGCGGGCAAAATTCATTCCTGGGATGTGGTGAATGAAGCGATCGAACCTAGAGATGGTCGATCAGACGGATTACGGGAAACACTTTGGCTCAAATGTTTAGGAGCTGACTATATTGATCTTGCCTTTCGGACTGCTGCGACTGCCGATCCAGATGCATTACTGGTGTACAACGATTATGGATTAGAGTACGATACCTTTGAATGTGAAGCTAGACGAATTGCCATATTGAAGCTGCTGGAGCGGCTCAAGGCTCAAGGAACTCCGATCCATGCCGTGGGTCTGCAATCCCATCTTGACGGCAGTGAAACTTGCTTTAACGCTGAAAAATTCCGGAGATTTTTAAGTGATATTGCCAGTCTGGGATTGAAGATTTTAATTACTGAGTTAGATGTAGAAGATAAAAATCTACCGGCAGATGTGGCTGTTCGCGATCGGATTGTTGCCAGCGCTTATGAAGATTTCCTCTCAGTTGCACTCGATGAAACTGCTGTGATTGCAGTGATTACCTGGGGATTAAATGATCCCTATAGCTGGCTCGCAGAGACGTCTCCTCGCTCTGATGGTTTACCGATTCGGCCTCTCCCTTTGGATGAAAGTTTGAACCGTAAACTAGCATGGCAGGCGATCGCTCGATGTTTTGACCAATGTCCTAAGCGCTAAAATTATACCAGGGAGAATGCATCAATGAATTCAAAAAACCTGTCAGATCCTTCTGTAGGCGTCAAGTTCAATGAAAACTTTTTTGTTACAGAAGATGAGGCAACCTGTCGAAAATACTTTAAGGAACAAGTCATTGATACGGAAAGATACTGGAGGCGCTTAGGCGGTCGTCCAGACTTTGCTGGAAAAGTTGTTCTTGAACTGGGTTGTGGACATGGGGCCTTATGCGTGGATGCAGCCCTTTCAGGTGCGAGACGAGTCATTGGACTGGATTTAACTTCTAATCGAATCGCTTTTGCACGTCGCTTCGTTGCAGAGCGTTTTCCTCAGATCGCCCACAAAATAGAATTTCATTGCCTTGATATTGCTGCCCTATCACCAGATTATGACTTTGACATTGTGCTTTCCAAAGACACGTTTGAACACATTATGGGTATCAAGCAAGTGCTGCGAACCATCAGACGGCTTTTACGGCAAGATGGGCTGTTGATCACAGGATTTAGCCCGCTTTATTACAGTCCTTTCGGCGATCATGGATTTCATGCGATCGGTCAACGCTTCAAAGTCCCCTGGGCGCATCTCATGCTTGGAGACACCTATGTTGTGGATGCCTATAATGCTCACCATCCCGGCGTGCAATGCCGTTCAATTTATGATCTCGGATTGAATAAACTCAAACGTCGCGACTTTCTAGCGGCCTTTCAACAGACTGGATTTGTACTTCTGCGTGAGAATGTTAATGCAATCGAGGGTGCCTCTAAACTGATGCCATTATTTCGCTTGCTCCGGCACATTCCCATCCTGGAAGATTATGTGACGGTCAACATGTATGCTGTGCTACGCAGATCTTAAATGGGAACTCTGATTCAGAAGGTTCTGATCAGAAGTTTGAGAGGGAAGGAGCAGTTGGGCAAAAGCACATCAGCTCCATTCCCCTATCTTTTTAAGATGATGCCATTTTTCAGGATGAGGTAGCCACCGATATGCAATGAGATAATCCTAATCGAATCCTTAAGTAGGGAGGTGTAATTAAGTTGTAGATAGACAATAGTGCGAGCATCTTGCCCGCGAGCGAGACACTTGCACTCTATCTGAAAATTAATTAAATCGACCTACTTAATCCAAAAAAATTACTATTCCTCCTTTGCCCGCACCAACAACATGTCAGAACGTCGTAAATTTTTCAGTAATTCTTTTTCGATGCTAGTCAACCGGCTCGTACAGGCAGCTGGAACCTTTGTGTTGACCGCAGCGATCGTTCGCATGTTGGGAGCAGAAGCGTTAGGGCAATATTTACTTGCGGCGAGCTACTATTTGATTTTCGTAAATATGGCCTCCCAGGGATTACGAACCTTATTCACCCGAGAATTATCTCGTAACCTTGAAGAAACGCCTGTTTACTTGGTGAGTGGAACAGTCTTACAGCTCGCCTTTAGCACCGTTGCCTATCTTGCTCTGGTGATAGTAGTTTGGCTGCTGCCCTACAGTCCAGAGACTTCAACGCTTTGTTATATTTTTGGCCTAACCATTATTCCATTCTCACTGTCTAATATTACAGAAGCAATTTTTCAAGCGCAAGAGCGGATGCACCTGATCGCCACCTCGGCAGTTCCCGTTTATATTCTTCGTTTAATTTTTATGATTTGGCTGATGCAGTCAAATCAGGGTGTCCAGGCTCTGGCTGAAACGATGATCGTCTCAGAGACGGTGATTCTCGTAATTCAGTGGTTGCTCTTACTCAGAACAGTGAAGCCAATATGGCGGGTTGACACCAAGTTTATTGGGCAGATTGTCACCACAATCAAAACTTTTTTTGCGATCGAGGCGACTGGCATTTTTGCGGCCAAAATGGATATTCTCATCCTTTCGCTATTGGGAAGTGAGCTACTAATCGGGGTTTACAGTGGGATGACCCAACTCACCCAACCTTACGTCATTATTGTGAACAGTCTGGGGCTAGCAGCATTTCCCAGCATGACGAAAGCCGTCGAAAAGGGTCGAGAACAACAGCGGCGAACGACAGAAGATTTCATTGAGTTTCTGTTGTTCATGGCCATTCCCATCTGGATCGGAATCTTCTTCTGGGGAGAAGACTTACTGGCTTTCATCTATCATGATCCTAACTTTAATGACGTTGGCTTAATCTTCTGGATCAGCTCATTTACAATCCTCTTGCTTCCTTTCATTCGCATCCTTGGATATGTATTAATCGCAAATGGTTTCGAACGGTTTAATTTATTTGAGGTTATTACAACAACTGTCGTCGGCGGATTAGCTGGAATTGTTTTAATTACCCGTTATCAGTTGCTAGGGGCCGCATTGATGGGGATCGTTGTTAGCCTGAGTGCTTATAGTTTGCTGACCTGGGCCGTTTGCACCCGCGTTTTTTTACTGCGCTTCTGGAAAGTTTTGGGCCGTCCGCTCTTGATTGGTGGGTTAATGATTCCTGTTTTTTTGATGTTGAAAGCAACTCACCTTTATTTCTTAGAGGTTTTAACGATTTCAGCGGCTGTTTATTGCTTATTGATGGGCTGTCTGAGTATTTATATGCTTGGAGGCCCTCGTCTAGCCCTGGAAAAATTATTGAAACGAACCTGATCCTAGCTCGCGTCAAAGGTAACAAACGCAAAAAGATAGATTGGCAAACTGCCTTACACTGGCTCTACGTCGCAGGGATTGCAACTTTAAGATCCCGCTAAGCTGAAACAGGATTCGATCGCACAGCAAATCAGATTCTCCATTTCTGGGACAGATTACCGCGCTCTGGATACCATCATCTGAATCAGGACAACGGAAAATTTCGCATTTGGCAGGAAAACTCTTTCCATAGGCTGATAGTGGCAGCAAACCAAGCACAGGTTGCCTTGCTACGATCGGTTTATCCCTTTGCCCTCCTCAATGGACCAGTACCAGAAAGCGAAATAGTTGCAGTTCGATGACGCCTCTCAGTCTGCCGGCTTGATCACCCATGTCGCTAAACAACTATCAAATTAAACTGTTAGCGGCAATTCTGATGCTGGTGGATCATATTGGCGTGGTCTTCTTGCCCAATATCGCCATTTTCAGAATCCTTGGACGCTTTAGCTTTCCGCTTTTCATGCTGCTGCTCGTTGATGGCGAAAAACATACGCGCAACGTTGGGCAATATGGTCTACGTCTCTTGCTGCTGGGCATCCTATCCCAACCCATTTATTGGCTGCTATTTCAATCCACCCAATGGAACATTCTGTTTAGCTTACTGCTGGGCTTAATCTGCCTGCGGTTAGTCAGAATATTTCCTCAATGGCGGCTGTTAATCTGGCTGGGAGGCGGAATGATCGCTCAATTTCTGCCTATCGAATATCGAGCTTATGGCATTGTAGCGATCGCATTAATCCAAAGTTTTCGGCTAAGTGTCATTTGGTTAGCAGGGTGGATTGGGCTGCATCTGAGTCTGCTAATCCTTACGCCCAGTTTTGCCCCCTTCCAACTTCCGGCAATTTTTGTTCCCTTTTTGTTGCAGATCGCGAATCATCAGCCTGGACAGAAAGCGCGATGGTTTTATTTATTTTATCCCTCGCATCTATTCGCATTGTGGCTGCTGCGTTATCTTCTAACAACCTAATCGCATTCTCAAATCGGTCCATCAAACTCAGCCGGAGCGATCTGGGTTGGCTCATACGCCATGTATTTGACGCGACAATCACCATGGGGCACCATAGGACAGGAAACGATCGCGCCGTTTCGTTTTCCAAGCCGCAACGCGAAATAACCACCAGACGACTCTAGCCACCGAGATACTCAACACACTGCTTTCAGCCCGAGGATGCAAAACGGTCAAAAAAATGTCGGCCAGAGCCAACAGAACGAAAATGGTGCCGATAATTTGTAGGACAACTTGCATGGATTGTTCTAGAGACATCGATCAAGGCGCACAGTAATGCTCTTTAGCAGAAAACAACGGCGAAATGGCACTCAAATCACGTTCTGATCCACCTCAATTCTCAATTCTGGTCGATCTACCCGTTCAAAATCTCCCCATTTTGGGAGGATTTAGTGATCCGGTTCAGTATGGTATAACCTGCTAAGAATAAGGTGGCTTCGTCTGGTCCAACGATCGCAAAATCAACAGTACCGCAATTACATTTCACAACAGAGGAGACAGCATGAAGCAAGCCCTTGTTTTCGCAACTGGATTAACGTTAGGGCTGGTCAGTTTGGCTGCCTGTAACTCTTCTCCACAGCAAGTGAGCGAAACACCTGCTCCAACCCCGAGTCAAGCACAGGCTCAATCTCCTCAGACACCTACCTCACCCACTGCTTCTCCCGCACGCTGCCTCTTAGTGGAAGATGGATTTGGATCTCCAGGAAGCATCAATGTACGGGCTGAAGAAGTCGTGTCCGGATTGGATGTCCCTTGGGGCATTGCTTTTCTGCCCAACGGAGATATGCTGGTTTCTGAGCGATCGGGCCAAGTCCGCTTGGTGCAAAACAACACATTGCGTCCGCAGGCTGTTGCAACCGTTGACGTCAGCGATCAAGGAGAAGGCGGCTTGTTAGGCATTGCCATCCATCCTGATTTTGCCAGCAACCGCTTCTTTTACGTCTATTTCACAGCCAACAATAATGGTTCTGTTATAAACCGTGTAGAACGTTGGCAACTATTTCAAGACGGATTAAGCGCAACGCGCGATCGAATTATTATCGACAATATTCCCGTCGCTCAGTTCCACAACGGTGGCCGGATTCGCTTTGGTCCAGATGGCATGTTATATGTCGGCACCGGCGATGCACGCCAGCCTGATCTTTCTCAGGATGTCAACAGCTTAGCTGGCAAAATTTTGCGCGTCACGCCTGAGGGTCAAGTCCCTGACGATAATCCTTTCCCAGGCAATCCCGTTTACATTCTGGGAATCCGCAACACTCAGGGATTCGATTGGGTAAATGAGTCCACGCTATGGGTCAGCGATCATGGTCCTAGCGGTGATTTAGGGCGATCGGGCCATGATGAGGTAACCGTTGCTCAGGCAGGCGACAATTTGGGTTGGCCAACTCAATATCGCTGTGAGACCCAACAAGACCTGAATACCCCGGCGATCGTCTGGCGGCAAGCACTCCCACCTGGAGGAGCTGCAATTTATCGCGGCAATAGTATCCCGGAATGGAACGGCAGTCTCATCGTCGCCGCACTGCGGGCCGAGCAATTGCAGCGCGTTGTGATCGATCCACAATCAGGTCAGGTAAAGCAGCACGAAGTGTATTTGCAGGGCCAACAGGGACGGTTACGAGAAGCGATCATGGGACCGGACGGAGAACTATACGTCACAACCAGCAACTGTGATGGGCGGGGAAGCTGTCCACCCGAACGGGATAAGATTCTTCGTATTACGCGTTAATTCATCCCTTTGTCACTTTCCCATCACATTTCAGGTTCACGCTAGAAACAGGTCAGAAACTGATCCCGATCGCGATCGCTATTTTTTGTTGGTAAACCCTGGAAATCCAATGCTAGATCTCTGGTACAAAAACACAATTATTTATTGTCTTGATATTGAAACCTATCAAGATAGTAATGGAGATGGCATTGGAGATTTTATAGGATTAACACAACGAATTGACTATCTAGCTGGATTAGGAATTACCTGTATCTGGTTGATGCCCTTCTATCCGTCTCCCAACAAAGATAATGGCTATGACGTGATGGATTATTACAGCGTCGATCCAAGGCTGGGCTCACTTGGGGATTTCGTGGAATTTACCCGGCGAGCAGAGGAGCGAGGTATCCGCATTATTGTGGATCTGGTCGTTAACCACACTTCTGATCAACATCCCTGGTTTCAGGCTGCAATCGCCAACAAAGATTCGAAATATTGGAACTACTATCTGTGGTCGAAACAAAAGCCTGAAGATATCAAAGAAGGAATGATGTTTCCAGGTTTTCAGGAAACTACCTGGACCTATCGTCCGGAAGTAGAAGCCTATTATGCGCATCGGTTCTATGACCACCAGGCCGATCTGAATATTACGAACCCGGAAGTTAGAGCCGAAATTCAAAAAATTATGGGCTTCTGGCTAGCTCTGGGAGTTTCTGGATTTCGGATTGATGCAGCTCCGTTTCTAATTGAGCTAAGGCAAGCGGACAATTTGTTGGAGCAAGTCGAGGATCCCTTCATTTACATCAATGAACTGCGAAATTTTCTTTCCTGGCGACGGGGTGATGCCATTTTGTTAGCAGAGGCGAATGAACCTGTTGAGGAGTTACCCAATTACTTCGGTGGTGGCGATCGGATGCAAATGCTGTTCAACTTTTGGGGCAATCAGCATCTCTTTCTCGCCCTCGCCCAGGAAAAAGCAGATCCCCTCATACAGGCATTCAATCAGTTGCCCCCAGTTCCCCCAACCGGACAATGGGCTAATTTTATCCGCAACCATGATGAACTGTCCCTAGATAAACTATCCAGCGATCAGCAAAACGAAATTGCGGCAGCATTGGCACCCGATAAAGAGCGCATGTGGATCTTCGATCGGGGCATTCGTCGCCGGTTTGCTCCCCTGGTTGATGGCGATCCGCAACGATTACGGCTGGTCTACAGTTTGCTACTCACCTTGCCCGGCACCCCAGTGATCAACTTTGGGGAAGAGTTGGGTATGGGCGATAATTTATCGCTTGAGGAACGGGATCCCGCCCGCACCCCGATGCAATGGTCCAATGCACCCAATGGCGGATTTTCCACTGCCTCAGCAGAACAACTGGTGCTCCCAGTCATCTCAGAAGGTTCGTATCGTTATGAACAACTGAATGTCAGCAGCCAGCGTCGTAATCCGGAATCCCTGCTGAATTGGATGGAACGGGCTATTCGATTGCGGAAGGAATGTCCAGAGTTTGGTTGGGGTGCATGGCAAATTTTAGAGACCGATCGGCCCAGCGTTTTTGCCCATTGCTGTAAGTGGGAGGGCAACGTTGTCATTGCGGTTCACAACTTTGCTAAAACTGACTGTAAAGTTACCTTGTCGCTGCCACCGAGCATCCTGAACGGCAATTCAACCAGGCAATTAACTGATTTATTTGAAGATTATTCAGATGAAACAACCATCAGTTCATCTCATGCAATTCATTTGAAAGGGTATGGGTACCGCTGGTATCGAGTCGATGATTAGTCAGCTGTTAGATTTTACAGAAGGAATCACCATGAAAAAGTTCTTACGCAACCCCATTCGTTTTTTAGTCGCAGGAGTCGTCCTATGTCTGCTGCTAATCTCTTGCCAGACGACCTCTCAGGTACAGACCCCGCCCTCAACTCCTCAACCGACGCAGGTTGCTTCACCTGATGGTGAGCTTGCGGCTTATCCAGCAGAGCTGCCACCCCTGCCGTATGACTACGGTGCATTATCAGCAGCGATCGATCCAGAAACCATGCAGATTCATCACGATCGCCATCATGCCGCCTACGTCAAGAATTTGAATGGAGCTTTAGAACAGCAACCTAATTTGCAAAACCGTACTGTCGAAGCATTGCTGCGTGACCTCAATAACGTTCCAGAAGGGATTCGGACAACGGTTCGCAATAACGCAGGTGGACACTTAAACCACACGATTTTCTGGCAGTTGATGGGTCCGAATGCAGGCGGCCAACCCACCGGGGAAATTGCTCAAGCGATCGACCAAACCTTCGGCAGCTTTGACAGTTTTCGAGAACAGTTCAATGCAGCCGGGGGCGATCGGTTTGGCAGTGGATGGGTTTGGTTAGTGCGCAATCCTCAAGGTCAGCTGCAAATTACCACCACGCCAAATCAAGACAACCCAATTATGGATGGCAACTTTCCAATTCTCGGCAATGATGTTTGGGAACATGCCTACTACTTACGCTATCAGAATCAACGGGCAGAATACCTGACAAATTGGTGGAATGTCGTGAACTGGCAGGAAGTGAATCGTCGATTTCAACTGGCATCCCAATCCTAATTCAGCAGGGATAAAACTATGAGACGGTTATTAATGCACAGTCCCATTGGCGTCGCTGCCCTGTGGATTCTGGCATACCTGCTAATTACATTATTTCCTTTAATGGTGCTGTTATTCTATCCGCCACCAGAACAAGGATTTTGGGTTGATTTTTCAGTCGGGCTTGGCTTTATAGGCCTAGCCATGATGGCATTGCAGTTTGTTTTAACAGCGCGCGTTAACCGGATTGAATCTTCCTATGGCATCGATATTCTGCTCCAGTTTCACCGCTACACCTCACTCGTTGCCTTTTTCATGGTGCTGTTGCATCCTGTTATCTTATTCATCGTTCAGCCAGAAACAATCCAGCTCCTCAACTTTCCCCAGGCTCCTTTGCGGGCAAAAATGGCGGTTTTGGGAACGATCGCATTTCTGGCAATGGTGATCACAACCATCTGGCGGAAGCAGCTCAAAATTCCCTACGAGCCTTGGCGCGCATCTCATACCATTCTGGCAGCACTCGCACTCGGACTGGGCTTCGGACACACAATCGCCGTTGGCAACTACCTGGGTCTATTCTGGAAGGTTGTTTTGTGGTCAGGTATGATTCTAATCGCACTCTGGCTGATTCTCTATGTCCGGTTAGTCAAACCCTGGCTGATGCAGAAAAAGCCTTATGTGGTGGAAGAAATTTTACCGCAACGAGGAGAGGTTTGGACTCTGGCACTGCGTCCCCTGGGTCATGACGGATTCACCTTTCATCCCGGTCAATTCTCCTGGCTGACGCTAAACATTACTCCCTTCAGTATGCGAGAACATCCCTTCTCCATGTCTTCCAGCGGCGATCGGTCTGATCGAATTGAGTTTGGCATCAAGGCGATCGGAGATTTCACCAAACGAATTCAAGACTACAAACCGGGCACAAAAGCCTATTTGGACGGCCTCTATGGCGTGTTTACGATCGATCGCTATGGGGACAGTGCCGGATTTGTCCTGATTGCCGGTGGTGTTGGAATTACGCCCATTTACAGCATCTTGCTAACCGCCGCAGAACGCAAAGACGATCGGCCCTTCCTGCTGATTTACGCAGCACCTTCCTGGAATGACATCACTTACCGAGAGGCATTGGAGGAACTAAAGAAAACGCTCAATTTAACGATCGTGTATGTGTTGCGTAAAACACATGATAACTGGGAAGGAGAAACCGGCTATGTCGATCGAGCCTTGCTAGAAAAGTACATTCCTCAACATCGGGGTAGCCGACAGTACTTCATCTGTGCCGCTCCGGTCATGATGGATGCAGTAGAGCGGGCGTTATTTGAGCTAAAAGTTCCGGTTACCAATGTGCATATGGAACACTTTAACCTAGCTTAATTACCACAGAACAAAAATCTAAAATCCAAAATCTAAAATCCCATGCGTTATAGCATCATGTTACAAATCGTTGTAGGTATCACGGTTATATTAGTTGGAGCTGCCGCCTTGTTTGCCTGGATTCAGAATCGCTCTCAATCTATTAAATCAGAACGATCGACTGTTAATACGCTCATCTCTTTTCCATAATTCTTTCTGCCCTGGAGATATCTTTACCAAGCGTCATTACCAATCAGCTAATCTTGGATGCGATAGCTAATTAACTTACGAATATGTTCAACCGGGATTTCTAGTTCCTGAGCAATCGCAACTTCAACTTGATCTGCTTGAGTAATCGGAAACTTATACTGAAGCGTTTTTAATGTTGCATTGGTTGCCTGAATTGAGACATGGGTAACGCCACGACTGCGATCGATCTCAGCATTGATAGTCAACACAGTCATTGATAACTTTGTGTCTAATTGCACATCTGCCTGAAGCTTATTGATCGAATCGTAAGGACGGTTTAAGACTTGCACTGCCATGAAGTGACCCACAATCCAAAATAGGAGCGCAATCAAAGGTAGCGGCAACCAAAATTCCCAACCCAGAGAATGTAGTAATTGTAAAAAGCGGCGTGAAGTCATGGGCCTCTACCAATTTGGGATGATTTTGACATGGCTCCCACCTCCTTATCTTATAAATAACTGATTCAGTCAAAATCACACCTCTGAAAGACGTTTTTCTCAATTTGATTGTCTATCTTGCCCATGTAGAACGAGATAGGATCAATGCGAATTCTATTGGTAGAAGATGATGCAAATCAACTAGAACCGCTTCATGCGGCGCTTTCTCAAGCTGGCCACATTGTAGATGGAGTGGTCGATGGAGCGATCGCCCAATGGATGCTTTCGCAGCGTGACTATGATTTGCTGATCCTCGACTGGATGTTACCCAAAGTCAGCGGGTTAAGTCTGTGTCAGCAATATCGTCATTCAGGAAAAACATCTCCCGTTTTGATTTTGACAGCCAAAGATGCAGTTTGCGATAGGATCAGCGGTTTAGATGCTGGTGCAGATGACTATCTTGTCAAACCTGCGGATATTTTTGAGCTACTAGCAAGAGTACGGGCATTAGGACGCCGATCGCCCCTCTGGCAAGGAGAGGCTTTACAGGTACAAGATTTAACGCTGCATTTATCAACTTTAATGCTTGAGCGAGAGGGACAGACGGTTCAGCTCTCTGCCCGCGAGTTTCAATTACTAGAATATTTAATGCGTCATCCCCAACAAGTTCTCTCACGCAATCAGATCGAACAAGCTTTGTGGGAATGGGGGGATGAACCTGAAAGTAATGCCATTACGGCGCTCGTCCGTCGATTACGACAGCGATTACAGGCTGTGGGCATTCCCAACTGGTTAGAAACGATTTACGGCATGGGATACTGCTTGAATCCAGATGTTCAATCGTAGTCGTCGTAATCTGGCTCGCTGGTTCACCCTGTCGATGGGCAGCATTTTAATTCTCTTTGCGGGGGTGATTTATTATCAACGAGTCGTCGATCGACTAGAAGAGAGCGATCGCCTGCTCTACCGTAAAGCCAGATTCATGGCAGCCAACATCGACTACAAATGGCAGCAGGGCAAAGCATCGATCGACCTCAGTAATGTGCCAGTGCTGGGCAGTTTCTCTCCGCCTTCTGACAGCAACATTGTCTATGCTCGCTGGTATTCAGGTGATGGCAAATTGCGCCAGTTTTACGGTCCGCAACCATCAGATGATATTCAGGTCCGCTCAGCCTTTGAAACCATTCAATCCGATTCAGAATGGCTACGGCAATTGACGCTACCCGTTGATCACAATGAACGCACGATCGGCTATCTCCAAGTCGCGATTCCCTTAACTGAAACGCAAGATGCTGTCAGAGCTATGCTGCTCGTGACAACAATTGCCATTCCTCTAACGCTCGGCGCAATTAGTCTGACGGGATGGATTTTAGGGGGATTGGCTATGCAGCCTATTCGGAATGCCTATATCCAATTGCAACGCTTCACCTCAGATGCGTCCCATGAATTTAGAGCGCCTCTTGCGACCATGCTCAGCAATGCTCAAGTCGGGTTGCTTAGTCCGATCGATCAAGGAGAACCCAAGCATCTTCGTTTGGAAAAGGTTGTTGAAACCGCAAAGTTGATGAATCAGTTAGTGACAGATCTGCTGTTTTTGGCACGACATGCTGGTCAATTAGACGCAAACACAATCCAGACCATCAACTTAAATGATTTATTGAAAGAGACGATCGCAACTACCACAATCCAATCTGTAGCCCAATCATTGACCCTACATTTAGAACTGCCGGAAGATCCGATTATGATCCAGGGCAACCCCGATTTATTGAAACAGGCCATCATAAACTTACTTACGAATGCCTGTAACCACACATTGGCTGAAGGGAGCATCTGGTTACGCCTAATTCCTCACTATCATCGCATTCTCATTCAGATAGAAGATACCGGCATCGGCATTCCAGCAACAGACTTACCGCATATTTTCGATCGCTTCTATCGCGTCGATCAGGAACGAACTCGCACGAAAGGGGGAACGGGTTTAGGCTTAGCGATCGCCCAACAAATTGTTGAAGCCCATGGTGGACGCTTAACGGTGGTCAGCCAGGTCAATCAAGGTTCCCTATTCCAGATTGAATTATCTCTTTGCTGATTATCCGACACCCTCTTAATTTCCAAATTTGTTCTCATTCTAGAAATCAAAAGGTTTCTGAGATGTCACTTTTTAGTCATATTTGCTATTCATGATCAGAATCAGATTGATATTTTTACTATCAACATTCCTGATGCGTGAAATTTTGAACTGTGAGTAGACTTCAAAACTCGATTCTACTGGAGCACAATCAACCTGGAACAAAAGCTCCACGCCATTCCCTTACCCTATTGGATGCGATCGCCCTAATTGTTGGACTGGTGATTGGAGCAGGTATTTTCGAAACGCCTGCGCTAGTCGCTGCGAACACTGGAACCTTTGGCGGCGTCATGCAGGTTTGGCTGATTGGCGGAGTGATCTCGTTTCTGGGAGCCTTGTGCTACGCCGAGCTTGCCACAACCTATCCCCATGTCGGCGGTAACTATTACTACCTGAAACGGGCCTTTGGTCAACCGATCGCAGTCTTGTTTGCTTGGGCAAGGATGACCGTGATTCAAACCGGATCAATTGCACTCCTCGCGTTTGTGTTTGGAGACTATGCGTCTCAGCTGTTGTCTCTTGGGGATTATTCACCCTCCGTTTATGCGGCAATTGCGATCGCCAGCCTGACAGGACTGAACATAATCGGCTTACGTCAGAGTAATCGGCTCCAGACGGGGTTGGCATTATCACTCATTTTGGGCTTACTGCTAGTTATCCTGGTTGGACTGGCAGCTGCTCCAACTTCCACTGCTGCCACGGCTTCTCCCGCTAACCCATCCTCCTCATGGGGGTTGGCAATGGTTTTCGTCCTGCTGTCCTACGGGGGTTGGAATGAAGCAGCATACATCTCTGCTGAGATCCAGAATCCTAGACGAAATATTGTCCGATCGCTGTTATGGAGCATTGGCATCATTACAGGAACTTATCTGCTAATCAATTTGGCGTACTTACAGGGATTGGGAATTGCAGGCATGGCAGCATCACGGGCTGTTGCAGCAGATTTACTGCGGCAGAGTTTGGGTGAGCCAGGAGCCATCTTCGTCAGTTTGCTAGTCGTGGTTGCCACCCTCGGCTCCATCAATGCCACCATCTTCACCGGAGCAAGAACCAACTTTGCATTGGGTCAAGATATTTCACCCTTTCGCTGGTTAGGACGTTGGCAATCCCAACCCAGTTCACCCACAATCGCTTACTTGCTACAAGGGGCGATCGCCCTCGCTTTAGTGGGATTGGGAACCTTTACCCGTCAGGGATTCGAAACCATGGTGGACTACACCGCTCCCATTTTCTGGATTTTCTTTTTGCTTAGCACGTTATCGCTGATTACCTTGCGAATTAAAGAACCCGATCGGATCCGTGCATTTGAAGTTCCGCTTTATCCTATTATTCCCATTCTATTCTGCGTTGTTTGTGCTTATTTGTTCTATTCCAGCCTGGTTTATACGGGCATTGGCGCATTAGTCGGTGTTGGGGTAGTGCTACTTGGCATTCCTTTTGCCCGTCGCACGTCCTAATTCCATCGTTTGTCCCTTTCAGAAGAAACCTCATTCAAGGAGAAATTGATCATGTCTTTCAAACCCTTGCTTCGATCGCTCTTGGTTGGCGTTAGCATTCTCAGTCTGACAGTCGTTAGCTGTACGCAGCAACGCAACTTTGAAGCAGAAACACCAGGCAATACTGCCAACTCTCAAACGAACGGATCGGTAACCCAAGCCCCTACGGATACAGCTCAGGCTCAAACTCGCAATCCAGATGTGGTCTATGTACCAACTCCAATACCTGTTGTTAACGAAATGCTGCGTCTGGCAGATGTTCAGTCCAATGATGTAGTTTACGATCTGGGGAGTGGTGACGGACGAATCGTGATTACTGCCGCACGCGATCGAGGCGCAAGAGGCATCGGCATTGACATCGATCCACAACGGGTGCAAGAAGCGAATGCAAATGCGGAACGGGCCGGAGTGAGCGATCGAGTCGAGTTTTTACAGCAGGATTTGTTTGCAACAGATTTTAGTGATGCAACGGTTGTCACGCTTTATCTCCTGCCTGAGCTAAATGTTAAACTGCGTCCGAAACTCCTGCGGGAACTCCAACCCGGCACGCGGATCGTGTCTCATGCGTTCGATATGGGAGAATGGGAACCCGACCAGATCGTCGAAGTGGAGGGCAAAACGGTTTATTACTGGACTGTACCAGAGAATCCCTCTGAGAATTTGCTGTAGTCCATTTTCTGGAAGTCTGTCTGAGATTTTATGTCATTTTGTCTAGATGCCTGTTGCCAGACGGGCATCTTGCCATCTGAGGGGTGACACTCAACTCGCACCGATCGCAAGTTCCATCTTTAGCAAGAGGCAGGTTTAGCAAATTGTTGGATAGAAATGACTCAACTAGAAGCATGAATAGAAAACGGAACGATGCAAAGTGGAGAATAAAATGCGCTACATCGTGATGATTGGACTCCTCTTCTGTATTTTACTTTCAGGCTGCGAATTCTTTACGCCTGATACAAGCAACGCACTCTCGCAATCAAGACAGATCGAAGAAATCCAGAAGCAGACTCAACAGTTGAAGCGGCAGGCAGATACCCTAGACCGACTAGCCAATTCGGTCGAAAAGTTGGCGAATCCGCGAACTACGACCAAACTGCCCTAACTGAATCAGCCTGCTGGCACACTTGAAGAAACATCTTGGGAAATAGGTGGCAGAATAACTGAATTTAATATCGCATGCTTGGCGTGATAAAAAGGTCGATCGCTTCACCGATTCCCAAACCCACGCCTGTGATTGCCATGGCCCAAAATACAATATCTAGCTGCTTAAAATTTGCCAATCGCATTTCCATCGATGCATACAGTAATACAATAGCTGGCAAAAAACTAATGCCTAATAGAACGGGGTTGATGAACAGAAATGCAGCCAGGAGGCTGAGGAGGAAGCTAATCCCGATCGCAACAAAGATGGGTTGTTTGATCAACCAAACCAGCGTATCCAAAATGGGATTTTCTTTCCAAATCACAGCAAAGGTAGCTATCACAACACAACTGCCAATCAGCCAAAAGACATGATGAGCAGCCAAATACCATCCCAGCAGAATATACTCTCCTGTTAACAACAGCAGTGCAAACCAGATATTTTTGCCAGGGGCTTGAGCATTCATTACTAATTTAGCAGGCTAGTGGTTCTACTCAGTTGCTTAGTTATTTAGCCGATGTTTATCCTACTATAACGAGCGGCTTTGATTCCAACAACCGATCGCCATATTGAAATTAATCTGAGCATTGTTGAATCAATTTACTTTCGTTCTATAAGAGTTTTTTGCGTATTAAAAGTTACATTTTCTATCTTTTTGGCGATTGACAGAATTGATTGTCCTAGAATAAATACGTAGAAAAAGCGTAGGATCCCTCCAATCGGAGGTATTGTCTAGGCTTCCACCTGACTCTACAGAAATCAGGGGGTATTGTGTTGAGCGATCGCTTTATTTTCAGTTAATCAGGTTGAAGTTGGATCGATTCCACCTTGGCTAACTATTAATAGAATCAGTCTGTTGATAGAATCAGCCATCTACAGTTTTCTCGTCGTTACACCCTCCTCAAACATAATTTGAGAAGAGTGCCTTTCAGCAAGCGACCGTACAGCTTCAGGAGGCATGATGTTTAATATACTTGAACTTTCAAATCACTCTAATCAACGAGTTGCCGCAGATTGGCAACATTTTTCCCGCCAGGGTAAACTTAATTCTGCTCACCCGCTCAATTTCTTCCGGATCGATCTCAAGCACCGCAGCAGCTTAGATTTAGATATGACTCGATTGAAATCGGATGCAAATTTGGCGCTGCTGAGTCTACAGGGCAAGCTTTTGAAGCAATCCCGCCATGCTGGGAAAAAGCCTGAATCGATTACCACTGAGGTTGCGGCAGGCACTTACTATGTGCGTGTATCGTTACGCAAGGGCGCACACAAAACGCCTTATCGACTCGACTTTCGGATGAAAGATTTGGCTGGTTCAGTGGGTCCTACGCCGAACCCCAACCCTGGGCCAAACCCCAACCCTGGGCCGAATCCTAACCCTGGCCCCAATCCCAATCCTGAGCCGAATGAGAATACAGCACCGATCGTTCGATACAACGTTGGGCTTTCAGTGCCAACCACGGGTGCAGTGCTTTCTCAAGGCACAACCTTGACGATCGATGGCGATTCTTTGTGGACCTCCGATTCAGAGCAAGCCGCAGAAAGTATTGTCTATACGCTCACCAGCATTCCTCAACAAGGAAGCTTGAAGCTGAATGGCATATCGCTCGGCATCGGCTCTGTCTTTACACAAGCTGATATTAATAGCAATCGTTTGACATACACTTATCAAGGAGGAGCGATCACCCAAATTACAAATGATACTGTGAATGATGAATATGCGGTGATCTCGCCTTTGGGCACAAGCGTAAGTGTTGCCTGGACAGCATCGGTCGGCGCAGCACCAGAAGTGTTCTTCTATAACGGTGAAACAAAAACAACAACCCGACTAACTGCCAATGGTTCTCCTGAAGGCAATCTAGCAATTTCAGGAAAGAACGTTGCGTGGAGAATTTGGGATGGTAATAGCTATGGCCTATTTTTTTACAATGCCAGCAATGGACAAACAACGCAATTTGCCGATTTAGAT
This sequence comes from Elainella saxicola E1, assembly GCA_002796835.1. GTDB lineage: Bacteria > Cyanobacteriota > Cyanobacteriia > Elainellales > Elainellaceae > Elainella > Elainella saxicola. Next base: position 23,967 of record LUGL01000027.1, on the reverse strand, counting down.
GACTACGATACACCTACAATATTAGGAGTTAGCGGCTCCAATGTTTTTTATGATTGGGAGGGACCGCTGTATTTTTATGACGGTGTCACCAGTATTACTGTTAGCAACACTAGTGCTTATGCAGACGTAGATGGCTCCTATGCGGTGTGGCGCAATTCGAGAGGAGACATATTCTACTACAATCATAATGCTAATAATCCACAGGCTATAAATCTCACGAACTACACAAACCCGACGCTTAAAGCTGAACATCCTAATGTCTATGGAGGCTATACCGTTTGGCAGGGTTGGGATGGCAATGATTGGGAGATCTTTGCCCGTGATGGCTATACAACCACTCAATTAACGAATAACTTCACGGATGACACAAATCCACTGTCCTGGGGACCTTATACAGTCTGGATCGGACAGGATCCATCCAGCAATGATAAAGAGCTGTTTGTTTATAACAACGAACTTGGCACCAAGCAAATCACGGCAGATGCAGTTGATCCTCAAAGAGTCCAACTTTCTGGTTCAGACTTGGTTTGGCAGAGTGCGGGGAATACCTATTACTACAACCTGCTGACCGAATCAACCAGGAGTATTCCGATCGCTCCCTATGATCTCAAGACTGCTGGCTCCAAAGCTATCTGGACGGAATCAGATGGTCAGGACAATGAGATCTTTTTAACCGATCTGGCGACGTTCAACTTGCCGACGGGTGATGGCTTCGGGTTCTCTGTCAGTGATGGCCAAAGCAGCACAAGTGATGTATTCCACATCTCATTTGGCTAATCAGCCACTCTACGTTGATTGAGGAGGGACGATCGCACTCTACAGCCTGTAAAGGCATCGAAGATAGCTTGGAAGTCGATCGGGCAACCGGAGCAATGGTGGTGGCGGTGGGGATGCAACAAAGCTACCATTTATTAACAAATCGCTTGCCTACGCTTGTGTTCGATCGAACTTTCCCCTATCCTAAAAAAGCTGGATTTATTTTTGCCAGCAAGATTCGGCTTAAGGCACGGCGCTGACTATGAGTGCTGGTCACACCCATAATCAGCTGACCTGACGTTCTGTGTACGCAGAAGGCAGGATAGGGTTGATCTTAATCGATCAATCCCCTCGCTGGAGCAAACAAGTGGTCGGGGTACCAAGCCTTAAGCTTTTCTTCCCCATAAACCCCAACATCAGCGAGGGAAATCATTATGTCTACAGAGTTCAACGAACTGCTGAAGGTTTCGCATACCGACAAATCGCAAATCTGGATTATTGGCACGCGAGAACAAGTCCTGCATACAATCAACGAATTTTATGTGAAGCGGATTGCGACCGATCGCGTGAAATTTACGCCAATTATTCCCGCACCATTTGAAGGCAAATATATGTCAGTCCTGGTGCGTTAACGATCGGTCGGGGCGGATCGCGATCTGCCCATATAAACCATCCATGCATCAAACAGTAAGGGCGGATAGCTATCCGCCCTAAATCATCCATGCGGTGATGATCGCTTTAACGGTGGCAATGATCGATGTTCGAGATCTATCATTGCTTGCAATCGCCCGCTCGCAGATAAATCGCGAGCTAATGGATCAACCCCACTCAAGTGGGCTGAAAAGCTTGCTTAGTCTGCTTTAGCAGAGTTTCACCATTAGTCCGCAGTTTACTCGCGGACGGGACATTCGATCGGCAATCAGAACAGATTCAGGATCGTACATTCACTATCCTGAATCCTGGCTCCCGACTCCTGCCTCCTGCTTCCTGCCTCACTGCCCTCAGGCCAAAACGCAAACCACCCGAAAACCGAGAGTGAAGTTCCGAGAGGCGGGCACGTGGTAGCTGCGATATGCAGACCGACAGTACGCAGGATTGAAGCTCCACGAACCGCCCCGCAACAGCCTGCTAGCGTTTTGATCGTCGCTTAACCAAGCACTTCCATCGATCGGCGCACCTTGATAATTCTCATGCCAATGATCGGCACACCATTCCCAAACGTTGCCGTGCATGTCATAAAGGCCAAAGGCATTAGGCGGAAAAGTGCCTACATCGGTTGTCTGTTGGCGATATTCTCCTTTTGGTTCCGATCGGTAAACTGCGCGCGCATCATAATTTGCTAATGCTCCTGTAATGGTTTCACCAAAATGAAATGGAGTTGTTGTTTCAGCTCGACAAGCATATTCCCATTCAGCTTCACTTGGCAATCGATAAGTTCGGCTAGTCCAATCGCTCAACTTCCAACAAAACTCGATCGCATCACTCCAAGAAACAGTTTCGACAGGACGTTTATCAACTTTGAAATTAGCAGGATTGTTCCCCATAATCGCTTGATATTGAGCTTGCGTCACTGCAAACTTACCGATAAAGAAAGAGGGAACATTCACTGTCCGTTGAGGAGATTCACTGTCCGATCGATCCTTCTCGGTCTCTGGTGAACCCATTTTGAATGAACCCCCTGGAATTTTCACCATTTCCAAAACTACACCGTTGCCCAAATCTTCCTTAAAAAAATTCGCCTGTTTCGCAGGGCGATCGATTACTTCCCCTCGTTCATTGACAATGACCGTCTCAAAATCAACTTTCCACAAAGGAATTCCGTTCATGACTTCCTCCGTCGGTTGCGTATATTTGGGAGCAGCTACAGAAATAGATGTAGAAGTAGGTGTAGTATTTCTGATAATCTCACGCACAACTAATGTTGTTACAAACCATGCACTGCCCAATCCAGCCCATTTAAGAAATTGCTGTCGGCTCAGTCTTGAAATCAATGGAGGTTGCTCACGAGACACTGGACGAGAGATCAGGCCCAATCGTTGATTTGAAGTTGGTTGGGGCGATCGAGAAGATGGATTTGTTTTCGGGGCTGGAGTCGGCTTGGGGATAGGGATCGGACTTGGCGTTGAAGTAGGTTTCCGCTCCTGTATCGGCATTGCTGCTTCAATTTGAGCGACATCTTCATCCCGTAAATTTAAGGCTTGCTGCAATCGCTTGAGTTTGGTGCGGGTCATTTCACTTACACCTGCTTCCTGCTGCACCACTTCTGCCCAAGCCTGTTCATATTCCTGCAATCTACGCTTGCGCTCTTGATAGGGCTGCAAAACTTCAGCTTCAATCTCACTGACATTTTGAAGATTGAGTTTAAGATTGACAGCGTGGACTTTCAGAATGCGGCGATCGAGGGATGAAATCTCACCCTGGCTACTGCGAACTAATTCTTCTACTTCTTTGCGATAAAGCAAGCGTGGATCGCCTACAGGTGCTTTGGCAATTTGAATCTTGTAGCCCTCTCGCACTGCGTAAATTTCTGGCTTCATGGCTGGGGCCGCTTCTTGAACTTTCGCCCGTGCATATTCATGCAGTTCATCGATCGAAATCACCCCGTCGCTATCTAAATCGGCGGCTCCGGTAGATAAACCTTCGATCAAATAGCGGGTGTAAATTGAAAGATCGGATTCAGCCTGATTTGCCTCAAAAGAATATTGAGTCGCAGTCGAAGAAGTCAGAACAGCCCGTCCCTCTGATTCAAGCTGGGCTTTGATGTCAGCCGCAATATTTTCAGTTTGTCCTGCCTTGGCAGACATGCCTGTAGCAAATGCCCCGCTAAAGCAACAGTCTAAAACGATCACCTGCCGCTTGGCTCGGCTGTTTCCCATCACCTCATGCACAAAATTGGCCGCAACCGCAGTCGATCGGATTAAATCGCCTGTTTCGGTTTTGCGGGTATAACGAGTTGCAAAATACAGCCTACCTCGATCATCTTTGATGCCATGCCCTGAAAAGAACAGCAGCACTAAATCATCCTTACCGCACTCCCCAAACAACAGCTCGATCGCTTCTTCCATCGACTGGCGATCGGGATCTAGCAGCTCACGAATCTTGTTGAAGCCACCAATCTTAGGATTTTCCAACACTTGTCGAATTGCGATCACGTCTTGACGAGCACTCAGCAGCGAAGGCAAATCTGCCTCATATTCACTCACCCCAATCAACAACGCTGCCCGATTCACGCTTGCTTTTGCCCCCGTCGTTGATAGAATTCTTCCGCCTGTTGCAGCAAATACTCCAGATCCTCGCGACTTTTGGCCTCACCACTAAACTCACTGCCATCTCGGGCTTTCACCGTCAGCTTCAAGCTCTTGTTGCCCAACAGCGCATTCCCTAACCCCAGCAGACCGCGAATGATTTTCGAGTTATCCACGACCAACTTCACCGCACCTAAAGCCATCCCGCCAAATGACTTCGCACCATCAGGCGCTTGCTCAGCAACCATCAAATTTGCAGCTTCAACTCCCTCGATCTCCCGAAGCTGGGGCAAAAGTCGCTCTACTTCAGTCTGTAAGTCTTCATCATCCAGTTCAGGGGCAGCAAAGGTGAGGGTAATATCCATGCGATCGTCTATCAGGTCGGGGCAATGATTCACAAGCCCATCTTACATCTACTGCCTCAAGCACGTAAATTCCGGCCAAACTGATTCATCTATTCACGATCGAGCAAACCGCAGTTCCAACCCGACAAATCCTGGATGCATCCTAACTCTCTCTAGTAGGCAACCCAACATTTCTGCTGCATCAACCCACAATCCTCATGCAACCCCTCACAATCCCAATGCAGTCGATCGCAATTCAATTGCATCAACCCGCAATCCTTTTGTCATCGATCGCCATTCAATATCCAGGTCATCCATTCAAGATCGATCGCCCCACAATCCTTTTGCATCGCCTCAACATGCCAATGCGACCCAACGCAATCGAAATGCAAAATCTTACATTCGAATATCATCGATTGACAATGCTTATGCACAAAGGGAGCACTGAGCCAAGGCGCTTAAAGTCCCCCTTTTTAAGGGGGATTTAGGGGGATCGATCGCAGAATTGACAGCAGCATGAATTCCTTTTCGATCTACTCAGCATCCTCAATCATCACCCTGGATCGAGCCAGGATTCCAGAGATCGAGGCCAATCTACAACTTTCGTTGATGTCGATCGATCGAACTATAACTAAAGTCGTAGACGATCGCCCCCTCCTCCTCTCCATTTCGCTGAGGGGTAGTCTAGCCATTCTTCAGATGATTGCCAGGGGCTGAACCGCCTAAGATGTGGCTATCAACAAACAAACTGAAATTTAGCCCACTCAAACTGATGAAATTCACCTCCATCGATCAAACCCATAGGGCACGCATCTCACTAACCAGGCTATCATTCGCCGATCTGAAAAATTAGCAATTATCGATCGCCCAAACATAATTTTTCTTTTAAATCTCCTTGCGTATAAGCTCTACCTCTGCGATTCAAATTCAGGGGTAGAGTTTTTTCATTTTCTATTGCTTTTCACATATCAATAATATGCACTTCAAAAGTAATTTTTCACTCCTGACTTTATCTGACTTTTTCAGACTGACAACCCACCTTGAAAATTCTAAATTGTATTCATGGCTGAGTTGAGCAACCGATTCAAAAGCCTGAAGGCAGCTAGTTCACTCCTTACAGGTAAAACGATCGAATTCAATAAAGCGAATCTTAACCCTTTCATTTCTAAATGGAGTCCTCAATCATGGCAATTATCAACGGAACCGCAAGCAACGACCAACTGTTTGGTGGCATTGAATCCGATCAAATCTTTGGATTGGCAGGCAACGATTTACTGATTGGCGACGCAGGCAACGACACCTTAGATGGCGGCACTGGAAGCGACACCATGCGCGGCGGATCGGGCAACGATATCTATGTCGTGGATGTCGAGCAAGATCAAGTGATTGAAGACGCGAATGGCGGCATTGATCTAATGCGATCGAGCGCTCGCTTTACCGTGTTGGCTGCCAATGTGGAAAATCTCGATGTAGTCGGTTCAGTGTCATTTGCGAACGGCAATGAGTTAGACAATATCATCAACGGCAGTTTAACCGCTGGCACTCGTTTGAATGGTCTTGCAGGCAATGACACCATCAATGGCGGCGATTTTGGCGATGTGCTGGATGGCGGTGATGGCAACGACATCCTCAACGGTGGCGGTGGCGATGATGAACTCAGAGGCAGTACGGGAGATATCCTGAATGGCGGCTTAGGAAACGATCTTTATATCGTGAACGGTACCCCAACCATCAATGAAGCAGTCAATGCTGGAACTGATACGGTGCGCGCTAATGGAGATTTCACCCTGAGCGCTAATTTGGAAAATCTGGTGCTAGATGGCAACGGCATCAACGGCATCGGCAACGAGCTGAACAATAGCATCGCGGGTAATTTCCAAAATAATATCCTGCAAGGTAAAGCGGGCGATGATGTGCTGGGTGCACGGGGCAGGCTGATCAACAACTTTGAGCAAGGGTTGGTTGATTTGGGCGACTCGGGAGACGATCGACTCGATGGCGGGCTCGGCAATGACAACATGGCCGGTGGGATCGGTAACGACACCTATGTTGTGGATAGCGTGGGTGATGTGGTAATCGAACTAATTGATACGGTCCCCGATCCGGAAACGGGATTCATCTTCCAGGGAGGGATCGACACGGTATTGTCTTCCGTCAACTTCACGCTGGGCAATCTGGTTGAAAATCTTACCTTAACGGGCACCGCCGCTCTCAATGGTACAGGCAACAGCCTCAAAAATACGCTGACTGGCAACAATAGCGCCAACGTGCTGGAGAGTCAGGCAGGTGATGATATTCTGCTGGGTCAAGGCGGTGCTGATGTACTGCGGGGCGGTTTTGGCAACGACAAGCTAACCGGCGGCAGAGGGGCAGATGTTTTGACGGGTGGCGAGGGTGCAGATTCCTTCATCTTCGATATGGGGTCCAGTTATCAACAGGCTGCGATGGGCAAAGATATCATCCGAGATTTTGTGGTAGGCGTAGACCAAATCGTGCTGGATCAAACCACCTTCGGTAATATCAGCAAAGCGGACTTTGGAATTGTCGCGAATGATGCGGCTGCGGCCCTCAGTTCGAAATCGATCGTCTACAGCGAAGGCACTAGCCGATTGTTCTTCAACCAAAACGGCAGCAGCAGCGGCTTTGGTCAGGGTGGCTACTTCGCGACGCTGCAAAATGGTCCCAGCCTGACAGCAAACGACATCGCGATTCAAGCGTAGATTGAAAAATCTCTCCTAACATACTTCTGTCTGTTTAGGTGCTGAGAGTCATTCAAATCTAAGTGCTATTCCTCCCTCACGTTCTGATTGTAGAGCGTGAGGTTTTTTGATTTAGGAAATTCGATCTTTTTCTGAAAAAGAGTTTGAATGGATGAAGTTGAATGCAAACTGTCGATTCACTTTCCTATGTCCCCTGCTGCTAACTCGATCGATCGTCTGTTGACCCTCGCCAAGTAAACATTTGGTTCTACTTCTAGTTTCAAATTGTTGCTGGCTGGGTGTTAACCTCGCTATGGGTCGCAGGCTTTACCGGCTTAGTGCGCGATCAAAAATAATTGACTGTGATGGATGGATGGATTGTGACGAGAGGGGCAAGCTTGTTGACTCAGGATCGTGGTTTTAATAAATCCGCAAATTGTACGGGCGGGTTTAGCAGACCAATCTGCATCTTGCAAAGGATTTGACAGCAAAACCCGCCCCCTACCAAATATCGAACTTCTTGAATTTCCATATCTTAGAAAAACTTGCTGACCAAACAGCGAAACCCAGGCAAAATCGGACTATTCAGCTCATCCTGCTGATAGAGAATAGCGACAGGCTTCAGCATCACATTCTCTCGACGATACACTTCAACGCTCTGCTGCTGAAAATTAACGATCCAATATTCCAACACGCCTCGAATCGAATACAGTTTAAGTTTGGCTTCTCGATCCCGCCGTTCATTCGTTTTACCCGGAGATAGCACCTCAATCACCAGCTCCGGTGCAGCCGTTAAATGTCCAGCTTCATCTAGCAACTGTTCCAAACGTTGATGGCTGGCCCAAACCACATCTGGAATTACATTGTCTGATTCCGAGAAAACGATCCCAGGATTAACAGCCGCTTGCCCCAAACCACTGTCATCTGACCAAAGCTTCAGGACGGTGCCAATGTTGATACAAACGGCCTGATGTTTCCAATCCGGTGCTCCGGTCACAAACAATTCTCCGTCAATAATCTCATAGCGATTCGCCCGATCGCCCTCAAAAATCGCGAGATCAGAAACGGTCCAACGAATTGGACTGGTGGACGTGGACTGCATAAAACCCCCTCGCCATTCGTTCTTCGATCATAAGTGAACCCGCAAATAATCACCAACTGACCCCAAACGAATTTCCATCTACATTGCTCACTAACTCGGTTTATCCTGAGCAATATCTCCGATCGTTCCAGCGACCGATCGCAAATAATCCCCAGGTGCAAGCTGAATCATCAACCCACGCATTCCCGCAGATACCGCCACCTGATCGAAGAGTTCGATCGTCTCATCCACATACACCGGATAATTCTTTTTACAGGCCAGAGCCGTTACCCCGCCCCGAATATAGCCCGTCAATGGCTGCACTTCTTTCAGGGCAACGGGTTCCACTTTGCGATTGCCGCTGAGTTGAGCCAGGGCTTTCAAATTCAAATGACTGTCGCCGGGAATTACCGCCAAACAAACGCCTGTGCGATCGCCCCTCGTCACCAGCGTTTTGAATACCTGCTCAGGCGGGAGACCAATTTTCTCAGCGGTACTCTCAGCCGCCAGATCGTTGACATCCACCTCGTATTCTAAGAGTTGATAGGCAATTCCCAACTTATCTAACACTCGCACCGCATTCGTTTTCATACGGATCTATTCATTCGATCGTTCTATTATCTTTTGCTTTTTATTTTGGATGGTGGGCAGGTGGTGGGCGGTGCCCACGCTACATGAATCGGGTTAACTGCACGCGATATCGATCCTTCTTGGTCACCGCTACTTCACCAACTTCTAATCGGCCTTTGCCACGAATGGCAACTAAATCACCTGTCTTCAGGGCATGGCTGGCCTGCGTAATTTCCTTCCAGTTAACGCGCACATCTCCGGCATTAATCAAATCGGCCATTTTACTGCGCGACATGCCAAACCCCGCCGAGGCCACCGCATCCAAGCGCATCGAGGCTTCCACGGTCGTCATTTCTTTCTTCTTGGGTTCCCGGATTTTCAGCTCACTCCAATCGATCGCCTGCGTTTTCACAGGGACCGATCGCACCTGCGTTAAGTTCAGCATCAAAAATTCCACCATTTCTGGCACGACAATGGCCTGGGCACCGCGCTCACCGGATACCAAAATATCGCCGACTTTTTCGCGCACAATTCCCGTTCCCAACACAGCTCCCAGAAAGTCGCGGTGGCTGGCCGGATCGAACAGAAAATTTCCAGCAATCTCGATTGCCGCCACTTCAACTTGGGCCGTTTCCAGCGGTAAATCGGCACGGGCGATCGCTACTCTCTGCCGTTCTGCTTGCGGATAGCCACCCCAGGCCAACAGATGCACTTCGGTTAACCGGGAAAATAGCTGCTGCACTTCGATTAGTTCCGGCGGCGACAGAAAATCGGTGCAGACGACTTCCCAGGTTTTGATCGCCTGCTCTGCCTGATCGAGGACGCGCNACCGCAGTGTCGCGATTTTCAATAGATTTCAGAAGTTCTTCACGCGGTAACATACTCGATTCCAATCGCCTTGATCTCGCTAAGGGCTAATGGTTGTCATTTTATCGTTTGAGTTCATCAGTTCGCCGCAATTCAGCCTATATTCCAGTACTCATGTACCGAGCTGATGTACTATAGCTGAAGACGATCGCGCAGGAGCGGCAGGAAAATGAAACTGTCCGGCATGGTGCCCATGATCTGTGTCTCGGATGTGGCTGGCAGCGTTGAGTTCTATCAACGAGCTTTGGGATTTCAGGTGTTGAATACCTATGAACATGAGGGTCAGCTCAACTGGGTGTTTTTGCGATCGGACCAGGTCGAACTCATGCTGGTTCTGGGCGAAGAGCCCTTTGGCGATCGGCGATCGCGTGATGTCATCCTCTACTTCTATCCCACTCAGATTGAAGCCCTGCATGCCAATCTAATGCAGCAAGGATTTGCGGTCAGCGAACTCTCCGCTACTTTCTACGGCATGAAAGAATTCCGCCTGGAAGATCCAGACGGGTATGAACTCTGCTTTGGTCAAGCCGTCGAAACGGTATACGCTTAAGGCAACCCTTTAATCACCTCTGCCAAGCGGCCAAACAGTTCATCAATATGATGTTTTTCGATGATTAATGGCGGCGACAGCGCAATGATGTCTCCGGTGGTGCGAATCAATAAGCCCTGCTCAAAGCAGCGCAGGAAGCATTCAAAGGCACGAGCAGTGGGTTTGCCTGGAATACTTTCTAACTCGATTCCGGCGATCAATCCTAGATTGCGCGTGTCGATCACATAGGGCAGGCCCTTGAGCGAATGCACAGCTTCTTCCCAATAGCTCGCCATCTCATTGGCGCGTTGGAATAGCCCTTCCTGCTCATATAGCTCCAGCGTGGCTAATCCCGCTGCGCAAGCCATCGGATGCCCCGAATAGGTATAGCCATGGGCTAGCTCGATCGCATTTTCCGGACCCGTCATGAAGGTGTCGTAGATTTCTTGCCGCACGAAGACCGCACCCATCGGAATGGTGCCGTTAGTGATGCCTTTTGCCACGGTAATCATATCGGGGATGACGCCGAAATAGTCTGCCGCAAAGCTTGCCCCCAGCCGTCCGAAGCCCGTAATCACTTCGTCAAAGATCAGCAGAATGCCATATTTGTCGCAAATCGCCCGCAAGCGTTCCAGATATCCCTTTGGCGGAATTAACACGCCTGTGGATCCGGCCACCGGTTCAACAATCACGGCGGCAATATTAGAAGCATCATGCAGCGCCACAATCCGCTCTAGCTCATCGGCCAAATGCGCACCCCACTCCGGCTGCTGACGGCTGAAGGCATTCTCTTGCAGGTTGTGGGTGTGGGGTAAGTGATCGACGCCATTTAGCAAGCTGCCAAAGAACTTGCGATTCGGACCAATGCCGCCCACCGAGATGCCGCCGAATCCGACGCCATGATAGCCCCGTTCCCGTCCGATCAGCCGCTGCCGCGTGCCTTCTCCTTTGGCTCGGTGATAGGCGATCGCAATTTTCAGGGCAGAATCCACGGCCTCTGAACCAGAATTGGCGAAAAAGACATGGTTGAGGTCTCCGGGCAGCATCTTGGCAAGGCGATCGGCCAATTGGAATGCGCCAGGATGTCCCATTTGAAAGGCGGGGGCATAATCCATCGTGGCGACTTGGCGTTGAATTGCTTCCACAATATGAGGCCGACAGTGGCCCGCATTGACGCACCAGAGGCCAGCCGTGCCATCTAAAACTTGCCGACCGTCGATCGTGGTGTAGTGCATATCTTTGGCAGCCACAAACAGACGCGGATGCTCTTTAAACTGACGATTGGCGGTAAATGGCATCCAAAACGCTTCCATGTCGCTGCGAGCAAGCGAGGCAGAGGGGGTGCTGGGACGGGTCAATTCTTGCATAAGGTGATTCAATGAGATTTCAATGAGGGTTCGATCGATCCATGAATGATTCAGACGAATGATTCAGACGGCAAACCTGAAGGATGACTGTGCCCATGCGAAGCGCCGATCTGGGACCGAAGGTCAGGCACTCATTCTACAAAATTCGCCTTGGGATAGGTAGCCAGAGCTGCCGTTCTTCCTCATAATGACCGTAGACGGGTCGTCTAAACAATTCTTCAGAATAAATCTCAATATGACCGCTACGATCGCCCTATTTGCTCACGATCGCCACCGCGAAGATTTAGTTGCTCTAGTTCGTCAATATCAGCCTGTGTTTGGCCGGTATCAGCTAATTGCCGCTCAGCAAACGGGAGAACGGCTAAATGCAGCTACCAGCATGACGGTACAGCGATTGCTGCCAGAAAGCATGGGAGGTCCAGCCCAAATCGCCACCGAAGTGGGTCTAGGCAATGTGGCAGCAGTGATTTGCTTATGGGATGCCTCGCTGCAAACCTATGATCCGGCGCTGCAGAGCTTGATTCAGATTTGCACTTTCTGTAACGTGCCGTTTGCCACCAATTTAGCAACAGCGCTAACGGTAATTGAAAGTCTGGCCCGCAGTCGCGTCGCCCATTTGATTTTCAACCCGGTTTCTGGTCAGGGCAATGCAGAACAAGATCTGAACTTGATCCAGCGGCTCTTAGAACCCCACCTGCATCTGGAAGTGCATCAAACGACTGTAGAGGACTGTGCAGAAGACTTTGCCCGAAAAGCCCTGGCCGCCAATGCCGATTTGGTGATTGCCTGTGGCGGAGATGGGACGGTGTCTGCGGTGGCAGGGGTTCTGATCGGTAGCGAGACGCCGCTGGGAATTCTGCCGCGAGGAACTGCCAATGCCTTTGCCTCAGCCCTGGGAATTCCAACCACCCTGACGCCTTTGCGCAGTGCCTGTCAGGTGATTTTGGCCGGAAATACGCGCCAGGTGGACGCTGCCTACTGCAATGGGATTCCGATGGTGTTGCTGGCGGGCATTGGTTTGGAAGCAGAGGTGATCGAACGGGCGGACCGAGAAGCGAAAGATCGATGGGGAGCCCTGGCTTATCTAATGGCGGGTTGGCAGCAGTTGGATGAGCAAGAGCTGTTTGAAACCGAGATTGAAATGGATGGCACAGTGCAAAAGTTTCAGGCGGGTGCCATTACGATCGCCAATGCTGCACCGATTACGTCTGTCTTGGCCCAAGGAATTGGTCAAGTGGTATTCGATGATGGCTTGCTGGATGTGACGATCGCCACGGCTAGCACCAAGTTAGAAGCGATCCAAACGGTGACGAAGCTGCTGGGAGGGGCACTGATGAAGCCCGTGCAGTCTCCTAATATTGTGCATCTGGGGGCTCAACGGTTACGGCTAACTACCAACCCACCTCAAAAAGTGGCGATCGATGGGGAGGTGATTGGTACAACGCCGGTCGAAGTGGAATGTATCCCAGCAGGCTTGACAGTCTTTGTGCCCTAACCCGCTATGCCCTTTGCACCTTCACAGGTGTAGATGGTGTTTGAGTAACCAGTGTTTGAGTAACCAGTGTTTGAGTATCCGAGATTTGCCGATTTTCTCGTCATTGCTTCTTAAAGTATGATTTGGAGCAAGCCAGTTCAATGGACTCTCTCATCAGCTAAACCGAGAGAATTCCATCAATGCAGGCTGTTTCAGTCAGATGGAAGTAAGTGAAGGAAGGAAGTGGTGTGAATCAACCCTGGCAAGTAAGGTTGTTCCTTGTTGTTTTAGGCTGCATCAGCGTCGGACCTGCTTGGGCCCAAGCTACTCCTACTGAACTGCGTTCTGAGCTGTCACGTTCTGAGCCATCAGTCTCAGCAAATTCTGAGCGACCAGTTTCAATAAATGGATTGGGTACCGGATCAACACCTGAGGGACCTTCCAACACCGTAATTGCTCAACGGATAGTTCCACCTCTACCCCAGCCCACTTTACCAGAACAGCCTTTACCCCAATTACCTGCGCCAGAAGAACTACTGCCTAAGCCAGAGACCCCACAGCCTGAACCAGAACTGCCTGGAGATGTCCCAGAAAAGGTCTTTGTGAAACAGTTCAAGGTTGAGGGCAGCACGGTTTTCAGTGAAGCTGAATTAGCTGAAGTGACTGCGCCATTTAGTAATCGTGAAATTACATTTGCTGAACTGCTGCAAGCCCGTTCTGCGGTGACGCAGCTCTATGTCGATCGGGGTTACATTACATCCGGAGCCTTTATTCCACCCCAGACGATCGAAGATGGCGTAATCACAATTCAGGTGATTGAGGGGAGCCTGGAGGAGATTAATATCACTGGGCTGCGTCGCTTAAATGCAGGTTATGTGCGCAGTCGATTGGCTTTGGTGGCCAGCACACCGCTCAACCAAAATCGGCTCCTGGAAGGATTACAGCTTTTGCAGCTCGATCCGCTGATTCAAAGCATTTCAGCAGATTTGCAGGCAGGCACTCATCCCGGCACCAGCGTGCTGCAAGTAGAAGTGAAAGAGGCCGATAGCTTTAATGTCCAACTGACGCTCGACAACGGACGAGCACCGAGTGTTGGCAGCTTTGAGCGGCAAATTGAGTTCAATCAACGCAACTTGACGGGGCTGGGAGATGCCTTGAGCGTATCCTATACCAACACTGACGGCAGTAATGAGGTGGATGCAAGCTATACAGTACCGTTGAATCCGCGCAATGGCACACTGCGAGTTGCTGCCGGAATTTCTAATAGTGAAGTGATTACGGAACCCTTCGATCGCGCTAATATCACAGCTCCTTCTCGCTATTACGAACTCACCTATCGTCAGCCGGTCATTCAAACCCCCTCAGAAGAGCTGGCCTTTGGACTAACGGGTTCTCGGCAAGAAAGCCAGACTGAAGTGGATGGAGAAGGATTTCCCCTCTCGCTCGACGCCGATGAAGAAGGCCGCACGAATGTTTCAGCCCTCCGCTTTTTCCAGGAATGGACAGAACGCAGTAGTCAGCATGTGTTTGCGGTGCGATCGCAGTTTAGCTTAGGCGTTGAGTGGTTCAATTCAACCGTGAGTGACAAAACGCCCGACAGTCGATTCTTCGCTTGGCGGGGGCAAGGACAATGGGTTCGCCTGCTGGCTCCAGACACTTTATTGCTGGTGAAAACAGATGTGCAACTGACCGACAGTCCCCTCGTGTCGCTAGAACAGTTTGGCATTGGGGGTCCTCAGAGTGTGCGGGGCTATGCGGAAGATGAAATTCTCTCCAATAATGGAGCACTCTTCTCGACTGAAGTGCGGTTGCCGATCGTGCGAGTGCCGGAAATTGAGGGAGTACTGCAAATTGTGCCCTTTTTCGATGTGGGAACAGCCTGGAATAATCCCAATGTAGACATCGATCCCAGTACGTTAGTTGGGGTTGGGGTTGGCTTACTCTGGCAGCATCGAGATTTCTCGGCTCGCCTGGATTGGGGAATTCCGCTGGTGCCGGTTGAAGGTGACAATCTCACCTGGCAGGAAAATGGCGTTTATTTCTCGATCGTCTACAGCCCCTTCTAGGCCAAACCTCAATTCTGGAGCTAAGAGAGTCTTAGGAGGGATGCTCTTCTGTGATTTCTAATTGACTTTCTAAAATGGCCCCCCTAGCCTTCAGTTTGATGCGTTCGCTGTCTTCTAAGCCCTCATTTTGGCCAAACCTTGCGCCTTTAATCAGCACTGCACTCAGATCAACCCGGTGGACGATCGCTCGATTCAACACTGCTTCTCGGAAATCGGCACCGCTTAGATCAGCATCACTTAAGTTGGCCTGGGTGAGTTTCGCTCGACTTAAGTTCGCCCAGCTTAAATTGGCCCAGCTAAAGTTGGCGCGGCTGAGTCTGGCCCAGCTCAAATTGGCTGCACTGAGGTTCGATCGATGCAGTTCTGCTTCCCGCAAATCCGCCCCACTCAAATTGACATCACTCAAATCGGCTCCGCTCAGATTTGCCCCAAACAGCACGGCCTCTTGCAGATCGGCATCGCTTAAATCCACCCCGCGCAGATCGGCATAGCTGAGGTTTGCACCCCGCAAAATGGCCTCGCGCAGATTGGCCTGCCGCAGATTGGCCTGCATCAGGTTGGCATCCCTTAAATCAACCCGGTTTAGGTTAGCTCGGCTTAAATCAGTACAGCTCAAATCGGCATGGCTTAAATCCACTTTGCTTAACAAAGCCCAGAGAATAAAGGCCATGTTGGGGTTTGCCCATAACAGCAGCGATCGATCGAATTTGGAAAGGACAATCATAGACCAGAGCAAAGTGGCCCAAATCAGAATAATGCCAATCAACATGACATTCTTCAGGCTGGATGGACTGCCTTGCTGGGAATTTGTCTCCCGCAGGTTAATCCAAACCAAAATCGTCCAAATCAGGTTGGCCCAAATTAAAATCACCCCAATGAAGCGGGCCTCAGGCAACGACATCCATAGTAGGGTTGCCCAAGCAAACGTCGCCCATAGCAACAGGGTACCGATTAAATCAACGCGCCCCAGGTTGGCCCCTCTCAAATTTGCGCCATTAAAGTCCTTTCGGCCCCGCCACAAATTTAACCGCGTTCGCAGTCCTGGAAAAAAGCTGAAACGACTTCCCCGCCTTGGCGGACCGACCGATCGAGTAACCACAGACTTGGGTGGAAGATGGGGGGGNCGTCATGAATTCAAGCACCTGAGGATAAACCAGGGAAACAACGGCATGTTAGCACTGGAGCATGATCCCTTCTCAGGGTTTTATCTTATTGAATATTCAATGCACCAGTCTAGTTATCCGCATAGTTATCTGCTTAGTTTGGCATCAAGAACTGCGGGACGAGGTTGTCCTCCTGCTAAAGGAGGATTTTGATGAATTGGCAGCAATTGCGGGAAAAATAAGGTTGGATCCACCTGAAGGGTAGCTCTGTGCTCCAGCATTCGACCTCTGCTTCCCTATTAGGAAGTTTTGGCACGAATCCTTTTGCTCAAGGTCTGCAACGACTCAGGGGTAAAACCATGTCTATACCCCATCATTCAATCCTGTCATGACTCTTCAATCGACACTACCTAAAATTCTGATCGCTGAAGATGAACTGATTGTTGCTGAAAACATTGCTAGAAATTTAAAGCAACAGGGCTATGAAGTAGTAGCGATCGTTGATTCAGGCGAAGCTGCAATTGCTGAAGCACTCCGAAATCAACCTGATTTGGTGCTGATGGATATTATGCTGCAAGGCGAAATCGATGGCATTCAAGCGACGGCGACCATGAACGCTCAGCGCCTGTTACCCGTAATCTATATGACCGCCTATGCAGATGACGCCACCCTGGAACGAGCAAAATTGACCGAACCTTATGGTTATCTCGTTAAACCCTTTAAACCGCACGATCTGAAAACCAGTATTGAAGTCGCCCTGCAAAAATATCAATCCGACATTTTGATTAAGCGCCAGTATACAGCTCAACTTCAAGATATTGAAGGGAGACTGGGCTATTTAACCGCCTTACTCGATCGAGATAGCAGAACTGATGATCCTAAGCTTTTATCAGCAGATGACCTGGCTTTAGAAGCTGACCTGTGGCTGGCTGTGGAACGGCAGGAATTTTTTCTGGTCTATCAACCCAGAGTTGCCCTGGCTTCTGGACACATTACCGGGGCAGAAGCATTGCTGCGTTGGCACCATCCCACCAAAGGATGTATTTCTCCCACTCAATTTATTCCGGTTGCTGAAGCGACGGGTCTGATCGATCCGATTGGCGAATGGGTTTTGAGAACAGCCTGCACCCAATTGCAACGGTGGCAGCAAAACGGCTTGAGAGATTTGACGATCGCCGTAAATCTATCCGGGTATCAGTTGAAGCAACTCCATCTCTATCACCAGATTCGCCAAATTTTGCAGCAAACTGGTTTGGCTCCTGAGTCAGTGGAGCTAGAGTTGACGGAAAGCACCTTAATTGAAGATATCGATTTAGCATCGCAGCAACTCCAACGGCTGAAGGAAATGGGTCTGCGATTGGCAATGGATGATTTTGGCACAGGCTATTCTTGTTTGAGTCACCTGCATCGGCTGCCATTTGATACTTTGAAGCTCGATCGCTCCTTCGTCCACCATATCGATCAGAATCCTAAGAATGGCGCGATTGCTACTGCGATCATTGCCATGTGTCAGCAGTTAGCGCTACGCGTGGTTGCAGAAGGAGTAGAAACCGAGGCCGAATTAGCGTTTCTGCAACGGCAAGCTTGCGATGAAATGCAGGGCTTTTTGTTTAGTCAAGCTTTGTCAGCGGATGATTTTGAACAGTTGGTGCAAAGCGATCAGCGATTACTTTTGGCTTGCTGAAAGCTGAGATGACTCTAAACCATGTAATTTCCATCGCTATCTGAATCTACAAAAACTGGCAGATTAAACAGATATCCAGCGACACCGGGCACAATCTCGCCTGCGGGCAGACCAGGGCTATTGGGCAGTGGCCTCAGTTGGGCTTCAATCGACACCAATCCATCTGGGCTTAGAATGATTCGTCGTTTTCCGGAAGAAGTCGTGTTTAGCGTATCTGCAGCCAGCAAAATCTCAGTTTGAGTAAACTGCTTCAGCTCAATTCTGGATGACACCATGGCTTCTCCACAATTAACGTTAGAGGTAGAACTCTTTGACAATCCTGTATCAATATTGATCTGTAATCGATCGGTTCATTAAGATATGTATCCTGACATACCAATTGCGCAAATCAGCAAAAAGTAGGGATATGCTATATACCCCTACTTCTTACCTTATATATCAGTACGCATTTCCAGCGGCTTAACACTTTGAATTCAAAGCTCAATTCTGTAAAAATAACAGAACTGTGTTGATATCTATTCAATTGTGAGGGGATGCGGATCTGCTAAAACTCCGCTTCTAGCTGCTTTCACCCCCGCGTTGCAGCAAGCGCTTAAAGAAACGAGCGGGGTTGACTGAAGGTTGAATATCTCTCTCAACCGGAGCATCAAACTGACCAAAAGACCGGGAAGAAGTTAGCTTCAGACCTAGTTCCTTTGTATCTGACTGAGCCTCAGCGACCCCGTATGTCAGACCATACGTGAACAGCGACAGCATAAAAATTTAAGTTACTGAACTCTACAATTGCATACAAGCTTGACCAATCGATTCAAACCAATCAACGCCGATCGATTAAAATCAGACTGAACCTCAATGAATACACCCAAATGTATGCATTAAGTCCATAAATCTTGTTTGTATACTGCCCATATTGTAGTTGATTTTACGGATTTTGGGTAGGATGATCGACTCCCCCAGTCGGGTGATTTGGCTAAACAATTGGAGAAATCTCAGGCATGCAAGGCACTTACAGCTGAGCAGAGAGCCAGTTGAGATAGGGCTGGGATCCGGTTGCGATCGGCAGCGCAATAATTTCCGGCGTCTCATAAGAATGGATTTGGCGAATTTTGTTTTCCAGCGCTGAAAAGAGCGCAAGATCAGTCTTAATCACAAGCTGCCATTCCTCCTCACGGCAAACTTCTCCTTGCCAAGTATAGATCGATCGAATTGGCATGAGACTAACACAGGCAGCTAGCTTGGCGGCAATCAAGACTTCTGCGATTTGCGCTGCTTCAGTTTGAGATGCGGCAGTTACCAACACGATGCCGTACTGACTAGACTGTTGATCCATCTGAGGAGCCTCCAGATAACTTCTGCTTTAGGCAAGATAGATCTTTCCCCCGGTAAAATCTACAATCCAGAAGGGCAAGCAAGGACGAAAGTTGATGCGAAATGATGCAAAAAGTTTTATTTGGACTACTGTGGCTCAGTTTGGTAATTTATGCGTTTTTCCTGGCTCCCCCCAATCAATCAGACACCTTTGAGCTGATCCAGCAGCTATCTACCGGGCAGTGGGACGGCATCAATCCACTTGTGATCGCCCTATTCAACCTCATGGGGGTGTGGCCACTTATCTACAGTTGTTTGCTGTTTCTCGATGGCCATGGTCAAAAGCTGCCAGCTTGGCCGTTCGCGGTGGGATCCTTTGGTG
Source organism: Elainella saxicola E1 (assembly GCA_002796835.1). GTDB lineage: Bacteria > Cyanobacteriota > Cyanobacteriia > Elainellales > Elainellaceae > Elainella > Elainella saxicola. Next base: position 4,492 of record LUGL01000027.1, on the reverse strand, counting down.
TGGGTGCGTTTGCTCTGTTACCCTACCTGGCTTTACGTCAACCCAATTCGACCTTTACGGGCCGCAAAAATGGATGGCTCAAAATTCTAGATTCTCGTTGGCTGGGGCTGGGGCTGACGATCGGCACTCTAGTTCTGCTCACCTATGGTTTACTCAAGGGCGACTGGGGCAACTTTATTCTGCAATGGCAGACCGATCGCTTCATTCATGTGATGAGTCTTGATTTCTGCCTGCTGTGTTTACTGTTTCCGGTGTTACTGCGAGATGATATGGCAAGACGGGGATTGCAGCAGTCCTGGATCTTCTGGACCGTCAGCTTGGTGCCATTATTGGGTCCAGTCCTTTACTTGAGCTTGCGTCCACCGATCGCCCCAGAAAATCAGCCCGCCATGCCTGGAGCCGTTACCTGACTCAAATTTTGCCTAGACAAAATCGATGTTAAACACCTGGGTTGCTGTAGATTGACCTGAGCGATCGCTAACCTGGAACTGAAATGAATCCCCCAGGTCATAGCGGAGGATTTGGGAGAGATTGCCATTGGTCGATCGCCAAGCCAACGTTGTGGCGGAGAAACTGGGGAAGTCATCATTCTTGGCATCCGTCGTCAACTGTTTAACAGTCGTGCCATTAAAGTAAAAGATCTCGCGCGTCGCTACTCCTGTCGTATCAGGCGTTCCCACCTGGCTGTACCAAATCGCTCGATTGCCAACTAACCCTGATGGCAAGTCATTGACTGAGTTATTCGTCAGACGAGTCGTCGTCGTTCCGTTGGAAAAATAAAGCTCATAGGTTCCTTGCCCATAAGCTGCGGTCTGACCCGATAAGTTCATCCATAACAGATTCGCCCCATCTGCTTGAATCACATAATCATCGATGTTGTTGTTGGTCAGACGTTGGGTATTAACCCCATCGGAACGATAGATTTCGTAGGTTCGAATGCCACGACTATTCTGCGTACCCGTTCGGCTCATCCAGACAATTTGATCGCCATCAAAACAGCTAAGCGCGTCATCTGCGTCATTAAAAGTGAGTTGCTGAGTACTGCTGCCGTTGAATCGGAATAGTTCATAAGTCGCAACCCCTGACTCGAGCGGACCACTCTTCGCAGCCCATACGACTTGGCCATGGCTCAGCAATGGGGTAATATCATCAATTGCATTATTGGTTAACCGCTGGACGTTATTACCATCAAAGTAAAAGATTTCATTGGTTGGAACACCTACTGCGTCATCCACTCCTACGTCAGCCGACCAAGCCGCAGTTGCACCTTCAATGTTACCAACTACTTCATTCGCTGAATTACTGGTCAATTGTCTGGTTGTACTGCCGTTATAGTAAAACAGTTCATAGGTGGTTTGGCCTTTGCGATCGAGCCCACCCACTGGACTGAGCCAAAACACGTTGGATCCATCTACACCCACAAAATCTTCGTTCAAGGCATTGTTGGTTAATCGCGTTGTTACACCCGTATCGCCGTTAAAAACGTTGAGTTCATAGGTTGTTGCCCCATTGGAGCCTACCCCTCCCACTTGACTGGACCAAACCACTTGCGATCCGTCAATTCCTTCTACTTTGTCCTCAACGTTATTCTGGGTCAATTGACGGGTTGTTTTACCGTCAAAGAAAAAGATCTCTTGATCGCTGCCCCCATCACTGCCACCCGCTCCTTCCCAGGTAATATTAAATCCTGAGACAAGGGGACGAGAGCCATTCCCAAGCACGGTCACCTGATTTGCCGATCGCGTATAGCTGATTCGTCCCTGATCAATGTCAGCTTGCGTAAAACTATCGCCATCTTTGAGCGCAACCCCATTGAGTTTAAGCACGCCATTATGGGGAGCCGCAGTGATTTTATAGCGTAGTTGATCCGCCGCTTGCAGACTATCGGTGGCTCGCAGGTAGTTGCTAGTCAATGAGATCGGTTGTCCCGCTGCAGCCGCCAACAGTTGAGTTGCTAAGGTTGGCAGTGAGTCAGTGGTTGCGATTTTCAGAGAATAGTTTGTTTTACTGGAATTACGCTTATTCGAGATACGAACGGTGTACTCTCCCTGTTTCAGGGTTGTGCCAATAAATTCAGAAGCAGCACCAGGTTGAGTGGATTGCTGAATCACCCGCTTCTGAGCATTGAGCAACTGTAAATCTATCTTTGCTTGGGCCGCACCAATACTGAGGGCAATATAAACATCACTGCTATGCCTGAGCTTGAACTGATAAGTCGCTTCTTTTCCTCGTTGTTTAAATCGTCCCGTAATATTGAGTGGATTACTTGAAATCTTTAACCGCTTATTATTGGGATTCAAGCCAGTCATGAAGGGGGAATCAGAACTTTACTGTCCAAATCCTAAGAGGTAGACGGAACATCCCACATCATTAAAATTGCTGAATGCCGCTGCTTATTTACACCAAGCTGCGCTACGTAGTCCCCTTCTCCGCCACTACACGCAGTTTTCCAGGAGTTCCTCAATCGTGTGAATTGGATAAATCGGAATGTTGAGCACAGACTGAAGTTCCTCAACGGTCATATCATCCAGGAAACGCGCTTCGTCATGCTTCAACATCAGAGCGGGTAGGAGAAGACCTTCTCCTAAATCTGATCCTTTGAGCCCCTGTAACAAATCCTCACCGGTCAACAGTCCCGTTACGGTAATCTGCTGACCCCAATAGGTACTGCGCAAAGCAGCCAGGTTGATCGTCAGACCTTGAACCTGATTGAGACGCTGGACAATCGGCTGAAAAGCTTGCTCTACTGCATTTCCCACAACCCAGGTGAGGCGACGAGGAGGTGCGATCCGTTTAGGTAATTTCTTCGCTGCCGATCGAAACTGCTTGAGAAACTGGTGGATCGACCCTACGCCATTACCAATTTGGGGATAGTCTTCGTAGTGAGATTCAGGCGGCAAATCTTGACGGGCAATTAAAAACCACTCATCTGCTAACCAGGCAAACGTGGTGCCAAACTGGCGACGGAACTTGGTCTGAAGGTTCTGCACTTGCGCGATCACTTCCTGTGCTTTTTCAGGCGTCACTGGAACTAACTCATCTTCAGCAGGGCGAAAACGGGTAAGTCCAACAGGGACGATCGCCACAGAAGCAACCGTGGGAATATCGCCCGTATGCAAGGCCGCTAAATCCAGCAGAGTTTGCTCCAGATGCACCCCATCATTAATGCCGGGACAGAGAACGACCTGAGCATGGATTTGGAGGCCATGCTGCTGAAACCAACGCAACTGATCCAGAATCAGCCCTGCCCGCAGATTTTTCAGGAGACGAATCCTCACCTCAGGTTCCGTCGCATGCACAGACACATAGAGCGGAGAAAGCCGCATTTGGGCAATTCGTTCCCACTCGCGATCGGTCAGGTTAGTCAGTGTCAGGTAGCTGGCGTAAAGAAAACTGAGGCGATAATCGTCATCTTTCAAGTAAAGGCTTTGCCGCTTGCCGGGGGGTTGTTGGTCAATAAAGCAAAAGGGGCAGCGGTTATTGCATTGTATTAAGCCGTCAAACAGGGCACTTTCAAACTCTAGGCCCAAGTCTGCATCATAGTCTTTCTCAATTTCAACATGATGGGTTTTACCCTGGGCATCTAACACTTCCAGTTCCAACACTTCATCGGCGCAAAGAAACTGATAGTCGATTAAATCACGCGGACGCTGACCGTTAATTGCCACTAACCGATCGCCTGCTTCAAAGCCAATATCTGCAGCGATCGAATCAGGAGAAACATAGGTAATTAAGGCAGGACGAACAGCAGCTTCGCTCATAGCTTCTTAAAGATACAAATGAAAAACAGACCTGGAATCTTTAAACATCTTTAATACTCTAACTTGTTTGATTAGAAGCTCGATTTGCAGCGCCATCAGAACTCGTAACAGCTCTCATCCAACTGGCTCTCATTCAACTAGTGGGTCATTTGGCATGTAGATAGCCATTTTTGGGGAACTCTGTGATGATAAAACAAAGTCTCTTGGTTTCTGACTATGACCCGCCATCAAAAACATCCCCTCCGCGATCTGAGCCTCGAAGAACGTCGAGAACTCGAACGAATTGTACGTGCCACCAGTGAGTCCGCAGACCGTGTGGCACGTGCGAAAGCTTTGCTAGCCGTTGCTGAGGGACAGAGTTATACTGCAGCAGCCCAAACCAGTGGACGACGTTCAGGGGATGCAGTCGGGCAACTGGTGGCACGATTCAACACCGACGGGTTGAGCGCACTCACTCGTCGTCATGGGGGTGGAGCGAAAACCCACTATGAGAGTGCCCAACGACAGCAGATTGTTGAGTTAGCTCAACAGCTCCCGAACTTAGAAACTGATGGTGTTTCCCAGTGGTCATTATCAACGTTGCAACGGCGGTTAAGAGCAGAAGAAGAGGGGCAATTTTCAACCATCAGTACTTATACCATTTGGCAAGTGTTGCACGAAGCAGGGCAGAGTTGGCAGCAAAGTCGGAGTTGGTGTAAAACAGGGACGGCTTTGAGACGTCGAAAAAGTGG
>LUGL01000189.1 GCA_002796835.1 Elainella saxicola E1 | reverse complement strand
TGTATTTGTCGCCAATCCTCAAGTCGAACCGACCAACAATCGCTCTGAACGCAATCTGCGCCAAGAAGCCGAGGTGCGAAAGGGTGGACGCACCAGCAAAACCCAAACAGGTGCTCAACGGCGCAGTGTGATCATGAGCGTCCTGGCTACCCTCAACACGCGCTTTGAAACGTTCACCTTAGATGTTCTCCTGGCTGAGTTAGCGCGTTGGCGTGAACTTGGACTATCCCAATTCCAAGCAGAACTAGCTGGCATCACCCAGGCCAATTCGCTGTCGAGCGCTTAAACCACTGTCAGGCTGCTCTGAATCCTAAATCGCAAGATTGGCTTCACTATCGATGAAGCTACATTTCGTTCTGAAAATAGACACTTACAAAGGATTGACTCAGAGGAATGGTGATTTGAAGAGTGATTAACTCCGTTGTACTCTGGACAATGGTTGCAGTCATTCATCTCCCCTCCACAAGACTTGAAAGAAAACCTATCTCCAGAGCATATCAGGTCTTATCGCTCACATCAAATTTTAGTCAAACCCCCAGGAATAGCAAGCCAAACTCCATCAACTAAAGCAGATGCGAATGATTCCTCAATTTCACCTGTTTCCAGATTCAAGAAAAATTGTCTTTTCCAGTTAGTCTGTTCAAAAGCATATTCTAGTTGATGCAAAGAAATGTTCAAAATATAATCTTTCTCATTGTTTTGATTTAGCACGATCGCATTAGGAAAATCAGTAGAAATGACTTCCTCATTTGTAAAATGCTTGAGAAATAGTTCCTTGGCTCTAATTCTTCCTTTCCCAGTTAACGTCAATGATTTACCTTTGCTACGAGGATTAAATATATACCCCTTATCATGGAGTCGATCCGTGGCAGACCAAGGAATACCTTTCCAGGCTCCTCCAGCTTCTATAACGTTCAAATAAATCAGCGCCAAGGTAATCTCGTCAATCTTGTCCTGGTCATATTGAATCTCGTCTGAATTATCGAAACCCATACTTCTACTACCTCCTGGGAGATGAGTTTAAAGGCAGCTTAAAGGCATTTCAACGAATCGTCAAATCGGCATCAGTGTGGTGTATTGATGCGGCGTTGAATATTTTATGCTATGGGAGCTTCACTACAAGGAAACGCCCAAATATTTCGTTGACCCTGAAACCATCGTTGATGTACACGAGCCTTTCATCACCATAAAAGTCGAATCTAAGAGTAACTGCTGCTCTAGAATCCACTCTATGAGGCAATTGCTCTCCAGTCCCACAATCTGAAAATCACAGGCAGCACCGAGGCGATCACAGCTTAAACTGGAGAAACGCTAGGCGCGATCGCTTGTCTCACAAAATTAGAAATTGCACCAACTATGGAAAAAGAACTATTACAACGCATCACCCATAACCCTGAGATATGCCATGGTAAGCCCTGTATTCGTGGGTTGCGCTACCCCGTCGAGTTCATTCTTGAACTTCTGAGCTCTGGTATGACAACTGAAGACATCCTTGCCGACTACGATGATCTCGAATCAGACGATATTCTTGCCGTTCTGCTGTTTGCCGCTCGCCTTAGCCAGGTTAAGAGCATTCATAAGCTAGCATCATGAAGTTTCTCGTTGATGCCCAACTTCCCCTTCGACTTGCCCGACTGCTTCGAGAAGCTGGCTATGACGCCATCCATACCAGAGAGCTACCTCAGCAAAACGCCACTCCAGACTCAATTATCAATTTGATTTCCATTCAGGAACAACGAATCGTCATCACTAAAGATTCAGATTTCGTTGATTCCTTCCTCACTGTGCAGCAACCCTATAAACTCCTGCTGATCACAACGGGCAACATCAAAAACGCCGACTTAGAAATTCTCGTCACTACAAATTTACCCTTGATCGTTGATTTGCTGTCTCAGCACAGCTACATCGAATTAAGTCGAGGCTCTGTGATGGTGCATCAGTAAGAAAAATAAATTCTAGTTCAATGAGTTGGCTGCTTTTACCCAATTTTCAATGCCCTTCCTCGTAGGCACTCCTCCGTCTGTAAACGTCCAAATGTTGTATCTGTGGTGAGGAGCGTAGCTGATGTGGATCGGTCGTTCACGAAGTGTCTCGGAACGAGAATCGCTCCCATAGTAATACAGCGAATCAAACGGTAACTGCTGTTCCAGAATCCACTCCACGAGGCGATCGCTCTCCAGACCAACAATCCGAAAATCACAGGCAGCACCAAGGCGATCGCAATAATACTTACCATTCCGGTTCTTCTCATGCGCCATATGCTGATCGCGACTCGGATCCACTCGACCATTCTTTATTCCGGTTTCTGGGTCCTTCTGACTGAGAAATCGCTTCAAATCTGTTGAGCAGAACCCGTAGGTCAACTGAAATTGTTCCTTGCCAAAGTGGTCAATAATCGGGTCTAGGATATGCTGAGAAAGTGCTTGCAATGCTGGGATCGTCTCAGCCAAATTCTTTGGGTAGGGGGCAATCTGATCGGCATACTTTCGATAGGTCCGGGTACAAGTACAGAACTCGCCCAGCGTTAGATATTTCCCCAACTGGATATCTGGTATAGCCTCCTCCATACCCGTACTCCTGCTGCATCTGCTTTAGATGACAACCCCGCTTACTCCAATAGCTGACCGCCCAGCTGCTCCTGCAGAGCCTGCCAACGCTGAATCCGCTGCTCTAACGCTTGACGACGATCGTCCTTCACTCTTTTTCCCACCAGTCAATCTTTAAATGGGCGATACTGGATTCGAACCAGTGACCCCTTCCGTGTGAAGGAAGTGCGCTACCACTGTGCTAATCGCCCTGAAAGCTACATTTTGAGTGAACGATCGCTCTTGAATGCAAGCCTTCGCTAGTATAGCCTGATTTTACGGAGATGGGAAGAGACTCAAGCTGCCATTTTCCGCATGGCGATCACCACGCCACGTTTAACTCCATCCAGATCGGCAATCTCGGGTAAATGTCCAACGGGTTGAAAACCAAAGCGATCGAACAATCGTTTGCTAGCTGCATTGTGGTCAAAATAGACGGCTAAAAATGTTGTCACACCAAGCTGCGGCGCATTATCCAGCATTTGTTGCACGAGTCTTGAGCCATAGCCTTTACCCTGATGACCGGGATCAATGTAGATACTAATTTCAGCAGTAGCATCATACGCCGGTCGGCCACCGTAAAAAGAAGAAAGACCAATCCAGGCAACAATGGTTTGATCAACCTCTAAAACCCAGAGGGGGCGAGATTGGGGGTTGTGTTTTGCAAACCAATCCCGTCGGCTTTCCACAGTAATCGGAACCAGGTCGGCTGTAGAATTGCGGCTGGGGATCGAAGCATTGTAAATTGCAACAATTGCTGGCAAGTCCGTTTCAACCGCATGGCGGATCTGCATAGTCATCGTCCTACTTTTTAGCTCTCCCTATTTTGCCTCTCTACTTATGCAATACTCCGTTCGCCCTAAACAAACTTTGGCAATGCAAACGCGAGATGGGATTCGCTTAGATGCCGATGTTTACTATCCCGACAGCAAAGCGTCATTCCCAGTCTTGTTGATGCGGCAACCTTACGGACGGGCGATCGCCTCTACCGTCGTTTATGCCCATCCCAGCTGGTATGCGGCTCACGGCTATATTGTAGTCATCCAGGATGTGCGAGGGCGGGGCTCTTCAACCGGAGAGTTTGATTTATTTGCTCATGAAATTCAAGATGGGGAAGATAGCGTCAATTGGGTTGCCAGTTTGCCGCAAAGCAACGGACAGGTGGGTATGTATGGCTTTTCCTATCAAGGCATGACGCAACTCTATGCGGCTATCAACCAACCAGCGGCTTTAAAGACAATTTGTCCCAGCATGGTGGGCTACGACCTTTATCAGGATTGGGCCTATGCAGGGGGCGGGTTTTGCTATCAGCTTAATTTGGGCTGGGCGATTCAGTTGGCTAGCGAAACTGCTCGACGCCAGGGAGAAAAAGAGGCATACCGCACCCTTTATGCAGCGGCTCGCAACTTACCGATCGTCGATCCAGTCTGTCCTCAGTCCGGGATTTTGCACCAGCTTGCTCCCGATTCCCACTATCATGATTGGCTCATTCATGCAGAACCAGACGACTATTGGCAAAAACTGTCGCCTCATGCGCATTGTCAAGCGATCGATCTACCCATGCTGCATATTGGTGGCTGGTTTGATACTCATCTGAGTGGAACCCTGCGGCTATATCAAGAGATGGCAGCTCGTAGTGCCTTGCCTCAATATTTGGTGATTGGTCCTTGGGCGCATTTACCCTGGGGTCGCAAAGTGGGCGCGATCGATTATGGTCCTGAGGCCAATAGTCCGATCGATCGCTTGCAGATTCGCTGGTTCGACTATTTTCTCAAAGGTATTGACAATGGGCTGCTGGATGAATCCCCAATTCGGTTATTTGAGATGGGTAGTAATTGCTGGCGACAGTTCGATCGATGGCCAGTTACGAGTGAGCAGGTCTATCACCTAGCCACAACCGGATTAGCTGCCCTGGATGAACGGGAAGGCCGATTAATCGAAGCGCACACCGAGAAGGCTGCTGCTGATCCTTCTGGACCAGATACATTTGTCCATGATCCCTGGCGTCCTGTCCCTTCGCTCGGTGGCCATGCTGCATTTCCAGCCGGTTCCTTTGAACGTTCTCATCTCGATAGCCGATCGGATGTTGTGACCTATACAACAAAACCATTGACAGCTAATTTACATCTTATTGGAGAAGTGACGATCGAGCTTTACTGTACTGCGGACGTTCCTAGCTTCGATCTTTGTGCTGTGCTTTCTGAAGTGAAGCCGACTGGCACAGTCTATAACTTGACTCAGGGGTATTTGCGGATTGCGACCTCACCTGAAACGAATGCTGCTTCACTTTATCGCTTGACCCTACAACCAACCTGTATTTGCATTCCTCAAGGAAGCAGTCTTCGGCTAAGCATTAGTGGCGCTTGTTTTCCAGCTTATGTTGTAAATTCAGGAATGGGTACAGCAGCAGAAAGTCAGCTCATCGATGCCAAAGTGATTACTATATCAATTTATAGCGAAACGGATCGAGTATCATTATTGCGATGCCCGGTCTACAGCAAATAGGGCCTTAACTGTAGCTAAGCTAAGACCCTATCAAAACGATTACTCTACAGAACAATCAGCTCGTATTTGCAACTTACCAAAGTGCTCTTACGCCACCTGTGCCTGTCCCGCTATCGGGTGTGTTGTAGGTACCTGAACCACTACCCGGTGTGTTGTAAGTGCCTGAACCGCTACCCGGTGTATTGTTGTAAGTCCCCGAACCACTGCCCGGTGTGTTGTAAGTGCCTGAACCACCGGGGGTATTGTTGTAAGTGCCTGAACCAGAGCTACCGCCATTATTTTGACTTGTTCCTGTGCCGCTGCGGGGTGTGTTATAAGTGCCCGAACCGCTGCCCGGTGTGTTGTTGTAAGTGCCCGAACCACTACCCGGCGTATTGGGCAAGCTCCGCTCTATGCCACCATCATTTGAAGAACCGGGACCACCACTGTTGTTGCCTGATCCACCGCCAGTAGAGTTGCCTGAACCGCCACTGCCATCGCTGCTACCACCACTGCCGCCACTACTGCCACCACCTTGAGCGATCAGATGAGTAGACTGATTGGATGAGGATGAGTGGATGTTGTGCATTGCAAAGGCAGGAAGGCTGAGTAGAACGCCAGCGCTAATGATGCTGACAGCTCCTGTCAAACTAGAAATCAAGCTACTTTGCTTTGAAGTCATCATGGTCTCCTTAATACTTAAAATCCTTGAATTTGTAAATCTTTGCCAACTCAAGCCATTACCTTGACTTGTGGAGCTTCTGTTCTCAGAGATTGATCCGTCAGAAGCAAGCTTTTACTGCCTCTGCATCTACAAAGTTGATCAGAATTAACCGAACTACTCAGGCAGTCAAAGACCTTTACCGATCGATCGCTTTGATAAAGCCTAACCCTGTTTGTTTGACGAATGGTCTGTCAGAAGATGGATTTTGCGGTTTTAGGGTAATTTCTGAACGATTAAAGTCCGTAGTCAGATAGCTTCTGCTTAGAGAAGATGAAGTCCAGAGGTTGCTCTGGGTGATGGCGTAATTCTTGCAAGCTGCTTTGAAGGACCAATTGACCTTGTTCCATCATAACGATCGAGTCAGCCAGACCAATTACTTGCGGTCGATGGCTAATCAGAATCGTTGTTTTGCTATAACGATGCTTCAGCAATTGATCGAGCACTTGAGCTTCACCCACTGGATCGAGATTGGCAGTTGATTCATCCAAAATCAAAATGGCTGGATTGGCAACAAGGGCTCTGGCGATCGCCAGTTTTTGCCGTTGTCCACCTGAGAGATTGGCTCCAAATTCACCCAAAATGGTTTGATATTTATCTGGAAGTTGGCTAATAAAAACATCTGCACCTGTGATCCGGCAAGCGCGGACAATTTGCTCCAGATCTGTGGGGTTGCGGATGTTGTTTTCAGCGTCAGTGCCCCTTTAAAGGTTTCGACCAAAAGACCCTGATTTTCAGCTTCCAAAGCAAGCAAACGTCGAATTCGCTGCCGCAGCAGCGGGAGAAGGGCGATCGTTGAAAGAGTCATTACAATTGTAATCGCGATCGCAACTCCTACAAGCTGACTGCTGTAAATTAGCATGAATACCAAAGAGACGATCGCAATAAAGAGTTGACTGGGAAAGCTAATAACGGCTTGGGAGATGAGCTGGTTAACATCTTCGATGTCTTTCAGTCGGCTGGTAATTTCACCACTGCGATGCGATTCATAATAGCTCAAAGGCAACCACAGCAGTTTATGGGCGAATTCTAGGACCAAGCCTAGTTCGAGACGTTGCGCAAAATGAGCAATTAAGGTGTATTGCACCAGATTAAGACCGCTGCTCAGCAATTCCATTGTCATTACAGCCATGACAACACCTGTCAGCAAGGACCGATCGCCGCACACTAAGACATCATCAGTTAGAATCTGAATCAAAAATGGGATGGCCAGCGACAAAATACCCAGGACAAGATTGATCAGCAGTGCTTCAACCAAAATTGCCAGATAGTTCCAGACGGGTCGCAAAAAACGTCCTGGTCCAGGCAGGATATCATCTGCTTGCTCAAAGAAACGAACCGGATCGGGTTCTAGCAGCAATGCCACACCATTCACCCATCCGGCTAATAATTCTTGTTTAGATAAATAGCGAATTCCGATCGCAGGATCGGCAATCACATAGCGCCGTCGTCGTTTGCCATAGAGCACTACATAATAGACCTCTTGCAAATTAACCTAAACAGTCTGGTTGAGACCGCTCGTAATTGTACAAAGCAGCAATCAGATTGCATCGTAACCCAAAGCGTCTGCGACGGTTGCGATAGCGCTCAGCCAAAATTCTGAAAATCTTTAAGTTTCGATTGACATGCTCAATCACCACCCGTTCACGAGCGAGTTGACGATTGGCTGCTTTATCTAGTCGGCTGAGTTGTCCACCTCTCGGTTTCTTTTTTGGGATGCGGCTGTTGGTATGTAGCTTCTGGATACCCTGATAACCCTTATCTTGCAAACTCTCTAACTGGGGATGAAAGTGTACCCTTGAGGCTTGAAATAGCTTGAAGTCATGCTGTCTCCCTTTGCCAAAGTAGGTGCAGATGATTCTACCGGTTGCTTGTTCAATCACCAGTTGGCACTTGAGACTGTGACATTTCTGCTTGCCGGAATAAAACTGTCGTTGATGCCGTTTGGGACGCTCGATCCGGGTTTCAGTCACATCCAAAACCACCACTGCTGGTGTACCAAATCCTTTGAACAATTGTTTCTTGCCGGGTAAGTGAAATCGACTCGAACGGATCAAGTGG
>LUGL01000188.1 GCA_002796835.1 Elainella saxicola E1 | reverse complement strand
CCGCCCAAAGCTGATAGGTCTGTTACCTGAGTTTCAGACAAATTCAAGTAAGTGAGCTGAGTTAGTCCGCTCAAAGCTGATAGGTCTGTTACCTGAGTTTCAGACAAATCCAAGTAAGTGAGCTGAGTTAGTCCGCTTAAAATGGACAGGTCTGTTATCTGAGTTCTAGACAAATACAAGTGGGTGAGCTGAGTTAGTCCGCTCAAAAYTGATAGGTCTGTTACCTGAGTTTCAGACAAATCCAAGTAAGTGAGCTGAGTTAGTCCGCTTAAAATGGACAAGTCTGTTACCTGAGTTCTAGACAAATACAAGTGGGTGAGCTGAGTTAGTCCGCTTAAAATGGACAAGTCTGTYACCTGAGTTTCAGACAAATCCAAGTAAGTGAGCTGAGTTAGTCCGCTTAAAATGGACAGGTCTGTTATCTGAGTTCTAGACAAAAACAAGTGGGTGAGCTGAGTCAATCCGCTTAAAATGGACAAGTCTGTCACCTGAGTTTCAGACAAATCCAAGTGAGTGAGCTGAGTTAGTCCGCTTAAAATGGACAGGTCTGTTATCTGAGTTCTAGACAAAAACAAGTGAGTGAGCTGAGTTAGTCCGCTTAAAATGGACAGGTCTGTTACCTGAGTTTCAGACAAATACAACCGAGTAAGCTGAGTTAGTCCGCTCAAAACAGACAGGTCTGTTACCTGGGTTTTAGACAAATACAACGTCTTTAACTTAATTAGTCCACTTAAGGGCGATACATCGGCTACCAAAGTTTCATCTAAATCCAGCCTTGTCAGTTGAGTTAAATTTTTCAATGGACTGACATCTGAAATTTGAGTTTCTCCTAAATCTAATATTTTCAAGTGAGTTAAAACGTTATGTAGAAAAATGTTCTGGTCAAAAATATCCCAACCCCTTCCAACTGCACGACCAATTTGATGATTGTCCTTTGACTCAAATGAAGCTTTTGCATAGTCCACAAGATATTGCATTGCAGTGGAAGTACCAATCTGCACCAATGCCCTAATGCAATTGCATGCTTCATCGGCAGAACAATGTGGTTCGTATTTGAGCATCGGAATAATTTCATGCCCTGCTCTAACTACCATCGCTATCTCGTCATCATCTTGGGGAGGCAATAGTGCTTTAGCGGAGGTTAAAACTCGATCACGAATTTCTTGATCAACTGAGGTTGCTGTCTCCAGGCAGGCTACTGCCAAAAAGTGCAGATGGTATCTATTGTCGGATTGGTTATCTCCTTGATCAAGGAGGAAATTCAGCAATTTGGCTCGTTCTTTAGGACGTGCCAACCCTGCTGCTACGATAATTGACTCCCGCCACTGGTCATCAATGACCTTCTGCAATAGCTCCTCTAGGTTGTCGTCATCAAGGGCTGCTTTTGCTGCTAAATACTCCTGAAAGGTTCGGTGAGCAAAATCAATCTGTCCCATAATGGGTTCACGCAGTAATCCAGCTCGATCGACAAAGAGTTCCCGAATTTGTTTTCCGGTAATGGATGCTGGCAAACTCGTCTTTTTTAGCTCAGTTGCAAAGTGATCATCGACTCGATCAGTTTCTAAATTTGAACGGTTCAAGCGCATCAGCTTTAGGGCAAGGCTTTGCAGTAGATCAGTTTTTTGTAATTCGTTTAGCCCAACTGGATAAGTTTCATCTAGTGGAATACCTCGTCCTGTATCCCGTCGATCTAGCAACATCTCTATACATTCCCTGTAAAGCTGTAGCCTTGCACTGGGAAGCGTTTCTCGTCGCTCTCGGTGCAAAGCACAAATCATGGCACAGAGTAATGGCGTAGATGCTAACTGCCGCAGTTCCGATCGCTGCCGCAACTGAGATTTCAAATTTCCTGCCATCTGAGTGTGGTTACTAGATTGCTCGCTTGAGGAAGTATCGGCAGGTAAAGCAGAGTGCCAGCGCATGACGAACTCCTCAATATTGATGGGACTCATGGGTTCCATATTCAAGTTGACGAAACCTTGCGCTTCGACCCAATCTTCCCACTCATGCCACACTTCCCCTTGAACATCCTTCAAGCCCGATGGACGAGAAGTCACGATATAGATCGCCTCACTAAAATCACGCACTAAATCTTTCAATGCCTCAAAAAAGTCCTGCCGTTCCTGTCTCGGTAATTCATCAACTCCGTCAATCAATACTAGTGCCTGTCCGCGATCCAGATATTGATGAACCCAATTTCGAGAGGGCATTGTGGCAGCACGATTTGGCGCTATCAAGGCTGGAAATTGTTCAGGCGTGGGAAACGCTTTGCCGACTAGACTCCGCAGTCGAATAAAAAAAGGAATCTTATAGTTCCAGTGCTGCAATTTTTCTGGAAAGTCTTGGCTTGCAGCCCGTACTGCTAACCATTGCAGCAGCGTACTTTTTCCGGCTCCCGCCCCTCCACGAATTACTAATCGACGGCAGTCACAAAGCACCTCATCAATCCGCCGTGATCGTCGCCCTGCATCTCGTTCTGATCGCTCATCATCCATTAGCGTTAAGGCTGCTTTTTCCCCTTCATCCCGCGCCCCGCTTACTGATAGGGTGATATACGCTGTACTAAGACTTTGACGGCTTGTTAGTCGATCCATGCGCGATAACCCGAACACTTCCAGGCGATCCAACTCGTTCAGAACAGTGTCACGATATTGAACTGCAAATTTGTCTGCGGCATAAGTTGCCTGCTCTCGTTGAGCTTTCAGATAATCTGCGATTTCCTGTAACCGTTGTAAGGTAATTGATGTGCTACTTAACTCAAAGCCTTTGACCTCTGGTGCAGTTTCAATCAGGCGTTGGCTGACAACATCAATCGCCTGGTGATATAGAGCTGTTTCACCTTGCGAAAACAGCCGGGTTGCATTTGGATTAGCTTGCAGCAAATATTGCTTCAGTCTTGCAGCATCAAAATTCAGTTCTGCTAATGTGTCTGATGACAACCTCGTCTTGATTAGCGTTTCAGCTACGCCAAGCAAAATCGCATTTTGGCTATTACGTTCTATATCCCTAGCTTCATGCTTAAACAGAGGCCGAAGATCTGTTGCGAGTTGTCTGGCAACTTGATCAATCTGCTGAGATAGCGTTTTCCGATCTTTGGAGGAACCTAACACTTCATCTACGCCAACGTCAATCGCTTGTTCCATCACAGCATTCGTCAGGCTAGAGCTAATGTTGAATAATTCCAGTAGCCTTTTTGCAACCGGTGGTCCAATAATTTTCAGCGCAAGCAAAGACAAAGACATAAGCGGTTTCGATCGTTGAGTATAGAGGAGTAGAACAGAGGATTAAAATCCCACCTAACTTTCCCTCAGATCTTAACAACGGCCTTTGCGAGTGTCCCGTTTTTCTGGAACAATCGTGATCAGCTTCATACAGTAGACTTATCAACTGAACGCAGCAGTTACATGATATTTACTGCTTCGGCAACCTGATGAGATTTTTTAACCTCACCCCCCCCTCAACATCCGATCGCCCATCTTGTAAACCTGTATCAAGACAGACTTGCGAAAAGCCTCATTCTCCGGTAGGGTGGTTTTTCAGTACAAATCAATATCCGTATCAAAGCGTCACCTGGAAGCTGCGCAAACAGCCCCAGATGACTAACCCTCAAAACTGCGCAAACAGTTCGGAGGGCTAGAGGGCAGTTTATCACTCCACTAGCCATCCTGATCTTGCTATGGCAAAAAAAGCAGCAGGGTGGCTTTGGTTTTGGGTATTTCTGCAACCCATTTCCTCAGTGGAGTGACATAACTGCTATGACCGATCACACATCGCTCATCCAAATCAACCCCGATCCGCGTATCCTCACCCTGCTCGTCATCGGCGCCGAAGACAACGTCAAAGCCCACATCCTGCGGCAGCATACCCTGGGTGTCACTGACGCAGGTCTATGGAGCAAACCCATGCCCGTCCCCAACTGCGCCGACAAAGTCATGTGTGTGCTCAACCGCATCCTGGCTTAACACAAATGATCGATCGCAGTAATATAATTAGCTATTTTGCTGCGATCGATCTCCAATCAGGGGATTGCAAATGGCAGATCTCAATTATCCAACAGTGCCAATTTGCTTAAAAAACCGCTGTACAGGACATTGAAAACCGGGGAGCACAGGCGACGTGATGCTATCTTGACTGGTGTAAGTTGCGACTCGCTTAAGCACAGCATTTTCTCGCCGATAGACTTCAACCTGCTGCAACTCTCGACTGACGATCCAATATTCTTCAACCCCCTGAACCGAGTAGAGTTTCAGTTTTGCCTGCCGATCGCGCCGTTCGTTGGTTTCGCCAGGAGAGAGAATTTCGATCACCAATTCGGGAGCACCCGTAAAATGTCCAGCATCGTCGGTGAGTTGAGCCATCCGTTCAACGCTGATCCAGATCGCGTCAGGAATCACGTTGTCTGCGTCGCTGAAAATCAGGCCAGGAGTCGGAAAGACCTCGCCCAACTGCGTCTGATCGGACCATTGATCGATCGCACTACAAATGTTGCGCAGCACAGATTGATGGCGGAGGTGAGGTGCTCTGGTTACAAATAGCTCTCCATCGATAATTTCATACCGCTTCCATTCATCAGCAGCTAACAGTTCCAGATCGGCAATAGTCCAGCGGACTTTTTCAGGCAGGGTTTGACTCATGAGTTTAACCATGCGAAGCAGTCCTTTTAGTGTATCAGGAGTACCGTTACGCTGAATTGGTTTGGGTTAGGTTATTGTTCTTCAATCACATTCGGGCTGTGGGACGGCTGATTCTCTAATGACGTTGATGGAAGAGCGCTAAAGCAAGTGAATCCTGAAAATGAACAGAAATGAGAATATATCTGGGCTCTAGATTGGGTGGTTTTTGAAAACAATCACCACGGTTCGAGAGGGGGAATCAGTATAGTTGTGACAGAGTCATTGGAGTTGTATCTGCAATAACCCAATAAGAAATAATCGAGGCACAACGATTGAATAGGTTGGATTAAGATGAGCAATCGCTGACCAAGAGCGGCAAGTGACCCAGGGATTTAAATCATAATTGAAATCATAACAAAACTAGTATTGATCCGAAAAAAGGGATATGTTTTCATGAGGTCATGGTGTGTCATTTTCAGCTAAAGCCCTTATGCCAAACACTACTGACTCAATCTCCTCTCTGCGTGACTTAGCCATCGAAAAATTTGATCAACTGACTGATGCAGAGGAGAAGCTTTTTGATGCAGTTGCCCGTCATGAAGTAGCGCATTTTGGGGTAAATAGGGATGAGTTGAATGAGCCTGTACCAGCCGAGCAATGGAAATCTGAACATACCCTCGAAGCAGATCGCCTAATTTGGCTGCTAACGACACCAAAAGCGGTTGAATTTCTTGGCTTTCGAGGGTTACGAATTGCAGGCGCAAAAATTAAGGGCGAGTTTAACCTGGAATATGCCACCGTTTCTGCACCAATAATTTTTGACACCTGCGCCTTTGCTGAGCCGCTGAAGCTGCAAAATTCTCGACTTAGAACACTGCAACTGAAGGGTACTCATGTTCCAGGTATTCACGCCAATGAAATGCGGGTAGAAGACTCTGTTGACTTATCGGATGGTTTTGTTGCCTTTGGCAACGTTAGTCTGAAGGGAGTCAAAATTGAAGGTGATTTAAACTGCATTAATGGCTTTGAGGCACAGGGTCAGGTAAACCTATGCGGAGCCTCGATCGGGGGACAACTCGATTGTAGTGGGGGCAAGTTCGTCAATTCGAAGGAGATAGCCATTGACGCAGAATCGGCAACGATCGCCTCTCATGTTCTTCTTTGGGATGGCTTTGAGGCAAAAGGCGAGGTGAACCTGCTCGGAGCCTCGATCGATGGATATCTCTATTGTGATGGAAGTAAGTTCCACAATTTAGGAGAGATAGCTATCAATGCCAGTGGTGCTACAATCACTGCTATTTTTCTCCGCGATAGTCTAGTAGAAGGTGCGGTGAACCTGATCCAAGCCTCGATCGGAGGATCTCTCGAATGTAATAGAGGCAAGTTCATCAATCCGGGGAAAATGTCTATTAATGCCTATTCTGCCACGATCGCCTCTAATGTTTTTTTTCGCGATGCCTTTGAGGCACAGGGTGAGGTGAACCTGCTCGGAGCCTCGATCGGTGGATATCTCAACTGTGATGGAGGTGTGTTCCACAATTTAGGAGAGAGAGCCATCAATGCCAATGGTGCTACGATCGCTGCTAGTATTTTTCTCCGCAGTAGCCTGGTGGAAGGTGAGGTCAACCTGCTCGGAGCCTCGATCGGGGGAAGTCTCGAATGTGATGGAGGTATGTTCCACAATTTAGGAGGGACAGCCATCAATGCCAATGATGCTACGATCGCATCTAGTGTTTTCCTCCGTAATGGCTTTGAGGCCCAAGGTGAGGTAAACTTGCTTGGAGCCTCGATCGGGGGAAGTCTCGCATGTGATGGGGGTAAGAGTGAGGGCAAGAGTGGAAGCAAGTTCATCAATCCGGGGAAGACGGCCATTGGTGCCGATTCTGCCACGATCGCCTCTAATGTTTTTTTCCGTGATGGCTTTGAGGCACAGGGCAGGGTGAACCTGTTCAGAGCTTCAATCGGCGGGAATTTTCAGTGTAATGGTCACTTCTTGAACAGAGGTCGTAATGCTCTCGATGCTGGAAGCACAACGATTGGGGGATCAGTTTTGCTCGGGCGAGGCCACATTGATGATTTATTGTACGCTAAAGATGGTCCATTTCAAGTTGAAGGTCAGGTGACATTTCTCAATGCTACGATCGACGATCGGTTTGAGCTCAACAAGATAAAGATTGGCCCAGATGAATCGACTGATAAAGCTGAATCAACTAACCCAGATGAATCAACTGATAAAGCTGAATCGACTAACCCAACCATATCAACTAACTCAGATGAATCAACTGACCCATCTGAATCAACTGATAAAGCCATATCAACTAACCCAGATGAATCAACTGACCCATCTGAATCGACTGATAAAGCTAAATCGACTAACTCAGATGAATCGACTAACCCAGCCATATCAACTAACTCAGATGAATCGACTGACCCAGCTGAATCAACTGACCCAGCTGAATCAACTGATAAAGCTGAATCGACTAACCCAACCATATCAACTAACCCAGATGAATCAACTGACCCAGATGAATCGGCTGATAAAGCTAAATCGACTAACTCAGATGAATCAACTAACCCAGCCATATCAACTAACTCAGATAAATCGACTGACCCAGCTGAATCAAATGACCTAGCTGAATCAAATGACCCAGCTGAATCAACTGATAAAGCTGAATCGACTAACCCAACCATATCAACTAACCCAGATGAATCAACTGACCCAGATGAATCGGCTGATAAAGCTAAATCGACTAACTCAGATGAATCGACTAACCCAGCCATATCAACTAACTCAGATAAATCGACTGACCCAGCTGAATCAAATGACCTAGCTGAATCATTCATCTTAGATCTCCGTTTTGCGAAGACAAACATATTTAGTTTTGACGGTCGTCAAGCTGAAGAAAGTTGGATTAAGCAGCTAAAACCAGGGCAGCTAGGCTTAAATGGGTTTGTCTACAGCTCGATTAATATAACCAATGATGCAATTAAGGAACGAGATCTCATAAAGTGGTTGCGGCTTCAAATTAAATCAGTCTCTGCCTCAAAAACTGATGCCACCAATGATGCAATTAAGGAACGAGATCTCATAAAGTGGCTGTGGCTTCAAATTAAATCAGTCCTTGACTCCCAAACAGATGACGACAACTTTGCTCTGCAACCCTATGAACAACTGGCTGCTGTCCTTAAAGCCAATGGACACCAGGAAGCTGCAACCGAAGTGTTGATTGCTAAAGAAAACGATCGTCGTCGCTATGGGGGGCTAAACCCTTGGAGCAAGTTTTTAAATGGGTTTCTAGGGATAACGATCGCTCACGGCTACCGCCCTCAAAGAGCCTTGTTCTATTCACTACTAGTGGGTCATTTGGCATGTAGATAGCCATTTTTGGGGAACTCTGTGATGATAAAATAAAGCCTCTTGGTTTCTGACTATGACCCGCCATCAAAAACATCCCCTCCGCGATCTGAGCCTCGAAGAACGTCGAGAACTCGAACGAATTGTACGTGCCACCAGTGAGTCCGCAGACCGTGTGGCACGTGCGAAAGCTTTGCTAGCCGTTGCTGAGGGACAGAGTTATACTGCAGCAGCCCAAACCAGTGGACGACGTTCAGGGGATGCAGTCGGGCAACTGGTGGCACGATTCAACACCGACGGGTTGAGCGCACTCACTCGTCGTCATGGGGGTGGAGCGAAAACCCACTATGAGAGTGCCCAACGACAGCAGATTGTTGAGTTAGCTCAACAGCTCCCGAACTTAGAAACTG
>LUGL01000187.1 GCA_002796835.1 Elainella saxicola E1 | reverse complement strand
CACAACGAGGGTTATGTCTATGTTGGCACTTCTGGCGATACCGCAACTTTTGCAGTCGATGCGATTGAGCAGTGGTGGAATCGTCAAGACCGCATCCACTTTGCTGATGAGCGCAAACTGTTGATTCTGTGCGATGCAGGGGGCAGTAATGGCTATCGCTTACGCAATTGGAAACTACAATGGCAGTTGTTTGCAGATTACTATGGCATTGAGGTGATGGTGTGTCATTACCCATCGGGGGCTTCCAAGTGGAATCCCATCGAGCATCGTCTGTTCAGCTTTATCTCGCTCAATTGGGCCGGGCAACCCCTGCGCTCACTCAACCAGATGACGGCATTGATTCGAGGCACCTCAACCCAGAGTGGATTAAGGGTGAAAGCTAGTCAACTCAAAGGAGATTATCCAACGAAAGTGAAAGTGTCTGATGAGCAGATGGCAGCTCTCCATTTAACGTCACGCAGGATTTGTCCCCAGTGGAATTATGTGCTTCATCCGCGTACTTGGAACACGGAGAAAACATGAACTTATTTCTTTACAAGCCCTAATGACGAACTACGATATTCTGACAAACTAGGAGAGGAATTAGACAGCACCAAATTTATTGAGGCGGTGAAGACGTGGCATCAGTTACTTTTAAGTAAGCAAGGAGAAGCCTCGTGACAGGTATATTAATAACATTAGATCAAATCAAGAGCCATCTACTTCGGGAATTACAATTTTACGATCCTGAAGCAACGGTATCTGTAAGGGAAACTTCTCTAGGTTGGCTCATGGTTCAAGTTGTAAGTAATTGTTTTGAGGGAAAGACTCCAGCTGAACGTGAAGAGGAAATTGACAGCTTACTTGCAGCAGTAGAATTGAATCTTGGTCAATATCCCATTGGCAACTATAGCTTATTGACTCAACAAGAAGAAGTTGACCAACCAGCTGAGAGCATCCAACTACCTCTTTGGTCAGATATATTAATGGCTCCTGATCCTAATCATCGAGCTTCTGTTGAAAAAGACAGTCCAAAGCGCCCACAGATTGTAACCTTTTACTCCTTTAAAGGAGGTGTAGGTCGCTCTACAGCCTTAGGAATGGTAGCCATTCTTCTGGTAAACCGAAACCGTTGTGTAGTCATCATTGATTTTGATCTTGAAGCACCTGGTATTTCAATCCTATTGCGACCAGATGGTATAGATGGGAATGGAGTAGAAAATTACGGTGTCTTAGATTATATTCATCAACGTTATTTGACGCCAAATGAAAATATCCCTGCAATTGAAGATTGCATTCATCAGGTTAACTTATCTGGTCGCGGAGAGCTTTTCTTGGTGTCTGCTGGAGAATACAATGAAAATTATGTTCATCGATTAGCTGAGTTAGACCGGAGAACCTGGCAATCCTTTTACAAGGGAGAAACGAATCCAGTTCAACAACTTATAAGAGATATACAAGAGCAAATAGATCCGGATGTCATTCTGATAGACGCTCGTCCAGGATTTAACGATACAGGTGCAATTGCATTACTTGACTTAGCAGACACGGGAGTTATTTGCTTTTCACCAACCGACCAAAGCTTTGATGGTTTGCGCTGGGTTATACAAGCTGCTCGTAAGCAGTCTGATTATCAAGGTAAACCTGATCTTCGCTTCCTGCTTACACCAATGCCGACTCTTGCCGAAGATCAACTTGATGCTTGCATAACTAAAGCTGAGGATTGGATAGTAGAACATTGGGGCTTGCCTGATGGTGTAAGCGTAGGAGAACTTTACTATAAAGTTTTCTACAACCCAAGCATTGCTGCCTTATCTAACTTAATTAGTGCTCCGGTAAATCTTTTGAATGATTATTTGCCGATTGTAGATGCTATTGATGCCAGCCTTCCAGATATTAAACCTGTCATACCTGCTACAACTGCTGGAAATCGTGAAACTATTTTGAATGAGCTGCGTTTTGAAGCGGCAAGAGCACAAGATTTACAGGCAAACGATATCCCGGCCATTTTTCAACGTACAGAAGATTTTCCAAAGTTTCTTAGCAATAGGACATGGCTGGTTCGAGGTGCTAAAGGAACAGGTAAAAGTATTTTATTTAGGCTATTTGTAGAACAGTCAAATAGAGCCAAAGAATTAGCGAGTACCGATGTCGATTTAACCATCTGCCAGTTTATTGCTGCACACGGCGAATCTAGGTTAAGAAACTCTATTTTGAGTAGCGAAAATCTTGCGAATTACGAACAGCAAGTTGATGAGAATAGCTGGGCTGTTTTTTGGCTAAACTATGCCATCCTGCAACTACTTGATAATTTTCCAGAGTTATCTTCTGTTCCTGAATTGAACAGTGGCTTAGCTGCATTAATAGCTGAAGATCGTTTGACACAAGCTTCGATTATCGAATGGTTAGTACAACGTACTCGATCACCGCAAGCAATCCCCCAAGCTAGTGACGAATTGAGAAATATTGATCGTTGGTTAAATGAGAACAACAGAAGTGTGTGGCTTTTGTATGATGAGCTTGACGCTGGATTTGGATTTGGATCAGACAGTTACGCACGAAGAAGACGTGCATTAGAAGCTCTTTTAGCTTGGTGGTTAGAAAGTGGAGCTAGTTTAAAGCGGATTGTACCAAAGATATTTTTGCGAGAGGATATTTGGAATCAGCTTAATTTTGTGAATAAAGGGCATTACGTAGGGAAATCGCTGCAACTTAGTTGGGATGAAGCTGATCTATGGAGACTAGTTCTACGCCAAGCTCTACAAAGTTCTTCCACTTTAAATCGAGCTTTAGAGCAAGAATTTGGGGTAACAGTAGGTAGACTTGAAACATTTGAGTTAGGACAATTGCGTAGAAGCCTGTATCCCCTTTGGGGAGAACGCATGGGACGAGGGAAGAAAGCTTTTACCTATAACTGGGTCCGTACGCGAATTGCTGTAAGTGTCTATTTTCAGAACGAAATGTAGCTTCATCGATAGTGAAGCCAATCTTGCGATTTAGGATTCAGAGCAGCCTGACAGTGGTTTAAGCGCTCGACAGCGAATTGGCCTGGGTGATGCCAGCTAGTTCTGCTTGGAATTGGGATAGTCCAAGTTCACGCCAACGCGCTAACTCAGCCAGGAGAACATCTAAGGTGAACGTTTCAAAGCGCGTGTTGAGGGTAGCCAGGACGCTCATGATCACACTGCGCCGTTGAGCACCTGTTTGGGTTTTGCTGGTGCGTCCACCCTTTCGCACCTCGGCTTCTTGGCGCAGATTGCGTTCAGAGCGATTGTTGGTCGGTTCGACTTGAGGATTGGCGACAAATACAAATAGCGCACCGATGCCCTTCATTAACTCCTGCTGGAGTCGAATGAAGCTTTGTTCGTGGATGGGCATCGTCTGGGGTTCAACCGTCTCCTGCCAACGGGTACAAAGTTCACTTAGACGAGCTTGCAAGATTTCAACTTTTTGCCCTCGACCCACCGTCAGGCGTTTGTCCTTCTGCCAACGTACCGCTTGTTGATACATCTCATAGAGGTCATCGAAACACTGGCGATAGTGCCCTTGATGGGGATGCTGACGCATTAATTTAATCGCTTTGCGCAATAGATGAGCCCAGCACAGTTGATGCTCGTTAAACAAGTACTTGTAGGCCGCATAGTCATCACTGACCCCGATG
>LUGL01000186.1 GCA_002796835.1 Elainella saxicola E1 | reverse complement strand
TGTCTGGCGGATGGAAGCCGTATTGGATGTGTATCAAACTGCTTATAACCCCAACATTCCAGTGATTTGCATTGATGAGGCAACCAAGCAATTAGTCAAAGAAACCCTCGTTCCGATTCCAGCAGAGCGGGGACAACCCGAACGAGTCGATTATGAGTATGAGCGCAACGGCACAGCGACCTTGTTTATGGTGAGTGAACCGATGGTGGGATGGCGACGGGTGGAGGTGACAAAGCAACGCACAGCCCTCGATTATGCCCACTTACTCAAAACCTTAGTCGATGACGATTACGCCCAAGCAGACAAAGTGATTGTCGTTGCGGATAATCTCAACACCCATTCGCCCGCTTCACTTTACAAAGCCTTTGAGCCAACCGAAGCGCAGCGAATCTTGAGTCGTTTGGAATTCTGTCACACGCCCAAGCATGGGAGTTGGTTGAATATGGCAGAAATTGAATTGAGTATTCTCAGTCGTCAATGTCTGGATCGTCGCCTTCCTGATATGGATACGCTCAAGCGGGAAGTTGCAGCTTGGCAGGACAACCGCAATCATGAGGAAACCTGGATTGACTGGCGCTTTACGACTGCGGATGCCAGGGTAAAGCTAAAGCGTCTCTACCCGTCAATCAATAATTGACTGAACACTAGACAATACTGCAAGAATTTGGGAAATACCGAGTGGTCAAGAGATAACACGAATATCTGATACATATGGTCTAAGTAGTGCTGTTTTTAGCCTAGATGGCCAATATTTTGGAACAATAAATTCTGATGGAGCAGCCCAAGTATCGCTTTGGAAACCTGAAGATTTGATGGCATTAGCATGTACTCGGCTATCTCGCAACTTGACAAGATTGGAATGGAACCAGTTTATAGGATCTGAGCCATATCGACAGACTTGTCCAAATCTGCCGGAGCCATATAAGAGTTCATTGTATCGATCTTACTACTAATAATAGATCCCTACGAACTGGACAAAAAGGAGAGTTTTGGGCCAGGACTTGCTGAAGTGGCAAGGCAAACTTGCGAGGAATTCGTATAGGGCCGAATGAGCGATAGATCACGTTAAGTGCCTCAAAATGATTTCGATCGCTCGATTTTTCGAGTAGTCCGAGGATTTTGGGAAAATGGCAAGGGAACGATCGTCCTTCAACCCCCAATCTTTCGGGTTTGCACATGAACGATCGAGATTCAAGGGCGAATGGTCAAGGTTCAGAAGCGAACGATCGAGATTCAAGGGCGAATAGTCGAGGTTCAGCTACGAACAATCGAGATTCAAGCCCAAATGGTTGAGCTTTAACCATGAATAATTGAGGTTCAACCGCCAATGATTGAGATTCAAGCACGAACGATCGATCTTCAATCACGAATAGTTGAAATTTAGCAACGAACGATCGAGATTCAACCACGAACAGTTGAGGCTCAGCTACGAACGATCGAATATCAACCTCCAATATTTTGGGTTTGTGCATAAACGATCGATCTTGCAGGCGAAACAATTGATGATGCGGGCGATCGAATCAGAGGATGAAGTCGATCGGTCTGGCCATGACACTGCTGCAAAATTGGATAGAGGGCGATCGCCCAAACAAAGCGAGCCAAAGCCCTACTGATGAGCCGCCAACCAGGCTTCTAACTCAGCCAGCATCGAGAAATCCAGCAAGGCTTCTGCCAAATCTTCTAAAACTGATAGAGACAAGGCCGTAATTTGCGACTGTAATTCCTCCGAGAGATCTTGTCGCAACCTTCGGCTCAACATACGCATGACCAAGCTTGCTGCCTCTTCCTGCCGCCCTTCCTGCCGCCCTTCTTGCCGCCCTTCTTGCCGCCCTTCCTGTCGCCCTTCCTGTATTCCTTCCTGCTTCACCTCCTGGTACAGTCGTGTTTCTTGAAAGCGAATATCTAGCATTGCCTCTACCTCCGCCCGATTCAGCGCTGTAAACTTGTACGACAAAATCGTCACTACTACTCCAATTATTGCTTGCTTTCTCTCTGCTGCGATCGCCTCTTGCTTGACTCTGCTGAGCAGGTCCCTTGCCGCTACCGGAGCCTGAGATTCTGATGCCGTTGTTAATAGCATTAACCCCACCTCGATCGGCAACTGGCTTGCTTCACCCAACTCATTCAGATAGACCCGATGCACCTGCTCGCTATTCAGGAGCGATCGATAGGGGTAGAAATTCGTTTGCTCAGCAGCGCGATCGGGATAAATCACCACAGCTTGCCAGTCTCTAAAGCGGCGACGATTGCGATAGAAGTAGAGCAGTGACTCACCAAACAAGCGCTCATAGAGCAACTCATCTTTCTGAAACTGCACTTCGCAGAAGTAGACCACACCCGGATTTTCAGATTCAGGCGGCAAGAACACCCCATCGATTTCAAATCTGGGTTCCTTCACTGCAACCGAGTCAAAGCGATAAGCTTGAGCATCGACAGGCGGCTGATTCAACAGGTAAAACAGCACCGAAGGATCTTGCTGAAAAATCTGATAAAAGATGGAATCTCGACGCATGACGCACAGCCAGCCCAGCAAAACAATCGCACAATTGTATGCCATTACCTCAGCACAAGAGAACGATTCAGGTTGAAGTGAGAACAACCAAAATCCGATCGCTCAATTCTCATGAATTATTGACAAAGCTGTCACTACGCTTGTGTGCGATCGAACTTTGCTTTATGCTGAACAACACTGGTTTTTTGACCGATTTTACAACCAGTAGATCTGCTTAAGGTATGGCGCTGGTCATAAGTGTTGACACTACCCCTGTTAAGGTGAATATTTGTACTATTCTGGATTGAGCAATCGAGCAGTTGCGACATGGGGATGTTTTGGGTCAAACGGCTTCTTGGTCGTCGGTTTCTTTTGTCCTCGTTTGGATTTACGAAACCGTTGCAGATTGACCCGTTCTGCCCATTGCCGTAAACACAGGGCAAATGCCACACTATCTATTGCCCTAAACACCTGCCAATCTTGGGCTAGTATGGCAATCTCCAATCCTCGCCAGGTGGCTTGGATGTCTTCCACCACATAGTAATTCGACAACTGCTCTTCAATCACTGCTGCACCATGCACTTGCTGGAGAACCGCTCTCACCGTTGCCAGAATGTTAAAAGCCACCAAGGCAACGCAAAACACAAACAGGGCAGCCCGTGGATAACCAAGCGTATTCAATTCGCAGTGAAATGTGTCGGTGATAGTTTGAAACATATTCTCAATTCGCCAACGTTTCAGATACAAATCGGCAACTGTTGATGCATCTGCCAACGCTATCGGTAAATTCGTCAACACAGAAACTTGTTTATCACCATG
>LUGL01000185.1 GCA_002796835.1 Elainella saxicola E1 | reverse complement strand
GCGGGCAACATCAGGATGCTCCTGACCCAACAGGCGCTGATTCATCTCCAGCGCTTGCACATACAAGGGCTCTGCCGCCTCGTAGCGCCCCTGGGATTYGTAGAGGGCTGCCAGGTTATTGAGACTGAGGGCAACATCAGGATGCTCCTGACCCAACAGGCGCTGCCGCATCTCCAGCGCTTGCACATACAAGGGCTCTGCCGCCTCGTAGCGCCCCTGGGAATCGTAGAGGTATGCCAGGTTATTGAGACTGCGGGCAACATCAGGATGCTCCTGACCCAACAGGCGCTGATTCATCTCCAGCGCTTGCACATACAAGGGCTCTGCCGCCTCGTAGCGCCCCTGGGAATCGTAGAGGGCTGCCAGGTTATTGAGACTGAGGGCAACATCAGGATGCTCCGCGCCCAATCGAGTTTGAACTGAGGAGAGACACTGCTCATACCAGGGTTTTGCCTGGCTATAGGCTCCCTGTCCAGCATAAAATCGACCTAGCCCCACATAAGGCCATAAGAGATCTGCATCTGCCACCCAAGCTTGGAGTGCCGTGGTTGCCTCTGCCAGATGCGGTATTGCTGGGGTGATGGAGACAATCTCTTGCTGTGTGGGTGAAGCAGGAAGCTGCTTTGCGACAGCCACCATAACCTGACAAAAGACTTGCTTCAGCGCTGCCACTGGATTGGCTTGAGCAGCAGGTGCTGCCTCTCGCTGAGCAATGAAGAACTCACGGATGAGCTGGTGGAGCTGGTAAGTGCCTGCCCCAACTCGTTGCACGAGACTGCGATCGACCAACCCTTGATCGCGCGTTTCTTCCAGTTCCTCACTGTCCCATTCCGTCAAGCACTGCTCGACCAGCTCCCAGGGAATCGGCGCTAAGGCAAACAGACTGAGCAAATAGCTGAGCTGACGAGCGGGTTCGGTTAACTCTTGCCAGCTCAACTCAAAGGCAGCAGCCACACTCTCATGCGTTGCTGTCATGCCTGCTTCTCGCTGGACTAAGGCTTTTGCCGCTAACTTCTGCTGCTCCAACCGCTGTTGCAATTCAACGAGAGGCAGATCCGGTTTTGCCGCCAGATAACGCCCCACCAGTTCCAACCCCAACGGCAGATAACCTAACCACCGGGCAAGAGACTGAGCTGCCTCTAACTGCGAGTCAATCCGCTCTGCACCAGTCATCGATCGCCACAAATCGAGTGCTGCTGTTTGAGTCAGCACCTGAATCTCAAATCGCTTGGGTGATTGCCCTAAATACGATCGCGTCGTCAGCAACACCTGAAAGCGGGATTTTTGTGGTGGCAGAAACGGCTTGATGTCTCGATAGTCAGTAACATCGTCAAAAATCACCAGCACCTGACCGGATGGCCAGCGTTGCCAGCAGTCGGCGATCTGTCCCGGCAGCTCTAAGTCATCTCGAATCTTCAGCCCCAAATGGACGCTGACAAAGTTGACAATCTGAGTGCCCAAGTCCTGCTCACGCGATCGCAACCAACAGATCCCGGCTGGATAAGTGTTTTGTTCGTAATGCTGCCAGGCATACTGCAAAGCTAGCTCCGTCTTGCCAATCCCACCCATACCCTGAATGTAAACTCGCTGGGTTTGCTGCAACAGCTCCTGCAGAGTCTTCAGAGCCGCTTCCCGTCCCACAAACTGCTCGGTGCGATCGGGCAAGTTCTTAGGAATACCGACTGGCTGATCAAGCTGCTGAAGCTCCTGCAACATTCCCTTGAATACAGACTGGAACTTTTCTGGATCAGAGAGATGATAATGGTCGCCAATATTGGCAATGCCACCCTGGACCAATGTTTGAAATCCCTTTGCTCCATCCTGGTTCATTTGCAGCATCTGCGGATCGGCTTGCAATGCAGCTTGCAACTGGGGATTGGCAGCGATCGCCCCTGTCACATGAGCCATCACCTCAGCAGCAGTTGCATCCGGTGCATCCCGCAGTTTGTCTACAATCAGTTGGCAAAGTTGAGCGATCGCATCCGGCATAACCATTCACTCAACTAAGGACGCGAGGGCTTATCTTGACCATACTGATGAATCTCGCCAATGAAAGCGGTGCCACCTTCCACTTTGGTCTGCCAGCCTCTGGCATTGTCGTAGTTGTTTTGCGTCATGCTGCTGTTGTCCACCAGCTTGCCAGCATTAATCTCTTGAGCGATCGCTTGAACCTGCGAGGCAAAATCTGGGTCTTTTTTCATCGCAGATTTCAGGTACGTCGCTACATCGTTCAGCTCTTCCTCAGAGCCCTGCTTCACACTTTCCAAAGCGCTTGCTGCATCTGGGTCATTTCGCAGCTTGTTCCAAATCAGCTCGCGTAAATTCTTCATCTTGGCGATCGCTTCCGCCGTAAATTTCTTAGCGAGTTCACCCGCACCCGATTTGATGAACTCTTGAAAAGCCAGAGTAGCGATCGCGCCAGCGGTGAGAGTTATAGGATCTGCCATAAGAATCGTTTTGATAAAGGATAAAACTATTGCTTCTGTTATAGCCTGCTTTATACAGTCGGGGATGTAAAGCAGTCGTTAGAAGAACTGGAGAAGGGGCGATCGGTTCTTGAGAGGTGGGAAAGGGGCGATCGGCAATTCCTGTTCAGTAGTAGCTCTACTTTGTGGTGAAAGCGCTATTCCCCCCTATGCTCATCGCCACTGCTGACAGACTTCCCGCATTGCCACCACAGTTCCCTCCAAGGCAGACTTTCCACCCAGCGCTAAAATCGCTGGACTGAGCTTGGGCATCGCCTCAATCAGCTCCTGACGTGAAAGGTATGCCAGGGTGTGCAGCAGTTCAAACCAAAAAGTCAAATCTATAGGTGTTTTATTCAGCAGCACCAATAGATTGCTAAATGCTGCTGCCTGGCTATACTCATCCTGAATCGATCGTGCCACTTCTAACGCTTCAGGCAATAACTCAGCAGGCAAGTACGGGGCTAATCCCCTCAGCGCTGCTGCCCGGCTATACTCACCCTGAATCAATCGTGCTACTTCTAACGCTTCAGGAATAACCTCGGGCAAGTACGGGGCTAATCCCCCCAGAGCCCATACCCGGCTAGCCCCACCCTGAATCAATCGTGCCACTTCTAACGCTTCAGGAATAACCTCGGGCAAGTACGGGGCTAATCCCCTCAGCGCTGCTGCCCGGATCGCCTCATCCTGAATCGATCGTGCCACTTCTAACGCTACGGGTAAAAGGCTAGTCGGTAAATGGGGCGCTAGCGCTTGAAGGATATCAGCCCGTTTCCTGGACTCTTGGGCTTGCTGAGCATAAGTCAGTGCCTGAGCGGGAAACCAAACTCCCTTTTCCACCAGAGCAGCCATCAACTGAGCCGGAATGTTCTTCGCTAGGCTGTTGAGCGTCGTGCGAATCAGAGCATAGCGCAGTTGCAGGGTGATCGACTGAGCTGGGTCTTGCTCATACTGCTGTTCTGCCACCTGCCAGGCACGGGCAACATCCGTCACAAAGTTAGCAGTTTGCCCTAACTGGTCGCAGGCTTCGTACCAGCCATTCCGCCCGGCAGAGGTCGTCTCTTGCAGTAACTGATGCAGCATATCCAACTGCTGAGCCTGCTCCAGGTGCCAACTCAAATGAGCATGAATATAGCCATCTTCAGGGAGGGTATGCCATTGCCCTTGCACAGTTTTTGCTCGATATCGTTCCAACAAAGCCTGGTGAGCCGCAACTAAGGTCAAACCCAAGCCGTCTGGAAGGGCAGCCGTGAGCCGTCGGCAAGCTACATTATGCAGCAGGTCATGGATGCGATAGCTCTTATAGGCACACTCTTTCACCGTCATCTGCGGCCCCGGCAACAGCAGCGCATCATTCCAAAGCAGCTCCAGTTGCTCAGATGCCGCTGCCACCGCTACACCCCAAAGCGTCGCTACCATGGGGGCAACCACCAGCACATCTTCTGGCAACACCCCCAGCCAAACAAAATGCTGCCAAATTTCTGGAATATCCTCCTGTAGGGCGGTCAAACTCAAATTAAAGGAGGCTTCCAGCCGCGTCTCTCCCTTACGACGTTGCGGCCCTTCCAATGCCTCCAGGCGAGCCACCTCCTGATCCAAAGCTTGACAGAGATCCTGCCAGCTCACACCTCGTGCAATTCGGGTAGCTACCAGATCCAGGGCTATAGGCAAATATCCAACCGCTTTGGCTAACTGAGCAGCTTCCGCTCGTTCCGCTTCTCCTAACGTCCGGTTCAATCGGGTAGAGAGCAGTGCCAGCGATTGAGCATCACTCATCACATCCAGCTGATAAAGCTCAGCGTCTGCCTCGTCTGCCACATCCGCTCGACGGGTCGTGATCAACAGTCGGCAGCGATCGCTCCCCACCTGAAAGGGTTGAACATGCTCTGGGTTCCAGACATCATCAACCACCAGCAACACGGCTTTGTCATAGAGCAAAGTCCGCAGATGGGTAGTAGCAGCTTCCAGCGTGGTAGCGGGATAGTCATAGTCGCCCAAAGCCCCAATCCAGGCCGTTAGTTGCGGCAACAGATCCGGCTTTTGCCCGAGCGTCACCCACAGCACACCATCCTCAAACCGCTGCTGCACCGCCCTGTCATGGGCCAGTTTGGTCGCTAAAACAGACTTACCAATTCCACCCAGGCCATGAATGGCGCTGACAACCAGCGTTCCAGGGGTCATGGCATCTTCGCTCAGCAGTTTTGCCTTCAGCGGTTGCTCATATTCCGGTCGCTCCACGAAATGAGCTGGTAGCGGCGGCATCTGGAACGGTACCCCTGCCTTGCGAGGCGGATTGTTGTAATTGTTGATCGTCTGGTTGATCGTCTCTGCAATGTTGGCAGTACCGCCTTCCACCTGAGTTTGCCAGCCTTTAGCATTCTCTCGGTTATTTTGCTGCATCCTGCTGTCATTCTGTAGCTGGTCGTCAGTCGTCATGGAAGATTAGCGCCCTAGCTCAAACCCAACTCTGCGGAACCGCTTCAAAGTCCCACTCAGCCGGATGACCTGAGTTCACTTCAGCAAGATTCACGCGATCGCTCTCGTTATAACACCCTTTATAACGGAAAGAATAGCCAAAATCGAGCCTAACCGCTGGCTGCCCTAAGATCTGTGGCAGTTACGCTCCTTTACCTTGATTCGTCTTATTCAGTCGCTTTGCCAGTGCTTCAATCTTCTCCATTGCCAGCGGCGAGGGTTTGGCATGGTTATTTTCCCAGCGGTTCACAGTGGGAAAGGATACGCCTAATCGAGCCGCCAACTGTTCCTGCGTCAGTCCCAACGCTTGCCGCAAAGCTCGAATCCGCTCCCCAATCTCCGTTCCCTCTAGTGAGATCTGCTTTCTTGTCGTCATAGTCCAACTCAACCCCTTAGATAAGGCTTGCTATAACGTATGTTAAGCATGATCTGGCTAAGCTTCTCGAAATTGCCTTAATAGAAAAGAGCGGGCTATATACCCACTTTTCGTTTTATCTAATGCATGCAGTTACGTAGATAGCGCAATAAGCTTTTACTTACAATCTCGCAGAACTTTACCGATCGCCGTTACTAGCGCACAAGTTGCAAAGATGATCGCAACAGGGCTATAGGGGTTATAGAGAACCTGCACAAGTGAGCCCGGTTGAATTGGGGTAGCAGTGGCCATTCCATGTATTTTTTCTTTATTGATGTTTTAACACCTTGAAATGGCTAGCTTGGTGTCCTGGCTCTCCTTATCGGGCAAGGAGTGGGCTGTTATTATTAGGGCAAGCAATGCCAGCTTTGAGATAAAAGGAGTGATCGCCTGCAAAACCTCAATCGTCGAGCAAAACGGGAAAGTAAGCCTATGCTGTCAATAGCTAAATTAGCGTCTACACCCACTCCGCACAAATCATTAGACTCATTGGGGCGATCGCTCATACCCTGTTGGAGGACTTATGAACCTCACCGTTGAAGACTTGCAACACTTCCAGCAGCAACACCCCGATTATCGCCTCGAACTTGTTGATGGAGCCATTATCGTTATGAGTCCATCTGGATATGAATCGGATGAAATTGCCGCTGAGATTGTGGCTCAACTACGAAACTGGGTACGACCTCGCAGACTGGGGCGTGTCACAGCATCCAGTGCAGGCTTTAAGCTGCCAAATGCGGATGAAGATGTTCGTGCCCCTGATGCCTCGTTCGTCAAAGCAGAGCGGCTCAGACGCACCACAGAAGACTTCGCCAACCTCGTGCCGGATCTCATCTTTGAGGTGCGTTCTAAAACTGATGAGCTCGATACCCTCAGAGCCAAAATTCATCAGTTTCTCGACCTTGGCACCACCGTTGGTGCACTGGTGGACTATCGCACCCAGACGATCGAAGTCCATCGTCACCAGGCAGATCCCATCCTGTTGCACAATGGCGATCGCTTCACCGTCCCTGATCTGCTACCGGGCTGGGAGATGGAAGTTTCCAGCATCTGGGCACCCGAATTTGATTAATGAAGAGCGGGTTGAAACACCCGCTTTTTGCTTGCTTCGTATCACGGTTAATAGACAGCTCAATGCGTTTTTATTTGCGATTGTGCAGGACTTTACCGATCGCCGTTACTAGTGCACAAGTTGCAAAGATGATCGCAACAGGGCTGTAAGGATCATAAAGAACTTGCACAGGAGATTCCGGTTGAGCTGGGGTGGCAGGAACCATTTCGATCGGTTGAGTCTGAGCAGGGGTGTGGTTTGCAGTTTGCATCGGTGTAACCTCGTTTGCGTTGATGCTCTTAGGTTCACTTTGGGGTCGTAGCCAAATGCAAACACGCTGATATAGGGGCTGACAGCTACCCTAAACTAGGGCTAGATTGGGTTGGGGTACCTGTTACCCCCAAGGGTTGCCCCAAACTTTCTGTCCCAATTTTTGCCCCACCCATGCCCAGACCTACTTACGGTCCTCAGGTCAAAGCCAGAGCAAAACGCCTGTTTGCAGCGATCGTGGCGTTTGCCAATGATAAGTTAGAGCATTGTGAAAAAGTTGACCTGAAGTGCAGTTGGCAGCAAGAGGACAGCAACGCTCCTGCACTGGTGGTAAAAACTACATTGAGGGCATTGGTTGAGCTATGCCAGAAAGATGGCAATGGTGGAGAGCTGTCTAAGTCTCAGATTCGAGAGAGCCTGAGTCGGATGGAGGACTTTTTAGGGATTTTGCAGGATCATCGGGTGAATCAAAAGGGTAGTGAAGATTGGCATTTTACGCTAACGCTGTGGTCAAAAAGCACTCTAGAGAACGTCAAACAGTTTGAGCGGCTTTGGGAGGAGAAACGCCCGCAGAAGTCGAAAGAGCAGCAGGCCAGAATGCAGGCAGAAGCGGTGCAACCAGAACCGATCGCACCAGTAGCCCCAAATTCAACGTCGATCGCCCATCAGAACCAGCAAACTGAGCAGACCGGAAAATATAACGTTGCGATCCAACAGGCGGAACAGGTTGAGCAAATTGGCGATCAGATTCAGGGCGATCAGGTTCAGGGTGATCAAATTCGAGGGGATAAAGTTCAGGGCGATCAGATTCAGGGCAATCAGATTAATTACTACAACCATCGCTCTATTGCTGTCGGTAAGCCGCTGCAAATGCCACCGCTGCCCGATTATTTTGTCGAGCGTCCTGAACAGCAAAAGGTCGTTAAAGAACTGCTGCTGGCAGAAGATCCGACCGTTCCGAATACGCTGGTGGTGAGCGCCATTTGTGGGTTAGGTGGTATCGGAAAATCAGTGATTGCGGCTGCTATCGCCCATGATGAAGCAGTACAGGCGCGCTTTTGTGATGGGATTCTGTGGGCCACTTTAGGACAAGAGCCAGATATTCTTTCCTTTTTGAGCGGTTGGATTCAGGCAGTTGGCGATCGCGACTTTAAGCCGACAACGATCGAGATGGCGTCCAGTCACTTGCGATCGTTGCTGTATGACAAGCGGATGTTGCTGGTAGTGGATGATGCCTGGAATCCTGACCATGTGGAGCCGTTTCGAGTAGGGCGATCGGGCTGTCGCATTCTAGTCACCACTAGAGAAGCCGATGTGCCAGATGCTAAGCGCTATGACTTGGAGGAAATGAAACCAGAGCAGTCTTTAGAGCTGCTGACGAAGAAATATTCTGGCAAACTCACAGAGGCAGAACGACAGCAAGCCGCAGAACTTGCAGAAACCGTTGGACATTTGCCACTGGCCTTGGAGCTGGCAGCCGCCCAGATCGAGGATGGTGTGACGTTTAGCGAATTGTTGGACGATCTCCAATCCGAAGTGGCTCGCTTGGAAGCACTGGAGCGTCCGGGTGCAAGTGTGAGCCAGCAGTACCGCAGGCGCTATAGTTTGCTGGCCTCTTTGAACTTGAGTTTGCAGCGGCTTTCACCAGAACAACAGCAGCAGTTTGCCTGGTTGGGGGTATTGCCAGAAGATGTGTTGGTCACTGAATATGTTGCAGCAACCTTGTGGGAATTAACGCCTCGACAGGCAGGAACGGCATTGCGGATTTTTCGATCGCGGGCTTTGCTGCTGGCGGGTGTCAAACAGCCTGGACAGAAGCCCACCTATCGCATCCATGACTTGATGCATGACATCGCCAAACGCCTGCTGACGAGCAGCCCCACTCCTGAAGCAGAGATCGAGTTACCAGGGTTGGGGTTAGAGTTGGCAACGGCTCATTCCATCTTGCTGGATCGCTATCGCGCCAAAACCCAAAATCACCTTTGGCATACCTTACCCGATGATGGCTACATTCATGCTCAGCTCACCTGGCATTTAGAGCGAGCCAACCGACTTGATGAGATTCATCAACTTTTGCAAGAATCAACTGAGGCAGGACACAATGGCTGGTTTGAGACCTGTGAAGCTTTAGGACAAACTGCGAACTTTGTCACCGATGTCGCACGAGCTTGGCGATTAGCTGAAGCCCAATATGCAGATGATCCCGTTACAGCGATCCATTTGCAATGTCGCTATGCCTTGATCCAAGCTTCGCTCAATAGCTTGGCAGGGAATCTGCCTACTGAGTTGATTGCTGCACTAGTTGCCAAAGGATATTGGAAACCAATTCAAGGACTGGCTTATACCCAACAGATTCAATCAACCTCTCAACGAGCAGGGGCAATCACCCAGCTTGCCCCTCATCTACCGGAGTCGTTGTTGCCTCAAGCACTGAAGCTCACTCGGCAAATTCAGTCTGAGTCTAAGCGATCGGAGACGTTGCGTGAGTTAGTGCCCCATCTGCCAGAGTTGGCTAGTGAAGCACTGGAGCTGACTCGGCAAATTCAGTCTGAGTCTGAGCGATCGAAGGCACTGCGTAAGTTAGTGCCCCATCTGCCGGAGTCGTTGTTGCCCCAAGCACTGGAGCTGACTCGGCAAATTCAGTCTGAGTTTGAGCGATCGAAGGCGTGGAGTAATTTAGTGCCCCATCTGCCGGAGTCGTTGTTGCCCCAAGCACTGGAGCTGACTCGGCAAATTCAGGATGAGTCTAAGCGAT
>LUGL01000184.1 GCA_002796835.1 Elainella saxicola E1 | reverse complement strand
ATTCGAGCAGTTATGGCAACAAGGGCTTCAGCTGGTCACCAAGATTAAGAAGAATATGAAAAACCGCTTGGTGCCTCTGCTTGACAAGATCCTGTTGCGGAAGCGAGCGATCATCGAGTCGGTCAATGACCAACTCAAGAACATTGCTCAAATTGAACATTCTCGTCATCGCAGTCCTCTGAATTTCATGGTCAATTTGATTGCTGGACTGGTGGCATACACCTACCAAGACTCCAGACCCTCCCTCGATCTTCAACCCAAGGGTTTACCTGCCTTGCCTGAAGCGATCTTTTGACCTGTCGAACTCACGTCCTTGTTAAGAGGGTTTACCTGCCTTGCCTGAAGCGATCTTTTGACCTGTCGAACTCACGTCAGGTTAAGGCGGAGAACTTGGCAGAAGGTTTGCTAGCTATTCCGGGAATTAAGAGTCTGCCTCCATCTGTTCGAGAGCAAGTTTCTGACACTCTCGGTGTCCCCCTAAAGCCACCAAACTGGTTGCCTATAGCTTGGTCAATTGCGATCATTGTCTTTGCAATGTCGAGTTTTATAGGGGTTCAGAAAGGAATTCAATTCAGAATCCCAAACTATACGGTGCAAGATTTAGTGCCTGAAGGTATGCAAGTGCCAGGTACACCTTCTGAAAAGGTATTACTACAACGGGCCAGCATGATCCTGCGATCTCAAGGATTGCCAAAGCAGGAAGCTCAAGAAATCTTCCAAACCGCCTTGGTCCCATTATTAACTGGCCAAGATCCTTGTAAAAAATTGGAGGATATATCCGTTTCAGAGAGATACAATGCCCTTTCCCAAGCCGTCAACAATCTCGACATAGAGATACCGCTAGGCTCACTGCCCTATTAACAAAATTGAGTTTAGTTATCCTACCGCCACTATGTTGTTACAGAATCTCCCAAAATAAAGATAAGAGAAACTGAAGCAAAGAAAGCTAAGCTAATTTGACATAGGCATCTTCTACGCCCTCCTCTGCCTATGAATTCGCCTAAGAAGCCCAAGAGTCAAAAGTAATTGACATTAGATAAACGGCGAACACATTAATTCGGCACTGAATCGGTTTCTAATGGCTACGAATCCACCTGGAGCACAAACGGCTTCGGCGATCGGCTGATGCTGTAGGATGGATGGCTCATGGTTCAACTTGAGTAGGCCGTTCCCATTCCAGGGTGATTTCGAGATTGGCTTTACCTGAGCCTTTGACGATCACTGCTGTCAGTTGGCCAGATTCAATCGCCAGTTCCATACCAAATTTCACGGTGGCTTTCTTGGGTTTGACCTTTTGAATCGGGGAGGCAATCAGCTGCACCAAGCCTTCGATCGCATCGGCGACGGGCTGAAACTGCTTTGGGTCAAAGCTGGCTACGTCTTCGCGTCCAGTTTGCGTCACCTCAAATTTGACGATGGCTCCATTGGGAAGCTGAACGGGGACGGTGTTGCTGCGGGAGTCGGCAAAGGTCATTGGATGGGCTTCCTCATGATCATCACTGTGGTTATCTAGGGCAAGGGTGATGACTGCTTGTAAAACTCCGGCTGATTGCAAAAATCTGGAGTTCTAGATTGATTGCGTAGCTGCTCCAACTGCTCTCGACAGTCCACTGTCCAAGGATGCTCTATGCCTAGCTTTGATTCTAGGATCTCTAATGCTGCCAAATACGAGGCTTCTGCATCTTGATGATGTCCTTGTAGAACTTGCAATTTTCCTAAGTTAAACAGAAACCGTCCTACATTAGGATGCTCCTTGCCCAGCAATTGTTTAGACAGCTCTAGGGCTTTCAGGAGGATGGGTTCTGCCTCTTCATAACGCCCCTGATTTCGATAGAGTACTGCCAGATTGTTGAGGCTGATGGCTACATCGGGATGTGACTCGCTTAGCAGCAGCTGCCTCATCTCCAGGGCTTGGAGATACAGTGGTTCTGCCTCTTCATAACGCCCTTGTTTATCGTATAGTGCTGCCAGACTATTAAGGCCGAAGGCCACAAGGGGATGTGACTCGCTCAGGAGGTGCTTATACATCTCCAGGGCTTGGAGATGTAGCGGTTCTGCCTCTTCATGCCGCCCTTGTTTATCGTACAGCCCTGCCAGACTGTTAAGGCTGATGGCCACAAGGGGATGTGACTCGCCCAGCAGGTGCTTATACATCTCTAGGGCTTGGAGATACAGTGGTTCTGCTGCCTCATACTGCCCCTGGTCATGGTACAGCACTGCCAGACTGTTAAGGCTGATGGCTACATCGGGATGTGACTCGCTTAGCAGCAGCTGCCTCATCTCCAGGACTTGGATGAGGAGCGGTTCTGCCACCTTATGCCGCCCCTGGCGCTCGTACAGCAATGCTAGATTGTTGAGGCTGCTGGCTACATCGGGATGTGACTCGCCCAGCAGGTGCCGTCTCATCTCCAGGGCTTGGAGATAGAGTGGTTCTGCCGCCTCATACTGTCCCTGGGCATAGCGCAGCGCTGCCAAATTGTTGAGGCTGCTGGCTACATCGGGATGTGACTTGCCCAGTCTTACTCGACTTTCACTGAGGCTCTGCTCGTACCATGGCTCTGCTTCTGTGTAAAGTCCCTGTCCCTCGTAAAATCTACCCAATCCTATATAAGGCTGAATCAGGTCTGTATCGCTCAACCAATCTTTGTACTTGCTTGCAGCTCTGGCGATGTGAGGTGTCAACGGCACAAATGTCAAAATTACCTCATGCAAAATTACCTCACGAGGGATGGCTTTTTCTGAAATTTGCCTTGCCTTAGCCGCTATCGTGCAACAAAATTGCCGCTTCAGCTCGTCTGCCTTTGGAGATTGAGCCAGCTGAGATTGAAAAAACTCTTGAATCAGCGGATGCAGCCGATAGGTGGAGGTAGCAACTCGTTGTAGTAAATGCAGATTCAGCAGCTCCTGGTCTCGCCAGTCTTCTAAATCTTCTGAGTCTTGCTCGGCAAAGCGTTGTTCCACAAGCGACCAGGGAATTGGCACTGCTGCAAACAAACTGAGCATACAGCCCAACTGCTGAGCCTCAGGGGACAAAGTCTCCCAGCTTAACTGAAAAGCAGCAGCAACTCCCAGCTTTGCCGTCATATCGTCATTGGTTTTGTTCTGGCACAAAGCTTTGGCGGCTAACTGCTGTTTTGCTAATTTCTCCAGCAGCTTGGCTAGCGAGAAGTCTGCTTTTCGAGCCAGATACCGCCCTGCCAACTCCAGCCCCAGCGGTAAATAACCCAACTGCTCAGCCAGTTGCTTCGCATCCTCCATTTGAGTTTGCAGCCGCTCGTGACCCACCAAGAATCCCAGTAACTCCAAAGCCGCCGCCCCATCCAGCACATCCAACGACAACTGCCGCACCGATGGCCCTAACTGGAGCCTTGTAGTGATCAGCACCTTGAAGCGTGGCTCTGTAGCAGGCGGCAAAGCACCGGCAATAGCTCCATAATCAGTGACATCATCGAACACCAGTAGCACTTCACCCGTGGGCCAGTTGCGCCAGCAATAGTTTACTTGGGCGGCCAACTCCAACCCATCCGGGATATTGATTCCCAGAAAGCCTTGGCCAAAGCGCACCAGTTGTAGACCCAGATCGCCGCTGCGAGCTTGCAGCCAGCAGATCCCAGCTTTGTAGGTTTGCTGATGAGCCAGGGCATATTGCAGCGCCAATTCAGTTTTGCCAATGCCGCCCATGCCTGCAATTGCTGTGACAGCGACCCGCTCGCCTTGCTGCAAAAGCTGATGCATTTGGCTCATTGCTTCCGCCCGCCCGACAAACTCCACTACCCCACTGTGGAGCAAGTTTGCGGGAATTGTGTCACTGAGCAGGTTCACCTGGCGTAACCAGCGCTGATCTCGTTGGTGAAACTCATGCTGCAAGTCCACCAACTGCGACAACTGCTCCAGAACGGCGATGGTAGGAATTGCGCCGCCACCCAAATCAATCGAGCGATCTCGCGTGAATTTGACGATGCCGCAGACTTTCCCAGTTCTCAAGTTCAGCAGTGGCGAGCCACTGAAACCAGGACGAATCTGCCCCGATTTGAACAGAATCAAGGGCAATCCAGCTTCACGAGCATGTCCCTCACACTGACTGGTGACAGATGCCCCATCAGGGAAGCTATCAGGATAGCCGTAGGTGTAAAAATCGTCAGTCGGCTGAAACTCCTCATCCAAATACACACAAGGCAGATCAGAGGTTGAAGGTGGTGAAATCCTGAGCAATGCCAGATCGAATTCGGGGAGATACTCGGCAATAGTTGCTTCAGCTAATTCGGATTGATGTGACCAGGAAATTTGAGCGGTGGCGTCAGGATGCAAAGCGTTCACTACATGAGCACAGGTGAGAATCAGCCCTGGTGCAACTGAGAAGCCTGTGCCCCAGCCCTGACCCGGAACTGTAATTTTGACTGTGCAGGCTTGCAACAACTCATCTAGCCGCTGAACCATTCAGCCAACCGCCTCTACTGAAGGAATCGGGTGCAATAAGCATAAAAACCGCCAAAATTGCGGCTATCTCATCTGTTATATCCTCAGATAGAGCAATACTCAAGCGGCTTCACGGCATGACTGCGATTGAGTAGTCCTTCATTCCACAGAATTTGGTGGTCAGTCGTTCCAATGTCATATTGAGTTGACTGAATGGCCACTGTTGAATCTAGATTAGCGATCAAGGATGAGGCTGAAACTGGATGTTTCTCTTACTTTCATTAGCATCGCTATCTGAAGTTAACCAGTAAATGTCAGCTACAGGATGATTAACGGCAGGTTTCTGTCGTTCTTCCAATGGAAGCAGAGATCGCAGAATAGCCAGTCAAAAAGGAAACGCAATTAGAGCAACCAGCAGATAACAGCCTAGAAGCTGAAGGGCAACTGGAGCAAGCAAAGAAAATTGCAGAGGTGCTCAACGACCCCCAAATGAATCTAGAAGAATTCGAGCTGGCTTGCGGGCTGTATGACGAAGTTGAACCCCTAGTGGGTCATTTGGCA
The DNA here is from genome assembly GCA_002796835.1 of Elainella saxicola E1. Lineage (GTDB taxonomy): Bacteria > Cyanobacteriota > Cyanobacteriia > Elainellales > Elainellaceae > Elainella > Elainella saxicola. The sequence continues at coordinate 579 of LUGL01000184.1, read as the reverse complement.
TGTAGATAGCCATTTTTGGGGAACTCTGTGATGATAAAATAAAGCCTCTTGGTTTCTGACTATGACCCGCCATCAAAAACATCCCCTCCGCGATCTGAGCCTCGAAGAACGTCGAGAACTCGAACGAATTGTACGTGCCACCAGTGAGTCCGCAGACCGTGTGGCACGTGCGAAAGCTTTGCTAGCCGTTGCTGAGGGACAGAGTTATACTGCAGCAGCCCAAACCAGTGGACGACGTTCAGGGGATGCAGTCGGGCAACTGGTGGCACGATTCAACACCGACGGGTTGAGCGCACTCACTCGTCGTCATGGGGGTGGAGCGAAAACCCACTATGAGAGTGCCCAACGACAGCAGATTGTTGAGTTAGCTCAACAGCTCCCGAACTTAGAAACTGATGGTGTTTCCCAGTGGTCATTATCAACGTTGCAACGGCGGTTAAGAGCAGAAGAAGAGGGGCAATTTTCAACCATCAGTACTTATACCATTTGGCAAGTGTTGCACGAAGCAGGGCAGAGTTGGCAGCAAAGTCGGAGTTGGTGTAAAACAGGGACGGCTTTGAGACGTCGAAAAAGTGGTGT
>LUGL01000026.1 GCA_002796835.1 Elainella saxicola E1 | reverse complement strand
AGACGGGTCAATATCATTGGCATTTTAGAGCCGGGTCAGCAGATGGAGTACGGCTTAGTGGTCGGCAGTATGACCAGTGCTCGTTATATCAAGCTGATGGACTGGCAAGCCACTCAAGCAGCCCGATGGTTGCAACGCACCGGCATGATTACGGTCATTGCACAAGATAATGCTCCCATTCATACGAGCCGTGCAGTCAGAGACAGGATTGCCATCTGGCAGTCCCAAGGATTGTATCTGTTTCATTTTCCCAAGTATTGCTCAGAGATGAACGAGATTGAGTGTGAGTGGCGACGGGTGAAGAGCGATGAAATCAGAGGGCAGATGTTTGAGGATGAGTACGATTTAGCAACTGCTGTAATCGAGGCAATGAGAAGGAGGGGAGAAAGAGCAGGATATCGAGCTAAGCGATTTGGATTTAAGTCACAGCGAATTATAGAGTGACATCTTAATAGTTCTTTGCACAACGCTGTTTATTTCTGCTCTACTACTTAATTGTCTATAGTGTTGCCTGGGATGTTGTCTGCAAAGGGTGCTCTTTTAACCATTCTTGATATTGGTTTTGGAGATTTGTGTTCTCAAACTGCATTGTGACACGAGTTTGTTTAAGCTCAGGGGATTGCTGCAGCTTCTCTAAAATACGATGCGCCATTTCAATTGAGACGCCTGCGTTAGAGATGCCTGCACTGGATAGCCCTGTCCTGTCAGACATGGCCGAATTGACAGGAGGATAGAGAACCGCACTGTCGGCAGAAATAGGCAGCTCAATCGAAGCAAGCTGGCGATGCTCCGGACTAATTTGTTCCACGATCAGTTTTTCTCGTTGAACAGGCACCTCAACAATTCGTGTCTCAATCACTTTTCGGACGATCACTTCGCCCATTTTGCGCCATTGTCGATCGATCACCAATCGCTCTTCCAGCAGTTGAATAATTTCTGCGTCTACAACAGATGAATGAGCCGACAATGAGGCCGATTCGATCGCTCCCGGATTCAGCATATCGTCACGAGGTGTCAGTGAAGTAATGGGGTCGCTCTGTCTAGCCGCAGTGTCATGTTGAGTCGTTTCATATTGAGCAACGGGAAATTCTAAAGGGGCTGAGGTTTCTAAAGGGGCTGATAGCTCGATCGGAGATACAATACCTGCTGTAACATCTCCGGCTGGTTGCATGAAGGCTGAGTCTTGAGAAATTGCCGTACTGCCCTCAGGCAAACTAATTCGATGTTGAGCTGGTGCGATCTGAAACTGCCTAAGGGGCAAAATAATTTGCTTGCGGGACAACCAGGAACCGGCTTCAACCAGCAAATAGTAATTCTCAGTCTCATCGACCAGCACCTCGTTCACTTTCCCAACGAGCGCTTGTCCGGTATAGACCTGAAAGCGGTCAATATTAATATGATTAAACTGACTTTGATAACGGGCGTCAGAGGGCTGCAACTTAGTAAGATTCATAGAACGACTAAAATTTTGTTTAATCATTGGTGATTAGCTCAGCTGATCGAAAATAAATTCGTTTTGATGTCACTTCCTGCGTTTAGATCCCCCTAAATCCCCCTTAAAAAGGGGGACTTTAAAGCAGCCTCTTAGCTCGGCTTCCCCTTTGTTCTACGTCGAAGGTGCATTCCCATAGGCGTTTAGGGGGCTAGGGGGATTTCAACAAGATTCGTGATCTACTGAGTTTGGCGCTTAGTCGCGAGTGAGGGGGTTCCCATCTTTGTCGCGGGTGATTGGATTGCCGTCTTTGTCGATGTTCAGACGCTCTCGGCGTACAGTTTCATCTGACTCTACGGTATCGCGATCGACCTCTTTGCGGACTCGAACTTCCTCTCGGACAACGGCTTCTTTGCGGATTTCCGGCACTTCTTCGTAAACTTCCATCCGCACAACTTCTCCTTCCTGGAAGGCATTGCCGCTGAGTGCTGGATCAACAACCCCTTGAGTTGGCTCAACCCGCTCGATGACAACTCGTTCGCGTTCGACGGGTACAGAAACATGCTGAGTTTCGGTTTCAACCCGTTTGCCGACCGCGACTTCACCAGTCTTTTGGCGAGTTTTATCTGTGATCAAGCGCTCTTCATACAATCTGAGGGTTTGCTGATCTTGGTCACGGCCTAGATCATATAAATCCGGATCATTGTCGTAGCGGTAGCTGCTGCGATCGTAGTTTGTGCGGGTCCGATCCCGATCGCGTGTGGTCCGGTCGGACATACCAGGGGTAGCATCGAGTGACGTGGGGCTATCTACACCGTGAGAAGCGCCTAAACCTGCGGCAGTCGTGCCAGCTGCAGTGCCAGTTGCCGTTGGACGATAGACGTTTCTGACTCGTTCTTCGTAGTCATAATCCATGACTGAATCAGGATCGTATTCAGGCAAGTTTTCAACCTGTTCACGGCTCAGCCCATTGGCATAGATGCGACGATTGTTGTAGTCAATGCGCGCTTGTCCAATTGGTAACAGCACCTTTTTGCCAAAAATCCAAGCTCCGGTATTGATTACCAAATAACGGAATCGTCCTTCATCGTCGACCAAAAGATCATCTACTGAACCGATCTTCTCGGAATTGGAATAGAAGCCGTAGGACAAGATGTCGTGATCACCAAATTGATCCCGATAATTCGGATAGAAATCTTTGATTTTGTGAAGAGCCATTTTCCTTTCCCTCATCAACAAGTTGTGATAGCTACCACGTTAAGAACCTGGTTTGACTCCTTCCTCTGTCGGCTGGACTAAATAGGATTATCTTTTGAAGGATTTCCTTAGCCCCTTGCAGCGATAGTGCAATATTTGTGAGTGCAGCTGAAGAGAGGATTTCGCAAGAATTCTTAACACCGTTGTGATCTTTTAGCTGATAACTTATCCGGCTTGTTCAAGAAGGCACCTTTTCAGTTCGTTTTTACATCCTACTTATATTTGCATTTTGTAACAAGTGAAGTGGAAGAATATTGCTCCCATTTCACTCCTAAGACAGGTGTAGCTTTACGAACTCCTCTCTATTGTTTGACTATCACATTCACTTAGCTGTTAATTTAGCAGTCGGTAGGAGCAAGCAAAGATGGCATATACAAACGAGCCGATGAATCCGGCAAACCGTGTGATCGATCGCACGATGGCCGTTCCAGCGGTGGATTATCACGATCGCGTTCGTTGGGGACCAATTCTAGCAGGTTTAGTGACTGCGATTAGTGCTCAGTTAGTGTTAAGTGGGATTGGAGCGGCGATCGGCCTAACTTCTCTGGCTAATTCTGGAGCTCCTCGCTCCAATGCAGATGCGGTTGGATCCGCTGTTGGCATCTGGTCAATTATCAGCTTATTGATTGCCCTGTTTCTGGGTGGGTGGATTACGGCACGCGCCTGTGGTCCAATGAATCGCAGCACTGCATTACTGAATGGGGCGATTTTATGGGGAACAACGCTGGCCTTGAGCGCTTGGCTGGTTTCGAGCGGTGTCTCTGGAGCATTCGGCATTGTGGCATCCAATGCGGGTGAAATTCTGAATCAGACAGGCGGCACGGGTGCGCTTCCTGGCACGACGCCTAGTACCACGCCTGATGTGACAGCAGATCAAGCTCGCGATCTGGCTGGGAATGCCGCCAAGGTAGGTTGGTCATTCGCACTGGGCTCGCTGCTCGGCCTGATTGCTGCTTTGATTGGCTCTTCCGTCGGCACGCGCCATCCGCATACGACCACAACAACCCACTATCCAACTGATCCTACTGTTCGATAGAACTAAGCATCCGATAGGACTGAGCAATAGAGTCTGGAATAAAGCAGAGTGTATAAAAAAGAGACGCTACGGGTGCGCCTCCTTAATTTTCACAACCTCTCTTCAGTTCATGTGATGGTTCATAACCCGATCGATAGCCCAGTAAAGTCACGAGATTGATTACTGGGCTTTATTTTATTGCAGCAACTATTGCAGCAACTACCGATGACCATTGCGGATGGGAGTGCCGCAGGGATAGGTGGCAACGGGCTGAAGCGTTTTTTGCTGCTGAATCAGGCGAGCAACTTCGGTGGTTGGCTGTTCGGGTTGGTGGAGCTTGGCTGCCAGGTAATCCAACCGTAACCGTTCTACCAGAGCATCGCGACGATCGTACAACCGCTTCAGGGGACGAGCCGGACATTGATTCATCACATAAGCCGTCATAATGGGCAGAGCGATCGTGCTATCGGTGTAGCAAACGATCGTGTTGGGCAATTCTTCCGGATCAACTTTGCCCCAGCTTACGGCTTCAGAAGGGGTTGCCCCAGACAGGCCGCCCGTGTCAGGTCGCGCATCAGTAATTTGAACAAAGTAATCATGGCCTCGCTCTTCCAAACCCAATACTTCGTGAATTTGCGGCTGAGTTTGCAGCAAGAAGTTTTTAGGACTGCCGCCACCCAAGATTAGAGCTGCACTCTTGCCTTCTAGGCCCGCAATACCAGTTTCTCTGGCTGCATAGGCGATCGCTGCAGTTTCGTTGACGTCGATCGAAGGATCAATCACGAGTTGATAGCCTTCTAGAGCCAGGGCCGCCACATTCATGCCGATCGAACTGTCTCCAGGTGAAGAAGTGTAGATCGGAACGCCGCATTCATAGGCGGTTGAAAGCAAACAGGGATTTTGCACACCCAACTGTTGCTCAACTTCGTGAATGTATTTGCCTAAGAGGTGATGAAATTCAGCCGTGCCCATTCGCTTTTGAAACGGTTCTGCTTTAAGCAATTCCCGGATGAAGGCATCGGTTTCCAGCAAGACATCATAGCCAAACACAATGTCATAAATCCGAATCCGGCCTTCCTGCCGCAGTTTGGCATCATCCACAAATGGATGGCTGGCATAGAGGTCTAAGCCCAAGCCGTAATGCAGATCGTGATAGAGATTTGCACCGGTACTAATAATCCAATCAATGAATCCGGCCCGCATCAGTGGCGATAAGGCAGAGACGCCGAATCCGGCAGGTGTCATTGCTCCAGAGAGGCTGAGGCCAACAGTTACGCCTTCCCGCATGACTTCGCGGCTGAGCAGATGACAAATTTCCCGCAGACGAGCAGAGTTGTAGGCTGTGAAGTAACCATCAATTAAATCCACCACGTTGATGTTGCTCGGCATGGGAGCAGGGGCAATTTTGTGGCTGAGGGATTTCGACATGATCGTGCTCCTAAAAACTGAATAACTAGAAATGCAGCAAGCAAAAACCAGGCATTGAAGTTCCGGGTCAGTGAGCACACCGATCGCCCATCTATTGGCAAGCTTCAGCAGATCGAAAATCCTGTTGAGATCCCCCCTAGCCCCCCTTAAAAAAGGGGGAACCGAGCCAAGAGTATCTTAAGTCCCCCTTTTGAAGGGGGATTTAGGGGGATCAAACACAAGCATTGTTATCAAAACAAATTCATTTTCGATCGCCTGAAATTGTGAATGATGCCGCGACAAAACAGGGATTGAACCATCCCGGCAGCTCAGCATCGTTGCACAGCTCAATAGACAGCAGGGGTAAGACTCACTTTTCCCCGTCCATTCAACATTCAGTTGGTGAAAACTCTAAAAGAGAGCACCTGATCGACCGAGTTTGCGAGGCTATCAGTTCAGAAAAAACTGAAAGGCGATTGAACGCATAGCCTAACTTCACCTGCAAACCTACCAGTTACAGGTCGATCAGCTCATACTGGGTCCTTCACAACGATCAGCCCAAGAGAGCGCCGGATCTGCAAAGCGCTTACGCTGTAGTTTCATTTCCAGATACCACATGGATAGCCAGGGGTGTCCAGCTAATGAAAAATGTTTCAACGCCCTAAACCTTCTGATGGGTTGACAAACTACAGTTTAACACCTACATTTCGTAGATCTTCAGAATATTCCCTGAAATCTCGCTGTTCCTTCCGGCGATCGGGCTGTTCAGGGTGACCTGTCTGGATGAGTTCTTGATCTTTAACATTCCGATGCCTGACTTCTACAAAACATGAACTGACCGTGGCTAAACTCCACCAGAGTATTACGATTGCAATATGCGATCTGGGAGGAGTTATGCGTTCTTGGCGGTCTGAACCTTACCTGTGGGTGCATTTGGCAGGCATTGCTGTTGTCCCCATTTTTCTCGAACTGTGCTCATTGGGGTTAGCAGCAAGCGAACGGCGCTTTCCAGCATTGCTGGTGTTTCTATTGGTCGCGGTGGCCGGAATTAGCCCGATCGTCTGGATGCAGTGGCAGCGTCCCTTCTATATTTTTAGTCTGTCGCCGCTGGTACTTAAACCTGCTCAGTTGACCGAACAGCAGCGCCGGTTGCTGCGCCGATTCAAAGCGCCTTTGGGTCGCGTGTTAGCCATAACGATGGCTTTTGTGGCGATCGCCCTGCTCTGGCAGCTTCAGCAATGGGTTCCGGCTACAACAGCGGCAGCCAAAATTGTGCCAGGAGGAGCGTTAGGCGGCTTGTTGTTGGCTGCGGGCGCATTTTTGTTAAGCAACCTGTTCCTGCAAGTGCCTGCTAGCGTGTTAGCAGTTTTAGTCACTCCAGAAACGCTGCTCCACAAAGCAGAACCCTATCCTGTGACAGACATTGCCAGCGACTTTTCGCTTTTGGGATTCCTGGTTAAACAGATATTGCCTCCGATCGCTGAACCGACTTCCACACCATCCACTTCGACGACACCGCCTGTGACTCCTGCTGGTTCGAGCAGCGATGAACTAGCCTCCAGTCCAGTAAGCGATCGCGCTACTAAACTCCAGCCTGAAACGGTTGCCGAGCCAGAGGACAGTTCAGACCTGGAAGAATTCGAAGAACCAGAAGTCGCCGTGAGTTCGGCAGTTGTGGCAAAACCTGTTTCAGAGTTGGAAGCTTTAGAGGTTGAAGCTGAGTTTGAGGCAGCAACAGAAACCGATGCAGCGCTAGAGACAGAACTGACTTCCGAAGGGACCGAAGCGATCGAAACGTCTCTAGAACCTGCTTTAGCACCAGAACCGATCGCAGAACCAGAAACTAGCTCGGAGCCAGAACCAGAGCCGATCGCAGAATTAGAAACTAATCCGGAATCAGAATCAGAGCCGATCGCAGAATCAGAAACTAGCTCGAAGCCAGCACCAGAACCGATTGCAGACTCAGAAATCAGCTCAGCCGCAGCAGAACCAGAGGAAACAAATTGGGATGAGCCTGAGCCGATGATCTCGGAAGAACCGATCGTTTCGGCCTCTGGAATTATTGAAGCGGAAATGGTCGAAGCGCCGATCGAAGCGGAAACCGTGAAAGCTGCTGATACTGAAACTGACGAAGCGCCGATCGAAATGTTGGCCACGCTGGAAAATCCGATCGAACTATTAGCCCGGTTGGAAGATCCAAGCGAAGCGCCTGTTGCAGAAAATCCTTTTACAGAGGCTGCGGCTGAGTTGTCGCAGATTGAGGAGAGCGAGTCGCCGCATGTTCAAGATACGGTAGTGGCTATCATCCCAGATACCCATGGTTCTGAGGCAGCGCTGGTGCCAGATTCGCCAGTAGACTTACCAATGGAATCGGAGCAAAATCCTAATGTTGAGGATACCGTTGTGACGATCGTCCCGAATGCAGATGCTGCAACAGATTGATCGATCTCGCACAACCTTTATCCTACTGTAAGGGCGGATTGCGATCCGCTCCTACCGCATCCGTTACCTATTCGATCGCCCCAACGTATCAATCATTTGATCGATCTCATACCAGTTTAAATGGGGTTTAGGGCAGATACGGCATTGGTACTGGTTCCGCTTGATGAGATTATTTGGCTGAAACTCTTGTCGCACAAGGATTTCAACCATTTTAAGGCAAAATACGTGGAGACCTAGCAATCAAAAGGGTTTCAGAGCTTTTTCCCATCCTACGGAACCAGTGCCCATTAATTCAACGGCTTTGTATTGTTTAATTCTAAACTTGAACCTAAGCTATGGTGAATGAATTACGCTCAATTACAGTGGAGGAAGAACCTTATACATTGTAAAGATGACAGCGTCAAAGCTCCCTTGACGATGCCATTCTTTATTAGAAGTGAGAGTGACCATAATGGAGAATTCATTACTGACATGATATGGTTCAAGGGTCAAACAATAAGCTAGTCCATTTCCACTGTCGCCCTCACCTCGTCCAACGTTACAAACTTGCCATAATACAGAGTATTCGGCTGGTTGAAAATGAGAGTCAACTTCAACTTCGAAGCGGATTGATTGACCACATTGGAGAGCAATCTTATCTCTAAAATCTAAATGCTGTTTAGTTTCTGATAAGAATACGACGTTTCCAAGGGAATCCGAATACCTTGTGAAGGATGGAGCATTGTATTCAGCTTGCATACCGAGAATAGCGTATTGTCTACTTAGAGTATCAATAATGTCACTGCAATAGCAAAGAACTCGCTCAGCATCGTGTAGTGATAATGGATTTGCATGAGATAGAGCATTTCGGATTACTACCAACCTATCCAATACAAGTCTTAACTGATGAGATCCAAGTGGAAAACCATCTGCAAAATATTTTCCGAAGTACTTTCTGTAGACATCCTCCTTACAGATAATTGATGACAGATGATCAAGAAGTAAAGAGTCAATTTCTCGTGGATAACGCTCTGGTTGCGAACGAATTCGTGCTTCAACATGCTGTCGGATCTCACGGCGAAACACGTTCTGTCCATTTATAAATGCAGTTTGGATATAATTATTTCCGAACTCCTGAACAAATTGATCATGGATAAGCCTACGCAACCATAGCTCGCAAGTTTCAAGCCGTTGTCTACAGCTATTTCTAACTATGTCTGAATCAAGAAAATGTAAAGCCATAATAGTCCATTATGCAATAATCACTATATCTATTAAGGTAATATTAGAAACCATAGAGTACTTGTCTGTTATTTTCTCCAAATTGGCATGTTCTAATATAAAGTTGCCGATAACTACCTACATAACAATCTCAGCCTCTTGACTTAGATCAATCACTCAACTTCGCCTCCAGAATCCGATCGCCTAACCCACACAAATTTTTGAAAAACCTTTGCTAGACGCTTGTGTACCAACGATCTTTCCTTTATGCTAATGAATACTGGTTTTCCAAGCGAATGACCAGTAGACAAGCTAAAGGCTTGGTCGCTGATTAAGAGTGCTGGTAACACTCCTAACCAGCTAGCCTACACCCCCTGATCCAAGCAGAGGGCATTGGTTGTTGATCATGATAATCGATCAACGCCTCGCTAATGCTGAAAAAGTGGTATAGGGAGCCAAGCCTTGGGCTTTTCTTCTCAGCTCAAATATTAGCGAGGCAATGATTATGACTACAGAGTTCAACGAACTGCTGCCCGTTCCGCATACCGATAAATCACAAATCTGGATTATTGGCACGCGCGAACAAGTTCTGCATACGATCAACGAATTTTATGTAAAGCGGATTGCGACCGATCGCGTGAAGTTTACGCCAATTATTCCAGCGCCCTTTGAAGGCAAATACATGTCTGTCTTGGTGCGTTAAGGTCAGTTGGGACATAGCATGCTATGTCCGTACAGAAGGAATAAAAGTCGATCGATCGAGAATTTTGGTCGATCGATTAATTTTGATGTGATCAATCTAATTCAACATCAGATTATAAGCTGCACCACCACTTGAGGCCGACACCAGCAAGAAATAAATGCCTGCATTCAGCGATGCGGAGATAGTTGGGCTACTTGATCCATAGTAGGGGTAATACCAGGATGCATAGGAGATGAGTTCTGAACTCTCCGCCAATCCGTTCGCATTACTATCCGCATATAAATATATCTCCGATCCAGAAGGAGAATTATTCAGAATTGCCGTGAATTGGTGGGCCTGTGACAGATCAAATCGATAGAAATCTCGGTTATCCAACGCTCCAATATAGTCTTGTGCGATCGTACTTCCAGTCAACGTTCCAAAATTATAGGCTTCATTGGAGTTACTTGCCGGATCAGCAGCGAGACTAGAAGGTTTCGGCGTTTGGGCCAAGGTTAAATTGTAAAGAGTATTTCCGCCATTATATCCATCTGCATTATTCACACTCAAAAAGTATGTGCCCTTTGGCAGATCAAGCGACAGGTTTGCCGTTTCTCCCCATGAATAGGCAGAAGTCACAGTTTCATCCCCATCTGCCAAACCGTTGCTGTTGCGATCGAAATACAGCGCCATACTGGTCGATCGCTTCAGGTGGCTAAGATTAGCACTAACTGCACTAATTTGATCGATCGTAAACCGATAGAAATCAGTTTCATCCAGCCGCCCGATTAGCTCTTGCACAACTTTCGGACTGTTGAGTACGCCAAAATCATAGGCTTCACTGGAGAAATTACCAGGTTCCGTTAGCAAACTACCTGGCTGAGGGGTCGCAAACAAATCAAGACTATAGAAAGTGTTACCACTTGTGGATTCTGCATCAGCCACATTCACAAAGTAAGTGCCGATCGGCAAATCTGAAGACAGACTAATCGTTCTTGCGCCCGAACCCGTGATCACCTGTTCATCGCTATCTGCCAACCCATTACCGTTCCCATCAAAATACAAGGTCAAATTAGTTGTTCGCGACAGGTTACTCAAATTCGCATTGAAACTACTAATCTGACTCAAGTTGAATTGATAAAAGTCGCTATTATCCAGGCTGCCGACCAAATCCTTCACAGATAAGGAGCTCGATAACTCACCCATCTCATAGGCTTGATTCGAGTCTTCACCCGGATCTAGCGGTAAACCACCTGCCTGTAAATGATGCGTGAATGTCAGAGTGTACTGAGTGCCGCGAGAATCCCCACTCATGGATGTAATGCCTAACAGATAATTCCCACTCGGTAAATAATGGCTGAAACTTGCACTCGCGTTGACGCTATCCGTTGTCGTAAACAGCTCGTTGTTATCAGGTAGTTGATTGTTGTTGCGATCGCGGTATAAACTAAGCCGCACAGGATTTGTGAGTGTTCCGACATTGGCAGTAAAATCGCTATTTTGAGCTAATGAGAACTGATAGTAGTCGATGAGATTCCCCGAACTTACAGCCCCATTTTTAACCGTATTTCCGGCGGCCAATTGCCCAATTTTCTCCAACTTTGTGGAAACTGGCAATGTTCCTAATTCAGAGACAGAAGTGATCAGGCGATAATAAGTGTCCTGCTTACGCCGCTTAACACTCAGGTAATAGGTTCCGGCCTCCAGCGTTGTGGCGATCGCTTCACCATTGATGCAGGAAGGCAGGGCATGACGGATTGTTGCTCCTTTGCTGTTATACAGCTTGACGCTAGCCGCAGCCCGCAGGCGACCGACCTGAATGGAAAACGACCTCTCATCCGCCAAAGAAAACTTATAGCAATCGACTCGATCTTGCCGTCCAATAAAATCATTCAGGCTTTTTGTTCCTGAAAGCCGACCCAGATTGCGAGCACCACACAACGTATTATCTTGATGACTAGTTAACATCACAAGTCCCTAGATTAGGATTGCAACTTATATCACTCTGATTAAGCGCTCAACTTAGGACTTAAAATCTTCTCAAACGCTAACAGATATTCAATTTCAATAGAGATTCACCCTAACATTCTCTAATTCACCAACCAACAAAGCCCACAAGAAAGTAGCGCTCCGTGAAGCAGTTCAGCCATAAATTGATAGCGATATTCACATCATATATAACTACATCGCTTTAGAGAGATATTGTTAGGAGATTTAACAGTTTGCTCAACAGCAGTTCAAAACAAATGTCAGTAAAACTTGGCTGCGATCGCCTTTTGGCTGACAGTGCCTCAACTTTTAGTAATCTTTTCGATCGAAGAATCAGATAGAATGATTTACGCATCCTGTAGGACTATATATTGTTGAACTGAAAATTTAAACATAATCTTCTGATTTTAATCTAAGTATACATATTCGTTTAAATATAAAACAAGATGCGGCAGATTAACGCGGCAGATTAACAAAATCTTAGCTGCATCACGTTGAAAAGATGAAATTCTTGATAGTTTGATAGGGCAAATATGAGGAATATACGATATGCAAACCTGGAAAACCAAATCACGTCAGACTCTACTAGATCGACGTCCCTGGCTTGTTGTAGAAGATCACTCAATAGAATTGCCGAACGGAAAACTGATCACCAATTGGTCATGGGTCATTACTCCAGACTACGTCAATGTTGTTGCCGTCACGAAAGAACAGGATTTTTTGTGTTTTCGGCAAGTGAAATATGCGGCCAATGGCCCTACCCTGGCAATTCCTGGAGGGCATATCGGAGCCAATGAATTACCCTTAGAAGCTGCGAAACGAGAGCTTCTAGAAGAAACAGGATACACAGCCAGTTCCTGGACACATTTGGGTAGTTTTAACATTGATGGAAATCGAGGGGTTGGGGTTGCCCATCTTTTCCTGGCGGTGGATTTAGATTACGTTGCTCAAATCGAGAGCGATGACTTAGAAGAGCAGCAGTTGATCAAACTCACCCGTGAAGAAATTCAGAATGCGCTGCTTCAAGGTGAATTTAAAATTCTTGCCTGGACGACCGCAATCTCTCTGGCTCTGCTTCACGTCAGTTAGTAGAACCTGCTGTCTGATTTGGCGATCGTTCAGACGCCCAAATTTATCAAGCTTGGCCTAAATGAAGGATCGGATAGGGTTGCTCCTGCCAAGGCTACCGATAGATTGAGCTGTCCTTATTGTTACTGTCACAAAGTCTGATAGTTTTGAATGTCTGCCTGCAACGGTTTTGGCAGCGATCGATCTCTATAATGTAAGTGGCTTCATGAAGAAGCTGCAATAAAGGCTAAAAGTTATGACTCATAGTCCAAGCCAAAAGTCAAGACTTGTAGCCGTAAACTCCTTCAACCACCTGCCGAACATCCGATCGAACGGGGAGACAGAACACCTATGACCATGATCGAAACCAAAACCGAACCGATGGTGCTCAATATGGGGCCACATCATCCCTCGATGCATGGGGTGTTGCGCCTGATTGTCACCTTGGACGGGGAAGATGTCGTCGATTGCGAGCCAGTGCTGGGCTATCTGCATCGCGGCATGGAAAAAATTGCTGAAAGCCGTACCCCCGTGATGTATGTGCCTTACGTCAGCCGTTGGGACTACGCTGCCGGGATGTTTAATGAGGCGATCGTGGTGAATGCGATCGAAAAACTGGCTGATATTTCAGTGCCAAAGCGGGCGAGCTACATCCGCGTCATTATGCTGGAGCTAAACCGGATTGCGAATCACCTGCTCTGGCTTGGCCCCTTCCTGGCCGACTGTGGTGCCCAAACGCCCTTCTTCTACATCTTCCGCGAACGGGAAATGATTTACGACCTGTGGGAAGCTGCAACCGGCTACCGGATGGTCAACAATAACTACTGGCGAATTGGGGGATTGGCGGTTGATCTGCCCTATGGTTGGGTTGATAAATGTGATGAGTTTTGCGATTATCTTCTCCCCAAAGTCGATGAGTACGAGAAACTGATTACAAATAACCCGATCTTCCGACGGCGGGTGGAAGGCGTGGGTACGATTACTCGCGAAGATGCACTGAACTGGGGCTTGTCGGGTCCAATGCTGCGCGCTTCTGGCGTGAAGTGGGATCTGCGAAAGGTAGACCACTATGAGTGCTATGACGATTTTGATTGGGAAGTGCATTGGGAAACCGCTGGCGACTGTTTTGCTCGCTATGTGGTGCGGCTGCGCGAAATGCGTGAGTCTGTGAAGATTATCAAGCAGGCCCTCAAAATGTTGCCGGGTGGCCCCTATGAAAACCTGGAAGCGAAGCGAATCGCGGAAGGGCCGAAGTCAGATTGGGCCAAGAATTCGGATTACCAGTTCATCGGCAAGAAGATTGCGCCCACCTTTAAGATTCCTAAGGGTGAAAATTATGTGCGGGTGGAAACGGGCAAGGGCGAAGTCGGGATCTATGTGATCGGTGATGACAATGTCTTCCCCTGGCGGTTTAAAATTCGGGCGGCAGACTTCAATAACCTGCAAATTCTGCCCCATGTCCTGAAGGGGGTAAAAGTCGCAGATATCGTGGTGATTCTGGGCAGTATCGACGTAATTATGGGATCGGTCGATCGCTAGCCTAAGTCTTTTTACCTAGTCAATCGCATCTCAATCAAAAACTTTACAGCAAGAACTTTACAGAGGGCAGTCCTAGGCTGCTCTTTTTTAATGGGTCTTTCTATGGTTTTCATCCAGCATTCCGTACAACTACGAGCATCGGCAAAACGACTCAGCGGAAATACCCGTGTACTTAGGGTCTTCAATTAAAATTTTGACCTTTATCTTGAAGAAGTGAGCGTCCTTACTGACTCCCTGTTTTTATCGAAAGTTGCTTCTACCAAGAGGATAAATTATGGCTGTTGATTTCACAGACCTAGAGCTACTCGCACAATTGACCGTTGATTTTGCCCCCCAGGAATTGCTAGATGCAGCGGCCCCGCTTTATGATTCTGTGCCCCTGCACGAACTGTTTGACCTGCTAGAGAGCGCTGTGGAATCTTACACCCTTGTCCGCCATCAGCTCACCACCGTACTTCGCCAAAGTGCAGAACAGGAAATCGAGTTTTTCCTCTCCCTGCTGCAAGAAAGGCTAGATATGCTGCTAGAGCCTGCTAAATCCACTGCTCAACCCAAGAACCTGAAGCCTCAATTGCAGTTGGTCTGATCGACCTTGCTGAAAACGAGGGAATGCTTCATAAAGTTATTACATACTGTCTGATTGAAAGGACATGAGGTTAACCCTATGAAGTCCCCGCAGCAAATCTTCACCGTACTGGGCATAGGTATTGCCATCTCAGTCATTCCCCTCCCCCTATTGGCACAAACTCAATCGGCCCCTCAAGTTGCGCCGATCAATGCCGAACAGGCTTATAAAACGGGTTTGGCTCAATTGAAACAGCAAGACTATGCAGCGGCCCTGGATAGTTTTAATCAAGCGATTCGGGCTAATCCAAATTATGCATCTGCCTATTTTTATCGCGGCATGACCCAGGCAGCACTGCATCAGGATGAAGCCGCGATTGCAGACTATGATCGGGCGATCGAACTAGAACCGACAGCGGCAGCCTATCTGCATCGTGGCATGGCCTATTACAGGTTAGATAATTTTACCGAGGCATCTGCCGATCTCGATCAAGCCACTGCATTAGACAATCGCCTTGCTCCAGCCTATTTCTATCGCGGCTTAATCCAGTACCAGATGGGAGAGAATACCGCTGCGATCGAGGCATTCAGTCAGGCGATTGAACTCGATCAACGGGACAGCGAAGCCTATCTGAATCGAGGCAGCGTCTATTACAAAACTGGCAACTTCAAGGCAGCGCTAGCAGATTTTGATCGAGCAGTGCAGTTGGCCCCAGAGTCAGCTAATGCTTATTACAATCGCGGCTTTACTTTCTCAGCCCTTGGGATGCCAGAGCAGGCGCTGAGTGATTTCGATCGGACGATCGCCTTAAATTCCACCTTTGCCGAGGCTTATCTGGGTCGGGGGCTTGCCTATACCGCCCTGGATGACCGTAATGCTGCATTCTCTGACTTTGATTCAGCAATTGGGCTGCAGCCAAATTATGGCGAAGCTTATCAGATGCGGGGCGATTTGCGCTTACAAACGGGGGATCCAGAAGGGGCGATCGACGACTACGATCAGGCTTTGGCAATGCAACCTGAAAATTTTGAAATTTACAAAAGCCGAGGCAACGCTTATTTCCAGATAGGCGAGCTCGATCGGGCCTTAGCCGACTACAACGCCTTCCTGGCTGAAAACCCCACTGATGCGAATGCTCTGAGTCAACGTGGTGAAATTCGCTTCCTCACGGGTGACTTAGAAGGTGCTTTAGCAGACTATACGCTGGCTATTCGGACAGAGGCAGACAATGCGAATGCCTACTACCAGCGCGGCCAGCTTTTTGCCCAGATTGGCGATCGCACGGCAGCCATGGCAGATTTGAAACGGGCTGCTGATCTCTATTTGCTGCAAGGCAGTGGAGAAGGCTATCGCCAGGTGCTAGCCAGCATTCAGAGCCTCTAGGTTGCTCCCTGATCCGGCAATCCTTCAACTCTTCGTCGATTTGCTCGACTTGGATTTGCTCGTGCTGGACTTTGCTTTCGTCGCGGTTTTTGTCGCAGTTTTGGTCGTTTTTTTCGTCGTGCTCCGGCTGGTCGTGGTTTTGCTCGCTGCCGCCGACTTTGCGCCGCGTCCAGATTTAGCTTTGCTGCTGGCCTTCTCAGCTAGGGCCGCAAGTGCGACATCCATGGAAATGGCTTCCACGGTTTGACCTTCGGGCAGCGAAGCATTCACCTTGCCATGTTTAATGTAAGGCCCATAGGGACCGTTGTAGATATTGACGGGTTCCCCATCTTCGGGGTGCGGCCCTAATTCTCGTAGGGGAGTCGCAGCAGCCTTATTGCGGCCCCGTCCAGCCTTCGGTTCGGCCAGAAGCTCCAGCGCCCGCTCCAACGTGATGGTCAACACATTATCGTCACCCTTGAGCGATCGATAATCTTTGCCTAATTTGCCCTGGTCATGCACCACATAAGGACCAAAGCGGCCCAGATTAGCCTGAATCTTTGCTCCGGTTTCCGGATGAGTGCCTAACAGACGCGGCAAAGCCAACAATCCCACGGCCATTTCCACCGACACATCTTGCGGATTGACACCCTTAGGCAGTGACGCCCGCTTCGGTTTGGGGTTCGCTTCTGTCTCGTCGCCTAACTGCACATAGGGACCATAGGGGCCAATCCGTTGATAGATCGGCTCACCCGTTTCGGGATGCAGGCCAATTTTGTCAGGGCCTTCGGTTTTTTGGCGCAACAACACCTCGACCTGCTCTGGATCGAGATCGCCAGGAGTAATGTCTTGGGGCAACGTGGCTTTCACGACTTCCTCGTCGTTGTCGACTTCGATATAGGCTCCATAGCGGCCAATCCGAATCCGGCCTTCCACCCCTTCCAATTCGACGGTGCGGGCGTCATTTGGATCGATCTGGCTTTCCTGCTGCTTCACCTGGGTTTCCAAACCTGACTCACCCAGATAGAACTCGCGCAAATAGGGCAGCCATTCCGCTTCGCCCGTGGAAATCTCATCCAGCGTTTGCTCCATGCGGGCTGTAAAGCTGGTATCGACCAGTTCCGGGAAATGTTTCTCCAACAGCGAAGTGACTGCAAAGGCGGTGAAGGTGGGCACCAGACTGTTATTCACCATCTGGGCATAGCCGCGATCGATAATCGTGCCAATAATGCTGGCATAGGTGCTGGGACGGCCAATCCCTTCACTTTCCAAGGTTTTCACCAGCGACGCTTCGGTGTAGCGGGCCGGGGGCTGGGTTTCATGAGCGATCGGATCTAGCTCCTGACACTGTGGATGATCTCCAACTTTCAGCGATGGCAAAATTACTTCCTGATCTTCGATCGCCGCATTTGGATCATCGGACCCTTCCACATAGGCCCGGAAGAATCCAGCAAAGTCAATCCGCTTACCCGTAGCCCGGAATCCGGCATCGCCTGCCTGAATTTGCACAGTGATGTGGGTTTGCCGCACTTCGGCCATCTGGGTCGCTACTGTGCGCTTCCAGATCAGGTCATACAGCCGCAGTTCCCGATCCTTTAATCCCGTTTCTTGAGGTGTCCGGAAAGTGCTGCCTGCGGGTCGAATCGCTTCGTGGGCTTCCTGAGCTCCCTTAGCCTTGGTTGTGTATTGGCGTGGTTCCGGACTCAGGTAGGCAGTCCCATACATCGCTTCCACGCAGGATCGAGCTGCCGCGATCGCCTGTTGAGACAAGTTCGTCGAGTCGGTCCGCATGTAGGTGATGTAGCCCTGCTCATACAGACTTTGGGCGATCCGCATCGTGTCGCGAGCCGAGAGCCGCAGTTTGCGGTTGGCTTCTTGCTGCAAGGTGGAGGTCGTAAAGGGCGGCGAGGGTTTGCGGGTTGAAGACCGCTCTTCTAGATTGCTGACCGTCCAGGTTTCACTCAGCAGACGTTCTTGTAGCGATCGGGCTTCGGTTTCACCCAGCAATAGGACCTGCCGACCTGCAATGATTTGGCCGGTGCTTTCGTCGAAGTCGCTGCCGGTGGCAATGCGAGTGCCGCCCAAAGTTACGAGCTTGGCTTCAAAGTTGGAATTGTCTTTGCTGAGTGTCGCCTTCAAATCCCAATAGGAGCCTTTACGGAAGGCTCGGCGTTCGCGATCGCGCCGGACCAAAAGCCGTACGGCCACGGACTGAACTCGACCTGCTGACAGGCCCCAGGCAATTTTCTTCCACAGCAATGGCGACAGCGTGTACCCTACCAGGCGATCGAGAATGCGGCGGGTTTCCTGGGCCCGGACCAGCTGCTCATCCACAGTACGGCAATGTTTCAACGCATCTTGGATCGCCTCTTCGGTAATTTCGTGAAACACCATGCGTTTGATTGGCACTTTGGGCTGTAACACCTTCAGCAGGTGCCAGCTAATGCTTTCTCCTTCCCGGTCTTCGTCAGTGGCCAGGACTAGCTCATCGGCGTTCTTTAAGGCATCTTTGAGTGCCTTGACCACTTTTTTCTTGTCCTGCGGAATGACATAGAGCGGCTCGAAGTTGTCCTCGACATTGACGCCAATCTTGGCCCACTCTTCGCCCTTGACATTCGCGGGAATTTCACTTGCCGACTGAGGCAAATCTCTGACATGCCCCATAGAGGCTTCGACCTGATAACCCGCAGGTAGGTAGTTGCGGATGGTGCGGGCTTTGGTTGGGGATTCGACGATAACAAGGCTTGGCATGGGTCAATCGCGTTTTGGGACAATCACATGTCGAACAGCGGCGAACTCCAACTTAGCGAGAGAATTGCTCGATCTGCAAGCATGGTAACCAACCAGGGGAGTTTGCCATTGGGAGCAAAGGCTCTATCAACACCTTACCCCTTACTTATAGTTAACATCAGCAGAATCAAAGATTGATCACTGCGATTCTGGAGGGATTGCACTCAGATTAACGGGATGTAAGCGGTATGATCCTCTATGAAGGATTTTTTAAGGATTTAGAAGTAAGGAAAATGGCTGACTTTTTTGGGCAGCTTCTTCTACTCTAAAGAGTAAATTTCCTGCTTGCTTGCACTCAATTGTGAAACGCTTATGGATTTTGCCAATCTTGCTGCTCAGTTGAATGCTGGAACCATTCTGCCCGAAGGGATTGTGATTTGTACCCTGATGGTGGTTCTAGTGGGTGATCTGATTCTCGGACGGGCTTCGGGCCGCTGGACACCCTATGTAACGATCGCCGGACTCCTGGGTGCGATCGGAGCACTTTACCTGCAATGGGATAACACCGATCCAATTGCTTTTCTCGGCGCATTCAACAGCGNACACCCTCAGTATCGTTTTTCGCGGCGTGATCGCCCTTTCGGCAGCAGTAACCACCCTGATTACGGTGCGCTACATCGAACAGGCGGGCAGTGCTCTCGCCGAATTTCTGGTGATTTTGATGACCGCAACCTTGGGCGGGATGTTTCTCTCCGGTGCGGATGAGCTGGTGATGATCTTCGTCTCCCTAGAAACGCTCAGTATTTCTTCCTACTTGCTCACGGGCTACATGAAGCGTGATCCCCGCTCGAACGAGGCGGCGTTGAAGTATCTGCTGATCGGCGCAGCAAGCTCGGCAATTTTCCTCTACGGCGTTTCCTTGCTCTATGGGCTTTCGGGGGGCGAAACTCGCCTGAGCCAAATTACCGCAGAAATTATTAGCCACACGGGCGATCAGTCGATTGGCGCAGTGATTGCGCTGGTGTTTGTGATCGCCGGAATCGCCTTCAAAATTGCCGCTGTGCCGTTCCACCAGTGGACGCCTGATGTGTATGAAGGATCGCCCACACCCGTTGTCGCCTTCTTGTCTGTGGGCTCAAAAGCGGCTGGGTTTGCGCTGGCCATTCGTCTCCTCGTCAACGCCTTCCCAACGGTTTCCGATCAGTGGCATTTTGTGCTGACGGCCCTGGCCCTGCTGAGCATGGTGCTGGGAAATGTGGTTGCTTTGGCCCAAACCAGCATGAAGCGGATGTTGGCCTATTCTTCGATCGCCCAAGCCGGATTTGTCATGATCGGGTTGGTGATCGGCACTGAAGCAGGCTATGCCAGCATGGTGTTCTATCTGCTGGTCTACCTGTTCATGAACCTGGGTGGCTTTGCCTGCGTGATTCTGTTCACCCTCAGAACGGGCACCGACGAAATCAGCGAATACAGCGGCCTCTACCAAAAAGATCCGCTGCTCACCCTATGCCTCAGCCTCTGCTTGCTCTCTCTGGGTGGTATTCCGCCTCTGGCAGGCTTCTTTGGCAAAATCTACCTGTTCTGGGCAGGTTGGCAGGCCGGAGCGTACACGCTGGTTCTGGTGGGTCTGTTTACAAGCGTTGTCTCCATCTACTACTACATTCGTGTGGTAAAGATGATGGTGGTGAAGGAGCCAGAAGAAATGTCGGATGCGGTGAAAAACTATCCGCCCATCCGCTGGAATTTAACCGGCATGCGTCCGTTGCAGGTGGGCTTGGTGATTTGCTTAGTGGCAACCACCCTAGCTGGCATTCTGTCAAATCCGCTGTTTAACCTGGCCAATAGTTCTGTGGCTCGCACTACCTTCTTACAGCAGGCGATCGTTCCAACAGCCCATCCGGTTGCCTTGCAAGATCCAATCGATCGGATTCCCTAGAAGAAGTGCTGAGTGCTAAGAGCTGAATTCAGACACTTTCTCCAGCCTTTGCGCCAGGATTTACGGCAAATATTGAAATCTATCTAAAAACGAGCCCCAGTCTTCGCGGATTTGGGGTTTTTTGATGGTGAAAATTACTGCGTGGGGGCGCGGCATTCGGCAGATGACTCTAGGGCAATTGCAAAGACTTTTTACCGAATGCCGCGCCCGTACAAGAGAGTTGCTGTATCTCGATTTAATTCATGTTCTTAGGTGCTGCGGGCCAACCAGCGTTGCCATAGCGCAAAGAGATAATGGCGATTTTGCTGGATGCCAAAGTAGATGTAGATGCTGAACAGGGCAATCAGGCAAACATGACTCAAAGTGGTATAAGTGCTGATAATTTGCTGATCGCTCCATCCGGCATCGCTGAGGTTGTCCATGTCTCCAAAATCGCCCCACATCGATCCCCAGGGAATGTCTTCTAACCCCTGGCTAATTAAATGCCATTGCCAGAATTGGCCCCAGAAAGTAAAGGCCGCACCAAGCACCACAGGATAGCGATAAAAATCCCAGCGCCAGGAGGCAGGCAAAGGAAAGTAAAAGCTGGCCATCAGCAGCGTGCAGAGATATAACTCGCCGCCAATGCCCCCAAACGCCAGCAGGGTTTCAAATTGAGATTCGGACAACAGCCAGGTAAACCAAAACTGCACAAGCGCCAAAATTCCTGCCAGCACCATGGGCCAGCGTTGCTGCTCGCGTTTTCCGGTCCAGAACAGCAGACCAAAGAGGCAAAGCAAACCCAGATAAACGAAGATCGATCGATCCAACGCAACACTCGTCCAGCCAAAAGGTAAGGGAAGCGCTCGACGACCAGCCAACCAGGCGATCGTGGCGTGACCAAATTCATGCAGCCAGATCTTGATACCGCGCAGCAGGAAACCGACTAGGGGAAGGGCATTCATCAACATGCCTAACAGCAGCAGCACCGGCCAGCCAAACACGTTCATGTGGCGGTTTTTGAAGGAGGTCAGATCGCGGTTGTCAGGATGGTTGGCGCTCGTCAGCGCTTTGAGTGAAATGGGTCGTTTCCAGGCCAGTTTTTGAGCAGAGGCCATGCCGTATATCGTGACTTCGGTGACCGGCGGTTGGATCAGGACAGCTAATTCATCCCGTTCCAGCAAAGTGTAGACAATGGTGGCAATTCGGTTGGGATTTGCGGCTGAACCCGGTTCGATGCGAATTTGCAGGTGGGAATGGTGAACTCTGGCCTGTGTTTCTAAGTGGTGCGATCGCAACAAATCTACCAATGCCTCGATCGCGATCGTCATTTCGTCAAGTTCGGCTGGAGGTTGGGCCTGCAGGGTTGCCTGCTGCTGTTTTTCTTGCAGCCAATTCTCTTTGAATAATTGATGGGCAGATTTCAGGTCGGCCATTGCATCCCGCTTGCCTTGCCGAATCAGTTCGGTTTTCAGCCGAAAGTAAGCCTGATCGATTGCTTGCAGAGATGCATCTGGATCGGCCTGGAGGCCTCGATAGGCTTGCTCCAAGCGCATCAGAGGGGAGGATCCGATCGGGTTGAATTTGGGATTTGGCTGCGGTTCGGCCATAGTTCACTTGCCAACGCTCATCCCTAACATTCCCACGGGACTGGGCAAGGGCGATCGACAAGCAACGCGAAACCCAAATCCGCCAATCCTGTGCTCGGTGTCCCCTGGCTGCTCAGCCTGTAATTGTGCCAGTCAGCGGTGAACTGGCGCTAGCATAGCTCTTGACGGGAATGCGGCCCGCTAAATAGGCCATCCGACCTGCAATCGCAGCCAGTCCCATTGATTGCGCCATTAAAGCCGGATTTTCCGCTTGGGCGATCGCCGTATTGATCAGCAGGGCATCAGCTCCCATTTCCATGGCCTGGGCTGCTTCGCTGGGGGTACCAATTCCGGCATCGACCACGACTGGAATGCTGGCATTTTCAACGATGATCTGAATATTGGCCGTATTGCGAATGCCTTGTCCTGACCCGATCGGCGAACCCAGCGGCATGACGGTCGCACAGCCTGCTTCTTCCAAGCGTTTAGCCAGAAGCGGATCGGCATTGATGTAGGGCAAGACGGCGAATCCTTCTTTCACCAACTGCTCTGCGGCTTCTAAGGTGCCGATCGGATCCGGCAACAGGTACTTGGAATCGGGAATTACTTCCAGCTTAACGAAGTTATTATCCTCCTGGCCGAGCAGCTTCGCCATTTCGCGTCCCAATCGCGCCACCCGCACCGCTTCTTCGGCAGTTTTACATCCGGCAGTATTGGGTAACATCCAAATCTTTTGCCAGTCCAGCGCTTCAGCCAATCCTTCATGACCGGGGGCATTGGTTTGGACTCGCCGCACGGCAACAGTGACGATTTCACAACCGCTGGCCACGACGCTTTTCTGCATTTCGTCAAAATTGCGATATTTGCCGGTGCCGGTCATCAGGCGCGATCGAAATTCTCGTCCGGCGATCGTCAAGGGTTTGGGATCATCGAGGGGGAGAGTTGGGGCAGGGGGGAGGGGGAGAGCAGGAGAAGAGTATTGCAGCATGGTTGAGGAAGAATTGGAGGAAGTTAAACAGGGTTGAGATGGAATCGGAGCCGGATGTGGCGCAGCAGGGTTGAGCTGGGTCGGATGGTAAAAGCGCTCCCAGCTAAATGATTTCAACAAAGGATCGACAGATTGATGCCAAATTCGATCGGCAATCAGCTGGGCCGTGATCGGCGTCAGCAAAATGCCGTTGCGGTGGTGGCCTGTCGCCAGGGTGAGATTTTCACAAAGGCTGGGTCCCAGAATCGGCAGCTCGTCGGGCGTCATGGGCCGGAAGCCCCACCAGCATTCTTGAATCGCGTAGTCCCGTAGGCTAGGATATAACCTGAGTGCTCCATTCAGCAGGGTTTGGATGCCGCCCGCAGTGTTGTTGGGCGTGAAGCCAACGGATTCACTGGTTGCGCCAATCACAATCCGGCCATCCTGACGCGGCACGATGTAGCTCTGCTCACCATAGAGGACTCGGTGCAGCGGTAAACCTTCGACCTGAGGCACTTTGACGGATAGCATTTGGCCTTTGCGCGGCTGCACGGGGACAGGTAACAGTTCAGGGGTCCATGCGCCTGTTGCCAGGACATAATGCCCAGCCTGCCAATCGCCTGCTGCCGTTCTCACGCTCACGACTTGCCCCTGCTGCTGCTGAATCGCGGTGACCGCAATACCTTCTCGAATTTCAACCCCAAGCAATTCTGCTGTGTGGTGCAAAACCTGCATCAGGGCACGGCTGTCTACCTGTCCCTCATCCGGATACCACCAGCCACCCATGACGTCGGGACTCAGACCGGGCTGACTGAGGTGAATCGCCGATCGATCGAGCCAAATCCGATTCACTTGCCGAGGGTTTGCTGCTGAAAGATCAGTTGGTTCAGTGAACAAGGGAGCCAAAATCCCACAAGACCAATAGTGAGCATTGTCGCCACTCAAGTCCTCTAGCTTGCGGATCCAGTCCGGATACAAGGCCAAACTGCGGCAGCAAAGCTCCAGCATCGGACTGTCGGGGAGCGCTTCTGCTCCAGGGGCTAACATTCCGGCAGCGGCATGGCTGGCTGCCTGCTGAAACGATCGGCTGAGCACCGTCACCTTCGCCCCCCGTAACTTCAACTCGATGGCGATCGCCAATCCGATCACACCACCGCCCATAATCAGCACATCGCTTGTTGAATTCATCCTGGAGACTCCCACTTAAACAGAGGGCAAACAATATGCCCCCCACACCATTACTACAAGATTCCGTCCGGTTTTGGGTGGACCATCCGGAAGAAAAAGCTTACCACCAGGCAGGCACAGGCGTAGGTGGCTGTTGAGGTGCGATCGAAGGAGTTGGGGCAGGAGCTGGTTCGCGATCAGGAGCAGTACGCGGTGGCAAATCGGGTACCGTCGGCATGGGTGAAGGAGGCGTAGGACTTGGGGAGAGAACGGCAGGGGGAACAGAAGGGGCGAGGGTAGGACTTGGGACCGCAGGCGTTAGAGAAGGCGTAGGACTGGAAGTACGAGGCACGGGGCTAGGAGGCGGCGACGGGATTGCAGAAGGGGAGGGTGACGTTGGGGGTTCAACTGCATCGTCAAAATTGCCAAATTCTGCCAGCAGCAAATTAAACATGACGTAGGGAATTTCTTGCCACCCCGTTCGGAACAAGTTCTCTACAGTATCTGGCGATCGAGCAGGTCCCCAGCCTGGAAAATTCCAAGTGTCTTTCGGAGATGTGATTCGATCGCCAAACAACACTGTGATCAATATCAGTAGACTAATGCCAAGCCAGCGAACTTTTGAGCTAAACAGCTTCATCAGCGAGAAGGCGTAGATCATGAAACCAACGCCCGCCAAACCCACAACAAACAGCAGCAAATCGAGGATAGTCATAACCTTGCACCCCAATTTATTCGTAACTGAAAGCACTCGTTACCAGAGACACTTGTAATCTACGCAAGTGCATTCTCCATCCTCGCAGGGCTGCAAAGGATCTGGAGTACGACGGGTAACTGGTGGGGAAGGGGATGGACTGGGACTAGGCAATGGACTGCGGCTGGGTAATGGACTGGGACTGGGAGAAAAACTGGGGCTTGGAAAAGGAGATGGGCTGAGACTGGGAGAAGGAGAGACCGATGGACTCAGTGTGTCTGTTGGGGAAGGGGAAGGGGTGGCGATATCTAAGGGTTGTGCAGCCAGAAAATTAGCCAATGCATCCGGGCATTGGTTGGGATAAAAGGTACACAAAGTCGGCGGAATGATCGAGGCACCGATTGTGATCAGGAGCCAGCGGGCAATTCCACCCCAGCCTGTGCCAACTCCCACGAGTCCGAGTGCTACCCCGAGTAAGGACAGTAAGATTCCATTCACACCGGAACCTCCGTAGACCAATGTTGCAATTTTAGCTCTAAAAGGAAAAAACCTGATTGTCAGGGCCAATCGGCTCGATCGACTCAAGCTAGAAGACAGACTCAAGCTAGAGGGCAGGCTGACCAGCGATGTGCCTTACCAAAGGCATTTGTAGTCCACACAGGTACAATTGCCATCTCGACAGGGATCCAAATCGGGTCGAGTGGGACGGGTTGTCGGTTGCGGGGAAGGAACAGGTGTGGGCGTTCGAAAGGGTGGATAAGCGGGGGAAGGTGATTGGGTATCCGCAGGTGGCAGATCGTCAGGATAGGGAGTATTGGGTTCAGGGGTCTCAGGATAAGGTGTTGTTGGGGTTTCGGGATCGGGATAAGGAGTGTCGGGAGCAGGCGTTGGAGAATCAGGGTAGGGCGCTGAGGGAGCAGGAAAGTCAGGAGAGGGCGATCGCACATCCGGCAGCGGCAGCGGATTCTGTAGCGTGTCAAACACCCAATCAAAGGAGCAAAAACCAGGATTTGCCTCACAAGTGCGGCTCATGGTTGTCAGCAGAATAATCAAACTGCCTGTAATTAAGCTCCAGCGGAACATCCCTTTTAACCGAAAGCCGCTGAACAACATCGCGAAGCCAATGACGATAGCCAGCAACAGTGCTTCCACTTCAACCCCTCCGCGATGCCGATTGCTTAAATTTTAGACTTGAAGAGAAAAATAGAGCCAGCCCTCCTAAACATTGATTTAAGGCTTGATAGCAGTCATCTCTGAAACATCAGTGACACAATGAAATTTGGCAACGCGCTGAATTGTCTCTCCAGGTTCTCTGCCAATTGCCCCAGTATGAATGCTGGCCGTTCTTCACATCCATTTTTTCCACTATGAAATCAGACACCCAGCCTGCAACTTCAAACGCTTTATGGATCTATGACACGACACTTCGGGATGGAGCACAGCGAGAAGGGTTATCACTCTCTTTGGAAGACAAGTTGCGCATTGCTCAACAGCTCGATCGTCTAGGGATTCCTTTCATTGAAGGGGGCTGGCCGGGAGCCAATCCCAAAGATGTGCAATTTTTCTGGAAGCTGCAAGAAGAACCGCTGACCCAGGCAGAAGTTGTTGCGTTCTGCTCAACCCGCCGTCCGGGAAAAGTTGCTGCCGAAGATCCGTTGTTGCAAGATGTGCTGGCTGCTGGAACCCGCTGGATTACCCTGTTTGGTAAATCCTGGGATCTGCATGTGATTGAGGGCCTCAAAACCAGCCTGGATGAGAATCTCGCTATGATCCAGGACACGATCGCCTTTTTTCGCAGTCAAGATCGTCGCGTGATTTACGATGCCGAACATTGGTTTGATGGCTATAAACAAAATCCCAACTATGCCCTCAAAACCCTGGAAGCAGCGATCGCAGGCGGGGCAGAATGGCTTGTGCTTTGCGATACCAACGGCGGTACCCTCCCCCATGAAGTGCAGGCGATCGTCCGATCGGTCATGCAACACTTCGATCTCCGCATCACCGATACCGCTGCACCCCGCACCCCACACTCCGCACCCCACACTCCCCGGCTCGGCATTCACACCCACAATGATTCTGGAACTGCGGTCGCCAATGCCCTTGCTGCTGTGATGGAAGGAGCGCGGATGGTGCAGGGCACAATCAACGGCTATGGAGAACGTTGCGGCAATGCCGATCTTTGTTCGCTGATTCCCAATTTGCAGCTCAAGCTGGGCTATGATTGCGTGGAATCAACCCAACTGGCGCAACTGACAGAATCAAGCCGGCTGATTAGTGAAGTGGTCAATTTAGCCCCCGATGATCATGCGCCTTTTGTTGGTATGTCGGCGTTTGCCCACAAAGGTGGCATTCACGTCAGCGCGGTCGAACGCAATCCTTTGACTTATGAACATATTCAGCCCCAATTGGTCGGCAACACTCGGCGGATTGTGATTTCCGATCAGGCAGGATTGAGCAACGTGTTAGCCAAAGCCCGCAGTTTTGGCATTCACTTAGATAAACAGAACCCGGCCTGTCGGCAAATTTTGCAGCATCTGAAAACCCTGGAGAACGAAGGCTATCAATTTGAAGCAGCAGAAGCCAGTTTTGAACTGTTGATGCGGGAAGCGCTGGGTCAGCGGCAGCAATTTTTCACAATTCAAGACTTTCATGTCTATTGCAATATGCTGAAAGGGAGCGATCGCCAGGATGGACAAGCGGTTGCAACGATTAAAGTCACCGTAAACGGTCAAGATATTTTGGAAGCCGCAGAAGGGAATGGTCCTGTATCTGCGCTAGATGCAGCTTTGCGTAAAGCGCTGGTCACTGCCTATCCCGGCATTGCCAACTTCTACTTAACCGATTACAAAGTGCGAATTTTAGATGGCAAATCTGGCACTGCAGCCAAAACTCGCGTGTTGATCGAATCGAGCAATGGCCATCAACGCTGGACTACCGTTGGCGTTTCCTGCAACATTATCGAAGCTTCCTATCAAGCAGTGGTCGAAGGACTGGAATATGGCTTGCTGCTGCAAAATCAAGCGAAGACTGCACTGGTATCCAGTTGATCGAAGGATGACGGCTCAGTTGTTTGAATTATGAATACGGGTAGAGTAATTTTCTCATCAGAAACTTCATTCTCCGCCCGTATCCAATACTTCCTAGAACCGATCGTCCGCATCGATCCAGACATTCTCCGCTGTTCTCTGAAGCTAGAGAGAAGGTTAGGCAACAGAACTGGTGACCGCTTGCAGGTAATCTGCATAAACATCTGGTTTCGCGAAATCGAGATAACCTTTTGCCATCTCAGGGGTCAGGAACTCCAGCATCAAATTATTCTCAATCCAGAATTCCATCAGTTGAAATGGCCCTCGATCGCAATAGCGAGTTAACCAGCCTTCGCGTAAACCAATGGCTTCAATGGCAGCACGGCTGATAGAAACTGAGATGGCAGCATGCACTGCGCTGAACTGCGGTCTTGCTTCTACTTCCTTCGGTTCCGCTTCAGACAAGCCCGGAATCCAAACGGCCTGTTCGGGTAAAACTTCGATCGCAGTTCCATAATCATCTCCTGCAACTGCGATATAAGCACCAGGACAAACTGGAAATTCAAAAAATTGACCTTCCATCAGTTCAGCCAGCACTTCTGCAACATGGCGGGGATTAGCGGCAGAGATAGAAATGTGGTGTAGCATTTTGATGACCTCGAAAGTTGTTTTGTGTTTTGCAGAAATTTGATGGTTTTAGTATGACCTGCTGCGATCGCAGGTTCCAGAGATCTTCCGGTGATTCAAATTGCCGTTTTCTGCAATTCACTTGGCAACTTCTACATTTGGCAACTGTTCCCCAGCTCGATCGCTTATCGCGTCATACTCAGCAATGTGGCTCCTGCCGCCAAGCCTATCAACGTACGCAGCAAGTTCAAACAATGGGTTGGGGAAGTGCGGTCGGATTGTTAGCTCTGGGAGTTGTTACTGAAGGTGCAGTGCAATGGGCCTGTGTGCTGGGGTTTGTCTTGGCAGCAGGTATCGTCGGGCTGGCCGCAAAACTTAAAACCCATTTTGAGCAAACCCGGAGTCGCTCCTGACCACAAAAGACATAAATTTATCTGCGGATGGGTGATCGTAATGAAGTGCAAAATCTCAGCTCACCTGTTCTTTCAAACGATCGGCCCTATCCGCTTAGTCTAAATCCGAAATCGGCAATCGAATGCAAAACTCTGTCCCCTCACCTAATTCAGACTGTACTTCCAAGCGACCCTGGTGTTTTTCGGTGACAATTTGAAAGGCGAGCGAGAGTCCCAATCCCGTTCCTTTGCCCACACTTTTAGTCGTGAATAAGTGTTCAAAGATTCTGGTTTTCACCGCTTCTGGCATCCCCCTGCCATTATCCCGAATCCGAATCTCAACCGCATTGTGTTCAGTAAGCGCTATTGTTTGAATCTTAATTTCCTGCGGTTTAGCTGTCAGGTAAACCGGAGAGACCTGTTGGGCCACTTCGTCAAAGACATCAATTGCATTCGCCAGAATATTCATAAACACCTGGTTTAATTGCCCCGGAAAACACTCAACTAGAGGCAGGTTGCCATAGTCTTTGCTCACTTTGATCTCCGAGCGGAAGTCATTGGCTCGAAAGCGGTACTTTAGAATGAGTAGTGTGCTATCCAACCCCTCATGCAAATTAGCAGCCGTTTTGTTTTCCATATCTGCACGAGAAAACGTACGAAGGCTATTACTAATATTCTTAATACGATCGATCGCCCCTTGCATTGAGCCCAATAAGGCTGGCAAATCCTCGGTGAGAAATTCGATATCAATCTTCTCTGCATTCTCTTGCACCGTCAGCGCTGGTTGAGGATAGTGCTGTTGATAGAGAACTAGATGGTTCAAGAGGTCTTCCACATATTCTTGGGCATTGTTGATACTGCCATTCAGGAAACCGAGAGGATTGTTGATTTCATGGGCAACACCGGCCATCAAAGTGCCCAAAGCCGACATTTTTTCACTTTGAACCATTTGAGCTTGTGTGTTTTTGAGTTCTCGTAGAGTTTGTTCAAGGTGCTGATTTTTGTCAGCCAATTCCTGCGTTTGTTTCTCAAGAATTCCATTGGTCATTTGTAATTCTGAGAAAGCTTCCTTGAGTCGTGACTTCGCTTGCGCTTGTTCAGATAAAACCGCAACTAAAGTTAGAGATGTAAATACAATCACTGCAATGAAGGATTGCAAGCCCATCAATGACTGGTTGAGATTGTCACTCGCAAATGTGCCCAAACCTCTAACGGTTCCTAGAATGGCGATCGCTGAAACGACAAATACACTGAATGTTGCCCCTAATTGTCCAAACCGGAATGCGGCCCAAACCAGCAAAGGAATAAGCACATAGGCAAGTGGGTAATCATTCCAGAAGGCAGCTTTGCCAGTTAGGAAAATCGAGGCAGCCAGGACACAAGCTTCTACTCCCCGCCTCTGAAACATCAGTGTCCATCTCTGCTGTGGGGATAAATTGCCCTGCTGAGATTTGAATCTGAGATGCTGAGATTGCAACCAGTGATTCCAGGTCAACAGCAAAGGCGTCAGAATAAAAATGCCTGCAACATTAGAAATCCACCAAACAGACCACACGCTGTGATAGGCAGGCAAAGGCACCTTTTGAGCAAAAACTAACATTGCTACGCCTACCGTTGCATTGACGATCGGTCCAACCATCCCAGCATAAGCTAGAAACTTAATTGCATCTGGCACGTGATCAAATGGGTAGCTCTGCTTAGCAGTGTGACGCAACAAAGATGTCCCCAGCCATGTTCCCAGTGTAGTTCCTGCCGCGATTCCTAGAACTACCAGGACAGAAATTAATAAGGTCAAGCCACTCTGGAGATTCCAAAATGCCTGGATGTTAGCGAAGAAAGAGCCTAGAAAAACTCCAGGCAGCATTCGGTTACCATACAGTAATGTCACGTAAACTGCTAACCCATCAGGAGGCCAAACCGGTGTGACGGCGTTGGGAGTTGAAGCCAGATCCCGTGACAACTCAGCCGACCCACAGTACAGCAAGGTTATTATAAAATTTGCCTTTAAATCAGCGCCAAAATTAGGCCAAGGCAACCACTTACGTATATCCATACTTAGGAGCTAGAGTTAAGTCTATTTCCCAGAAAGTACCCATTCCTTACAGAATCAGCAACAGTGGAATTCACGGAAAATAGCTCTAAAATATAGAGCAGGAGAATCAAACATCTGCCATAAGTTTTTTTCAAGAACAGAGAAAAAACGGGTTTGATCGCAAAGATGGCTTCAATCTGGCTGGCGGTGATTGGAGTCGCGATACTGGGTCTATATGGCGTCATTCCGACTCTACAACCAGCTCACTTTGGACAGGTGGATGCAGCATACGGTAGTGTGTTTGTTGCGTTACCAATTTTATGGGGTTGGTTAGTTGATCGAATCAGCCCTGATAAATTTGATCTGTTAGGCGGCTGGATCGTATTGCTGGGTGTTTTAGTGATTATGTATGCGTCCAGAGGCTATCCACAATAAAAAACCCGATCGGCAAGTAACGGATCGGGCGGAGGAAATATCTACGTTCTAGATTGTGCCCAGTAAAGGCAGCAGCCTAACCCATAACCATTTCCCCTATGCCTGAATCACAAAATCATTGGCAGCGAGGGCAGGATTGCCGCTGAGCGTTGCAAATTGTCCACCACTGCCTAGTCCCTCTGCTGCTCCATTCCGGTTGTAAAACAATTTACCGTTGCTGCTATTGTAAACAATCAAACTGCTGCTACTGCCGGCTGCCGTATCGCTATCCACTACGGCAAACTCACTGCTTACGCTAAAGCCATTGCCAATCACACTACTCAACTGGGTAAAGCTACTGCGGCTAAGTACAATCTTGTCCTCACTTGCTGTGAAATCAGCAACAGTGTCGATTCCAAAACCAGTTGGGGTGAAGGGTGAACTGCTGCTAAAGCTGAACTGATCTGCACCTACTCCGCCTATCAGTCTGTCACGACCACTGCCACCCAGCAGGATATCGTTACCGCCTTGCCCATACAGCCGATCGTTACCGCTGCCGCCCAGCAAGATGTCATTACCGCCTTGCCCGTAGATCGCATCAATGCCAACTAAACCGTCAATCTCGTCTTTGCCTTTGGTGCCGTTGAGGGTTTCATCTGCTTCACTGCCTTTGAGGCGGACGAGACCTTGATTGCTAACACTGGCAGTAACCCCACCGCTGATGCTGGTGTTAATCAGGAAAGCTGTTCCCCCGTTGAAGAGCGCGCTGCCATTTGTTGCACTGTTATTGATCAAAGCAGCATTGATGAGGGTCAAGTCTTCCAGGTTAGAAAGACCACCCCCCCGCGTCGAGCTACCGCCCGTAATGGTTAAGCCGTCGATCGTGACTGCCAAGGAAGTGCTGGCGGTGCGGTCGTCGATATTGAAGATGCGGAATTGGCTGGCAGCAGCATCGCGACTAACCGTGATATCGCCTATCCCGTCATTGTTGATATCACCGTCAATGATAAGGCTATCCCTGACGCGGAGTTCACCACTGGAGAGCGTGAGAGTTTCACCAAATAGGCTGGCAGCAAAAGTAATGGTTTGGACTCCGGCTGCAGCATTGGCATTTGCAATGGCCCAGCGTAAAGACCCGGTGCCACTGTCGTTGGTATTGGTAACTCGATAAGGAACGACCCCAACCGCAGTATCGCGCACATAAACGTCTTCTTGTTGATTTGTATCTTCTGGAACCAGGATGGCAGAGGAAGTAAACGATACGTACTGCCCGTCTGCCGAAATTGAGGGGCGAAAGGAAGGTCTATTGCCTTGACCGCCATTTGATTTTACCGAAAGACGTTGTGTGGTATTAGTTTGTCGATCGTAGACAAAGATATCCTCGGTATTGTTCGTATCACCAAAAACCAGGTTGTTTGCCCACGATGCGAAGGAGACATATCGCCCATCTGCCGAAATTGAGGGGCTCCAAGAAGAGTTGTTTCCCTGAGTGCCATCCGAGGCAACGGAAACGCGCTGCATAATGTTAGTTTGCCGATCGTAGACAAAGATATCCCCGGTATTGTTCGTATCACCAGAAACCAGGTTGTTCGCACCGGATTGGAATGCGACATATCGCCCATCTCCTGAGATCGAGGGGAAGTCTATGGAAAAGCCCCCTGGGGTGCCATTCAAGGCAACGGAAATGAGCTGTGTGGTGTTGGTTTGTCGATCGTAAACAAAGACATCTTCACTACTGTTCGTATCACCAGGAACCAGGTTGCTGGCATAGGAAGTAAACGATACATATCGCCCATCTGCCGAAATTGAGGCGCTAGAAGAAGTGCTATTTCCCTGGGTGCCATTCGAGGCAACCGAAACCCGCTGCGTGGTACTAGTTTGTCGATCGTAGATAAAGACATCACCACAACCGTTCGTATCGCCAGGGACAAGGTCGCTGGCCTCGGAATAGAATGCAACATATCTTCCATTTCCGGAGATCGAGGGGAAACCAGAATAGCTATTCCCCTGGGTGCTATCCGAGGCAATGGAAACAAGCTGCGTGGTACTGGTTTGTCGATCGTAGACAAAGACTTCGATGGTATTGTTCGTATCACCAGGAACTAGGTTGTTCGCACCGGATTGGAATGCGACATATCGTCCATCTGCTGAGATTGAAGGCCTATAGGACGTGCTATTTCCCTGGGTGCCATTCGAGGCAACGGAGACCCGCTGCGTAGTACTGGTTTGTCGATCGTAGACAAAGACATCATCGATATGATTCGTATCGCCAGGAACCAGATTGCTGGCATAGGATTCGAATGCAACATATCGCCCATCTCCTGAGATCGAGGGCCCCCAAATGCGTCCGGAACTCCAATTCCCCTGAGTTCCATCCGAGGCAACCGAAACCCGCTGCGTACTGGCGAGCTGCCCTTCATAGTTCGCTAGCGCTACGACATCAAACGGAACCTCAGCCGTTATTCCTGCCTGATGCAGATACTCCACCTCTAACTGCCAGTTGCCCTTGCCCACCGTCTGCTGGCTCGCTCGCACCGTTGCTCCTGTGATCTGGTGCAACTGCTCCAGAAACTCTGCTCCCGCATCCCCTTGCCCTACGTGACAGGCATAGAGCGACAACTGAGGAGGCACAATCTCAACTGAATCTTGGGGGACACGAAACCACTGCCTCAGAGCCGCAGCCATCTGTGGTAAAGTTGCCAAGCTAATTTCCCGGTTCCCCAGTTGGAGCCCGCCTGGAAAGCCGTGCCCTACGATCGACACCTGCCGAAGATGGGGCTGTTGCTGCAACAAGGCGCTAATTTGAGCAATGCTGTCCTGTTGGGAGTCCAGTTGGAGCAGGGTGACCTGGGGCAATACGGCTGCGACTAGCAGTTCTGGCTGGTCTACGATCGGGTCAATCACAACTAAATGGGTAGACTGCTGATTCGCTGTTGCGATCGAATGAGGCAAAGCGGCAGGACAAATTGAGGGAAGTGTTACGGGTACAGGGAAATTAGTCATCTTCAAAGTCCTTGCAAGGAATGAATGGGCTGGAGAATAAATCATAGGACTTACGCCAAGGGAACAAGAAATGAGTGACTCAAAACTAGGTATGATTTCCTAAAGACAAACCAGGCGTGAGATTTTAGTATTTTCAGCCTATCGGGTTTGCCCCTTTTTGTCTCCATTCTTATCCTGAACTCAGGCTATAATACATTTGTTCTTATTTTAAGGCAGCAACAACTATGGCAGTCAAACCTATTCCTGACGGTTTTCGCACTGTTACACCTTACCTTGTTGTCCAGGAGGCAGCGACTTTAATTGAGTTTCTCAAGCAGGCGTTTGAAGCAATAGAGATTCGTCGCACCCTACATCCAGAAGGCCGCATCATGAATGCTGAAGTTAAAATTGGTGACTCAGTCGTCATGGTGGGCGAGGCAAGTAATGAATTTAAGCCAATGCCCAGTTCGATCTACCTGTATGTTGAGAATACTGACGCAACTTATCAGCGTGCACTTCAGGCTGGTGGCACTTCAATCATGGAACCAGAAGATGAATTTTATGGCGATCGCAATGCAGGTGTGAAAGATCCAGCTGGAAATCATTGGTGGATCGCGACTCACCAGGAAGATGTATCTTCTGAAGAGATAGACAAGCGCGTGAAAGCTTTATTCAGCAATACAAAGGCAGTTTAGGTAAGCGGGGAGACGCCTACCGCTATCTTTCGATTCGCTGGATTATCTCAAGCTATTTGCCTACTAAAATCACAACCGATCGCGCTCCCACGGTTGCCCAGTCTTGATCCTGTAACATCGGTTCTGTTCCTGGCTCCCAAATATCTTCAGGAGGATGCATTGCCGTATTCGCGAAAATATACCATTTCATCCCAACGGGCAACTGAGGCAACTCAAATCCATGAGCCTCCCAATGTGTATTCATGGCAACGTAGACAAAGTCATCAGTTTCCATCCCTCCCTTAGCATACTTACCACATAGCATAAAGGCGAGTGTACGAGAGTAGTCTGCCCAGTCGGGTTGATTAGCCCGAATCCCATGCCAGCTAATATCTGGGTAGCCAACTCGCAAATAATCCCGATCCTGGAAATATTCTCGATTTCGCAAAACTGGGTGAATGTTGCGAAAGGCAATGCAGTTTTTGACAAACCGGAAGAAGTCGGCGTTGGTCTTGAGCAAATTCCAATCCAACCAATTGAGCTCAGAATCATGGCAGTAAGTATTGTTATTACCATTCTGGCTGCGGCCCATTTCGTCACCCATCAGCAGCATGGGGACACCCTGACTCACCATGAGAATGGCGATCGCATTTCGCATTTGTTGACGCCGCAGTTTAATGATGGCTAGATCGGTGGTTAAACCTTCTACACCACAATTCCAACTATCGTTATCGTTCATGCCGTCACGATTCTCTTCCCCATTGGCTTCATTGTGTTTCTCGTTATATGAAACCAAGTCTGCCAACGTAAATCCATCGTGCGCAGTAATGAAGTTGACCGAGCTATCGACCGATCGTCCACTATGAGCATACATATCGGGAGAACCTTGCAATCGCTGGGCAATTTCTACCACGTTGCCATCACCCTTTAAGAACTTCCGCACATCATCGCGATATTTCCCGTTCCATTCTCCCCAGCGATCGTAATTCGGGAAAGATCCCACCTGATAAAGACCACCCGCATCCCAGGCTTCGGCAATCAGTTTGCAGTGAGCCAGCACCGGATCATAGGCCAGGGTTTCCAGCAGAGGAGGATTCACCAGGGGTTCGCCATTGCGATCGCGACCCAGAATCGAAGCCAGATCAAACCGGAAACCGTCGATGTGATATTCCGAAGCCCAGTAGCGCAGACAGTCCAACACAAAAATGCGGACAACCGGATGGTTACAGTTCAACGTATTGCCACAACCACTGAAATTGAGATAGCGACCATCCGGCATCAGCATGTAATAGGTTTTGTTATCAAGGCCACGGAACGAAATCGTAGGTCCGGTTTCATTGCCTTCAGCCGTGTGGTTGAACACCACATCTAAAATCACCTCGATGCCGTTTTTGTGTAACTCGCGAATCAGGGTTTTCAGTTCCGTCACCTGACCGCCCTGATCGCCCATTGCGGCATAACCCGCTTTCGGCGCATAAAAACCGATCGTGCTATAGCCCCAGTAGTTAAACAAGGGTTCGCCCGTTAAGGGATTGTGGCGAGGATTGTCCAACTCATCAAACTCGAAGATCGGCATCAGCTCGACGCAGTTAATGCCCAGTTCCTTCAGGTAAGGAATTTTCTCCTGCAGGCCAGCAAACGTACCGCGATATTCGGGACTGACTCTGGAAGAAGGATGTCGGGTAAAGCCCCGCACATGCATTTCATAGATCACCAGATCCTCAGCAGGAATTTCTAGAGGTCGATCGCCCTCCCAATCAAATTCACCCGTAATAATTTGGCCACGATAGGGATAGATGCCGTGCTCTTTGATCGGGGCACCCCAAACATCTCGACCCCCAATTCGTTTGGCATAAGGGTCTAACAAAATTTTGCGAACGTCAAACCGGTGTCCAGCCTTGGGATGGTTGGGGCCATCGACGCGATAGCCATATTCTAAATTCTCATAGTCCAGATCAAGGACGACCATGCTAACCACGTTACCCAAGCGAAATTCTCGCAGGAAAGGGATTTCGGCAAAGGGTTCTGGGTCGCCTTTATAAAACAAAACGAGGGCAGCAGAGGTGGCGTGGTTGGAATAAATTGAAAAATTGACTCCACCAGGCACAGGGGTTGCGCCAAACGGAAAGGGTTGGCCATGACGCAGCTTAAATTTGCCGTAGGTGTAGGTTTGATGCATAGAATCCAGAACTTCTGATCGCGGGTAATTCCCACTCTCCCAATCATCCGGCAACTGAGCCTCATGTGGAGTTGTTTTAGTTACGTGGGATGGATAAACCGAATTTTATTTCTTTAAGGAATTAATTGGTCCGCTTTTAAACAGTAGCTCCTATACTGAGGCAAAGCGGCTAAGTTGCAGAACAAAGGTAGGAATAGCTGTGCGAAGAATCCTCAGAGGTATGGCCCGGTTTTTTCGCCAACGGATGAGTTGGGTTCGCTCTATTGTCAATATTACCTTAGTCGGATTATTGGCACTCACGCTATTGTCTGCCTGGGTTCCCACAACTGCAGGCAGTTCGCCAGTGCTGAAAATTTGGCAGCAGCAGTTGCAGAAGCCCGATCGATCCGTCGAGCGGTTAGGCAATCTGGAAGTTGCACCCGTTCGGTTTGAAGGCTCAGATCTATTTACAATCGTCTCTCCTACGGTTTGGGATCGAACACAGCCAGGGAGTCAGTTGCCGGTTGAAGCGCGGGCTGCCCAGGTGGAAGCCAATTTGCAGCGAGTGATTGACGGCAGCTTTATTCCGGGTCAAAAAGATGGCATCCTCACCAATTTCGATCCGAAAACGCTGCAAGTTAGCATTGTGTCGCTGAACGAAATCCCTGTGATTGTGGCAAGTGATAGCTACCATACTCAGCCGCTGAATTTGGTGACGGTGACTTATCTCGATGCCAGCCACAATGGTCAACCGATCGGAGTCTTGGCTGAACGATGGCGCTCTTTGATCTACCAAAGCCTCTATGCCGCACTGATGGATCGATCGCCCGAAGCCTTGAGTTTGCGAGGGAAGCTAGGCGAGTCTTTAGTGGTGCTGGGGGTGATGCTAGCTGCTAGTGCCCTGCTTTGGCTGTTGCAATTACCCCTCAAACGCCGTAATCATCAGTTGCGATTACAACAGGCGGCGATCGCTGCGGACATCCCTTTGAGCGAAGCTGGAGCAGAGGCCTTAGAATCCTTAAATTGGCAGCAGATGCAAGAGCACTTCCTGAACGGATTTCAGCGTCAAATGCAACTTCAACGGCAGCGCCATGTGGTGGGATTCTTTCGCTGGTTGTTGGCCTGGGGGCAGCTCGCAATTTGGATCACTGGCTTTGCTGTGGCTGCGTTAATTTTTCCCTGGACTAAACAACTGGCCTGGTTTTTGTTGGGTTCGCCCACCGT
This sequence comes from Elainella saxicola E1, assembly GCA_002796835.1. GTDB lineage: Bacteria > Cyanobacteriota > Cyanobacteriia > Elainellales > Elainellaceae > Elainella > Elainella saxicola. The sequence goes on along the minus strand of LUGL01000026.1, from coordinate 125,361 downwards.
TGTGTTGTTTATCTGGTTTTTGACTAGTATCTGCAATCGATTTGTGGGGATGTTACTCCAGGGTGCAGCCGAAGTTTGGGTGAAATTTGGGACTTCTGCCACCAACTATCCACAGCGGGATGGACTGCGAATTTTTACCATCCTATCGGCGCTGAAACCTGTGAAGACCTTGGGCATTTATGCTGCTGGAATCGCCATCACTCTGGTTTATTTAGGGTTGCCGTTTAGTTTGGTGCTGACGATCGCAGGGATTGTAGCTCTGGCGCTGATCCTCATCTGTCAAGGATTCGTGCGAGATTGGGTGACGGGCGGCCTGATGCTGTGGGAAGACCAATATGCGATCGGTGACATTATCTCGATCGATCACCATACTGGTTTAGTCGAACGCATGAATTTGCGTCTCACTCAATTACGCAGCCTGGAAGGGGGGTTGATCTCGATTGCCAATGGGACGATCAGCCGAGTCGAAAACTTAACGCGGTATTGGCGATCGCGCGTTATCGGAGGAACGACCTCCCCAAAAGGCCAGCAGGGAACGCGTCTGAGTCTGGAAAATAGTAATTCAGGCTCATTTGTCGATCCCGAAGTGAGTGAATCGCCCATCGAAAGTTAAAACCCATCACAATTCTGTTGCAAATGATTGTTTAGCAACCAGCCTCTTGAGTAGACTGCATGAGGAAGTAGTTGTTATCTTCACCGCCCTGATGCGATCGGAGAATTCGTTATGAAATTTGAGTACCCCGATGATTTGAAATATGCTGATACCCACGAATATGCTCGATTGGATGGCAACATTGCGACGATCGGCATTACTGCTTTTGCAGTCGCTGAATTAGGCGATATTGTGTTCCTGGAATTGCCAGATGTAGGCGATACGATCGAAAAAGGTGAATCCTTTGGTACGGTTGAATCGGTCAAGGCAGTTGAAGAGCTCAAAGCCCCAGTGACGGGCACTGTCCTAGAACGGAACGATCCGCTGTTGGATTCTCCTGAACAGTTGGCTGATGATCCCTACGGCTTGGGTTGGATGCTCAAGGTGGAAGTTGGTAATGCCGATGAACTAGACGACGCCTTAGACGCGGATGATTACCGAGTTTTGGTGGAAGGTGAGTAAAAGTTACTTGTTGCTTGGCTGCCTAGATTTCGCTTTCAAGCTCTCTTGACTCTTTTGCAAGAGTTAGATAAAGGAGATGCGTTACACCATTTTCTAGAATGGGGAGATGTTAGGCTAATTGTTGCAAACTGTTGCGAAAACCGTTAGAACATATCTATTTAATTGCCTGCTGATTGCAGCTTATTCGCATTAGTTTGTTTGCACCGAATGGCCCGATCGTCTCCCCTTCCTAAATCTCCTTATGTCTTCTGAATTTTCTACAGATTCGTACAGTCCTGCTGCAACGAGTTTCAAGGTTGATTCTGCTGATCCATTGTCCCGATCGAATGCTGCACCTGCACCTGCTGTACCTCAGCCGCTGATTGCTCAGATCGATCGCCAGAATGAATTTTTGGGTCGGCATATTGGTCCTCGCACTTCGGAAATCCAGCAGATGTTGATGTTGCTGGGGTTTGGCAATCTGGAGGATCTGATCGATCAAGCAGTACCGGCAGCAATTCGGTTAAAGCAACCTTTGCAAATTGGAGAAGGACGATCGGAAGCAGAACTGCTGGCAGCGCTGAAGACAATTGCGGCGGAAAATCAAATTTTTCGTTCCTATATTGGCATGGGCTATGCCAACTGCATTACCCCAACCGTCATTCAACGCAACATTCTAGAGAATCCAGGCTGGTATACCCAGTACACGCCCTATCAACCAGAGATTGCCCAGGGCCGTTTGGAAGCGCTGCTTAACTTCCAGACGATGATTATCGATCTGACGGGCATGGAAATTGCCAATGCGTCTCTGCTGGATGAAGGCACTGCGGCTGCCGAGGCGATGACTCTTTGCTATGGCCAATACAAGGGCAAATCTAAAACTTTTTGGGTTTCGGAAGCTTGCCATCCTCAAACGATCGATGTTGTGCAGACCAGAGCGATTCCACTGGGCATCGAAGTAGTGGTGGGCGATCACCGTACTGCCGATTTTGCTGATGTGTTTGGCGTGCTGCTGCAATATCCAGCCACAGACGGCAAGATTTATGACTATCAAGAGACGATCGCTCAAGCCCATGCGGCAGGAGCTTTGGTGACGGTGGCTGCCGATCTGCTCAGCTTGACCTTATTGAAGCCGCCGGGTGAATTTGGAGCTGATGTAGTGGTAGGCAATACGCAGCGGTTTGGCGTGCCGCTTGGTTATGGCGGACCCCATGCCGCCTATTTTGCAACTCGCGAAGCATTTAAGCGGCAAATTCCCGGTCGTTTAGTGGGTGTTTCAAAAGATGTGGCGGGCCGCAGGGCATTACGATTGGCGCTGCAAACCCGCGAACAGCATATCCGCCGCGACAAAGCCACGAGTAATATCTGCACGGCTCAAGTGCTTCTGGCGATCATGGCCAGCATGTATGCGGTCTATCACGGTCCCGAAGGGTTGCGGCAAATTGCGACTCGCGTCCATGGTCTGACGGTGCAGCTTGCAGCAGGACTGAAGAAATTAGGCTATGCGATCGGCGATCAGCCTTTCTTCGATACGTTACGAGTAGAAGTGGGCAGCCAGCAGGCTGAGATTTTGGCCCAAGCGCTGACGCGGAAAATCAATTTGCGATCGACCGATTCTGATGCGATCGGCATTGCGCTGGATGAAACAACAACTGAGGCGGATGTCGCTGATTTACTGCACATTTTTGCAGGCTCAGAACCAGAGCTGAATGGGGCTTTATCTGCGGCGCAATCTCCCATTCCTGAAACGCTGCAACGCACTTCGGCCTATCTGACCCATCCAGTATTTAGCGCCTATCGGTCTGAAACCGAGCTGTTGCGCTACCTATACCGTTTGCAGAGTAAGGATTTGTCGCTGACAACAGCCATGATTCCGCTGGGCTCTTGCACGATGAAGCTGAATGCCACGTCTGAAATGATTCCGGTGACTTGGCCCGAATTTGCTAATCTGCATCCGTTTGTGCCGATCGATCAGGCGAAAGGCTACCAGACCATGTTCCAGCAACTCGAAGCCTGGTTGGCCGAAATTACCGGATTTGCTGGTATCTCGCTGCAACCTAACGCCGGATCTCAAGGCGAATATGCGGGCTTGCTGGTAATTCGCCAATATCATGTGCAGCGGGGAGAAGGTCATCGCAATATCTGCCTGATTCCAGAGTCAGCGCATGGCACAAATCCAGCCAGTGCGGTCATGGCAGGCATGAAAGTTGTGCCGATCGCCTGCGATAGTGATGGCAATATTGACATTGCAGACCTGCGCGCCAAAGCAGAAAAGCATCAGGAGAATTTGGCAGCCTTGATGGTGACCTATCCTTCCACCCATGGCGTGTTTGAAGAAGGCATTCTGGAAATTTGTGGCATTATCCACGAATTTGGCGGCCAAGTTTACATGGATGGAGCCAACATGAATGCTCAGGTGGGCTTGTGCCGTCCCGCTGATTTTGGTGCTGATGTTTGTCACCTCAACCTGCACAAAACCTTCTGTATTCCCCATGGTGGCGGTGGTCCTGGGATGGGTCCGATCGGTGTGAAAGCCCATCTGGTGCCGTTCTTACCGGGTCATACAGTCGTGGACATGGGACATACAGGCAATGAACAGATTGGCGCAGTCTCGGCGGCTCCTTGGGGCAGCGGCGCAATTCTGCCGATTTCCTGGATGTATATTGCATTGATGGGCGGCAACGGATTAACCCATGCGACCGAAGTGGCGATTCTTAACGCTAACTACATTGCCAAGCGGCTGGAAGGCCATTATGCCGTGCTCTATAAGGGTAAAAACGGCTTGGTGGCGCATGAGTGCATTTTGGATCTGCGGCAGTTCAAAAAATCAGCCGGGATTGAAGTCGATGATATTGCCAAGCGCCTGATCGACTATGGTTTCCATCCACCCACCGTCTCCTGGCCTGTTGCGGGTACGATCATGGTGGAACCGACTGAGAGTGAATCGAAGCAGGAACTCGATCGCTTTTGCGATGCCATGATCGCGATTCGGGAAGAGATTCGCGAAATTGAATCAGGCCAGGTCGATCCGCAAAATAACGTCTTGAAACATGCGCCTCACTCAGCAGCCAGCCTGCTCACCGATCAGTGGGATCGTCCCTACTCTCGTGAACGGGCAGCCTATCCAACGCAATGGACCCGAGACAACAAATTCTGGGCAGCAGTCGATCGGATTGACAATGCCTATGGCGATCGCAATTTGGTCTGCTCCTGCGTCGGAATGGAGGCATATCAGGAAGCGTGAGCGTGAGCGCTCTTTAACTTAAAAGCGAAGAATAAAACTGAAACTGCATTGGTTTTGTGAATTGAAGCAAACCAGTGCAGTTTTTTTGAAAAGTTTCGGTAGGGCGATCGGTGGATGCCAATTTTGGATTTTAGATTTTGGATTTTAGATTTTGGAATCTAGATCAAGCAGTTGGCATTACAAACTGGCTGCTAACCAGGCCTCTAAGTCAGTCAGGCTTGTGAAATCTAGTAATGCTTCTCCGAGAGCCTCGATCTGTTCTAAATCAAGCGATTGAATTTGCAGCGCCAATTCTGGCGAAAGGTTGCCCACTCGACGGGCAAGCTGTTTCAAGATGAGCGATCGACCTTCTTCTTGTCTACCTTCTTGTCTACCTTCTTGCCTACCCTCTTGTCTGCCTCGTTGCTCTCCTTGGCGTTCGCCTTCTCGCAAGATCTCTTGATACCAGGGTGATTCTCGTAGTACCGCCATGTCCCACCTCATGATTTGCCGAACGACTTCGCTTTCCAACACAAAACTAGCAAAAAACGCTAGCAAAGACTCTAGTTCGATGAACTGAGGATCTTGCCGTAATTGATAGAGCGCTTGCTGCACAACAGAGGCTTCTCCGCCATTTTTCAACACAGGGACAAAAGGCAGTAAAGCAAATAGTGATTGTTCAAATACAACTGCTGCTTCGACCTCCCAGAGGTTAATGACGCGATAGGTTTGTAGAGCCTGGACGTCAAAGAACTGGGATTCGAAACGATCGCAGATCGAAACATTGGATGGCGGTGGCAAAATGTTCACCAGCACCGGATAGGTCCGTAAGCCATACTTTTCTTCTGCAAGAGCTGCGTAAGCCCGCATCCTTAATGGCAAGTTTTCGTTATAGCGCAACTGCAATTCACTTAAAACTAAAAACTCGCCCTGAGCCGGACCGTAGGCTTTGACCAGTACATCATTCTGCTCTGCCAATCCACTGAAACTCTGAGCCTAGAATTTCCTGGGCAGTGATATTGGGTTGTTGCGTTACCCATCGCACCCATGTTGTTGGGGCTAAACTGATCAGGCGTTTACTGCCAATATCCGCTTTCTTAGCCAAAATTAGATTCTCAAAGTTGAGCTTCTAGCTTAGCTTAGTAGTTCTTAATCAATAAAATCTCCGATTTGTCTATAGGGATACTGGACTAAATAAATTGGTCAAGTTAAGATACTGTTTATAAAATACTAAAAACCTATCGATCTACCGTATTTATAGGAGCGACCTGCATGAGCTTGCCGAATTCCCTCAAGCCATTTGAAACCGATGCTACATTGAGCAGTTTTGAGGCTGATCAAAGATTGACCCATACGCGAATTCGGATTCGGATTCCCAAGCGCTATCAACAAGAGCCGGTAATCTCGAAGCTCATCTCAGACTATGGTCTGACCATCAACATTACAGCCGCCCTCTTGGGTGCGAACGCTCGGGAAGACGGCTGGTTTGATTTAGACCTTCACGGAACCGTCGTGCAGCTTCAGAGTGCGTTGCTGTATCTGAATGATTTGGATCTGGAAATTTGGTATGACTCAGATACTGAAAGCTGGTGAGAAAAGGATTGGAGTAAGGTGACTGCTAAATTGGCGGCCTGCTGCCGTAATTCTGGGACAGCAGTTGTTTCCCAAAGGGTTCCTTTTTGGGCAGAACCTAGAGTGAACAGCCAACTTGAGGTCTGTCCATCTGCATGAATCAGTGCCCCATTGTTTGCTACATCAAGACCTAGACCGATCGCATCAGATTGAACCAACCCTGTTTTGAGTAAAGCTTCAACAAAAGGATGCCGCAGCTTACAGTAATTGGTGGTTGACCCTGTGCAGTTCACAACTCGACCGACTTTGATTGAAACAAGGTTGCCACTCGATCGGGCTTGCAATCGAACTTCCACACCTTGAGGTTGCTCCTGATAGGATTGGATGCGTCCAGCTAGAAGCCGCATCTGTCCACAGTTCAATAAGTGATCGATCGTTACTCCAATTTCTGGGGCAGTGCGATGCCGGTGCACTTCCCAATAGGGTTGAACATGCCGAAGGAAGCGCCGTTGTTCAGCTAGAGGGAGCAATTGCCAAATGATTGGGAGGTGGGGACGTAATGCATCGATGACCGATCGCCAATCGTAACCCTGCTGTTCGGCAAATTGGATCTCTTGACGTAACCACTGCAAAAGTAGGCGAATGCTGCGTAATTGTTCTGGCTGTGCAAGGGTAAGGTAATAGGGCGGGACCAATTGATGAGTTTGAGGGAGTAGACCCCGTCGCGAAACCACATAGATCTTCTGGCGAAATCCCTGGTGATGTAACGCAACTGCCCAATCTACCATGGTTAAGCCTGAACCTATCAGGAGTATGGGCTGATCTCGATCGATCTGCTGCATGGCCTGTTCAGCCCAGGGATGGCTAATATACCGTGAACTGCGGTAGAAGGCTGAGTCAAGGACGGGTGGATCGGTAGGTGGGAAGTTGCCTAAAGCCAGGACAACCTGATCTGCATTCAACTTCTGGCCGCTGCGGAGTTGAATTGTCGCGCCAATTCCATGTGCATAAATATCAATGGCCTCATCGTGAATTACCTCAAATTGGACTTCTGCTTTGGCCATAGTCTGGACTTCTGTTAAAACTGCCTGGAGATATTGGCCGTAGAGTTGACGCGGTACAAAACTATCAGCATGAATGGTTGTCTTATCAGCAAATCGATCAACAAAACTGTTCTGTAACCAGTTGAGAAAGTGCAGAGGCTGGTTTGGAAAGGCGCTAATTTTACCGACGGGTACGTTAAGCAAGTGATGATCTGAGTGCGTACTGTAGGCAAGGCCGGGTCCAATTGACGATCGCCGCTCAATTAATTTGATCGATAAGGGCTGGTTTGCCTGTCGAAGCAGATGGACAGCGACCATCGTGCCACTGAAGCCACCTCCAATGATGGCAATGGTTTTAGAGAAGCTTGATTGCAGCATAAAAAATTACCCGGAAATTACTCGGAATAGTGCACAGGGAGAAGTTGGGATTTGCCGGATTGAGGACAGTAAACGGCAAGTTTTTGCAATGGGCGGGCATAGACATGCAGCGTCACCAAATTTTCGTCAGCTGCGTTTGCGAGCTGGTGAATGCTATGGCGATCGACCACTGCAAGATCACTTTTTTCAAGCTGAACTTCTTGACACAGGTGAAGTGGCATTGAGCAAGAGGCAGTTGGATCAGAGCATTGGTTGGTGAAAGAGAGAGATGGGCTCCGATCAATTGCCTGAAAGCCACGAGAAGTGAGTTGGCCCCGGTAGACTCTTGTGACGTTGAGGGATTCTTGATGATCGTGAATGCTGCTTTGCTGCCCCGGTTGCCAGCAGAGAATCAACATATCGAAGCGGGGAGTGCGGCACAGCAATCGGCGTTGATAGGTGTCTGGTTTGAATGTGATATGCCGATCGAACAAATCGTCCTTCAGCGTTAAGCGGGAAACCCAATCCTGAAGTTGGTCGAGTTGCAGCTTGGCGATGGGGACTTGCAGCATCGCCAGGATGAAGTCATCGAGACTGAGCTGCTTAGAGAGAAGATTCATCATGCGGGCTAGAGCAATAAATGAATTGAGATTCAATCTTATTTGAATTCATTGTGTATTTTAAAACATTTACAATTCAAGTTAGCTTCGATACAAAATGCTTGAATCCCCACAACTTCCTGATCATTTGCTTGATAATGGAGATGTGCACTCGTCTCAAATTCCCTGAACACAAGGCTTTCAAGGAATGAGAAGTTTTGGTGAAGCGTGGATGAAATGTTATGGGTAAGCCAGCTCAGGTTCCTGAGAAACCGCAGTTCTCGATTAGCAAACTCTCGGATGACGATTTGCTTGAGCTGCTGCTTCAAACGCAGTATTTGTTTCGTGGCCTCGATCGCGCCTGGTTAGCCGAACAGTTGTTTTCGCAGCCCTGGACCACTGAAAAACTCTACTCTAGTCGTCCGATTTATACGGCGTATCGAGCTAGTGAACCTCTGAGAGTACTGTATTTGGTGCTGGCAGGCGGACCTGTGNATCACGCGCAGTTCACCGCTCGATCGGATTATTTCCATTACCTATGCGGGTGCTTCGTTTGGCATGCGGAATTTACCGCTGGGTTATGGTCTGGTCGGACAAGCATTTCCCAGTTTGGTAGAAGCCTATAAGACCACTGATGTAGTGAAATTGCCGCTGGAGGTGGTGCAAGCGTTATACGAAGGCAGTGAAGTATTTCAATCGCGCTATGACCTGCTGTTTGAACTGCGCGAAAAGTTTCAATATCACCTGCTGAATTGCAGTACCTACCCTCCTCAGGCGGTTGCTTCGCTCTTAAGAGCTTTGATCTATCAAGAACGCAGTTTAGGCAATCAACCTGCTGCCGATCGAACTTATCGGTTTGACTTGCCAGTTGACTTGATTGCGCGCACCTGCCAGCTCAATCAGCGTACTGTAGAGCAGGTGTTGAAGGGCATGCAGCAGGCGCAACTCGTGACATTACACAAGGACGACGATGCTTCAGCCGATCTGATCCATGTGTTAGATCCAGAGGGCTTAAAGGAAACCTACAGCGCGACGCGCGACAAAGTATCCTGGTGGCCCTTGAAGTAGGGTGGTCCAAGAGCACTCTGTAGTAGAGGCGTGGAGGATTCAACGAAGTCTATGGAGTGGGACTGGAGTTGGGTGAAGGTGAATTTGTGGCGTCCAAAAACCGAATCGTGATGCGATCGCCCTTCTTTAACCCCAATTCAGCCGCCCGTCCGCTCCGCAGTTCAATTACCTGATTCACGTTGGTTCCCGGACCATAGGTGGGGCAGGGTTCGCTGGTACAGGGTAGGGCATTGGCAACAACGGCTTTTACTTCGCCATCGAGCAGAAACACCATATCGAGAGGTTGGGGAGTGTCCATCATCCAAAATCGGACTGGACGAGGAGGATCGAAGGGAAATAACATGCCGCGATCGTCGGGTAAGACCGGGCGATACATCAGTCCTTTCGACTGTTCAAGCGGGGTACGAGCAACTTCGAGTTGAATCACCTGTCCGGCGACTTCGGCTTCAGCAGAAATGGGGAGCACTTGCGCTAAATCCTCTTGAACAGTGGGGGTTGGAATGGCTTGGGCGATCGAACTAATAGCCTGATCAGAAGACTCTTTTAAAGTTGTGCTGGTTGGTGCGATCGATGAAGCACTACAGCTAAGCAAGAGCAAACTGAGGCCAATGCTGAGGGAAGAAAGGGAGAAGACAAGGCGGCGACGCATAGTTGAAATCCAATAAACCGACTGTTTGGGATACTGATGTGACGCTAAGTTTTTGGATTGTATCCCAGCTTAAAAAAACGGGTTAAAAAACTGCCTCTTGCTTTAGCGGGAAGAGTTTGAATCGGAAACCACTGGCTCTGAAGGCGGCTGGAGAATCGATTGATAGGTCGTCACCTGATGTCGAAAGAAAGCAAGTAGACTCGGCTCTTCACTCGGAATAATTCCTGCTTCCCCAAACCAGGGGGCGATCACGGCTGTTGCACTTGGCACATGATTCACAACTGCCTGCATGAACTGGAGCAATGCGGTATCAACCACAGTTTTAAATTCAGCATCGCCCTGTGGCAGCATACAGGCGTAAGTTTCGGGACTGTAGCCTTCAGTGGCTGGAAAGACCTCATAGTTTTGGCGTTCAACCTCAGGGAGAGATTGTCGTAGCGTTTCCAATAAAATGCTGTCGCTGCCTAAACCATCAATTTGGCCCTTTCTCAGTGCTTCCAGGCCAACTGTCCGATTCTCAAAAGTGATAAATTGGGCGATCGGAAAATGATGTTGCAAAACTTGCTGATTGGTCGTGCCATCAACAACGCCAATTCTAAATTCTGAGCCGAGCCGATTGTCTGGTTTAATCAGCAGCTTGGTTCCAGTAGAGAAATAGCCGACTGAGAAATCAATATCCATGTCGCGGTTGCTGCTATAGCTGCTAGAGCCACAAGTCAGGTCCACTTGGCTTTGCTCGACCTGCGCCATCATCTTGCTGGAGCTGTTAATTGCTACCAATTTCAGCTGAACCGGACGCCGTAACTCTCGCTGCACCTCGGCCCGAATTTGCTCTAATAGCTCGATCGAATAGCCAGTCCAGTGGTCAGAGTCATCTAAATAGGCGAAGGGTTTGGCATCCGTTCTAGTGCCTGCGACCAGTTCTCCGGTGCGGCTGACCCGATCTAAAACAGATTCAGCAAAGGCAGTATGAGGAAAAAGCAGCAGGATCGCGCTGGTGAATCCGATTAAACTACGCTTCACGCAAGACATAGCCAACGCCTCGCACTGTTTGAATGAGCCGTTTTTCACCTTCATCTTCAATCTTGAGCCGCAGATAACGAATATAGACTTCGATCACGTTGGACTCACCCATGAAATCGTAACCCCAAACATTTTCGAGAATCTGCTCGCGCGTTAACACTTCACGCGGATGCTCCATTAAATATTTCAATAGCTCAAATTCCTTCATGGTCAGGTCAATGGGGCGATCGTTCCGAATAGCCCGTCTGGTTGCCAGATCAAGGGTCAAATCGCCAAACCGCAACTGCTCGCTGTTGCCCTGATCTGATTGCAAGTAGAGCCGCACTAGCTTGAGAAAATCTTCGCTGCGGTAAGGCTTGAGAAAGTAATCATCTGCACCGGCCTGCATGCAAGCCACCCGATCTTCCAGCGAATCTTTAGCCATCAGCAGCAAGACAGGCATTCTCGCGCCGCTTGCCCGTAAATCACTGCAAAGAGAGAGGCCCGACTCACCCGACAACATTCGATCGATCACCACCAAAGCTGGTTGGAGCACCTGCACCTGTTTCAACCCTTCAGTTGCATCATAGGCAACACAGGTCTCGTAGCCTGACTCTCGCAGATCAGTGCTGACACTTTGGGCAAGCAGCTCATCCGCTTCAATCACCAGTACACGGGGAATCGTATCTAGACCTTCCATCCTGACTCAGTGCCTCAAGCAACTTATCCAATGTTCTAGCATGACGGGCAAAAACCGAGGCATTCACGGTAGCTCAACCGAGGTTGGTTTAGCCACATGGGGCAGACCCCAACCCAGTTTTTCTCGCAAAACATGGAAGAACTCATTAGGCCGTAAGCGAATGAACCGAGCCGCATAGGACGATCGCAAAATTCTGACTCGATCCTCTGGTAAGACTGCACAGCCTGCATTGCCATCCACCACCATCACTAAGGGATTGGGATTAGCTGGAAAAATGGTCACAGGTTCGTTGTCGGCAAACACAAGTGCTCGAGACGCCAAAGAGTGAGGACAGATAGGAACCAGCTGCAACACAGGCACACCGGGCGTAATCACAGGGCCACCTGCCGACAGTGAATAAGCCGTTGAGCCCGTTGGGGTTGATAGAATCACACCATCTGCGGCGATGTCCACCGGCGCATGGGAGCCCAATTCAATTTCAAAATGGCACATGCTGGTCAAGGGTTCTCGATGCAGCACCATTTCATTCAGGCAAAGGGCTTCCCAAATCAGTCCTTCCTCTCGCCAGACCTGTACGGCCAGCATCGCCCGCTCTTCCACCACATAGTCGTTTTGCAGAAGTGCATCTAGCGCTTGCGGGAGCTGATTCAGATAGGCTTCGGTTAAAAAGCCCATGTGGCCTGTGTTCACCGTCAGGACAGGAATTCCAGCAGGAGCAACTTGACGAAAGGCAGCCAAAACAGTGCCATCACCGCCCAGAACGATCGCAAATTCCATGTCAGATTCAAACCCAGGCGGAACTAACTGAGCGATCGGGGTGTGGCAAACTGGTTTACCAGGTTGGGAATATCCTAAAATTCCACCTTCCCCTGTGGTTAGGCAAACTTCCCAACCATATGCCCTCAGCTTCTCCTCAATTTCCTGTGCAGTTCGGCAAGCAATAGGTTTGATGTCGTTGTAGATAATGCCGGCTTTGGGCACGCTCAAAGTCCAATGTCAGGTTCAAAGATCAACGGATCGCAGCAGCATCGGTAAAGATGGTAAGTGCGACGCTTTTATCTAGATTAGGGGATTGACGCTGTCTTTGAACAGCATTCTATTCGGATCGCCCTTGGAGCCTAAGGATTTCCTGGCTATAGGATTGAAAAAAACTTGCTGAGGAAACGGCGTAAAGTTTGTCGATACTTTAATATTTTGTTACAAACAGAAACGAGGCGTTGCTAAAAACAATTGAGGATTGACTCAGCAATCTGTTTTCCAGCGTCCTGTTCTGAACCCCAAAAACAACATGTTTAGCGGATTTACAGGGTCAAAAAGCAATTCCAGCACCGATTTCGGCGAGCGCATGCTCAATGCAGTGGCAACACAGTCGATTCGGCATCTGTTTACCCGCAGTGAGCAAGTTGATGTAGTGGTGCGGTGCTATCCCTCCAGCAAACTATTGCAGGGCAGCATTGACAGTTTCAAAATGTCGGGGCGGCAGCTCGTGATTCGGCGTCAGTTTGAGGTTGAAGAAATGTCCTTTGAAACGGATGCCGTCGGAATCGACTTTAGTTCGGTATTGGGTGGCAAACTGCGACTAAAACAGCCCACGCAAGCCGTCGCTCAAATTGTGCTGATAGAGGATGCGATCAATCGAGCTTTCTCTGCCGATCTGGTGCAGCAGCGCTTGCAAAATCTAAATTTACCGCCTTTAACCAGCCTTTCGGGCGGTGAGCCTGTTTCATTTCGAGATGTTCAAGTCACTTTGCAGCCCAATAACCAAGTCCGCTTGGCTGCCAAAACCGATCTGCCGAATCAAGCCGACATTCCAATTCAGTTAACTGCAACCTTGGCGATCGAAAAACGGCGTCGCATCTTGTTTCAAAATCCTCAGTTTGATGCCGAGTTAGTTTCAGAAGAGCAGCGGGGCATCTCCGAAATCTTGACAGAAGCCTTTGCTCAAGTGCTGAACGAGATGATCGATCTCGATCGGTTTGATCTCGATGGGGTGACTTTACGGCTAAATCGGTTAGAAACGAACGGCAAGCAACTGCTGTTTAGCGGCTATGCTCAAATCGATCGGTTTCCTGGTGTTGCTTGATCCCTAAAACTTTGCACCCCGCACTCTGCGTCCTACCCTTTGCCCTTCGCACTCCGCACCCACTTTTCCTACCGAATGGTGGGAATGATCCGCCGTGATCCTGTAATAGCGGTATGCTGGAGAGCGAAAAGCTGACTGCAAAAGGTTGACAAGAGGAAACCCATGCCAATTGGTAAGTTGTTTGCCCTCGGCGGGGTAGTGATGTGGCCCCTGCTTGGGTTATCCATTCTGGCAATGGCGCTAATTTTAGAGCGAATTGTCTTTTGGGTACAGGTTGTGCGGCCCCAAGAGCGGATGGTTCGGGATGTGCTATCGCTCTATCGGCGCAGTCCTGATGCCGCGATGCACAAGCTAGAAAAAAATATTCATTTACCGATCGCCCGCATTTTCCTGGCAGCCTTAGAACTAGAACGGGCTACCCCGGAAGAATTTCGTTTGGCTTTGGAGAGTGCGGCTCAAGCAGAGTTGCCACTGCTCAAACGGTTCAATACGGTGTTTGAGACGATCATTAGTGTTTCACCGTTGCTAGGCTTACTAGGAACGATTTTGGGCTTGATTAACTCTTTTGCATCGCTACGCGTTGGCGATCTGGGCGGCACTGCCACCTCCAATGTGACAGCTGGCATTAGTGAAGCGCTAATTTCTACAGCTTCAGGCTTAGTTGTCGCCATTTTTACGCTGCTGTTTGCCAATATGTTCCGGGGTCTGTATTTGCGGCAAATGGCCCTGATTCAGGAACATGGGGGGCAGCTAGAGCTAATTTATCGACGTCACCACGAACAAGGAGCCTTCTATGCGTCTCCCCAATGAACCTGAACCGCCTTTTCAGATCAACATCGTGCCGATGATTGATGTGATTTTCGCGATTTTGACCTTTTTCATTATGTCCACCTTGTTCCTGACGCGATCGGAAGGGTTGCCCGTCAATTTGCCGCAAGCCGCCTCTTCAGAATCTCAAGCGCCGAACCAAATGGTCGTGACGATCGACAAGTCGGGCGCGTTGGCACTCGATCGCCAACCCATGCAGCTGAAAAATTTAGTAGCGGATGTTCAAGCACAGGTGTTAACTGGGCAGCAGCCAGTTGTGGTGATCAATGCGGATGAGGCCGTAAGTCATGGCAAGGTGATCGAAGTGATGGATCAACTGCGGATGGTTGAAGGAGTGCGGCTCGCCATTGCAACCAGGCGTCCTTAAGCGTAGCTCGGCAAGATTAGCTCGGCTGAGTCCCGGTCTTTTGCCATTCGGCCAATACTTGTTGCAGCATCTGCTGGTGATGTTTCCCGGTGGCCTGTAGCTTGGCTCGTCTACCCGACTCTACGATCGCTAAACTGATGGCTAGATACTCAGCCGGAAGGTAAGGCAGCCGCTCGGCCCACTCGATTGCCACAAGACCCAGAGGATATTCGTCCCCTTCCCAATAGGTTTCTAACACTAACTCCTCCACTTCTTCGGGTTGCAGCCGATAGAGGTCAAAGTGGTAGAGCGGAATGCGGCCTTCAGGATATTCGCTCACTAAGGTAAAGGTGGGACTGACGATCGGTTCCCGAATGCCCAGGTTTGAGCCAAGGCTTTGCACCAATGTGGTTTTGCCGCTACCCAGGTCGCCGTTGAGCAGTAACACACTGCCTTGAGTGAGCGATCGGCTCAGGACTGCGCCCAGGTTTTGTGTGGCGGTTTCATCAGGTAATTCAATCCACTGTGGCATTGCTGCTGCGTCTCACCTCTAACCAGGATGGTTGGTAGCCTGAACATCCTATAAACAAAGCGCCGCTTGAAACAACACTGCCTGAAACAAAGCTGCCCGAAACAAAGCTGCCTGAAACAACAAAGAGGCACCCTGTCTGAGGTGCCCCTATATCAAAGTGAAAAGCTGCCTGTTGAGCAGTAAAACCATACATATGGCAAAGGCTAAATTTGAGCGATCGCCAGAGAATGGGGTCTAAAAATGCAATCTAACTATCGAACCCAGGTGTCAAACTAACGGTCACTGACCTTAGTTGTCGTAAACGCGGCATTCATCCGCTTCAGGATTAGCATCACAGTATTGTTCAAAAGCGTTCTTGGGGTGCTCTTTCTCGCGTTGGTGAGAAGCTTCTGCCTGAAGTTCTTCAACGACGTCCCAAGCGGCGGCACATTCAGGAGACTGCGCACCGTTCACTTCACAAGCAGCACGAGCTTCTTGCCGTTCTTGTTCGATCTTTTCTTGGATGTTGTTGCTCATGGATTGTGCGTATAGATTTTTGAATTGGACTCAGGTGGTTATGACTCTAAATTAGCTCAAACCTCCTGCAAACTGAAATCACCCAGATGGATGTTCTTCGAAAAGATGCACACTAATTCATTAAAAGAGTGCATTCCTAGATTCCAGTAATGCCCAAGAATGAGGGCAATCTGCAAAATCTAAGCAACTTCTTAAGATTCTAACGAAGTGGATACTCAAGGAGTTGACCAATTATCCCTCGGTGATTCTAGCGTAGAGCGGGCTGGGAACTTGTGAACAATGATACTGAATGCCCTGAAATTCTGGGGAATAGTGATACAGAGAGTAGATTGCTTCTGTACCTGCTCGTATGAAAGTGCCACAGAGGATTCATAATGAATTCTAAAGTAGCCGTTTTTGCGGTTCAGCGGCTTGCTGTTCTCCGGATTAATTACGCAAATTGACGGCGTGAGATAGGCAGTAATTAATCCACTAGCGCTTGGCTCTATACGATGGAGAGAGAACGAACATGGCAGAAGCAATGACGCAATCAATGCAATGGGCAAGTGCCCTCTCAACCCGTGTCTCCCTAGAAGCAGCCGTGAAAGAAGTGGTTGAGCAAGCCCAACAGCAGCTACAAAATCCACCTGACCTGGCTTTAGTCTTTATCTCCTCTGCCTTTGCCAGCGAATACTCCCGGTTGATGCCCTTATTAAAGGAAGCCTTGTCTGTACCCATTTGTGTGGGTTGTAGTGGCGGCGGTGTCATTGGTGTCGCTTCAACTGGGCAGGTTCAGGAAGTAGAAGGAGAAGCTGCCCTTTGCCTCACGTTGGCCAGTCTACCTGGCGTGCAGATCCATGCCTTTCACCTGACCGCAGAAGACTTTCCAGATCTGGACAGTTCTCCGGATACCTGGATTGAATTGATGGGTGTGCCCGTTGAAGATCAGCCTCAATTTATCTTGATGGCTGCTCCCACTTCTCCTGGGGTTTCTGAACTGTTGCAGGGGCTTGATTTTGCCTATCCTAGTTCCGTGAAGGTAGGTGGTCTGGCCAGCGTGAATTCGCTTTCAGGCAGCAGCGGCTTGTTCTGTAACGATTCTTACTATCCAGAAGGGGTAGTCGGCGTTGCCCTTAGCGGCAATATTGTCGTGGAAACGATCGTCGCTCAAGGCTGTCGTCCGATCGGTCAACCCTATCGAGTGGCTGCGGCTGAACGGAATATTGTGATCCAGTTAGAAGAACAATCTGATTCGCTTGAAGTCTGTGGCCTCACCCAAACGCCGCTAGAGATTCTGCAAGCCCTCTTTCAAGACTTGGATGAGTCCGATCGGGCTTTGGCTCAGCGTTCTTTGTTTGTTGGTATTGCTCAAAGTGCGTTTAAGCAGCAGCTTGAGCAAGGAGATTTTTTGATTCGCAATTTGCTGGGTGTGGATCCTAAAACTGGGGCAATTGCCGTTGGCGATCGAATTCGTTTAGGGCAGCGTATTCAGTTCCATCTCCGCGATGCCACGGCTTCAGCCGAAGATCTGCGAACTTTGCTAGCTCGTTACCAAGTGCAGGCGAACGGCAGTTCACCCGTTGGAGCGCTGATGTTTGCTTGCATGGGACGGGGTGAGGGCCTATACGAGCAGCCCAACTTTGATTCCCAACTCTTCAATCAATATCTAAATGGTGTGCCACTCAGCGGTTTTTTCTGCAATGGCGAGATCGGTCCCGTGGGTGGAACGACCTTCCTGCATGGATACACATCGGTTTTTGGCATTTGCCGATCGGCTCTAACCCTAGATTAGGCGGCAAGATTAAACGGCAAAACTGAGGGGTATCCTACTGCATTTCTTGCTGCCGTCGAGCTTCATAGAACAGCAGGGCAGCGGCAATACCGACATTGAGTGACTCGACTGTAGGAGCTTGCGGAATCCGAACAGATAAATCAGCGATCGCAGCAGTCGCTGCTGATAGACCTGCTCCTTCATTTCCCAACAGAATCACGGTCGGTCGGGTGAAATCAACCTGCCAGTAAGTGCGATCGGCCGTCGGTAAAGTTGCGACGATTTGGATTCCCTTTGTCTGCAAAGCTTGCAAATCGCCAACGAGATCGGTACTGACCTGCATGGGTAGACGAAACCACTGTCCTGCTGAGGCTCGCAATACTTTTGGATGATCGAGATCAACACTTCCTTGACTCAACCACAGCCCATCTGCACTGACCGCTGCTGCCGTGCGGATGACAGTGCCGAGGTTTCCTGGATCTTGCAGAGTTTCTAGAGCCACCCCTAACTGGAGCGATTGGGGCTGGATCGGTTTGAGCCTTCTACGCTGGGCCAGAGCAACAACTCCATCTGGATTAACCGTAGTGGCGATCGCTTGCAGCACCTCTGAACTGACTAACTCGGTACGCTGAGCTTGCTGAGTCGCTTGTTCCCAGAGTTCCGGATAATGGGCTTGCCATTCCGCCGTGCAGCAGACGGTATGGATCGGATAATTAGCCGTGCTAGCCTCTTGCAGCAGATGAGTGCCTTCTAAGAGAAATAACCCCTGTTCGCTACGTTCCTTGGCACGATGCAGCTTGCGCATTTGTTTGACGAGCGGATTTTGCAGGCTAGTTAGCATGGCATTCAACAGGGAAACTCAGAGCTTATCACCCTACTTCAATTGCTTTATTCTCTCTATTCGACTGAGTCATCCGACAAACTCTCACCTATCCAACCTGGTGCTGCCAAGTCGAAGTAGTAATGATTAAAATTTTGTTACGTTTAAGCCGCGATCGATAAGTAATTTTAAGGAATGTTGCGATCGTCCCGATAGCAGGCACATCGGCGTAGAACAACGCTTAGCTGATTTTCCCAATTAGCTTTCACTGGCATTTAACCTTGTCAAGCAGATTTACCTTATCAGCCAGACTAGGCAGCTCAAAAAGCTTTTAGATGCGGAACCCGGGACTTGAACCCGGAAGTCTTTAACAGACACTAGAACCTGAATCTAGCGCGTCTACCAATTCCGCCAGTTCCGCGCGGAACAATCTCAAGTGTTTTTTCACTTTAAGACTGCGATTTACCATCTTGCACGAAATTCAGGAATTCGTCAACCTGCATTGAAATGAAAAATTTCATCTCCCAAATGCAATTTTGGCGGCAAAACGATCATTAGGCGCTACACTCCACTGAGGAGACTTCTAGACATTCTTGAGGTTTCCGGTAGAATCATTACCAAAATTGCAGCTTTGCGGCCAAAGTTTGCAGTCAAAATTTCGAGTAGTTCCGGAGGACAGAGCCATTACTTCGCATCTCAGCATTCCAAGTTCCTATACCCCTCCCGAAGAAGACAAAACAGTCCTTCGCATTTGGGGTAAGCAACCCCTACAAGGGCAAGTCAAAATCAGCGGTGCAAAGAATTCTGCCCTGGTGATTATGGCTGGAACCTTGCTCTGCGCAGATGATTGCCGGATCCGTAACGTTCCTGACCTGGTGGATGTCTCCCGGATGGGCGAGATTTTGGCAGCACTTGGCGTCACCGTTCACCGGCATGGCGATGCTTTGGAAGTGAATGCTAGCCACATTGGCCAATCCAAAGCACCCTATGAGTTGGTCAGCCAACTACGCGCTAGCTTTTTTGTGATTGGTCCGTTGCTGGCACGCTTGGGAGTTGCGCGAGTACCGCTGCCTGGTGGCTGTGCAATCGGTGCTAGACCTGTCGATCTGCATGTTCGAGGGTTGCAGGCAATGGGAGCCGATGTTCAGATTGAGCATGGGACAGTGCACGCTTATTTGAAGGGCGGACGGCAACGCCTACAAGGGGCCAGAATTTATCTCGATTGTCCCAGTGTTGGCGCAACCGAAACCTTGATGATGGCAGCGACGCTGGCTGAAGGGGAAACAATTCTGGAGAATGCGGCCCAAGAGCCGGAAGTCGTCGATTTGGCCAACTTCTGTCGGGCAATGGGGGCAAGAATTCGAGGGGCCGGAACGAATACGATTGTCATTTCTGGAGTACCTCGGCTGCATTCAACCGACTACAGCATCATTCCCGATCGAATTGAAGCAGGCACTTTCCTGGTGGCAGGGGCGATTACCCGCTCTGAAATTAGTCTGGCACCTGTGATTCCCGAACATTTGGCCGCAGTGATTGCTAAGCTACGCAGCATTGGCGCTGAAATTCATGCAGATGCCCCAAATCGCTTGCGGATTGTTCCGGGTCAACGGCATGTAGCAACAGATATCAAAACCTTGCCTTATCCTGGTTTCCCGACAGATATGCAGGCTCAATTCATGGCACTGCTGACCCTGAGCGAAGGAAATAGCGTCATTACTGAAACGGTGTTCGAGAACCGCCTGCGTCATGTGGCCGAACTCAATCGCATGGGGGCAGACATTACCGTGAAGGGCAATCTGGCGATCGTCCGAGGTGTGCCGATGCTCTCTGGGGCTCCGGTGGTTGCAACAGATTTGCGAGCTTCAGCCGCATTAGTTCTGGCTGGTTTGGCAGCAGATGGAGTCACGACCATTCAGAGCTTGCAGCATCTGGAACGGGGTTATGAAAATCTAGAAGGGAAGTTGCGCGGTCTGGGTGCTCAGCTTGGCCGATTTGATGGAGAGACAGATTTGCCCATTGCTGCCCCTTCTTCGGTGACGGTATAGATTCTGCCTCGATCTACCTGACGATCCCAACAAATAATCTCAATTCAGCGGCAGGGGCTTTCAATAGAGCAGCATCCCTGCCGTTTTTGCTGTTTTTCAACTATTCTCACTTTTTCTGTTTTTTGTGGAAAACGGATCGGAAAATTCGCTGCCTCGGTTCGGTTCCGCCCACTCTCGCAGACTCTGTTGAATTGTTAAATTATTGTCATCAAGTCCAAGTAACAGTCACCGTTTGAGTGAGGTTCCTACCGTGAACAACACCCCGAATCGAGTTTCAGAACTCTTTGGCGGCGAGTCAAATAATTTGCTTTGGCAATATGTTCAATCTATGAGTCCCGAAGCCGTTGCTCAGCTCTCAAAGCCGGGTTCTGGTGAAGTCCTGCAAGTAATGGAACGCAACATCATCGGCTTGCTGGGAGGGTTGCCTGCTGAACATTTCGATGTAACCGTCACGACCAGTCGCGAACATCTGGGTCGATTGCTGGCCTCTGCCATGATGAGTGGCTATTTCTTACGGAATGCTGAACAGCGGATGCATTTCGAGCGCTCTTTGCAGGCTGTAGATGGAATGGGATCAGACGCAGAATAAGGCGATCTGGATAACGTCTGTCCATCATCCTGAGCATTGCGTGCTGCGCTTCAATCAATTCAACAGATTTCAATTAACCTGATAGAACTCGGCAGATTTGCGGGATAATCTGCCGAGTTTGATCTTTTGAAGCTAGATATAAAACGACTCGTGAAATCCCCCCTTCTCGATCGCTCTCACCCGGATTGGCCTGATCCAGAGTGGTTTCTTCCCTTGTGTCTCGATCAACTTCGGCAGGGGCTGCTCCACTGGTATGCGCTGCATGGTCGGACGTTACCCTGGCGGCAAACGCG
Source organism: Elainella saxicola E1 (assembly GCA_002796835.1). Taxonomy (GTDB): domain Bacteria; phylum Cyanobacteriota; class Cyanobacteriia; order Elainellales; family Elainellaceae; genus Elainella; species Elainella saxicola. Next base: position 104,253 of record LUGL01000026.1, on the reverse strand, counting down.
AGATCCTTATGCAATTTGGGTTTCGGAAATCATGCTGCAACAAACTCAGGTCAAGACAGTGATTCCTTATTACGATCGATGGCTGGCTCAACTGCCAACGATCGCAGATTTAGCAAAAGCCGATCAACAAACCGTCTTGAAGCTGTGGCAGGGCTTAGGCTACTATGCTCGTGCTCGCAATTTGCATCGGGCGGCTCAGCAGGTGGTGCAACATCATGGAGGCAGCTTTCCAACGGAACTGAATCAGGTTCTACAACTGTCTGGGATTGGTCGCACAACCGCTGGTGGCATCTTGAGCGCTGCGTTTAACCAGCCGATTCCGATTTTAGATGGCAATGTGAAGCGGGTTCTATCGCGGCTCATCGCGTTAGAATTGCCGCCGAATAAGGCGATCAATCAGCTTTGGCAGATATCGGAACACTTGCTCGATCGCCAACATCCGCGAGATTTTAATCAGGCGCTGATGGATTTAGGGGCAACCCTCTGTACACCTAAACAACCGGCCTGCCTCATTTGTCCCTGGAATCAACATTGTCGTGCCTATCAGAACAATATGCAAAATGAACTGCCTGTGTCTGAAACTCGTGCTCCCATTCCCCGCAAGCAAATTGGGGTAGCTGTGATTTGGAACGATTGCGGCCAAATTTTGATCGATCGACGACGGCAAGAAGGATTGCTGGGCGGTTTATGGGAATTTCCAGGCGGCAAGCTAGAACCTGGAGAAACGGTAGAAGCTTGTATTCAGCGAGAAATCCGTGAAGAGTTGGGCATTGAAATTGAAGTTGGTGAGCATCTGATTATGATCGAGCATACCTACACCCACTTTCATGTCACCTTAAATGTGCATCACTGCCATCATTGTTCTGGAGAACCTCAGCCGATCGAATGTGATGAGGTGCGTTGGGTGAATCCTGACGAATTAAATCAATTTCCCTTTCCCAAAGCAAATGTGACGATCATCGAAGCTTTGCAGCAGCAAGCAAAATAGGCTCTCTGTCTCTACTGGGGGCAAGCCGTATCGATTGTATTTATTGCAGATGTTTATTGCAAACAGAGTACGGTTATCCTGTCTAAAAGCGGGACGATCGCATTTACAAATCTCAAAGCTCAGGACTCAACATTCCTTTAAACTTGAATGCGGAATGTTAACGAGTTGCATCTGAAAAACTTCTGCGAAACAAGTTGCAATTTGAGTACGAACCGTCTCAATTTTGACATGAGGGATAAACTGGGCCAAACTGCCGATCGGTTTTTCGGCAATGCCGCAAGGCACAATTTGCTTAAAGCCGCTTAGCTCAGGACAGACGTTGAGTGAAAAACCATGCATCGTAATCCAGCGGCTGACTTTAATGCCGATCGCTGCAACTTTGTGTCCTTCAACCCAGACGCCTGTCATGCCAGGAATACGCTGGCCAGTCAGTCCATATAGCCCAATTACTCGCATCAGAACTTCTTCAAGCTGACGCAGATACCAGTGCAAATCTGGCTGATGACGCCGCAAATTCAGAATTGGATAGCCCACAAGCTGGCCAGGACAGTGATGAGTAACTTCGCCACCCCGTTCAGTTCGAACTAAAGGGTAAGGAGCCTGAGCCGGATCGAATTTGAGAAATTCTAGGCTAGATCCTTGTCCCAGAGTATAAACGGGTGGATGCTCTAGCAGAATGAAAATATCATCACGATCGGAATTCTCTCGACGTTCTGCAACGAATGTTTGCTGCCATGCCCAAGCAGTCTCGTAGGGAATCAGACCGCAGTGATAAAACAAACATCGGTGTAAATTACTGGTGATTGGCACTCGCTGGTCCTTACACTTTAACGAGGTTGAGCTGAGAGATCAAGCGTAGATCGACTGAATTCTGTTGCATTGTCCCCAGATTCTAATCAAGAAATATCAACGGATGCAAAAGATTTTAAACGAGTCTGTTCTCCAGAATACAAGGTGCTAGGGTGTATGTATGACCCAACTTGTACAGGGAGGAAGCTCTTTATGAAGCTTGTTATCCAGGGTAAAAATATTGAGATTACCGATGCGATTCGTGAGTATGTACATCAAAAAATTGAGAAGGCAGTTAATCACTTTCAAACTTTAACGACTGAGGTTGATGTCCATCTTTCAGTTGCACGGAATCCCCGGATAAATCCCAAACAAACTGCTGAAGTGACCATTTATGCCAATGGTACTGTTGTGCGGGCCGAAGAAAGCAGTGAAAACCTCTATGCCAGCATTGATTTAGTCGCAAATAAAATTGCTCGTCAACTGCGTAAATATAAAGAGAAACGGCATGAAAAGACTCATGCCCCCGTTAAAACCGCTGAAGTCATTGACCAACAGCCTGTTGCTCCTTCACTCATTGATGGGGAACGTGCGCCAAGTCTACCAAGTGAGGTGGTACGGACGAAGTATTTCGCAATGCCGCCAATGACCTTGGAAGAGGCGCTTGAACAACTGGAACTGGTTGATCATGATTTCTACATGTTCCGTAATCTTGAAACTGGCGAAATTAATGTCATTTACGAACGGAATCATGGTGGTTATGGTGTAATTCAGCCGCGTAACGGCAATGGCCATACCAATGGCAAGTTTGCTGAAATCGCTCATTCGGGACGGACGATCGGTTCAACAAAACATTCCTAAAGTCCTGAAACGCTAATTGTTTTAGGATAACGGTTCATCAAGGTTGTCCAATGATGCACTCAAGGATGGACAGCAAACCAGCAGGCAGCAGCCATTCCTTATTGCCTCGTGGCTAACTCCTAACCAATCGATCGAACCGTTTCCCACTTGAGACCTACTGCCTAGCATTCCTGAATGCCCAACTGACTAAGGGAATGCTGGGTTTTTCCATGATTTTTGTAACCTGCGTATTCACAGTTAATTGGAAAGAATGTGACAATTTTTGACAGTGATTCATGGCTGTCACCTGGTACCAGGGCCAATGTATACCTACGCCTTTATACTCAACAACGCCACCCCATTAGATTTACCTGAAGGAATTTGGGGTCCGCTTGAGTTGGTCAGCATTAACCATCTAGCCGCATTAGTAGAGCCTGAACTTTCGTTGGAGGTGTTGCAGCAGAGCGATCGCCAGCTCATGCAAGCACTGCTATCGCACGATCGAGTCATTCAGGATGTATTTCAGCAAACGGTTGTTCTACCGCTCCAGTTTGGGACTTGCTTTATCTCACGGCAGGGATTGTTGGATCATTTGCAAACCCATTACACCGAATATCTGGAGAAGTTGACCCAACTGCAAGGCAAGGCAGAATATGTTCTGAAACTGCTGCCCCTTGACTTTTCAGAGGCTTTGATGACTTCAGAACCCTGGAGCACAGGCAGTTTCTCGGTTCAGCAACAACATCCATACTCTGATCAAATCGCTTGGCAACAGCAACAGCAGACAGAGTTGCGATTCCTCAGCAGTTTGATTAGCGAATTTTATCCTGAATCAATGCGGGGCCAGATTACAGAAGAAGGGGTAGAACGCATTTATTTGCTGCATTCTCGTCAAGCAGAACGACAGCTTCAGGCTCAACTGGCTAACTGGCAGCAACGCTTCCGCTGTTGGGTGTTCAATCTTGGCGAAACCTTGCCTCCCTATCATTTTGTTTAACGGCTTGTTTAAAGGGCCGTGATCTGTAGATTTCTATTGAGTCACTGAATCTCGGTTGAGTTTTGCCAACGTGTCTCGAATTTGAGGCAGCGCAAAAAACCTTCTCGCATCATTCACCAGGCGATCGCCCCAGAGGTTTTCCTGCAAGAAGTCAATTTCTGCATAGCGGCTGTCAAGACGCAGGGCAGCTTCTCCCATGTTTAAACCCTCTGCCTCCTGACCTTGGGTATAAAGGGCGATCGCTAAGGCCAACTTGGGCTCTGGCTGCTTATCATCGATCGCTACTGCCTCGCGCCAATGCTTCACGGCATCGTTGACTTTTCCCTGCTCGTAACGAATTAAACCGATGTTGTTGATGGCAGGCCAGAACTTATCATCAACACGAACGGCTTTTTCAAACTGTTCAATTGCTTTGTTGTATTGGTTGAGTTTGTAATAGGTATTTCCTAAGTCAAATAATGCACCAGGTGTATCTGGCTTCAATCGCAAACCTGCTTTCAGGTATTGAATCGCCGAGTTGTAATTTTCTGCACGAAAATAGGCAGACCCCAGCGCAAACAAAACAGGCGCATTTTCAGGATCAAGAGATTTTGCTTTCAGCAAGGCTTGAATAGCTGGGTTGGCTTGCTCGGTCTGAAGATATAGGCTGCCCAGCAAAGCCCAAACCTGAGCATTGTTAGGAACCAGTTGGGAAGCGAGTTGAGCCCTTACCAAGGCCAACTGATATTGCTGAAACTGGGCTAATTGAGCTGCTTCCTGAGCAAGAAATAAACCTTGTTGTTCAAGTTGTTCGCTATCCAACTGCAAAACATGGGGAATCAAAGCCTGTCCCTGAGCAGGTGGGGTAAGACTCCAGAAGCTGGCAGCAGCGGCAAGAAAGAGCAGGGAAAGACGTCTCAGCACAATTTAATCGTTCAAATAGTAAACAGGTTTTCAGTTAGCTTAGTCGATTTGCACTCCATGATGGCAAAAAACTTTGTTAATCGTGCAACGACTCTAATAACTTGTTGGCCAACGCTACATCAAAATAAGGAGAGTGGGTGACCGAACCCTGGATCACTGTCAATGGCAGGGTGGGTTCGCCTAAATGATCGAGGACGAGAGCAGCACCTGTAAAATCTTGCGATCGCGTATAGTCATTGGTGGTAATCACAGTTGTTAACTGAGCCTGCAGGGCTGCTTGCAAACCTGCCTGAGAATCTTCGATCACCACACAATGGCGTGGCTCAAGCTGCATTTGCTGCAAAACATGCAGGTAAATATCAGGGGCGGGTTTTTTAGCTGGCACAATGTCTCCCGCTGCAATCATTTCAAACCAGCCAGGGCTTTCAGGACTCAGGGCTGTTTCTAAAAGGGCGATCACATTGTCTAGTGCGCTGGTTGTGGCGATCGCCAATCGAATGCCAGTTTCACGAGCTTCCAGCAGCAGCCGCTTCACGCCCGGTCGTAACGTAATTCTGCCTTCTTGCAAGAGTTGAGCATAGTGACTGGTTTTAGCCCGGTGGAGTGCAGCAATCCAGGCCTGCTGGTTCAGCCCAGTTGGCAAGGTTGGGGCAAAATCAGGATCATGCTGCTGCCAGAAAAACTGAATCCGCTCTTTACCGCCTGCAACCTCTAAAAGCTGACCGTAGGTTTCAACTGACCATTCCCACTCAAGACCTGCTTGCGAAAATGAACGATTGAATGCAACTCGGTGTCCATCTCGTTCAGTTTCAGCCAACGTACCATCCACGTCAAAAATTAAAGTTTGAAGTTGAAGCATAAATAAAGATGTGGTACAATTGTACTGGCTAACAACTCCTCAACTCCTCCAGGGTACCCTGATTTACTAATCAGTCTGATTTGCGGCTTGCTAACTATTTATTCTTTTTCCAAAATTTGAACTGCCACTTTTGCCAAACCAGTTTATAAATAAAACGGCATTGCATCTCAAGTGCTGGCGTTTTTAAGGACTGCCATCCTTAACTTCCAAACTGCTTGCCAGATTTGGATCTGCCTTTAACTTGAAAAAACAATGCCGTACGTGACTTAGAACCTGTATTTGCTTACAGGTTGACTGAAAAGCCTGGGACTTTTAGGCACCTGCGCCTGCTAGTCCTAGGCTGTCTAGCGTTTGTCCCCCAGCAATTCCATCTACTAATAAACCGGCTGCAGCTTGATATTGAGCCACTGCTTCAGCAGTTTGATGTCCAAATAGACCATCCACAGGACCTGGATCGAAGCCTTGATCAATTAGTGCTTGCTGTAGCAACGCCACGATTTGTCCTGAAGCACCTAAAGTCAAAAAGTTAGAATCGCCAACCGGGAAGAAAGCAATTTCGGTGTAGTCGTCATAGCCACCTTCTTCGTAGGATTCCTCATAAGATTCCTCAGAAGAGCAGCCACAACCACTGCTGGTTTCTTCGTAGTCATAGGACTGATCGTAGTAGTAGTCAGGCGTGTAGCTTTGATAGCTGTATGGCTGTGGGTAATAGCAAGATTGGAAGCAACCCGTGCTGATCGGTCGAATCACAACGGGGCGGAAAACGATCGGCTGATAAACCACAGGCTGGCAGCAACCATAGCGATAGGCCAACGCGGGCGCTTCGGCTAATGCTCCCACCATTAAAGCTGTACCTGTAACACCAACAGCAGTTGCAAGTGTTTTTTTAGACAGCTTCATGCCCTGCAAATCTGTAGAGATTGCCTCTTGAAACTCAGAGGTTTCATAATCCTGAGCCAGTTGAAGATAAGCAACTGTTTCCATATATATTTTTCTCCTCAAAGTCTTGAGCAAGTAAAATTCAACCGGTGAAAACGATCGAATTAAGAGTCATTAGATTAAGCCAAAAATGACTCCAACCCTCATTTTTACACCGATACAAAAAAATGAATAGAGGCTCAGCCCCTTTCATGGCAAGAATTTCAGAGATTATTTTTTAATATGAAATGGCTTTCAATTGTAATTACCCTAAATCTAGGGTAAAGCAGAAAAATCTAAATTATTAGGACGCTAGATGTGGACCATGAAAAATGATTAAAATTTTATATAAATGCTTTGAAAATTAAAGAACGATCGGAGTTATGTAGGGTTGATCATTGCTATTTCCTACAGGGTTGAATGAGATTAAAACATAAGCTAGTGAATTGTGTTGAAGCAGTAACCATCTCACAAGAAATTAGCGCAAACCACTGTACTGCTTGCACTATATCTAAATTGAATAAATTTGGAAGAACGCAATTACATGAAACTCAAAGATAAAGTTTTGAAACCAGGAACTTGTGTCAATTGACTGATCTTTCAAGCTTCAAAAACTGCATGTTTTGCAATGCTTGGATTGAGCAAGACTGTGGAAGCACAATCTGCACCTCCACAGCCTGATTTCGAACTTTAGGCTTGACAGATCAGAAAAAANTCTGCTCAAATACCAGCCTAGATGACTCAAAAACTACCCCTAGTAGAGTCCTAATGCACTTGCGGTGGCTGGTCCTACGACGCCATCGGGGACTAGTCCATACGCAAGTTGGAAAGCTCGAACTGCTGCATCGGTCTGAGGTCCGAAGACACCATCAACTGCTATACCGAATCCAGCGTAGTTCAGGGCGACCTGGATATCGTAGGTGCTGTAGCCATAGGAGACGCCACAGTAGTCATAGCAACCACCGCCGCCACCCCAACCAACATCGCCACCCCAGCCGCCGCCGCAGCCACTGTCATAGCAGCCGCCGCCACCGTAGTAGCCAACGTCATAACCGCCGCCGCAGCCACTGTCATAGCAGCCGCCGCCCCAACCAACGTTGCCGCCCCAGCCGCCGCCGCAAGAGTCATAGCAGCCGTTGTCATAGCTGACTTGGTAGGTCTGGAAGGAGGTCACTTGGTAACCACCACCTAGATAAACTGGGGTACTGCCGCCCCAGCCACCGCCGCAACCATAGTCATAGCAGCCGCCGCCGCCCCAACCAACGCTGCCACCCCAGCCGCCGCCGCAGCCACTGTCATAGCAGCCGCTGTCATAGCCACCACCGTAGTAGCCAACATCGTAGCCGCCGCCGCAACCATAGTCATAGCAGCCGTCACCGCCACCGTAGTAGCCATGAGCTTGAGCTGGTGCAGTCGTAACGCCAACTGCGATCGCAGCCCCTGCAGCGCCAAGTAGCACTCCAGTCAACTTGCCAGAAATTTTCAAAGCGTCAAGTGTTAATTCCTGATTAGGATTCTCTTGCTCCTGTGCCATTTGGAGATAAGCAAGCGTTTCCATAGGTTTCTTCTCCTCAAAATAATTGGGTAATGTTCCTGATCAAGAACTGCTAATCGATCCATAAAAGAACGATCACAGCTCAATGTTTCACCCACTTTCCTAACAATCTCACCAAAGTGATTAATACCCGACAGACCAATTCTGTTAGAAAAAATGGCTATTGTGAAACAGCGCTATGGAAGATTACAGAGATTAATTGAATTATTTTTCTCTGCTCCTTATAAATTTAGCACGATTAAATCTGAAGTAGTCAAGAAAATCGATATTTATGGCCTAAATTGACGTTTATTTATTAAATAGCGCTACCCCTAGCAGCTAATTTAAGCCTTTAGACCATTCTCGACTTACCTTAAAAAGCCAATTCTTCAGAACTTGATTAGAATTTCAATCAAAGAAATCGCATCTAAATTATTCCGTATTCTTCCCGAAAGACAATTTTGAATAAACCGTAAAGTGCCTGATCGAGAAGCTTGAAGCTCACCCAAGCCTAACTTTTTCCCAGCAGCACAAAAGCACCATCAATTCGAGGAATAAACTTCCTCAAAATTGAATTGAGCAAATTGAAACTGCTGATTGCAGCTTAATCTTCACTTAAACAAATACCGAGTTTTTGCCTAGAATTCAGATCCCAATCTTTGTTCTAGAGTTCAAACAGTCGATGGCTAAAAACAGATGCAATGCAACCCGCTACTGCTTGTTTTTTGACCTTCAACCGCTGCAAAAATGGTGGCGAATAAGCGAGATTGAAAGTGAAAATCGCACCGAACTTTGGTCGAAATATCTTTGACAGCTCGATTTTGGAAGGAAATTTTCCTAGAGCCAAAGCTGTCAAAACCTGTTAATTGGATGCGATCGATATACCTAAGACTTGCAGCAAGGACTCTAAAAACGAGCCTTGGTAAAGACAAGATTCACGTTTCAAAACCTTGAAAGTTGAATGAACCTAGATTCTCTACATTTATTCTACGAATACCATAATTTAATTTTGGGTGCAATATTTTGCCCTAAGAAAATCACTAAATAGTGTGCTTGAGATCCGCTCTGGGGGCCGATCGTACAGGCAATCCTTAAAGAGATTTGACGCTATATGTGGGGTCTAATTTGATATTTAAGTCTCTAAAAACTCATCTATAGCGTGACTCGATTCATCGAGAATAATTACCCCAAAAGTAGGATTTTTGAGCTTGAAAATTCTATATGTAGCGTCTAAAAGAGGGGTTATACAAAATTAACGCTATATATAGCGTCAAAGATTAGATGGCTTTAAAGAAAGTAGCCAGCTGTTAAAAAACACTATATATATGTGTCACCGAGACAGCCCGTTTGTAGCGTTAGCGCATCTTCGGTTCACTGGCCTCTCATCCTACTCCATAAAATTGAAACCAGTCATATGAGCTGTCATGCACATTGACGAGTGTCACCTTCTCCAGAGATGGTTATGCTAGTGCTCAAATACCTATGCCTGATTCATGCTTACTATTGCTTTGCCCAAAGGTGGATTACTGGGAGACAGCATCCGCTTATTGAAATCGATCGGTCTAGACTTTAGTGCATTTCTAGATTCCTCAAATCGACAGCTGGAAATTTGGGATGCTAGCCATTCAGCCAAAGCGCTGCTAGTTCGTAACAATGATGTGCCAGTTTATGTGGAATATGGGCAGGCCCAGCTTGGAATTGTAGGCTATGACATTTTGCGGGAAAAACGACCTCGAGTTGCCCATCTGCTTGACCTACACTATGGGCAGTGCCGCCTATCAGTCGCAGTGAGGGCAACCAGTCCTTACCGATCGGCGATCGAACTACCGCCCCATAGTCGAGTTGCCAGCAAGTTTGTGCAATGTGCTCATGAGTATTTTCAAAGCCTAGATTTACCTGTTGAGATTGTGCCGCTCTATGGTTCAGTCGAACTCGGTCCTATTACGGGTATGTCGGAAGCGATTGTTGACCTGGTTGCCAGTGGTCGTACTTTAAAGGAAAACAACCTGATCGAGATTGAGCAGATTTTTGAAAGCACAGCTCGCCTGATCGCCCATCCACTCAGCTATCGCATCAACCAAGATGATGTGCAGGCACGCATTGAACAAATCCGCTTGACGATCGAAGCGACAGCCTTATCTCATTGATTTATTTGAGCATTGATTGTAAGCAATGCAAGAAACCCGCTTTTGGGTTAGTTCTTCCAAAACAGCTTCAAATTCTTGCCAGGTGACATCTCTTAAAGTTGCAATGCTTCCTGGTGAAAGTTCAAGCTGACTAATGGGTTTAGCAATAGGGGTAGCGATTGTCATAAGAACTCATCTGCTTGACCCCATGGTGCTTGTCTCACAAACTGAAACTTTCTCGTCACGTTGCGATCGGTGACAACCAACGGGACTGGCGCGATTCGAACGCGCGACCTACCGCTTAGGAGGCGGTTGCTCTATCCTGCTGAGCTACAGCCCCAGAATCATTGTCATGATAACAGATTCACCTTGGCGAGCGCAGAATAGGCCGAGTTGCATCTGCCTTTGATTTGGGCATGCTAGGAAAGCGAACACAACACTGAATTGCTGCTAGCAACGGTGCGATCAGGAACAGACGACCATAAAGCCTTCAGGTTCAACTTCGATCGCCCCATTAATCCGAGATCAGGCTAAAGCTAAAAAGCATCTGGCGAAAGTTGCATTAGAGTTGCAGCAATCGATACGTAAAACAGCAGCAAATTGTGTTTTAAAGAGAGTGGTCGTTGACCCAAACACTTCCAAGAATGGGTAACCTTATCGCACTCTGGTAGGAAGGGCAACAGCCACAAAACCTGACCCCTCAAATTAGGAGAATGGGTGCTTCGACCAGTGCTCGGTTTAATTCACATCGCTGTTGTCTTTCCCGATTGAACGTCTATGCTTTTCCTCTGGATGTTTTTGCAGCTTCTAGAATGTTTAGAATTCTTGACCTCTCCGTTAGGAATTGGGGTAATGGGTGGGTTGTGCTGCTATTGGTGGATTCTGGCGCTTTTAGAGATGCCTTCGCTGATGGCCGTCTTTGGGGCAACTGTGTTTGCCACTTCCTGCTACGTTTGGTCTGACCGAATGGGCATTTAATCCCAGCTTGGCTACGCTGTTAGGTCGATCGCCAGATTTCATACCAAGGATTGCCGCCCACTTCCAAACCACATAAGGAGCTAGATGCCTCTAGCAAGAGTTCCAGGCGATTTTTGGAGCGACGCCGCAACTGGAGATGAACTTCACCTCGCATTGTATCTCGGCAGCAAAAGGTGAGTCCTTGCTGGGTGGGGGCCCGGAGCGGAGTTCCCGGCTGATCCGTGCTGCCAAGCAATTCCACTTCATAGTCACCATTGCTGGCCCACATCCGCCAAATTCCCCAGGGATGAATTTCCCAAGACACTTTGCTATTCCAGGGCACGAACTCAAAGAACTGGCCTTGATAGTGAATGCCAATCATCGCCACCGACTCCATCCAGCTTAGTACCTGCCGCCGACCGCCCCCCGCAGTCAGCGCTAAATCAGGCTGATTGGCGAAACAATTACAGTTCATCCAAAACCATTTTTGCGGAAATGCTCCTCCCCAATTCTTTTCCCCATAGGCAGGAGCCTGCTGGAATTCATACCGGCGATCGTTCCATTCGATCCAACCCGTTGCCAGTCCGTGAGCCATAAGAATTTGCCAGCCCGGTTCAAAAATCTGAAATTGGGAAAACCAGCCTGCAGTGGACTGTTGAGGACGACGGGGATTTCCCCAGCCATAAATAGGTTCGATCGCATATTGCCAGCGAGCAGTCTGGCCCGATCCCGGATCGCGTAAGCTGCCTTGATGCCAGGTTGCAGTGGCTTGATATCCCTCCTGGATGTAGCCTGCTTGGATATAGCGATCGAATGTTTCGGGAGGGAGGAGTTTTGGCTGCGGAAGCTTAGAGGTTTGAGGTTTAAAGTTTGCAGGGGTGATTCGCCAATGTCCAAGTCCTAATGCATGGGACCAGCCCCAAAAGTGATTGACGTTGGGAAAGGTGCGCCAGAGGTATTCATCGTTTGGACCCAAAATTTGAGCTGCTCCGCCGCTATAGGGTTGGTTGCCGATCGGATCTTCGATGGAATACATGAAAGCAAAAGTTTGAGCTTCAGCAGGTAAGGTGACGCGATAATACCAGCCCTCGAAAAAGCGATGGGAAGAGCCATTCCAGTGATAGCCGCTATGAGGAGTTTGGAGGAGAGATAAAGATGAAGTCACGGTCAGAACATGAAAGGAAACAGGGCAAGGAAACAGGGCCAAGTTGTGATTATGAACAGGCAATTAGCCTGAAGTCTTTTGGGTAATTCTTCTGGTTTTCAATCTACACTCTACACAATTACAAAAGCACAATTACGAAAGCGCTTCAACGGTCCATATTGCGATCGATCAGCCGCCAGATTAGCGAAATAGCTTATCTCTGTCCAAAGTAAGAGTGATCTGGATAACAGGATCCCTCAACTGGGGGAAAGCAGAAGGCATGGCCCTGTTTTAATCTAGACATTGTCAGCTTAATTCAACGCAGAACATTACTGTTGCCTGCTGTTAGCTGGCAAAAATTAGATTTAGACATTTTTGAATACTCTGGAGGGTATTGGTATGAGTACGGAAAATCGGGTTGAAGCAACTTTGAAGAACGTTGAAGGCAAAATTCAAGAAGCTGCGGGCGAAGTGACGGGTGATCCCAAAATGAAGGCAGAAGGTCAGGCCAAACAAGCCGAAGCCAAAGTTCGGCATTCGGTTGAGAATGTAAAAGATGACATCAAACGGGCCATTGACTAGATATTGATAGTGACCAGTTATTGATCGGTCTGCATGTTTGACCTGAGTGGGGTAGTTTGAACAGGAAAGCTGGGGATGACTGCATAATCAGGACCGATAAAACTGCAAAATAAAGTAACATAGGGGAGACATCCCCTTTTTTGCTGGCATGTTTCAGGCGACTCGACGACGACTTGCTCTTTGGTATACAGGCGTCACTGCAATTTTGCTCCTGCTATTCGCAACAGGCTTTTATTTGTACGTGCGTGGCACTTTAGTCGAACGAATCGATGATACGTTGAGCCATGTGGTTGAAGTCGTGCAGCGATCGCTTGTGATCGAGCCAGTGACTGCCATAGCTCAGCAAGGAAACCAAATTACGCCACGAATCAACATTGATGCGAGTTTCCCCAGTAATGTCGCTGCTGTTGAGGATGACCACATTGATTTGGAATGGTTTGATCCAAACGGTCAACTGCTATGGTCCACCTTTTCTACACCACTCAATATTCCGCTGCATTCCAATAGTGACGGTGAAACTGTCTATGTAGATGCCCATGCAGATGAAAACTCAACGATTTCTGGGTTTGATCGATATGCTTCAAATTATGGACTGCGTCAAATTACTCAATGTGTTCAAATTGGTGATCAGGTTGTTGGCTATTTAAGAGTCAGTCATCCCTGGTTTGAAGTGACAAAACCCAGTCGGCAGTTAATCCGCGATTTGAGTTTAGGGAGTTTGTTGGTGATTGGAGCGGTTGCTGCGATCGGTTGGTTCTTGTCTGGTTTAGCGATCGCACCTGTGCGAGATTCCTATCAGCGGTTAAAGCAATTTACAGCCGATGCTTCTCATGAACTCCGCAATCCAATTGCAGTGATTCAAACCAATGTCCAGGTGGCATTAGCAGATCCAGACCCTTCACTTCAGCAAGATCAGTTACGGGTGATAGAACGGCTTACCCGTCGGCTAGGTAGACTTGTGGATGATCTGTTGTTTCTAGCCAGACAAGATAGCGGCATCACAGGCATACAAATTGTTCCTGTAAAACTCGATCGGCTATTGCAGGAAGTTGTCGAAGAACAGCAAGCGATCGCGTTGGAAAAAAATTTGCAATTGCATTTTCAAGTTGCTGATCAGGCACAGGTTGCTGATAAGACAATTGGGGCGGAGAGTGAGAAAGGGACCGAAAAAAGTCAGCCGCCTTATGCGATCAGAGGGGATGCAGACCAGCTCACTCGCCTATTTACCAATCTCATTAGCAACGCGGTGCAATATACTCCTACGGGTAAAGTCGAGGTTGTCTTACAGCGCCTTAAACTGCAAGGCACCACTTATGTGCAAGTTCAGGTGCAAGATAGCGGCATAGGAATTCCAGCAGAGGCTCTACCGCATATTTTCGATCGCTTTTACCGGGTCGATCCAGCTCGAACAGCAACAACTCAAGTCAATCGATCCACTGGCTCAGGATTGGGGCTGGCAATTGCCAAAGTGATTGTCGATAATCATCAGGGTCAGATTCAAGTCACCAGTGCTGTCAATCATGGGACGCAGTTCACAGTTTCATTGCCTGTGGCCAAATATGTTGTTTCAGCACATCCCAGCGAGAGCAGTGCCAATAATCTACATGGGAAATAATCAGTTCATCTGCATTGAGCTGTAGCTCACTCCATCCAGAAATACAAATGCGAGGCTTCCAGGGGAGTGGCGTTGTCCAATTTAAGGTCCAGTCGGTTCTAATTTGATCGCCGTTGCGCTGAATTTGATGCAGATCGAGTTGGGGTTGCTGAAACCACTGGGCAATGAACTGAATCATCTTTTCGTAGCGATCGCGCCCTTGAAACTCATTTAACGGATCTTTGAAGTAGACATCTGCGGCATAAATACGATAAGTCTGGTTATGAGGAAAGTTGTGATAGTCTGCGGTCAAAATCTCAAGAATATCCATCAGTACTGCTACAAGATTCTTTGGTCGGACAAGACAATCTGTGGGTTTGCCCTTGGCGGAATTGCAAACTTTCGTTACATTCGTTTCATAAAACTATAAGTTTTTGGGTTAGCTTGCCTACTATGTTAAGTCGTTCTGTGCCGTAAAACCTTCAGCCTTCCATGGAACCAACTCCGATCTTTTCTCAGAAATTAGTCGATCGCTGTCATATTGTGTTGCCAGATACTCCCCAGCCTACCAGCGCAATTCACTATGAAGGGCAGTACTATGCCTATGTCAAATTTTTCCCGACGGTAGAAGTAGCACGCCAAAAAGCAGACCTGCTGAGGCAACGAGGCAATCAAGTTTTACTAACGCGAGTTCCCAAAGGACTGGTGCTTTGGGTGCATGAGGTGGATGCTCAGCCTGTTCGCAAGCGAATATTTCGCAAGTAGGTCCAGAATTTGAGCATGCGATCGGATTCTTAAGCAATTCAGCGGTTCACTTGGTTTAGCAACTAACCTAAAACAAGAGTAAAGCGCTAGAGAGCGGCTCTGATAAACAACCCAGGTTGATTATGAGTAAGCGTTTGCCACAGACAACAGCCTATGTGCGAATCATTCACCAATCTTGGCAACAAGGCCGGATTGAAGGTGAAGTGCGAGCCAGTGAGTATGAGTGGCAGTTCCAATGGCGTTTTCGCCAAGGCCATCTCTCGGTGGAACCTTCTCTCGGCAGGGCATTGATTAAAGAGCCGTTAACCCGTTTTCTGGAACAGTGTGATTATCAATTAGAGCCAGGAGGCGACTACTCTTTCACAATCCGGGCTGATTTGTAAGCTGATTTTTTAACGGACACACTCAGTAAACTTCAAGTAGCCAAAAACAGTTAGCCAAAAACAAAAAGTGCCAGGGTATTTGCTCCTGACACTCTTTTTAATTGGATTTGTAAGATTTATAGCGATTGAAATGGATTAGAGACTACCAAAGCCCTCGCACAGGCTGAGGCTGGGGTTGGGCAGCTGGAGCTGGAGCCGGGGCCGTTTGCTGCACCGTCGTCTGACGTCGAATCACCGTGGTTGAAGATGACGAAGAACTGGTTGAGGAAGAGGCTGAACCCGATCGCACGCTTCCAGATGAGGAAGTTCCCCCAGATTGCACAGTTCCAGAGGCTCCAGTTGCCGCTCCAGGAGCAATCGCAACGACAGTGTCTCCTCGAACGGTTAAAACCACCTCAGAACCTACGGCTAAGCCGTTACGTTCTTGATCCTCTGCAGGGATGCTATAGGTCCGTAATTCTCCACTGGCAAGCCGCAGCTCAACTTTGTCTCCTTCAACCTTAGTGACTTTGCCGCGCACTTCTTCTGTATTTAGAGCAGGAATGCCTTCGTTTTCAGGACGATTAACTTGGCTCAGTAGAGGTTCAGAGGGTTGTATTGAGGGACGAGCAACCCCAGATTGGGCCATCGTTAGGGTTGTCAATAAAACCGTGATTGCACTAGTCGTTGCACCAATAATAAACTGACGATTCAAAGCCATCGTTAAGCTCCTTTTCGTTGATGAATTTTCTCGTGAGTTTCAAGACGATCGCCTATAGCCAATTGATCGATTGTTTTAAGGTTTTAAACCTCGAAACTAGACTTTAAGCAACCGTTTGAATTGCGAATTCAATCTGTTATCAACAAAGTAAACTGTTTGGTTTCAGCCAAACTATATACCGAAAGCAGTAAATCAATTTCAAGCTTTATAAAAAATCCCAATTGTTGCTGCAAAAATCTCATTCGATCGCAAAAAACATGTCATCAAATATAGACATAGGCGCGATCGAAATTACAATCAAATTCTGGCTCTCACTGGGTTTGCCCAAGGTTTCTCTATGGCTAAGGATGAATTAATCTATCCAGATTCAGCACTAAAACCAGGCAATAAACAGAGCTAATTGATGCCAAATCGATCTCAATTCTGCAGGCTTAATTGCAGATCGATCGATGAAGCAAAGCTGGAGATATCGTTATTTTTTCATTCAAAAGCAGATATGTCTAGAACAATTATTTGCATAATCTCTATGCTTTTCATTGCTCCCTGTTAACGAATTAGGTTGGGCTGTACTGGATATTAGATTTTTTTCACCAGGTAAGAATCTAAGACTGATTTTTCTGCAAATCGTTCCCGACCTACCAATCAATCCGGAGTCCCTGTTGTCGCAAATGCTCTTGTAGCGCAGCAGTTAACTGCTGCCGAGTGACATCTGGAGGGAAATGTCCGGGCTGATCTTTCACAAGCCACCCGGCTGTGGCCCCTGCGGCCCCACCAATCACCCATTCTCCATAATGAACGCGAGTTGCGCCATTGACGATATGGCTAGCAGCAATGCTTTTGCCTCCAATCAACAAATTATCAACCCCTTGGGGAATCAAGGCTTCCAGGGGAATATAGATTGGCTTGATTTTGCTGTCATCCTGAACCGGAGCGCTGCTGGCTTCCCAGGTTTCCTTCCACTTGCGATATCGGCATCCATGCATGTCGATCGCATAATGGGTCAGTGCGACCGCAGTCGGGGAAAAATCGCGTCCGCCGCGCATATCTACCCGTAAATCTGCCTCTCGCATCATGAAGTCATACTGCCCATAGGCCGATCGCCCCAAAATTCGCCGTCCTTCTCGGATGTACGGCAACATACTTAATCCAGAGGCTGTGGCCATTGGTCCATCTTTTCCGGCCAGAAACGTAAGCGGCATTGTGGGAGTGGCCTGAGTTTCGATCAGCCAGTCTGCAAACAGCAAAGCATGTTCTTCGGCATGCTGTAATGACTTGAGAGATAACCCTCCCATCCAATCCTGGTGCTGCCCTGATTCAGTAATGAGTTTCTCGTTGAGCACCAGAGGCGGATCCATCAAAGTCCAATCATTGCCCCGATTCCAGTTGATCATGGTGATGTCGCCTTTGGCTGGAATACCCTTGGGGTTATTGTCTTGAGTACTGAGAATCCGCCGATAATTAAACAAACTGCCGCCCTCAAACATCGGGAAGCCTTGCAAATCATAGTCTTGCCGATGCTCGTCTTTTGGATAGAGCGGCTCCACTTTAGCGAGTTCTGCTTTGCTGGCTCCCTGATCATCCAGTAGGGCCAAGGTGAAGGGGTAAGTAAATGCCTGGGTGCAGTCAGGGTTGTCCTGCCGAGATGCAAAGGATTCGCTTGTGGTAGCCTGGGCCTCTGAACCGAGTCGATAAGGGATACCAGCCCAGCCAATCATCTCGCCGGTATCCGTAGCGTCCACCACAATCATAGATTTGCCAGGAGGGGCCTGCAGCTTAAGCGGCACTTTTTCAAACTGATCGTCTGAAGACCAGGAATACCAGATCGGGAATTCTTTGGAGGGACGCCCCAGTGGAATGTAGTCGGGCTGTTTGGGAATGCGATGCACCGCGTAAACGGCTGTGATTTGGCGTCCGGTAGGATCAAATTCTGCTCCCTTAAAGGCAGTTGAGGTTTGCCAGCGGCTGTTTGGGGCAAACTGTGCATACACATTCAGAAGTTGTTCCGCAGCTGTTGCACCCACTTGAGGCAGAAAACAAAGATTGCCTACCCAACAGCTATTGAACTCTGACACTGACTTTTGGGGCAGGCCTGACCATACGGGTGGCTCAACAGGCTGAGCTTGAATGAGCTGTTTGAACTCTGTCCAGCTTTTGCCAAAATTCTGTCGGGCCTGCATCGAAGGAGACTCATCGATCGCCGAAACTCCCTGCGAACTAATCTGCCCCCCCAGCCAGGGCGATAACTCAATCAGGCAGGTTTGCGCCCCAGACTGCATGGCCTGAGATGCTGCCGAAATGCCGCCTAATCCACCACCGACCACCACCACTTCACAATCCCAGACTTCCTGAGGTTTCGGTAAAGGCGAGAGTTGGGGCCTGCCGCTCATCCGGTTGACGAGTTTATCGATCGCCTGCATATCGAGGGTTTTTGCCCCTTCACTCAGCAGCGTGGCCGACATAGGGGTTACTGCTCCCCCCCAGGAATAATATTGCAAAGCGCCGAGCAAGCCAGTTGCGCTGACTGGCAACAATAGACTGAGGGTGACAAGTTGCGTGAATTGACGGTTAGAGGATGATTGGCTCACAGCAGGAAACTAACCCGTTGGTTTGGCAAAAGAAAACGATTCGACTAGCGCCTGAATCAGGGCTTCTTTCAGTCTGCCCACCAGATATAGTGGATAGCTATATCAATTGATACCTTAATTTCTGAAGAACGAATAAAATTTGCCACAGGGGGTTCATATAAATTTTTGTTGATGAAATGAAAGTGCCGCAGCACCTGACCCAAATTAAGTCGATCGAACCATAAGAACGACTGAGGGTGAACGCTGAGCACTTAAATTTATTCTCTGCCTTTTGTTGCTAAATCCCGAAAGATTCTTTAGGCGCGTCGATAGGTTTGCACGGTTGGTCGCTCTGCCGGACGGGGAAATAGGGCCTGGAACACAGCATCACGTCGGCCCAGCGTTTCATAGAAGAAGAAAGAAACACCCGCAAAACGTCGATCGCGCGTCATCCGCACCTGATCTTCAATATTGCTGGTGCTAACGCTGCGGCTGCTCAGTCCAGTCAGGATGCCAATACCAACAGGAATGCGGCTATTAATGTCGCGCAGTTCGGGTCGATCGATCTCGCCTAAAAAGCTGCTGCGCTCGGTCCGATAAACCTGCACAATCAGTTCGTCGATGTAGCTTTGTCGCTGCCAGGTATACCAATCCTGCAAATATTTCTGATAGGCAAAATCTTTAGGATTGGGGGAAAGCGAAATCAGGCAATCTGGATTTTTCGATCGGGCTGCCGTGGCAACCTGCAGCATGAGGTTACTCAGTTTGTTGGCTCGCCAACGCATCCAGGTGGCATCGTTGGGATTGTTAGGGGGCAGACGGCCTCCATTTTCTTGCTGATAGAGCTGAGCCGTGTAGGGGTCATAGCCGACTTCGACCGGCATGCCTAAGTGATCGTCAAACTGAATCCCTTCGATGTCGTACTTCTCAACGACTTCTGTGACAAGGTTGACGAGAAATTGCTGTACCCCAGGATGGGCCGGATTCAGCCAGACCGATCGATCTTCCCCATGCACGTTAAACACCTTGCTACCATCTCGACGGGTTGTTACCCAGTCTGGATGACGGCGTACTAATTCCGAGTCTGCTGGAGCCATCAGGCCAAACTCAAACCAGGGAATCACTGCCAAACCACGACTGTGGCCTAGGTCGATCGCCTCTTTCAAAACATCTCGGTCTTCCAAACCGGGATTGGGATCCATTTCAACGCCAAACACATCCTTTGCCACCTTGCTGGGGTAGAGCGTGTAGCCGCCGTTCCAAACGGTTGGATAAACTGTGTTGAAATTCAGCCGATCGAGCCGTCGAATGGCTTCGCGAAGATTGTTTTTGCTAAACAGCACTTCACTGTCCACATTGGTGAGCCAGACGCCTCGAATTTCGGTTGGGGCAGACGCAGTGGCAGTCACTTGGGCTTGAACGCCTAAGGGTAGGTGGACCAAGAGGGCAGTGATCAGTCCAAGACTAATCAGTAAGATGCGTCGTAGAGAAGGTCTGTAATGGAATGCTCGATCAGCCACACTGCTCCAAGCGACCTGCAAATTGAATTGAAAACTCCTCATACTCCAGATGGCGGTTTCCCGCAGATGCAATGAACAGCAATCGACGAAATTTAAGAAATTGAATGAGTTGAATTAAATTTGAGATTTCGATGAGGATCGGGCGCGAGTCTGGCTTGATTTCAGTTGTTATAGTTCCAAATTTTCTAAATTACCCCTCTGTGGTAACCAATGCAAGAATTCGGCCCTAAAACGTATTTTTTGTCGCACCCATTTTGTAAACGATTAAGCTAAGATCGTTACGGCTTCTTTACACAAGTTTTCTATTCTTCCAAGGAAGACTGATTCTGTAAAGAGGTGCGCTGCACTCGGCGGTTGGGATGTGACCGCTGCCTCCATCAGGAAAAGCTTCTGAGTAGGCTGTGCTTCTACACTGCAAGCGCTTGAATCAGTTGTTCCAGCTTTCCGATCGCGCGCGAGATCAGCGTAATTTAATTTGACGTTTGTTATTAACACTACATCTGGAATTCTTGTATGACGCTGCCAATTCGCAATGTTGCTATCATTGCCCACGTTGATCACGGCAAAACTACACTCGTTGATGCTCTGTTGAAGCAGTCTGGCACATTTCGCGAAGGGGAAGACGTTCCAGATTGTGTGATGGACTCGAATGATTTAGAGCGGGAGCGAGGCATCACCATCCTGGCCAAAAATACAGCGGTTCACTACAAAAATACGCTGATCAATATTGTCGATACTCCAGGCCACGCTGACTTTGGTGGAGAAGTGGAGCGGGTGTTAGGCATGGTGGACGGCTGCATCCTGATCGTGGATGCCAACGAAGGTCCAATGCCACAAACTCGCTTTGTGCTGAAAAAAGCTTTGGAAAAAGGACTGCGTCCGATCGTCGTGGTTAACAAAATCGATCGTCCTCAAGCCGATCCATTTGGTGCGATCGACAAAGTGCTGGATCTGTTCTTGGAGCTGGGCGCGGATGATGACCAGTGCGAGTTCCCCTATCTGTTTGCTTCTGGACTGGGCGGCTTTGCCAAAGAGCAACTAGAAGATGAATCTGTAGATATGCAGCCTCTGTTTGAGGCGATTTTGCGACATGTTCCACCGCCAGTCGGCGATCCGGAAAAGCCATTGCAGCTTCAAGTCACAACGCTGGATTACTCCGAATATCTAGGCCGGATTGTGATCGGGCGTCTGCATAACGGCAAGATCCAAATGGGTCAACAGGCGGCCCTGGTTAAAGAAGATGGATCGATCGTCAAGGCCAAGATCAGCAAGTTGCTGGGCTTTGAAGGCTTGAAGCGGATTGAAATGCAGGAAGCTTCGGCGGGCAATATCGTGGCGGTTGCAGGCTTTGCCGATGCCAACATTGGGGAAACCATTACCGATCCCAACGAGCCGCAAGCCCTACCGCTTATCAAAGTGGATGAGCCCACCCTGCAAATGACCTTTTCGGTGAATGATTCTCCGTTTGCCGGTCAGGAAGGTCAGTATGTCACTTCTCGCCAGGTGCGCGATCGCCTCATGCGGGAACTCGAAACGAACGTGGCGCTACGGGTGGAAGAAACCGATTCACCCGATAAGTTCCTGGTGTCGGGTCGGGGTGAACTCCACCTCGGCATTCTGATCGAAACGATGCGACGCGAAGGCTATGAGTTTCAGGTCTCCCAACCTCAGGTAATCTACCGTGAAGTCAGTGGGCAACCCTGCGAACCGTTTGAGCAGCTTGTCCTGGATGTGCCAGAAGAAGCGGTAGGCGGTTGTATTGAACGATTGGGACAGCGCAAAGGCGAAATGCAAGATATGCAAATGGGCGGCAATGGCCGTACCCAACTCGAATTTGTGATCCCGGCGCGGGGTTTGATTGGCTTCCGAGGTGAATTCATGCGCCTGACTCGGGGTGATGGCATCATGAACCACAGCTTCTTAGACTACCGCCCGATCATCGGTGAAGTGGAAACTCGTCGCAATGGGGTTTTGATCTCCTTTGAAGAAGGTACCTCGACCTTCTATGCCATGAAGAATGCTGAAGATCGAGGGGTGTTCTTTATCAAGCCCGGTACGAAGGTATACAAGGGCATGATTGTGGGAGAGCATAACCGCCAACAAGATCTGGAACTGAATGTTTGCAAAACCAAACAGTTAACCAATCACCGGGCTTCGAGTGGTGAGGAACTGGTGCAGCTCCAGGCTCCTGTAGAAATGAGTTTGGAACGGGCACTAGAGTATATTGGCCCCGATGAGCTGCTGGAAGTGACGCCAGAATCGATCCGGCTGCGGAAGCTATCGAAAAAGTTAGCTAAGCGTTAATTCGCTCAGGAAATCTAGCAAATTAATTCATTTGAATTTAGAGAGGCCAGGGATCGCTCCCCAGCCTCTTTTTTCGTCGTTGAGTTGGAACTCTCTAGAAATCAAGTGGAGAAGCCTGGATTAAACCCGCTTGGTCGCCATTTTGTAAACGGACAAGTAGTGGGCTAACAATCGTTTGGCCTCTAACTCTGATGCTAAACGGTGCCGGGTCATAAACAAGAAAGGTTTGACCCGAACGTCATTTTTAGGTGCTGGTTCCCAAATACTTAAAAGTACTCCTCCATCGGTGGTTGTGATGTTGTACTTCAAGTGAGGCGGATCAGAACATTGCATAGAGAGATTTTCAGGAGGAGGAGGATATTCACCCCGACTTGGTATATCCCCAAACGATCGAGACGCAGTTGAACAAGAATGTTGATCGACTTTGGTTGCAATCATGAATTGGACTATGTCTCACTGAAACTGCACTTAAACGATCGGTAGAAGCCCCGATGGAAAGGGTTGTTGCAGCACCACACATTTCAATTCACTCTCTCAGTTACCAACGCGATCGATGCAAATTCATCGACTTAGCCACCTGCCGCAAAGAGGCCCATGACCAGGATCGACAGAAGTAAACCGGGAGTCAGCATCAAAATTAGCGTAAACAGCTCATTTAACTCCATAAACCCTTCCATTTGAGTAGGATTACTTAGGATTCTGTTGAGTGTAGGAACTCACCCCACTATTGTTAATCGGAGTTCTAATTTCTGCAAGTGAACTGAGATAAATCGCAAATTTGAGGTGCCGAACAGATGGGCGGCAAATCAGTATGCATGATTACATTGTAGTGATATTTGCTACTTTGGTCTACCGAAATTTGAGCCAGACATTAGTATTTATAAAGGAATGGTATTTAAAAAGCAATCGCCAGAGATATCAAGCTGAGTATCAAGGACTTGGATCACTGCCTATACAGCTAGATTGAAAGGTGAAATTAGGGTCTTGGAAGACCAAGGAGGTGAAAAACCGAAGGGCTAGCTCAACAGATTTCTGTTAGAGAAATTACCAATCGTAGGGCAGGCTATCTTGCCTGTGTTGGCACAGCTTCTCTAGTAGGAGAAACGAGACGATCGCACTAGGACAGGCCGAAATAAGATATCCTACAGTCTTTGCCATGATTCTGCAAATGCAATGGTTAGTCGGATACTTAAGTCACGATCGCTGACCCAATCGCAATTAACGCCTTACTTATTTCTGCTACCCGCTCTGCTCTTGTTAGGCTTGACTGTGTTTTATCCAGCACTGCAAGCTTTTTTGCTAAGTTTTACAGAATATGGCTACGACATTACCCAATCACCACAGTGGGTCGGTTTGGCAAACTTTCAGCGACTCTTGCGCGATCCGGTATTTTGGCGAACGCTACGCAATACGATTGTCTATTTGGTTGGAGTTGTTCCGATTCTGGTGATGATGCCGCTAGGACTGGCGATTCTCGTCAATCAGTTTTTGCCTGGAATTCGCTGGTTTCGAGCCGCCTATTACACTCCGGTTGTGATTTCGATGGTGGTGGCAGGAATCGCATGGCGTTGGCTTTACGCCGAGAATGGCCTATTTAACCAGCTCCTACAGGGTCTTAAACTCTCTGAATCAGGAATTCCCTGGTTGACCAGCCCCAAATATGCGCTATTTAGCGTCATGCTGGTCACAATCTGGAAGGGATTGGGCTACTACATGGTGATTTACCTGGCTGGACTGCAGTCGATCCCAGCCGATCTCTACGAAGCTGCGGCGATCGATGGTTCAGACGGCTGGCGGAAGCACTGGGATGTAACCATTCCTTTGATGCGGCCCTATCTGTTTTTGGTAGCGGTAATCTCTGCCATTTCTGCAACCAAGGTGTTTGAAGAGGTCTATATCATGACCCAGGGTGGACCGCGCAGCAGCTCGAAAACGCTGGTCTACTATGTGTATGAACGCGCCTTTCAAGATTTGGAAATTAGCTATGCCTGTACGATCGGCCTAGTCACTTTTCTGATCATCCTTTCTCTCTCGATCTTGCGGCTTACTTTGAGTCGAGGATCATCTGCTGATCTCAGTTTTTAATCCAACGCTGTCCATACTTTGACGTTGCCACCATCTCTTGATCTTCTTCCTGGTCTCCCTATGTCAGATTGGCTGTTTCCCTATCCGCCTTTGCTGGGTGGAACCTTAATTCAGCGCTACAAAAGGTTTTTTGCTGAAATCCAGCTTGATTCGGGTGAGACGATCGTTGCTCACTGCCCCAATACGGGTCCAATGACGGGAGTTTACCTGCCGGGTGCTCCGGTCATGGTGTCTTGTAGCAACAATCCCAACCGCAAATTACCCTACACCTGGGAAATGATTCAAGTTCAGGAACCAGAGCCGACCTGGGTAGGTGTGAATACAGCTTTGCCGAATCAGGTGATTAAGGCGGCTTTAATTGCCAAACTGTTTGCTGAATTGGGGGAATACAGCAATATTCGAGGTGAAGTTCCCTATGGCACTGATAAAAAGAGCCGGATTGATTTTTTGCTGACTGGCAGCGAGAGGCCTATTTATCTCGAGGTTAAAAACACGACCTGGACGATCGGCAATGTGGCTCTTTTCCCAGATACCGTCACCACGCGCGGCCAAAAACACCTGATTGAATTAACCCAGCTGCTGCCCGACTGTCGAGCCGTGATGCTGTACTTCATTAACCGAGGCGATTGTGATTATTTTGCGCCTGGTGATGCCATGGATCCGCGTTATGGAGAACTGTTGCGGGAAGCGATGAAGCTGGGCCTAGAAGTGCTGCCTTGCCGGTTTGATGTGACACCGATCGGCCTGCGATATCTCGGTCTTGCCGAATTGAAGCAATAGAAAACCAGCCTGCTCATATTACGTTGTTTAAAGTTTTTTGGGCTTTTTCTCAACCAGGCAAAAGCGCTGCTGTACACTGGATTTCGATTAGAGAAACGTCACAACCCGGTCATTGTAGGAGTTTGCCGTTCTGGTTCTCCACAGCGATCGTTAATATCTCGTAGTTTGGAGCCACTATATCAATGTCTCACACAGTTAAAATCTACGACACCTGCATCGGGTGCACCCAGTGCGTTCGAGCTTGTCCTACAGACGTTTTAGAGATGGTTCCCTGGGATGGCTGTAAAGCCGCACAGATCGCCTCTTCACCTCGNCACAGAAGACTGTGTGGGCTGCAAGCGGTGTGAAACGGCTTGTCCTACAGACTTCCTAAGCATCCGAGTGTATTTGGGCGCTGAAACTACCCGCAGTATGGGTCTGGCTTACTAGATACTTAATGCGTTTTCCATCTGCGTTTCTGAATACATCTCAATCTAGTCTCTAGGGGGAACGTCCCCCTTTTTTAATGTCAAATTGATGGATTTACGATGAGTCTAGATTTTTGGGCAAAGACAAGCGGCACCTGGATCAATGTGGCAACGGTGCTGGTAGGTACTGGCTTAGGATTGTTGCTGCAAGGACGCCTGCCTCGCAACATGCAGCAAATTATTACTCAAGGGTTGGGGTTAATTACCCTCTTCGTTGGGTTGAGTATGGCGGGAAGTGTCAATAAAGTCGAGAGCCGCATTGACGGTGTGATCCTGGCGCTGCTGGCAATCGTGATTGGCGGCCTCCTGGGGGAATGGTGGCGGGTTGAACAGCGGTTAGAAGCTCTAGGCAATTGGTTAAAGCACCGCTTTCAGGGCAAAGGCAGTTTTACAGAAGGTTTTATGGCGGCCAGCTTGCTTTTTTGCGTTGGACCAATGACCCTGATTGGCAGCTTAAATAATGGTTTAACAGGCGACAACACGTTATTGCTGCTCAAAGCCGTGATGGATGGATTGGCATCGATCGCCCTGACCAGTAGCTTTGGAATTGGCGTTGGGTTTTCAGCACTGATTGTCTTGGTTTATCAAGGCGGCGTTTCCCTAGCGGCAGGACTGCTGGCTCAAAATATTCCGGATCCGGCAACTTCGCCTTCTGTGCTGCTTGTGACGGGTGTGGGTGGTCTGATGATTCTAGGCCTAGGATTCAATTTGCTGGAGGTTGCTCGTGTTCGAGTTGCTTCACTGCTTCCGGCTTTAGCGATCGCCCCACTTCTGGCTTGGCTGAGTCAGCAGTTCAATTAGCTTGCGCAAAAATGAAAGATGAAGGAAAGGCAAGAGAACCAAAATCTGCCTGATACCTTTGATACCACTCCTGTTGGGTTTGCGTTTGTTCTTGAACGAACCCTGTACAATTGCAAATCATTAACCTACGCTGGCATTGTGCTGATTGAGTAAGGAGCCAATTGATGTCTACAGTTTCGGAGGCAACCCAGTCCATTCGAGTATTGATCGTAGAAGATGATCCGATGATGCAGCTTGGGCTAGAGCAGTCCTTGTCGAATGCCCCAGATATTACCGTGGTTGGGCAAGCTGAAGATGGCTATACCGCTGTGGAAGTTGCCAAAAAGCTGAAGCCAGATGTAATCGTGATGGATATCGGCTTACCGCGACAGGATGGCATTGCGGCAACTCAACAAATTAAATCAGCTCAGCCAGAAGTGCGGGTAGTCGTGTTGACTTCCCATACCACGGAGAACGAAGTGATTGGAGCATTGTCGAGTGGAGCAGATGCCTATTGTGTGAAGGGCACTAGCGTCGATCGTCTGTTGACGGCCATTCACGCGGCCTATGAAGGGGCTAGCTATTTAGATCCGCAAGTCGCTCGGTCGGTGATGGATCACCTTAAGCCAGCAGTGAATGCAGAAGCAAATGTGGTTGGCCAGCTATCTCAGCGAGAGTTGGAAGTTTTGAAGCTGATGGTGGAAGGGTTAAGCAACCCCGAAATTGCGGCTCAGCTCTACCTCAGTCCTAACACTGTCAAGACCCATGTACGAGGCATTATGAACAAACTGGCGGTAGACGATCGAGTACAAGCTGCTGTCGTCGCTTTGCGAGCAGGTTTAGTCTAGAAGCAGGGGCCTAACTGTTACGTGGAAATTAATTCATCACCGCCAGAAGCATATTAAGTTTTATAAAAATCAGCTTTTGCCTGTAGGTAGGAGTAGATTCAAAAAAATAGTGAAATAAACGCTACCAGTAGAGTCTTTTCTCTCTGTATAGATGTAAATCAAATGGGATAGATCAGCCTGTAATGCCGATTTTGCAAAGAATTTGGCAGATTTAGTTGCTGAACTAAACAGACAAAGTTCCCCTCATCTGACTACAATCTATTATTATCTGGCAGCAAGCAATCCTGCTCTGGTTTCAATTTGGCCCTGACTGTTCAGCTCGATTCAAGCAATCTGGCTTACTGCTATTGCATCACTCGTCTTTGAAGCGCGCTGAGAATGGTCGATCGCATTCAGTTAAAGCTGACAAAGCTGATGATGACCACCCCCAGTTCTTTCGGGCTGACCTGCTTGTAGAACTGGAAGTTTCGTCTGAATTGTTCGACTGGCGATTGTCAAATTACTTTGGGCATTCCATGCAACCCAGCCAGTTTATAGTGCATCGTGAACTGTGACCTTTAGAGACTTTGACATTGTTTGCATGATCAGGAGAGTGCAAAAGTTTGTTGCCAAGTCTCTCATTAACGGTATCTAGTGATGGATATCTAAATACTGCCAGTATTGGTCTGTCTACTGGGTTAGATAAGTGATATGACTACTTTTGATGATATTTATCAATTTTTTCGCAACCCCCCTCCGTTCTATCTTAATAAGGAATTAGCGGTTTGCTATGTGTTAGCGGTGCTGTTACACAAAGATTCCTATGGCACAGAGTTAATTAGCTTGTTGGAGCAAGAGTATCCCAATTACCGACTGTCGGATACGGTGCTTTATAGTGCGCTTAAGTTCTTAGAAGATGAAAATGTAATTACTGGCTATTGGAAAAAGGTAGAAGGGCGAGGACGGCCTCGACGGATGTATCAAATTTGTCCCGACTGGCAGCAGCAAGCCCAAGAGCTAGCCGATCTCTGGCAGGGTTATGTAGGTAAACCTGTTCCAGCAGCCCATTCTTGAACACAATTAAACTGTGTAAAGCGTTTTCTGGGAATGGCGAGATGCAGGGAGAGCGGTGATTGTCGTAGGATAGAATATGAAGATCTTTTAACTGACGGATTTGATGCAAACTTCTGTTCTAGCCTCCACTGCTTTATTGACAGCCTTATTGGCAGTCGGGCTTGTGTTCTTTATTCGAGCTTCTGCCAAAGATCGTACAGAAGTTGCTAAATTGCTAGCCGATCAGCAAGGTGAACCATTATTGGAGCGCTTACAGCAGTATTTTGCTGAGCGAGCTTATCATTTGGCCACGGTTGATGCAGCCGAAAATCAGGTGATTTATGAAGGAATGGTTCGTCCCAGTTTATTCCTGGCAGTTTTTCTTTCATTGTTAGCGGCGGTCGGGGTCTTATGTTTAGGCTTAGTCCTTTCCTTCCTGTTTCCCGCGATCACTAACGCTGTTCCTTTGCTGTTGCTATTGGCTCCCTTGGCAGGGTTGTTCTATTGGAAAAAAGCGGGCCGACCAGAGCAGGTAGCCCTGCAAGTCGAGTTTCTAAATCAAGATTTGAATCAAGAGCCGTCTTCTCAAAGTTTGCTGACAGTGACTGCTCACCGAGATGAATTGACGGCATTGCGGCAGGCTTTGGGGTTAAAGCTTCTGGAATTGGAATAGCTTGGAAGTTAGGTTTGGAATCATTGATGCTTCTGCCAATGACTTCAGCATTGCGCTTTCAGGTTGTCCCGCTGAATTGGGAGCGTCCCTGCTGAGTTTGCAGCAACTGTTGCTCTAGGGTGTTCCAATCGGACTGTTCAATTTGCTGGATGATCTGATCAAGCTGCTGACGATAAGCGTAAAGCGATTGCAGTAAAGCAGGTTGATTATAGCGGGCCATCATTAATCCCAGCTCTGGATTGCCGCCCCCAACCCGACTGGTATCTCGAAAACCTGAGCTAGCAAGTTCCTGAGCAAGCTTCAATACGCTGCGATCGGGCTGATTCAAACAGGCTGCAATGAGACTGGCGCTAATCATCACGGGCAGATGAGAAATCCAGGCGACCGCACAATCATGCTCAGCGGGATCACAATAATAAACGCGACATTGCAGCGATCGAGCGAGACTGGCGATCGTTTCGGTAGCTGCTGCTGGGGTGGTTGCAGTGGGTGTCAGCACGTAGGCGCGATCGACAAATAAATTGGCTTGGGCAACCTCTAATCCACTTTCGGCTTTCCCGGCCATGGGATGTCCGCCCACAAAGTTGGGCCATTTGGGCTCTAGCTCTGCGACAACGCTAAGTTTGACAGAACCGACATCAGTTAGGATCGTTGCTGGATCTAGGTAAGGAAGCAGTTGGTCCACGGTGGTTGCCAGACTATGGAGTGGCGTACAAAGGAAAATGACTTCTGCAGTGGCTAAGATGGCTAAATTGGTACTGGCTTGATCAACGATTTCTCGATCGATCGCCTGTTCGCAGGTTTCCTTCCGACGACTCACCCCTACCAAGGTATGCCCCTGCCGCCGCAGATCGATCGCTAACGACCCGCCAATTAGCCCTAATCCAACAATTCCTATCTCCATACCCCCCCAGTTCAGTTTGCTAGACTTTTAAGACGCTAGACTTCAGCGCTAGCGGTTTGGACTCTGGACTTTATAGCACATTGGCACGACTGCGGTTGGCTCACCTTGCTGCCAAGGAGGCTAGTAGTTTGTGTCACAATGAAGTTCATCTAGGATGCAATAACGCCTGTGATTGAGGTTGAAGTTCACCAACAACTGCGCGCTTTTTTACGAGAGCAAGGCGAGCCTTACTGGCCCCATCATTTGACGATGGCAAGGTTAGTGGCGCGGGCATTACGCCTGGGACGCAGTGCTCTCATCCAGGCAGGGGCACCATCGGGTTACCATGGCCGCTATCGTTTGAGCTATTTAATGCCGCTGTTAATTTGGCAAGAGCCTGCTGTGCTTGTGGTGTCGGAAGCAGTGCAACAACGGTTGCTGATGGTAGAAATTCCACGTCTGCGGCAGTGGATTGTTACCGAAAAACCAATTCAAACGGGCGATCGCTGGTTGGGGAGTGAGTTTCGAGGGCTGCTGCTCACGACGCCTCAGGCTTGGTTAAGCGATCGATTACGTCATGAGGGCCGATTTCCCTCTGAAGTGCTGACAGTGATCGATGGGGTGGATGACCTGGAAGAATGGACTCGATCGCTATTGACCGTCACGCTGCGTCCCCAAGACTGGGATGTGCTGATGCAGCAGTATCCTGAGCAGGCTGATTTCATTCGCGATAAACGAGTGCAGCTAACTCGATCGGTCTTTCAGCATCCGGTCAATCCTTACGATCGCTATTTATTAGAATCCTCAGAACAAGCTGTCTTGCAGGATTTGTATGAGGTTGTGCCCTTGGTCACTTCTGAAGAAGGCAGCTCAATTGCATTTAACAACTTGCTGCTTCAGCCCTGGCAAAAATTTGGTCAACAGCTTTTGCAGCAAGACCAGTTATTTTGGATAGAAGTGGCGCGGCAACAGGGACAGTTCTCACTCCATTCTGCACCTGCTGAAGTGGCAACGATGATGCAATCAGTCTGGGAGCGGCAGCCCGTGGTGCTGATTGGCGGTGCGTTGGATATGGAAACGGAGGCTCCTACCTTTCGGCAAAGATTGGGATTGACAGACCTTACCTGTGTCAAGTTCTCGCCCGATCGCCAGCATGAGTTGATTCAACTCTATTTGCCAGATGGCTTGCCGATGCCTAACACTCCTCAGTTTCAGCCCGTTGTGCTTCAAGAGGTACGGGCTTTGCTGAACGCAACCAATACGGCAAATCAAGGGTTGACGGTTTTGCTGGTGGGTGATGTACCCCTAAAAGGCCAAATGGGTTCAATCTTGGCAGCAGAGCTTGGTTCGCGGGTTCAAGTCGAAAAGACCTGTTTGGACGAAAATGGCATTTTAGTCACAGGCTGGGATTTTTGGCGACAACATCAAGCCGTTTTACCCGCTCCCAACTTATTGATCATTGCCACTCTACCCCTGCCTTCCTTAGAAGATCCGCTGGTTGCCGGTCGGGTAGCACATTACAAACGGGCTAGGCAAGACTGGTTTCGTCTCTATCTGTTGCCTGAAGCTTTGAGTGAGTTGCAGCGGGCGATCGCTCCTGTTCGTGAGTCTCAAGGAGTCGTGGCCCTGCTGGATAATCGTGTCAATCATCGTACCTATGGACAGCAGGTTCTGGTTGCCATGAGTCCCTTGGCCCGGATTAATTATGTTGATGCAAGTTTGTTTGCACACTTTGAAGGGTTAAGCACGATCGATTAGTGCCTGACAACCTGATTTATCCGGCTCTGCCAAAACGGTATGATCAATGAATCATCAGAACTCCTTTAAAACCAGTATTACGACAGCAAAAGGTCATTATGGGTGATTCAAAACGACGCAAAGAGTCATTGGGCGATAAGTATGGCCAGGAAGAAAATATTCTGCCATGGCTGCCCGTCAAGAAAAGCCAAGCCAATCAGTTTGTCAGCTGGAGCACACGAGGGGCTTGGATTGGCATTGGCGTTTTAGTACTGTATTGGGTGACAGTACGTTTTATCGGCCCTGCTTTTGGCTGGTGGCAGGTGAATTAAATCTAGTGAATTAAATCTAGCGAACTAAATTCACCGAGAATCCGGAAGTTCCTACTGTCCAGGTGTAGCAAATGCTATGCCTCAGTAGGTATTTCATGCAAAAGCAATTGGAGATTTGCTGCAAGTCCTACTTTTGGAAGTAGCACGGGAGTCATCAGCATGACAGGATTTAGCCAGTCATCTTTGTTGATGATTCTCGATATTGCTTTTGATACCAATCTCTATTGCAAAGCCTAACAATTTCCCTCGATAACTCAAAGGACAAGCTAGGCTGAAAATGATTTAGTGCTAGTGAGGGTGGTTTAGTCTTGTTGTGCTTGATACGGCATCAATAAAAACCATCGGTTAGTCTAGAAAAGACTCAATTTATGCCTGAACTTGCCTCATATAGTCAGTATCCACTTACAGTTACATCAAGCCACCCAGAATAACTGAATCGCCAGATTTTGGCTAAATGTTTAAGAAAACATAAAAAGATTTAGAATGGTCTGATAGTGTGGTGATAGGAGGTCTAATAAATGTTCCTCAGACTTGCAGAACAGCACCGCCAATTTGTTCAGGACCTAGTCATGAACCTTCAAGCGCTGGCAACCGTATTGGAGCAGCGAGGGTATCTTGCTTCTTGCTATACCTGTGGAGGCCAAATGAATAGCGCTTCCTTTATGGTGAGCTTGGGCGAAAACCACCTCATTCGCTTTTTGGTTTCAGACTATGGGATTACCTGGACAGAAATGCGGGACGATCGAGAACTCATGAAGTTAGAAGGCGCTGAAGCAATCAATCAGCTTCAAGAGTTGGCTAATTTAGTGAAATATCAGATTAAACCCTCCGAGTACCGCCCTGCGGCTGCTCAATTTTCCTGAAGGGTTCAATAAGATAACTTAATCATCCGTGTAAAACTTTACCTTGTCAAGATAGAACGGGATCAAAATTAGAGTGCGGCAGAGTTTGATCCCCGCTCCACTAGCAAGACGATCGCCAAAGGACTTCCACAATGCGATCGATAGTGGCTTGAACTGTTGTAAGTGGTTGTTCGGTTTGATTGACCAGAATGCTGAGCACCAGTTGGGAGGAGTTTTCCCGTTCTAGATAGCCCGACAAAGTAACAATCCCCGTGAGGCTTCCCGATTTGCCCTGGAATTTTCCTGCAATGGCTGTGTCTTGAAAGCGATTGCGCAATGTGCCACTGATCCCAGCTGTTGCTAAGGTGGTCCGGTAAAGTTTGGCATTGGGTGAAACGGCCATGCCCTGTAATGTTTCAACTAAAGCTTCAGGACTGACTAGATTCTGGCGAGAAAGGCCAGAGCCATCTGCTAGATGGTAGCTATCAGGATTAACACCTAGCGAGGTCAAAACTTGTTTAATCGCCTTGATTCCAGCTTCAAGACTGGATTGAGGCTGCGGATAAGCAGTGTTGCCAAGAATTCGTAAAATAGCTTCTGCGTAAAGATTATTGCTGTACTGGTTGGTTTCTTGCAGTAGCTCTAAGAGGGAAGCAGACTCTAGAGTGGCGATCGGCTCAGCAGAACTGGGCAAGGGATCGATCGCAATGTTTTGCTGCTGCACTTGAATGCCTTGGGCTACCAGAATTTGACGAAACCGATCGAGAAAATGCTCAGTCGGTTGAGGAATCGAGACTGCAACGGGTTCAGCGGCTGATCCCACGCGCAGATTACCTCGCACATAGAGAATGGGTCGGTGCAAATCTCGGCCCACATCTACAAACTCAGGTGCATTCGCCGCAACCGTATCCGATTGATTGATAATCTGCCAACCGTTGGCTTCAGATGGGTTATCCCACAATACTTGCAGAGGTTGATGAAGGAGTTGCGGAACCAAAGTGAGATCAATCGAGTTCTGGTTCAAGATCAAGCTGTTCGCGGGAGCGCCGTATCCTGCTTGCAAATCACCCCATTCCCAAGTGGGATTCACCATCTCACCTCGAAAATAATGATCGTCCGCAATTAATCGTTCGATCTGACGAATACCGCGATCGAACAACTGCTGAGCCAGCGTTTCAAGTTGGGCATCGCCCAAACTGGGATCACCTTGCCCCACAATTTGCAAAACGGTTTGGTTAGCTGAACTGGGAAGTTGATAAATAGAAGTGCGGATACGAAAATCAGCCCCTAGTCGAGTCAGGGCCGCAGCCGTTGTGAGTAGCTTCACATTGGAAGCTGGAATAAAAAAATGGTCTGCCTCCTGGGCATATAGCGTTTGGGGATCAGGTCCGATCGTTTGTGCCAAAATTCCCCAGTGGGTTCGCTGGAATTCTGGACGATCGGTGATTGCTTCGATTTGATTGGCTAGATCAGCCTGACAGGTTGAATTGACTTGAGCAAAGGCTGGGAGCGGCAGCAAAACGATCATGCCCAGGAAAAGTTTCCAGATCAGAACTTTCCAGCTGAAATACCTCCAGTTCAAAAATTCCCCGCTTAAATGCTCCTTCGTTGACTTGAACATGTTGATATTTGCGCCGTCATTCCCTGGTTAAGACCGCAGAAACTGAGCAATGCGATCGACCGCTGTTTCTAAAATTGCTGGCTCATGCACAAGCGCAAAGCGAACATAGCCTTCCCCGGTCTTGCCAAATCCTGCTCCAGGAGAAACAGCTACCCCGGTTTGCTCTACCAATTGAATAGCAAAATCGAGCGAACGAGCAGTCCAAGGCTCTGGCAGTTTTGCCCAAATATACATTGTTGCTGTGGGTACAGGCACCTCCCAACCAATTCGATGGAGGGCTGCTGCAAATACATCCCGACGACGTTGGAAGGTTTGCACCATCTGATGCACAGTATCCTGGGGACCGTTGAGTGCAGCAGCAGCTCCATTTAAGATGCCAAGATATTGATTGAAGTCTACCGATGCTTTGACCTGACGTAAGGCTTGAATCAAAGTGGCATTGCCGATCGCATAACCCACCCGGAAGCCACCCATGTTGTAAGACTTAGACAGCGTGAAGAATTCGATCGATCGGGTTTTCTCAGGATCAGCCTGAAGAATGGAAGGCGGCGGATCCCCAGTAAAATACAGGTCAGCATAAGGAAAATCATGCACAAGCACCAGATCATGCTGGTCGCAGAAAGCCACTGCTGTTTTGAAAAAGTCCAGCGACGCCACTGCTGTAGTCGGATTGTGCGGGTAGCTCAGCACCATCATGCGAGCTTGGGCCAAAACAGGAGCAGGCACGTCTGAGAAAATTGGCAAAAAATTGTTTTCAGCCTGTAGCGGCATCGCGTAAATTTGGCCGCCTGCCAAGTAAACGCCGCCCGCATGGGAAGGGTAGCCCGGATCGAGCAAGAGGGCAAAATCGCCAGGATTCAGGACTGCTAACGGCAGATGGGCTGTACCTTCCTGGGAGCCAATCAGCGGCAATACTTCAGTTTCTGGATCGATCGCCACACCAAATTTCTGGGTGTACCACTGGGCCGCAGCCTGCCGAAAATTCCGAGTGCCATGAAAGAGCAGATAGCCATGGGTATTACGATCGGACAAAGATGCAGCGATCGCCTCCAAGATGTGGGATGGTGTGGGCAAATCCGACGAGCCGAGCGATAAGTCAATGATTTGCTGACCAGCAGCCTTTGCTTTTGCCTTAGCCCGATCCATATCGGCAAAGACATTGGCTTGAAGTGGTTTGAGGCGATCGGCAAGTTGCATAAGGGAAATGAGCGAAAGAAACGATCGAGAGGGAAGTTAAACGAGGCTAACAATGTCTAACCGTCGTGAGTCATATCAGGCAAACAAAACAGTTGTGAGGAATTCCTCTAACTTCTGTTTATTCATAGCCCCTTCCGTGGATTGAATCACTTGACCATTCTGAAACAGCCGTAAAGCTGGTACGCCTTCAACTTGATATTGAGCGACAGATTCTGGATTGGGATCAATTTCCATTTTGACAACTTTTAACCGATCGCTATACTGAGCAGCAACGGCTTCTATGGCTGGGGCCATGAGGCGGCAGGGGCCACACCAGGTTGCCCAAAAATAGACGAGAACGGGTTGGCCCGCATCTAGAACTTCCTCAGAAAACTGGGGATCAGAAATAGTAACCACGCTACTCATATCAAAAGTTCAACAAAACTTTAGAATTACCTCTTTCTAGCTTACTGGGCGATTTGCTTTCTTAAAGATGCAGATCCAAAAAGAAAGGTGGAGGTATCTATTGAAAACCCCCACCGATCGACCAGAGCAAAACAGCTGAATCTTGAAAATTTGATTTGAAATCTATACTTTACTTAAAGTTGATCAAGCTGGGATTTGAGTGCTTCTAATTCCGCATCAACGGTGGCATCTTGAGGTGTCGTGCTACTAGGAGCTGCACTTGGTAATGCCTGACTAGGAGCCGTCGTACCACCTAATAGTTGAGCTTTCATGGCAGCCAATTCATCATCCACATCGCTACCCGATTCAAGTTGGGCAAATTGACTTTCCAAATCAGCCCCAGCTAGTTCGGCGGCAGCTTGTGAGCGGGCCTCCATTTGCAGCACCTTTTCTTCCATGCGTTCAAAGGCTCCCATGGCGCTGCTGGTACCCAAACTGCCCACGGTTTTCTGCAATTGCTCATTCGCTTTTGCCGCACTGGCACGGGCTTTGAGCATATCCTTCTTGGTTTTGGCTTCAGAAATTTTGCCTTCCAGCGCGATCAAATTTCGCTTCAAGGTATCTACTGTCGCGCTCTGCTGATCCAGCTGTGTCTTGAGAGCTGTGGCAGTTTCGGCCTGTACTTTTTTGCGGCTCAAGGCTTCACGCGCCAAGTTCTCATCCCCTTTTTGTAAGGCAAGCTGAGCCCGACGCTGCCAATTATCAGCCTCTGACTGGGCTTGTGCCTGTTGCTGTTGCGTCCGTTTTTGACTGGCAATCGCTGTTGCAACGGCTTGGCGTAGCTGCACCAGGTCTTCCTGCATGTCAATGATGGCTTGTTCCAGAATTTTCTCTGGGTCTTCCGCCTTGCTAATCGTGTCGTTAATATTGGCTCGAACCAAGCGGCTTACACGGTCGAATAGTCCCATGACTCTATATTCCTTTGGGGTGTACGAGGTCAGCGGCGATAAGCTCGCAAAATCTATCTCCTAGCCTACCGAATCACTGCAAAATTGTGCAGGTTGAGCTGCTTCTGCTTCTGTCATAGCATATCCGTAGAAGACTGCTGGCAACTCAGAGGTGAGCATCGCATGAAAGCAGGAGCCTGCTTTGATCCCACCGGCACTTATCGCTATTCGCTCTGGCGAAGTTGGCATGCTGATGCGCCTCGTGTGGTATTCATCATGCTCAATCCCAGCACGGCTGACGCTTCAACCAATGATGCAACGATCCGTCGTTGTCTACAGTTTGCCCAATCTTGGCAATACGGCTCTTTAGAAGTTGTGAATTTGTTTGCCTTCCGCACGCCTTACCCGCAGCAGCTCCAAACGGTGCCCGATCCGATCGGCAGCAAATGCGATCGCTTTATCCAAATTGCCGTTGAACAAGCCGATCGAGTGATTTTAGCCTGGGGCAATGGAGGCAAACTGCATGGCCGCGATCAAGCTGTTTTGCAGCTTTTGAATGATCGTTCTGGGTTGTTAGCCGATCGATTAGCCTGTCTGGGTCGAACTCAATCCGGTCACCCCCGCCATCCGCTTTACCTCAAGCAAGATGTACAGGTAATGCCGTTCTTTACAGCCGAAGCTTAAACATGACTGGGGAAACTCAACACCCAATCTTGAATCAGAGCATTGACTTGGGCAGGCACTTCGTCATGAGGGCAATGACCTGCCTGGAGATAATATTCTGTCAGCTGAGGATAGTGCTCTCGAAATCGGGCTCCGCGCGATCGGGAATTCATCCAGGGATCGCCTTCTCCCCAGAGCATTAGCAACGGACAGCTGATCTGGCTCAGCAGCACATCATTCTTTTCACCTCGTGGAGATTTAAATACAGATGCAAACACCTGAGCCGCACCCGGGTCGCAGGAGGGCCGATAAATATCTTCTACAAGTTGATCGGTGATTGCAGTCTGGTCAAGATAAACTTTCGCCAGAGTTTTGCGAATCATTGATTTTTGCCGCACATATTGAAACAGCAACCAGCTGGGCAGCGGTGCCAATAAGACCGATCGCACGATATTCGTGAAAACTTCTCGAAACGGATCGGGCTTTGCGACAGTCTGAGTTTCCGTGAACGGTCCGGCTGGATTGAGCAAAATGAGACCAGCAACCGATTCAGACCGTTGAGCTGCGACACAAAGGCAAGCGTAGCCACCTAAAGAATTGCCCGCCAATACAGCAGGTTTGCCAATCACTTCTGTAATAAAGTCATGGAGCTGGTCACGCCATAGATCGCCGCTGTAGTCCACTTCTGCCTTGGCCGATCGCCCAAACCCTAATAGATCGATCGCCCAAACTTCAAACTGTTCGCCCAGGCCCGCCAGGTTTTTCCGCCAGTGATCGGTCGAAGCCCCGAACCCATGAACCAGCAACAAAGGAGGTCGATCGGCTTGAGGCTCGCCAGCCTTCACGTAATAGATGGAATGCCCGCGCCAGGACCAATAGGTACCAGTAGGAGCTGCAACAACAGTCTGCATAATACTAAATGTGAAGTTATATGAATTATTTTAGCGGAACTGCGAAATCGCTCGCGGGCTGTCAGCAGTTGCGATAGGGTGACGGAGAAGTCGGAGTGTTGGCAGTTTTTTGGTATGGCACAACAACCTCAAGCAGGTCACTCATCAGTGGAGCTCGATCGTCCACGCCGTATTCAGTCACGGGGGCTATGGTTTGAGCGGCTGATGGCGTTACTGGCTCTCAGTAATTTGATGTTAGTGCTGTTTGATTTAAGCTTTATTCCCTGGCGAAATTTTTATCTCACCTATCTGCCGCAGTTGACGCAATGGTATGGGTTTCACATTAAAGGGATTGAACCGCACCGGACCACCACTGCCTATTTAGAGGCTGTCCAACAGCTCGAAAATCAGGTGGCTTTAACGGGAGTGCAATCGCCCGAAACCCAGCAGCAGCTCTTGAATCTGCAAACCCTCAGCGTTGAAATGGTGGATGAAAATCCATTTGAGGGAGCAGGAAAATCCGGCACGTTGGAGCGCATTAAAAACCGCATGCGCGATCATGTCGGCGTCGAATCCTCTAAGGATGCCTTTCGCCAATTTTGGAGCCAGGACTATCTCAGTCGTCAAGGCTGGAATCAGTCGATCGCCTTTTTCCAGAAAGAAATTCAGTCCCTAATTGCGACGAATTACTATCGTGCGATTGGCGAGAATGGGGAACCGATCGATCGATTTTGGAAAATTGACCTGGGATTTACCGTCCTATTTGCCGCCGAATTCCTGGCCCGCACGCTCTATCTCAGCCGTCGCTACCATTACACAAGCTGGCTGGATGCTGTGATTTGGCGTTGTTATGATTTGCTGTTGATTTTGCCCTTCTGGCGCTGGTTACGGGTGATTCCCGTTACGATTCGGTTGGATCAGGCCAAGCTGATCAATCTACACACCTTGAATTACCGCATTGTCCGCACTTTGATTTCTAGTATTGCGGTAGAGCTCACTGAAATGGTCGTGATCCGCATTCTCGATCAAACTCAGGAGTTGATTCATCGGGGTGAACTGAGCCGCTGGTTACTCCAAACCAATCGCTATGTGGATTTAAATGGGGTAAATGAAGTAGAGGCAATTAGCAAGCAGTTGGTGGAAGTGTTAGTGGATCATGTCTTGCCACGTCTTCGCCCCGAAATTGAAGCATTGTTGCACCATAGCGTTTTACAAGTGCTGAATAGTTCCCCTGTTTATGCGGGATTGCAGCGACTGCCGGGTGTCAGCCAGGTTTCGCATCAGTTAACGCAGCAAATCATTGCGGATGTTTCTCAAAATGCTTATCAAGCGGTGCGATCGGCCCTGCAAGATGAAACAGGGGCAGCCTTGATGAGCCAGCTGATTAGCCGATTTGGAGAAGTGTTTGGCGCAGAACTGAAGCAAAATCAAGCGCTCAGCGAAATAGAATCTCTATCTGTTGACTTATTGGAAGAAGTGAAAGTCAACTATGTGGAGCGGCTCCGAGCGGAAGACTATGAAAAGTTGCGGGCAGAGAAGCAGCGCATTTACCAAATCAGCCGACAGGCCCGCTGAGTTAGCCATACCCCAATCCAGAATGGATACGCTAAACTTGAGCTTAGCGGGAGGAAGATTTTTCTCCTGCCGGTGTTATGACAACATTTCACTGGAAGTGGGTCGGTACCCACTTTTTTTAATTCTTAGGCATTTGAGCTGAAGAACTATCCTGACCGTTTCGTGCATCATTTGTCCCTTTAGAAAGATGACTCACCCACTCATTCCTCAAATCATTGAGCTAGCGACACCAGTGGCAAATGCCCTTGGTTTAGATGTGGTGGGGGCCGTATTTCATACCAATCAGCACCCGCCCGTGCTGCGAGTGGATATTCGTAACCTGGCACAAGATACAGGATTGGATGATTGTGAGCGAATGAGTCGTGCTTTAGAAGCCGCTCTTGATGCAGTAGATGTGATTCCAGATGCTTACATTCTGGAAATTTCGAGTCCCGGTATTTCTCGTTCTCTAACTACCGATCGAGAATTCATCTCGTTTAAGGGGTTTCCGGTGACAGTGACAACTACCGAACCTCACGATGGGCAAACCTGCTGGACCGGCCAACTGATTCGACGAGATGAAACTACACTTTACCTCAGTCAAAAAGGGCGATCGATTTCCATTCCACGCCATTTGATTAGCATGGTTCAGTTGGTCGATCGCGCTTAAAGCAGTTGGATTGAACCAGTCATCGAGAAGCGTCATCCAAAATCATCTGACAAGCGTTGGTTTGCCAAGATATTGTTCTGTTCTGCCGTTTACCTGTCTGCCGCTGAATAGTCGCGGTTCAACCTTTTTTACCAATTCAACCACACACCTAAAACTGAAAATTGAAAGGAGGCTCCTCCGATGTCAATGGTTACCTTGCCTGGATTGCAGGACATGATCGACAGCATTAGCCGTGAACGCAATCTCCCCAAACATGCAGTTCAAGCGGCCTTGCGCGAAGCTCTATTAAAAGGATATGAACGCTACCGGCGGACCCATCGCGCTGATGTTGCAAATTTTGATGATGAATACTTCAGCAACTTTGAGGTGGAGCTGGATGTGGAAGACGAAGGCTTTCGGGTCCTGGCGACTAAGACGATCGTCGAAAGCGTTAGCAATCCCGATCACCAAATT
Source organism: Elainella saxicola E1 (assembly GCA_002796835.1). Lineage (GTDB taxonomy): Bacteria > Cyanobacteriota > Cyanobacteriia > Elainellales > Elainellaceae > Elainella > Elainella saxicola. The sequence goes on along the minus strand of LUGL01000026.1, from coordinate 62,948 downwards.
TCCCTGACGGAAGTGCAAGAAGTGGCTGATGAAGCGCAGCTTGGCGATACGGTGGTGCTGGATGTCACTCCCGATCAAGGTGAGTTTGGCCGAATGGCGGCCATTCAAACCAAACAGGTGTTGGCCCAAAAGCTGCGGGATCAACAGCGCAAGCTGATTCAGGAAGAATTCCAGGAATTGGAAGGAACCGTGCTGCAGGCAAGAGCCTTGAGATTTGAACGGCAGTCGGTTGTGATGGCAATCAGCAGTGGCTTTGGTCAACCGGAAGTAGAAGCTGAACTGCCCAAACGCGATCAATTGCCCAATGACACCTATCGATCGAACGCTACCTTTAAGGTGTATTTGAAAAAGGTACTGGAAGGATCCCATCGCGGACCTCAGTTGCTGGTTTCTCGCGCCGATGCTGGGTTGGTTGTGGACCTCTTCGCGACTGAAGTGCCAGAGATTGAAGATGAAATTGTCCGAATTGTTGCTGTGGCCCGTGAAGCTAATCCACCTTCGCGATCGGTTGGACCACGCACCAAAATTGCGGTAGATACGCTAGAGCGAGATGTCGATCCGGTTGGTGCCTGCATTGGTGCCCGTGGCTCGCGGATTCAGGTGGTTGTGAATGAACTGCGGGGCGAAAAAATTGACGTGATCCGCTGGTCACCTGACCCGGCTACTTATATTGCCAATGCTTTGAGTCCGGCGCGAGTGCAGGAAGTTCGCTTAATCAATCCGGATGAACGGCAAGCCCATGTGCTAGTCCCTGAAGATCAGCTGAGCTTGGCGATCGGTAAGGAAGGTCAAAACGTCCGGTTGGCGGCTCGTTTAACGGGCTGGAAGATCGACATTAAGGATTCGGCTAAGTATGACTACGAAGCGGAAACCCGCAAAATGGAAGCCATGATAGAAGAACGGCGTCTGGCCCGAGAAGCAGCTTTGGCCGCAGAAGAAGATGAAGAAGATGATTTTCCCTTAGATGAAGAAGAATTAGATGAGGAAGAAGCAGAGCTGGAAGACGAATTTGAGGCAGAGGGGACCGGCAATGACGGTTTTGGCACAGGTTTAACAGAAGCGATACAGCGCCCTTAATCTTGTTCTATTGAGTATTAATGCCTATGCTGCCCAACTATCGCCGTTGCCTATGCTGCCGGAAAGTCGATCATAAATCTGCTTTTTGGCGAGTGGTAAGAGTATTTCCATCTCAGCAAGTACAATTAGATCAGGGGATGGGAAGATCGGTTTATCTATGCCCGAATGAAAACTGTCTACAGCTTGCTCAAAAAAAGGATCGAATTGGACGATCGCTGAAGACTGCGGTTCCGGCAGAGATTTACCAAACCTTAGGGCAACGCTTGGTGGCAAACTCAACCATGGTGCACCATACAGATTCTGACAACGCAGCACAGAAGACGGCATTTGACGCGGCAGGAGGTTAATCTGGCAAGTTAAGATCAAAAAAGAAAGCGAGAAAAATAGCCGTAATCTGGGGTTGGAATCGCACCAAAGGTAGCTTTAACGGTTCAGGCGTTTGTGCAAAATTAGGGAGAAGGCAGTTGTCGTTGACCAAGGCCTGCCTTCCTTAGTCAATAGAGTGCTCAGCGCTGGCAAGAGATGAAAGTCTCTCAAGATGATTCAGGCTGCTCAGCATGTTGTTACTCTGGGAAGTTACATAAACCTTAAGATCAGTTAGTTTAGTGCAGGTCCAGATGTAGTTTCAGAAAAAGCAGTAGGTCAATATGTAAAATCGATCGGGACGCAGAGGGGTTAGTGGATGAACAACGGCAAAGTGAGAATATACGAGTTATCAAAGGAATTGAATTTGGATAATAGAGACATTTTGGCAGTTTGCGATCAGCTCAATATTTCAGTTAAAAGTCATAGTAGTACCATCACAGAAGCAGAGGCATCCCGGATTCGCAGTGCTGCTGAGAAGTATGTGAGCACTCACGCTTCAGGGAAGTCTGCATCATCTCATAGCACCAGTGCTGTTTCTAAGTCAGCGAATTCGCAACCGCCTGTGAAAAAGCAACAAATCCTTGAAATTCGTAAGAACCGTCCCCTAGTTGAACCGCCCCGGCGTCCTGAGGTGGAAGCGAAGTCTCCCAATTCAGCTCCTGTGAAAGCACCTGCAGTTCAACCCCCGTCGAATGGTGCAGCCAAATTAGAGCCGCCCACTCGTCTGAATGTTCCGATCGCTCCATCAGAAATGGAACCAGCAGTGGGCGAAGTGGAATTATCGCAGCCTATTCTTGAAGAGGTTGTTGATGAACCCATGGTTGAGCCAGCACTGGATTCAGGGGCTGAGTCAGGAGTTGAGCCAGAAGTTGAACCAGAGGCTGAGCCAGAGGCTGTTTCTCAACTACCAGAAGAACCTTCAGTAGAATTGGTTTCTCCTCCAGCTCGTCCAGTTGCGGCTCCGCCGAGGGCCAGTCAGCCTGCTACAGCAAGTGCAGCGAGCCCATCGGTCAGTTCTTCGAGTGCTGGAGCCGGGGTATCGACGGGTTCATCTGTCAGTCGCCCAATTCTAAAACGACCTAAAACAGATGGGGCTGTTGCGAAAGAAGGTGGACGATCGAGTGAAGCGGGTACCGCAAAGCCTTCGCCCCGTCGCCAAGAGGCCCAAACGAATGAGCCTGCACTGAAGCCAAAACCTGTGATCGAGTTGCGCCGCAAGCCAGTTCGACCAGGTGCGGATCCGGCTGCTGCTGAAGCAGGTGGTGATGCTGCGAAACTGTCCACACAGCCGCTGCCTGATGCTGAATCTGAGTTACGGCGTCCGACTCTCTCTCGTCCACCTAAGCGCGGCAAAGGCTGGGAAGAGGAGGAAGAAGAAGAGATAGATGCTTCCAAAGCGAAGGTGGGAACGAAGACCAAGCGTCGTTCTCAGCCTTTGATTGAAGATGACGAAGATATTGATATTGCCAATCTGGAACTAGAGGATACCCTCGACGAAGAAGAGGATGAGGATGAGGATGCACCTGTGCAGGTGAGCCTGTCCTTAGCTCGACCTCCCAAACCGAAGAGTCGGACTCAGGCTAAACCTTCTACTGCTCCTGCTCCTCCAAAGGCGAAGCGATCGGGCGAATCTTCTCGATCGTCTCGACGGGAACGGCGGCAGGAAGAGGCGCGGCAACGACCGGAACATATTGTGCTGCGAGACAGTATTTCCGTGCATGATTTAGCTGAAGAGCTGGTCGTGCCTGAAACTGAACTGATTCGGCTTCTGTTCATCAAGGGCATTGCTGCCAACATCAACCAGATTCTAGATATTCCAACGGCGACGATGGTTGCAGAAGAATATGATGTCTTGGTTGAAGCGGCGGAAGCGGAAGCGGAAGCTCGTAAAGTGACCGAGATGCTGGATGAGGCCGATTTGGAAAACCTGCAGCGTCGTCCGCCAGTCGTGACCATCATGGGCCACGTAGACCATGGTAAGACGACACTACTTGACTCGATTCGCAAGACCAAGGTGGCACAAGGTGAAGCAGGTGGAATCACCCAGCATATTGGGGCTTACCATGTGGATGTGGAGCAGAACGGTCAGGTTCAGCAGGTCGTCTTCCTGGATACTCCGGGTCACGAAGCCTTTACAGCAATGCGGGCTCGTGGTGCAAGAGTCACCGATATCGCTATTCTGGTGGTGGCCGCTGATGACGGGGTGCGTCCTCAAACGATCGAGGCTATTAGCCACGCGAAGGCGGCTGGGGTGCCAATCATCGTTGCGATCAACAAGGTCGATAAAGAAGAGGCTCAGCCCGATCGCGTTAAGCAAGAGTTAACCGAGTATGGCCTCGTTTCTGAAGAATGGGGCGGCGACACGATCATGGTGCCCGTTAGTGCGATCAAGGGTGAAAACCTGGATGCTCTGCTGGAAATGATTCTGCTGGTTGCGGAAGTTGAAGACCTGCATGCCAATCCCGATCGTCCAGCTAGAGGAACTGTGATTGAAGCTCACTTAGATAAGTCTCGTGGTCCAGTAGCCAGCTTGATCGTGCAAAATGGCACACTTCGCGTTGGCGATATCCTGGTGGCCGGTTCTGCCTTTGGTAAGGTACGGGCTATGGTGGACGATCGCAGCAAACGAGTCGAAGCAGCATCGCCTTCCTTTGCGGTTGAGGTGCTTGGTTTAGGGGATGTTCCAGCTGCCGGAGATGAATTTGAAGTCTACCGGGATGAAAAAGAAGCCAGAGCGGTCGCCTCTAGCCGGATTGACCAGCAGCGTCAGTCTCGCCTCCAGCAGGCTATGGCATCACGTCGGGTCAGTCTGAATACGATTTCAGCTCAGGTTCAGGAAGGGGAATTGAAGGAACTCAACCTGATTCTGAAAGCCGATGTACAGGGTTCAGTCGAAGCCATTTTGGGTGCTTTGCAGCAGCTACCGCAAAAAGAAGTGCAAGTGCGGGTTCTGCTTGCAGCTCCAGGTGAAATCACAGAAACAGATGTGGATTTGGCAGCGGCCAGTAGTGCAGTCATTGTTGGCTTTAACACCACGTTTGCCAGTGGTGCTAGACAAGCCGCCGATGAAGCAGGCGTTGATGTGCGCGACTACAATATCATCTACAAGTTGCTGGAAGATATTCAGGGCGCGATGGAAGGCTTGCTGGATCCAGAAATGGTGGAAGAGCCATTGGGTCAAGCCGAAGTGCGGGCTGTCTTCCCTGTTGGTCGTGGGGCAGTTGCTGGATGCTATGTTCTGTCGGGCAAAATCATCCGTAACAGCCGAGTGCGCGTAACACGTGGTGGTACAGTGATTCACGAAGGCAACCTGGATTCACTGAAGCGGATGAAGGAAGATGCGCGTGAAGTCAACGCAGGTTATGAATGCGGTATCGGCTTAGATAGCTTCAAGGACTGGGAGAACGGGGACATCATCAATGTCTTCCGCCTTGTCTCAAAGCGCCGCACCCTCTCTGCATAGTTTCATTTCGCCTCAAAGTTATTGGTTGTGGAGCAGGCTCTCAGAGAGTTTGCTCCACATTTGTTTTTTCTGCATTCTTGACTAAAAAGGTCGCTAAAAAGGACTGGTCCAGCTTTCTGCCGGTTTTCCTGATGAGATGCAGAAAAGTCGTAAGAGGAATATATGCCCCTCGATCGATTGATCAGCAAAGATCGATCCAATATTGCAGATTCATGCCAGTTGAGATTTCCCCACTCGCTGTGCCTTCGACTTTCTCCGCTATAGAAACCGTGTAAGCAAGCTGTCAATCTAAATATGAAGAAAACTTCCTGGCTGAATACCCTGGAGAATTTGTCACTCGTTGGTTTAGGGGCTGGTTCGGTTGCATCTTTACTCTTACAGCAAGTCTTTTTTACCACTGCGCCGCTCTCGTTGCTGGTGGTGCTGGGCCTAATTAACCGCCGTAGTATGGTGAAATTGAGCGAGCGACGAGATGCAACGCTTTCCGAAACGGATCAATATTTGGCGCTGCAAGTCGATCGCCTGCAAAATCAAGTGGCGCTGTTGCCAACTCCAGAAACGCTTAATCAGTTGAATCGCACCTTACTCTTCAAAAATCAGGAACTTTCAGAGAAGCTGCATGGTGAATTAGGCAGTTTGAAACAGGGGGTACATCAGCGCATTGCTTTGGTTGAGCAGCAGGGATTGAACCCAATGCGGCAAGATGTACGGCAGGTGATCGAGCAATGTGGGGTTTTGATGGAAACCGTGAACCAGCTCGGTGCAGATGTGGGCAATCTGTCGGCTCAGGTGCGTACTGACAGTGTGCGACTAAGCGTTGAGCAACTCAAGAGTGATGTTGCCATGTTGCAGGCCAATCTAGAAAACTTCACCTACCAAACCAAACCCAATCTATCGGCGCTGCAAGAGCATGTTACCCGTCTCGATCGGCAATTCAGCAAGCTGCCCCCACCCGTCGATATTACGTCGCTAAAGCAGGAAGTTGCTGAACTGGTCAAAATTGTGGCCGATCTGGTGCCTAGGCGGGATCTGAGCAGTTTGGTAAGTCATATCGATGAGCTCCATCAGCAGCAAGAAACCCTGAAGCATTCCATTGTGGCGATCGAAACAGTAGCGCTTAACTTTAAGCGGACCCTCAGCGACCTGTTGAAACCCACTGGCAGCTTCTTGAATGGAGGACGTGAAACTACCGCCAGAATTTCTGGATTTGGGGATGATCTCGATGCGAATCACAGTATTGCGGCAAGTGTCTATCCAGAATTACAAGATTTAGCAGTCCGTTATTTTGACAATCTGCGCGATCAGATCGACCAAATTCACAATAAAACGGCGAATTTGGCTCAACAGCATCAGCAAGTGCAGGAGCATCTGAGCCGATTGCCCAAAACATTAGATGTGGTCGCTTTGCAGCGGCAATTGAGTGAATTGTCCCAGCGCCTACCAGATGCAGAAAGCACGATCGAATCGCTGCAAACCCATCTTCAAGATCTGCTACATCAGGAGTTGAAGACTCACAGAGCAGGAGCAGCCAGCAAAGCCAGCCCACAGTCAGAGCTGATTTTTGATTTTTCTCCCACTGAGGTAGAAGTGGAAAATCGGGCCACTGGCAGCCGTGCTGTTTTAGAACAGGCATTGGAATGTACTCAACAGCGCCTGATTTTGATTTGGCCTTGGTCAGAGCGTTGTCGTTTGGATGAAGCCCTATATCAAAAATTTGAACAGTTCCTCAGTCGGCAACGGCAGTTGGAAATTGGCTGGTGTTATTTAGCCGATCGTCAAGAAGAACGTTGGTTGAGCAAGATGCAGCGGGGATGGATGACTGATTTTAGTCAACGCAGCTTGCTCCAGGAAACATTGCATAAATTGCTCCAGCTCAAGCGCCGCTATCCCGATCGATTTCAATTCAAAATTTTGGGCACCAGCGAGAATTTTTTAGTTTCGGATCAGTCCTTTGCCGTATTGGGTATCACCGATGCTTTGCAAACCACAACGCCATTTCCGGCCCTGCAACTCAAGCTCAAAACAACTGATGCAGGGGTAATTCAGCGTCTGATTCAACGTTTTGACGATTCCACTCTGGCCACAGACGACCTGACCTCTTACTGGAATCGGGCAGTGACCCGGTATGATTTGGGAGATAAAGCAGGGGCGATCGCCGACTTTACCCATATTTTGAGCCTGTACCCGGATGATGCCAGAGCCTATAACTATCGCGGTTTGGCCCATTACGATTCAGAGGACTATACGAGCGCCATCACCGATTTTACAGAATCGATTCAGATTGATGCGCAGCAGCCCACTCCTTATTGCAATCGAGGCTTCATTCGAGCTGAGCAAGGAGACTATTGGAATGCGATTAAGGACTATACCCATGCCATTCAGGTGAATCCGCAATATGCGATCGCCTATTTTTATCGAGGCATGGCCCATCAAAAATCGGAAAACTATTCGGTGGCGATTACTGACTTCAGTGACGCGATCCGGTTTGCCCCCGATTCCCCAGTGGCTTACTACTATCGCGGCTTAACCTGGCAAAAGTTGGGCAACCTGACAGAGGCGATCGGAGATTTTGAGCTGGCGGCTCAGTTTTTCTGGGTACGCGGCAATAAAGTGAATGCGCAAAAGGCACAGGCCAACATTGCCAAATTGCGGCAAGATCTGACCGTTCACGGCTGCAACCCCGCGAATTCAGCAGCAGTTTATCAATCTCGATAATGCGGGTTCCGTAACTTGGGATAAGCTATTCCACAGACGAGGTGTGGATCACATTGCGTGATCTCATCCCATGCAGAAGGAGTAGCAACATTGGCCAAAGAAGTATTACTGGAACCGTTTCTGCGATGGTTACGACTGCGAAAGGTACTGCCCCATATTCCGGTGGGGTGTCAATTGCTGGATGTGGGCTGTGGACATGCCGCTTCGTTTCTGAAGGCGATCGCACCTCGGGTCGATCGAGCAGTGGGCGTTGACTTCAAAGTTAAGGAAATGCAGTTCGAGAATATTCAAACCGTGCAGCAACGATTGGCCGATCAGCTACCGTTTGAGGATGCCAGTTTTGATGTAGTCACCATGCTGGCCGTTTTAGAACATATTGAGCAGGAAAAGCAAATTCTCCAAGAAATTCATCGGGTATTAAAGCCGAATGGCAAATTAGTGCTGACGGTTCCCTCAGTTTGGGCACAGCCTGTGTTGGAGTTTCTTTCTTACCGTCTCAAAATTGTGGATGAGCGAGAGATCCGAGATCACAAACGCTATTATGATCGATCGCGCCTTAAGCGAGTGTTAGTGGGTGAAACGCAATTTTGCAATTTTAATCATCGCTATTTTCAGCTTTGGATGAATAACTTTTGCACCGTGACGAAAGGCATCAAAGCTTGAGTCGTCTTTGCATAGCTGATAGGCCCTGATTCTGAAACCTGGTTGCGGTATTGTGGCATTGTTGCGGTATTGTGGGGAAGCAATTTAAATCGTCAACAGCGCAGCGAACTATGGGGAAGTCAGGGGAGGATCTGTTCTGGGTAGAGGCAGAAAACTTCGTCAAACAGTATGTTCAGGCTGGCGATCGGTTGCTTGCCCCTGTCAAGTTCAAACCTGCGTTTCCGAATCTGGTCTCATATGACGCAACTTATCGACAAAATGTAGACCAGTTCGAGTGGTTCGTGATTCACAAAGGGGCGCTAGGCAGACTTAACCGCAATTTTTTGAAGCAAGCGATCGATCAACGCCGACCCGTCTTTGCCAATCCCGTTTTTGTAATTCTGACCCAGCATACCCAGGTCCCGGATACTGCCCTGAATCCGCAACACTGGCAAGCTTTTCTGGATCAAGTTAATCCAGTCGCGGCTCTGACTAGAGGATCTGCAAATCAACCTGCTTCCTGGCAACAGCGGCTTAAACGCTGGTTTGGCGCAGATGCCGCAGCTCAAGCTAGTCAATTGCAAGCCATTTTAGACTGTACCGACCGGGTGGATGCCAATACCAAGCAGTTACAAAGCATGCTCGATCGGGTGCAACAGCTTGAAAAAACCTCTCGGCAGTTGCAAAACAAACTAGAAGGATTACAGCAGGGCGTGGGTCAGGGTGCCTGGATTAATAGTACGCCCCTGGCTCAAATGTCCTGGGCCGAACTCAATACAGCCTGTCGCGCTGCCTGTCAGACCTCTTACTTGGGCGATCATCAGGTGATCTGCCGGGTATTGGCCAGATATTTTCTCTATGGTGATACAACAGATGTGGGAATTGTGCCGCATCTTTGCCTGAATGGTTACTGGGAACCCTGGCTTACTATGCTGATGCTACATACGGTGAAACCGGGTTGGCACTGTCTGGATATTGGGGCGAATCATGGCTACTATGCCTTGGTGATGGCAGGTGCAGTCGGCAAGAATGGACGAGTGGCTGCCTTTGAACCCAACTATAAACTGGTGAATCTGGTCAGCAAGTCGCTGGAAGTTAATGGATTCAACGATCGTGCTAGAGTTTTGCCACTGGCTGTGTCCGATCGCGACGGTGAGCGCGTGAAGTTAATGGTGCCCAAGGGCAATACGGGACATGCCTCCATGTATATTGGCGAAACGGATAACACTGAAGTGATGGAAGTCGAAACCGTGACCGTTGACACCTTCACTGCAGATTGGCCGCAGGTCGATTTCGTCAAAATTGACACAGAAGGGGCAGAGGAAGGGGCTTGGCTGGGTATGCGAGAAACGGTGCGAAGAAATCCCAATATCGTGATCGTGCTGGAGTTTGGTGTCAAGCGCTATCCAGATCCCAAAGCGTTTCTATTAGATATTCAGGCGGAAGGCTTCAAGCTACGTTATGTAGATTACGACGGGCAAGCCAAAGATATTTCGATCGATCGGTGTTTATCAGAACGGGTTGAGAGCTATTGGGATTTATATTTGAGTCGCTCTTGAATCTGGTCATCCATCTCTAAAAATGGTGGCTACAGGGCGGCTGCCAGCGAGTTGTAAGTCTAGAGGTTTGCTCCATGAAACTGGATTTCACTCAGATTAGACTAATGCTCGCAAAACATACTCTAGGGTTAGAATGCGGGTTGGTTTTCTTGACCGCTCTGTTTGTCTACCTCAGCAATCAGCAGCTTATTAGTTCAAACGATAGTATCCCAAACAGTCTGCTAGCCTTTCACTGGTTGGAAAATGGCAGTTTGAATTTTGATGCCTTTCGGGACAGCTATCATTACATGCCTAACGACATTTTTGGTGCGAATGGCATTCCCTATTTTTTTGTAGAAGCCCCGAATGGACATCTGACCTCTGCCTATCCGATCGGTCCAGCCATTCTCAGTTTTCCGCTGTATGTCCTGTTTTTCGTTTATCTCAAAGGGATTGCATTGCTGCAAAGCGGATTTGCCAATCCTGCGCTTGATCTAACAAATCCCGCTTTTGAGACAACGCGACAACAGTTTGAGAAGCTAGCGGGGGCTTGCTTAACGGCCTTAGCCGTAATGATTTTTCATTTGGCCGTTCAGATTAAATTCAACAAATCCGTTGCCTTATTCGCCACCTTTATTTATGCCTTTGCTACATTGAATTGGGCCATCAGTGCGCAGGGATTATGGGCCCATACCGTCTTTAATCTCGCTTTAATCAGCATTATGCTGGCGCTTTTTAAAGCAGAGCGATCGACAGCATCCAGGAGACATGGGCTGCTTTTGGTAGCTGGCTTCTTCTGCGGCTTATTACCCAGCATTCGCTTGACTGGTTTATTGTTTGTTTTGGCGATCTTTGCCTATGTGGGTATCACTTACCGCAAGCAGGTCATCTGGTTGGTGATTGGTGCAAGTTCAGCTTTATTCAACCTGTTCTGGAATATCTTCTACTTTGGCTTTAGCTTAAAGAGCTCGATCGCTGGAGGATATTCCACCTTAATGCAGACCTCTGGCGAATATATATTTAGCGTTGATTACTTTAAGGAAGCTTTTTTTGGCCTGTTAATCAGTCCGGGACGCGGCACCTTAATTTTCTCACCCATTCTGCTATCTGCTATTCCTGGAATTTATCGCATCTTTCAACACCGTCAGCGAACCGACGAAAAATTACTGCTCCTGCTGTTAGCAGCCTGCGGAATTTTATTCCTGCAATATTGCTTTTATCGACCCTGGTGGGGGGCAATTACCTATGGCTCCCGTTTTTTAATTGATACCTTACCCGTCTTTTGCTATCTCATCGGTTACTTCTTGATCGAGTTTCTGTTTGGCGGCAGGTATAGGTCTCGATTGCAATCGATTGGGATATGGCTTGCTTTTAGTTTGTTGTTGTTGTACTCCACGCTGGTACAGGTCATCGGTGCATTCAGCCAACCTCATATTTGGGATATTACACCTGGATTTGAGCAAAGTCGCTTTTGGGATTGGCAAGATAGTCCAATTGAAAGACATGCCCGCAACCTGAAAGTTACGCTGAATCCTCCTGTGATCGACACAAAGGCTTATCGTCGTCGCTGGAAAGGCGAAATTTTGCAGCTCCAGGATGGAAACAATCAAGTCATTCCTGCCACGAATGTCCTACAGGTACCACCTTCCCAAGAAATTCTGCTGAGAGCAAAGTTGCAGAATCGGGGACAGTCAGCCTGGTTTGGTTATGATACTGGACTGGTGAAAGGTCAGACAATCGTCCATGTGGAGTTCTTTGATCAAAACGACCAGCAAATTAAAGTTACATCACTGAATTATCTTTACTTACCAGGACAAATTGTCCAGGGTGAGACAGCCGTGGCCTCTGGGAAGATTCGGTTTCCTCAAAATCCGGGTGAGTACAAGCTGGTCTTGCGTTTGGGGTTGATGCAAATGGCGCGGTTACCCCAATCATCCCAGGGAGCAGGACGATCGACTTACGAGTTGAAGATTCGCGTTCAAGCACCTGACTGAGGAAGGACTTGCAATTGGGCGATCGCTTGCTAGGATGATGTCAGCAACCAGGCTTAGGAGTATGAATAATGGGGCTGTTTGAAGATCTGAGCAATTTTTTGGAAATGCGATTAGAAGAGTTTCTTCGCAACAATCCCCATTTAGAATTACAGGCGCTGGAAGAAAATTTGCGGGAACAGGAAGAAGAAACCGTCAAATTATTGGGCGATCTGCGTTTAAGAGAGAAAAAGCTGCAAGATAATATTTTGGCCACGGCTCAAGAAATTCAACGCTGGCATGTCCGGATTGAAAAAGCGAAAAATGCCCAACGTCTTGACCTGGTGAAGCCTGCAGAAGAGCGTGAAGCTGCCTTGTTACGAGAAGGGAACCAACTCTGGGGCCAAATGCAGGTGGTGCAGCAGCGAATTCAACAGACGATCGAACTCCAACAGCAAATCCAAGTTCGCAAAAAGGAAGTGAGCGCCAAAGTGGCTGAGGCTCAAGCCAGTCGTGCTAGTTATCAAGCCCAAACCGCAACGCAAGCAGAACAACAGTGGCAAACCACAGGTTGGAATCAAAGCACTACTTTTAAAGGTTCAACAGCTGCGGATCTGTTGGAGCAGACCTTTAAGCAATGGGAGATGGATGAAGAATTAGCAGAATTGAAGCGACAAATGAATCGATGAGCTTGCATCTGAGGCGACAACAAGCTAATATTTGGTCCGGTAGTTGCAAATTCAGCTTTTCCCCAGTTCTCCACAGAAATTTTGCCTGTTTTCCACAGGCCGATCGGGGTTTTCCACAGACTTTTCCAGAGTTTTCCACAGCTTTAGCTTAGCTTGGGGAATATGTAGCAGTTCCTGTCGTCCTGGAAAACTGCTCTGGCAAAACTGCCCTTAAAAAATGGTCATGGCAAAGGGACAAAGACAAAAACGAAGATCCAAACCCTTGAATGAAAGCATCCCTGGTGTCTGAATCTTCGCCGCAAATTAGGGGTTCGTTAAAAATGAGGTTTGTCGAAAATACAGAAGGATTAACTCAGGCAGAAGATACCCTGCAATTACTCCCATTCGATCGTGCCCGGCGGCTTCGAGGTAACATCATAAACCACCCGGTTGACGCCCGAAACTTCATTGACAATGCGATTAGCAATGGTTTCGAGTAAGTCATAAGGAACTCTTGCCCAGTCTGCGGTCATGCCATCTTCGCTAGTGACAAATCGCAGCACGATCGGATAAGCATAGGTCCGCTGATCGCCCATGACGCCCACACTCCGTACGGGCAGCAGCACGGCGAAAGCCTGCCACAGTTCGTGATAGTAACCACAGCGGTTGATTTCCTGACGCACAATCAGGTCGGCGTCGCGCAAAATTTCCAGCTTTTCGTCGGTGATGTCGCCCAAAATACGGATCGCTAACCCAGGCCCTGGGAAAGGATGACGCTGCACAATTTCTTCAGGTAGACCGAGCGATCGGCCAACTTTCCGCACTTCATCCTTAAACAGTTTCCGCAGGGGCTCAACGAGCTTAAACTGCAAGTCTTTGGGCAGTCCGCCAACGTTATGATGACTCTTGATTTTAACGGCAACCCGCTCACCCGTTTGAGGATCAACGTTGGTATCAGCAGATTCGATCACATCAGGGTAGAGCGTGCCCTGTGCCAAATAGTCGAATGGTCCGAGCCGCTTCGATTCTTCTTCGAATACACGAATAAACTCATGGCCAATCAGTTTGCGCTTCTCTTCGGGATCGACAACGCCTGAGAGCTTGGCTAAAAACCGATCGCGAGCATTCACATATTCGACGCCGATATGAAACTGCTCTTGGAAGAGTTTCAACAACCGCTCTGGCTCGCCTTTCCGCATAAAACCCTGATCAATGAACATGCAGGTGAGCTGATCGCCGATCGCCTTATGCAACAAGAAGGCCAGGGTGGAGGAATCCACACCGCCAGAAAGGGCCAGCAAAACCCGCTTGTCGCCGACTCTGGCCCGGATTTCTCGCACCGTTTCTTCTACAAATGCAGCGGTGGTCCAGGTGGGCTCACAGGCACAAATGTGATAAACAAAGTTACGAATTAGCGCTTGTCCGCCTAGAGAATGAACCACTTCCGGGTGGAACTGAACGCCATAGAGTTTACGGTCATGATGGGCGATCGCCGCACAAGGCGTGTTATCTGTATGAGCGAGGAGTTCAAAACCGGGCGGCAAAGATTTTACAGAGTCGCCATGGCTCATCCACATCGTGGACCCATCTTCGACATTGGTAAATAGATCGGTTGGGTCATCAATGTGAATTGATGCTTTGCCATACTCGCCCCGGTCAGCCCGTTCAACGCCCCCACCCAATTGCTGTACCATGAGCTGCATACCGTAGCAGACCCCCAGAATCGGAAGATTCAAGTTCCAAATTTCTGGATCGCAGTGGGGAGCACCTTCGTCATAGACCGAGCTAGGGCCACCTGACAAAATGATGCCTTTGGGGTTGAGCTGCCTCAACTGTTCCGCAGTGGTGCGGTAGGAGAGAACTTCAGAATAAACCTGAGTTTCGCGAATGCGGCGAGCAATGAGTTCGGAGTATTGGGAACCAAAATCCAGGATGACAATCATCTGACGATTGAGCTGATTTGCAGACGATTGTACAGGGGATTGTTCAGTTTGGAGAGTCACTGGTGCGTCCTGAGGTAAGTTCTGGAAAAGAAACCAAAATAGCTTGAACTCAAAACTTTGAATGCAGAAAAATTAAAACGCTCAATTAAAAAAATTAATGGCTTCTGAATATCCTACCTAGATTAACAAAACTTGAGAAAAAGACGAAGCCTCTCTCCCTAATCATTGCTAATCGTTGGTAGAAGGATGAAAAGGCGATTCAGTGCTGCTTTGGGCCGCAACTGCGCTATGCCTGAATACAGAATACAAACAGAATTTCTATTTCTCCATTCTACTGCTGACCTTATGGCTGTCGATCGTCTTAATCATATTTAAGATGGCAACGCTCGCTAGGCCAAATCATAGCCTCGATCGCCAAAGGTGAAGATTGATTAGTTCTCTGTGCCCTGCAATCTTATGAGTTGTCTTGCAATCGTCCGTTTGCATCTAAAGAAACAGGCCATTCTGATCTCTGCCATAGTGGGCTTGGTCACTGCCTGCTCGCCCGATCGCTACAAGACCTATTACATTCCTTCCGAATCAATGCTGCCCACGCTGCAAGTGAACGATCGAATTATTGTCGATCGGGCCTATTACCAGAGCAATGCACCTCAGCGAGGGGATCTAGTCATTTTCCAGCCGCCGATGCAATTGACGCAAATGCTGCAAGGGATAATGCCGCTCGATGCAAAGACAGTTTTTGTGAAGCGAGTGATTGGATTGCCTGGTGATGTGGTGGAAGTGAAGCAGGGCAAGGTCTATGTGAATCAGCGGCCTTTGAGCGAGCCTTATCTGACTGAAGCACCTACCTATGATTGGGGGCCGATCGCCGTCCCTGCTGGTGCTCTGATTGTGCTGGGTGACAATCGCAACAATGCTCTGGATAGTCACTATTGGGGAGTGTTGCCTCAGAAAAATCTGATCGGTAAGGTCTTCTGGCGCTATTGGCCACCCGATCGGTTCGGTGCAGTTCAGACGCAATCCAAATAAGCGATCGAGTTCCTAATCAGGATCAGTCGATCGCAAATTCAGGCCTAACTCAGTTGCTGAGCCGCCCGCAGATGAATCGCGGACTATGGGAAAAACTGCCCTAAAGTGCACTACAAGAGGTTTTCCAGGTGTAGTCCGGTTTAGCGGACTTGATCAGTTAGCCTGCCGTTTACGCGCAGGTGGGACCGAAACGCAGCGTTCAAGACTCATTTGCGATCTACGTAGAATAGACCAGTCAGGATGGACAAGCTGGGAGAAATATAATCCTAATGATTGGCTTTTCCAAACCATCTTCTGACCCCAGCATGCCGGGATTTTGCTGCAATTTCGTTAAGATCATTGCAAATGCTTAAGCACTCTAGATGGATCGTCCTTTGTGAATCCAATTGTCACCCCTGCTGCTGTGAATCCTACCGTTGACTATCTCCGGATTAGCCTGATCGATCGCTGTAATTTTCGCTGTCAATACTGCATGCCAGAAGGCGAAGAATTGACCTATTTGCAGCAGCAAGCCTATCTGACGAACGCGGAACTGCTGACTTTGCTGCAAGAAGTGTTAATTCCGTGTGGCTTTACACGCTTTCGCTTGACGGGCGGTGAACCTCTTTTGCGATCGGGCATTGTCGATCTGGTGCAATCGATTGCCGCTTTGCCTCAAACGAAAGATCTGGCCATGACCACCAATGCTTTCCGGTTGGCTGAGTTGGCGCAGGATCTCTATGATGCAGGCTTGCGCCGGATTAATATCAGCCTGGACTCTTTGGAACCGGAAACCTTCGATCGCATTATTGGAAATCGAGGCCGATCACGCTGGCAGCAGGTGTGGCAAGGGATTCAGGTGGCGCATCAGGTGGGCTTTGATCCGTTGAAGCTGAATGTGGTGGTGATCCCCGGTGTGAATGACCATGAGGTGCTGGATCTGGCAGCGCTGACGATCGATCGACAATGGCATGTGCGATTCATTGAATTTATGCCGATCGGTAATGCAGGTCTGTTCGATCGCAAAGGTTGGGTAGACTCAGCCACCCTACGCCAACAGATTCGAGACCGCTGGGGCCTGACTGAGGCACAGGTGAAGGGTAATGGTCCTGCCGATGTCTTTCAAATTCCGGGGGCCAAAGGCACGTTGGGCTTCATTAGCCAAATGTCGGAATGTTTTTGCGATCGCTGTAATCGGATGCGGTTGTCGGCTGATGGCTGGTTGCGTCCTTGCTTGCTGAATGAGACCGGACAACTGGATTTGAAAACGGCATTGCGATCGGGTGAGTCTCTAGCGGAGCTGAGAACTAGAGTCAAGGCCCTTTTGACCGCTAAACCCGCGATCAATTTCAAAATGCGAGAATCGGGTACGACGGGAGCCTACGCGCGCACCATGTCTCAGATTGGGGGTTGAAGAGGCGATCGGTCGTGGCCGAAATTTGCCATACACAAAAGCTCTCTGATTGACGGGATCAGAGAGCTTGAGGAATAAAAACTAGATGGCGCACCGCAGCCGCGCAGATGCAACCAAACAGAGAGAATTAAGCTTGGCGTGAGTAGTACTCAACCACCAGCAGTTCGTTGATGTTTAAAGCGACCCATTCGCGTTCAACCACGCTGTTGACTTTCGCCTGTAGCTTGTTCTTGTCAAACTCGAGATGGCTTGGCACATAGGACAAACCAGGAGATTGAAGATTGTTCTCAACTAACTGACGAGAACGGCTGGTATCACGGACACCAACCACATCGCCCGGTTTGCACTGGTAGCTGGGAATATCCACTACCTGACCATTAACGGTAATGTGGCCATGGTTAACCAGTTGGCGCGCTCCAGGAACAGTAGGAGCCATGCCTAGACGGAAAACCGTATTATCCAACCGCATTTCTAGCAGTTGCAGCAAAACTTGACCGGTGGAACCAGCGGCTCGACGAGCTTTACGCACGTAACGCAGGAGCTGCCTTTCTGAAACTCCGTAATTGAAGCGGAGCTTTTGCTTTTCCTCAAGCCGGATGGCGTATTCTGAACGCTTCTTCCGAGCCTGACCATGCTGTCCTGGCGGATATTGCCGTTTTGCACTTTTGCGCGTCAGACCTGGTAGTTCACCGAGGCGACGCGTCACCCTCAGTCGGGGACCTCGATATCGCGACATCTAGCTTCCTCTCTACAATTTGAAAAAATGCGTACCCAAAAGGATCATTATAGCTTCTGTTCACAAGAAGCGGAAGCAGCGATCGAAGATTTTGTGGCGTTGCAGCGTCATCGTAGATCAGCTTGCGATTGTGGTGAACTTGTATGCAGTATGCATTCCGAAATTTCTATCAATCTGTCGCAAATTCGTTATGATCGAATATACGACCGAATCAATTGCAACCTTCCAAACCTCTTTTTGAGATCGAAGGATGTTCAGGCTTGAAAAGGTCGGAAACAGCTCGATAGATAGCCATTTCTGATTGTTTTTGGAATCTAAGATTAACAGAAATCATCGTAATTCTCTGAAATCCCTATTTCGAACGGTCAAAAATCGGTTGTGCTAACATAAGATATTGAAAACATGCTTTTCAGGCCAATTTAGTCAATCAGCTTCATGTTGACTAGCTAGGCTGGATTGAAGGCATAAAGTCTGTCTCAGAATTTCGCTTAATTCAATTAATTCACCATCTTGTCTATGACAGAAAGTGTTATGAGCCCACGGGCCATCCACCCGATGGAAAAGTTCCAGCGCCAAGTCCGCTCGCTGGTTCAATCCAAAGCCGTTAAACCCACCGACAGTTTATGGAAAATCGCGTTACTCTATGGCGACGAATGGTCGTACTGGAAGCGCGAACTACAAGACTTTGACTTCACGATGCAGGATCCCATCAGCGATCTCCTGGCTGTAGAAAGCTGGGAAGAAGATGAATAAATCCCAGCATCAAGTCCAATTAGTGAAGTTCGATCGACCTGGATAGCAGTTCAGATGATTCCGGTTCTGCATTGCTGAGCAATTGCCAAATTTGTTGCAGGAGGGGATCAAGTCCTAGTTTGGCGACTCCTGAAATAATAAAAATGGGATCAGCCGTTAACTGCTGAAGTTGCTCAGCCACAGCATCGGGTAATGGACTATCAGGCGGTAAAGTATCAATTTTGTTGAGTGCAATCACCTGTGGGCGATCGGACAATCCTCGCCCATAGGCTTGCAGCTCAGCCTGGATAGTCTGGTAGGCACCGATCGGATCATCCTGAGTCACATCGATTAAATGAAGCAACACGCGAGTACGTTCGATGTGACGTAGAAAGTCATGCCCTAAACCTGTACCGAGATGTGCTCCTTCAATTAATCCAGGAATATCTGCGAAAACGGTACCATCGCCCGTTGGTTTACGAACGACACCTAAATTAGGCACAAGCGTTGTAAACGGATAGTTGGCAATTTTGGGACGAGCGGCAGAGAGTGCTGAGATTAGAGTTGATTTGCCTGCATTAGGCAGCCCGATAATTCCCACTTCGGCTAATAGCTTAAGTTCTAGCCGAATCAAATATTCTTCACCAGGCAGACCAGGAAGAGCTTTCTCAGGGGCCCGATTTTGGTTGCTCAGGAAATGGCGATTGCCTAATCCGCCTTTGCCGCCTTTGGCCACACATAGTTCTTGACCTGCGGTTACCAAGTCGCCCAGCACTTCATCGGTCTCAGCGTTATAGATGACAGTGCCGCAAGGAACTTCAACCCGTAAATCTTTCCCGGAAGCCCCAGTCATATTCTTAGGACCACCACGTTTGCCATCTTCTGCTTTGAATTGATGGGCAAATTTAAAATCCAATAGCGTTTGCAAATGCTCGACCGCAACGAAGATGACCGAGCCGCCCATGCCGCCATTGCCGCCAGAGGGACCACCTGCTGGAACATACTTCTCCCGATGGAATGCGACAATACCGTCGCCCCCGTTTCCTGCCCGAACTTCAACTTCTGCCTGATCGATGAATTGCATAATGCTCAATCCTCCCTTATAGATGGTAGGCGATTCCCTCGATCGTTAGCATTTTTATCTGAGGGATTTATACAGGCAGAACTGAGCAAATCCGAGCCAGTTCGAACTTTAAGCTGGCTGTAAAAAGAGCGATCGCTCTGCGTTGCGTCGAGTCACTAAGCCCGGTAGAACTTGGCCACCGCCATAAACCCAGCGGGAAAACTGATCGGCTGCTCCCTGATAGTCTTTCTGGTTGATGCGGGCTAAGAGGGTAGATTGACTGAGTGCTCCAGTCCCGACGTTAAAGGTGAAGGACACTAAAGCGGAGAACTGATTCGAGTTGATGGGCACTTTCACCAAACTCCGTACGGCATTCTCGAACTTGGTCAGGTCTTTTTTCAGCAAGGTTTCTGCTTCGGTGCGAGTAATCACATCCCCTGGCCCCACTTCTGGACCCGTATGACCATAGCCGATCGTCCAAATACCCACTGGATCCAGATAAGCTGTGAGGGACAGGCCCTCAAACCGCTTGACGATGTCTAGCCCTTTGGGGTTGATAGAGCCGCTACTCGAACTGGGTTTCGGCGTTGCCAGATTGTCGGATTTAAAGGCGGCTGCCCAAGTCGCTGGTCCCACAATGCTGTCTGCCTGAAGTCCTTTTTCCTGCTGGAATTGCTTGCAAATTTTTGCGCTTTGCGCACCATAAAAGCCATCGACATTAATGCTCCAGCCTCGTTCTCTCATGCGGGTTTGCCATTGGCGCGCCGCAGTATCGTACTTGAGCGGAGCACCAGGCATATATTTCAACGAGTGGCCCGGGTAGGGCAGCCCAACCGCTCTGCTGCGGGTAAAGCTGAAGGCATCAGAATCATGGTTTGTCGAAACAAAGCTACTGCTGCGGTGCAAACCGGTGAGTTCATCCCGCTCTTTGGCAAAACTGATCGCCTCAGTTCTTGGATTGATCGATTGGACGTGAGCAGGTTTGGACTGAATCAATCTATTAGAGTCTGGTTGGTCTAGCCGCTGAACGATTGGCAGATCGGTTGGGGCAAGCGATCTGGATGAATCGAGGCTAACGCTGTAAGTGTGAGATTGACCGGGAAGATTGGCATCTGTAAAAAGCGCTGTTGATGTGACAGCATCAGATGGACCGATTGCAGGGAACGGATTGGGATGGACGATTTCCATTAGTTGACTGTAGCGACTGTGAATACTGAATCTACGGGTCAAGAATACCCAGTCACTGGTTGTTGCTAACTGTTTGTAGGGGTCGCCCTAGCTTTAACCCATTCATTGTCTATCCGGACAATTATGAGACGCTTGCCCGAGGCTGGAGAAGTTGTAGCGGCATGAATGAGCGAGCGTCTGACGTTACATCTATATCATGTCTTTACATTACTTGCTGGAATTCACAGAGTTAAGATCACAAATTTCTTCCCCCTAATCTGCTAAGTTGGTGAAGAAATTTTGCGGATGCATTACGCCCTTGTGTTGTCCTGACAGACTAGGGTTCGCACCCCAAAACAGAGCAAAAACCTTGAGTTTGTGTGTACAGCAGTAAGTTGTAACGCCAATATGGATGGGAACTCTATGGATAAGTTCTGAAGGTTCAAATTTGTCTCAAAGACGGATTCGACTGCAGCCTGTTGCTCTTTAGCAGCGTGTCATGTCAGTCAGGATATCGTCTTTTTGCCCACGTGATTCATAGGGATTTTTAAGCATGACACAACGGAAGCGCGCGTTAATTACAGGTATCACGGGTCAGGATGGCTCCTATTTGAGTGAATTGCTGCTGGAAAAGGGGTACGAAGTCCATGGCATCATTCGCCGTACCTCTACGTTTAATACCGATCGCATCGATCACATTTATGAGGATCCACATGAAGAGCAGCCGCAGCTTTTCTTGCACTACGGCGATCTGACCGATGGAACAACCCTACGCCGAATTGTTGAAGAAATTCAGCCTGCCGAAATTTACAATCTGGGTGCTCAGTCCCATGTACGAGTAAGCTTTGATTCGCCAGAATATACGGTTGATTCCGTGGGGATGGGGACGTTACGTCTACTAGAAGCCGTCCGGGATTATCAGCAGCGGACAGGTAGTGAGGTGCGCTTTTACCAGGCAGGCTCTTCAGAAATGTACGGCAAGGTACAAGAAATTCCTCAAAAAGAGACGACGCCTTTCTATCCCCGCAGTCCTTATGCCTGTGCCAAAGTGTACGCTCACTGGCAAACGGTGAATTATCGTGAATCTTACGGCTTATTTGCCTGCAATGGCATTTTGTTTAACCATGAGTCACCCCGTCGAGGTGAAACTTTCGTTACTCGCAAGATTACCCGTGCTGTTGCGCGGATCGTAGCCGGAAAACAGAAAAAGCTCTATATGGGAAATTTAGACTCCAAGCGTGATTGGGGTTATGCCAAAGATTATGTAAAAGCAATGTGGCTGATGCTTCAGCAAGAACAAGCAGATGATTACGTGGTGGCGACTGGCGAAACGCATGAAATCAAAGAATTCCTGGATCTAGCATTTGGGTATGTCAATTTGAATTGGCATGATTACGTTGAGTTCGATGAACGCTATCTGCGTCCGGCTGAGGTGGATTTGCTGATCGGCGATCCAACCAAGGCCAAGCAAAAATTAGGCTGGGAGCCTTCAGTTACGTTTGAGCAGTTAGTTCACGTGATGGTGGAAGCAGATCTGAAAGCGTTGGGCTTAGTGCCGCTGAATGGTCACACTTTGCAAACGGTGAGCGATTATGCGACGGTTCGCCAAGTGGTGGGTGGTAGCATCAGCTAATTGAATTTTGAGCATATATCGCAAATATTTTGAGGTTGGGAGGATACTTCTGGCCTCTTTTGCGTTTTTAGGTGGATGTAAAACAGCAGTTCTTAGATAAATGATTGTCGCGGTAAGATGAAAACAACGAGCAAAATTTCGAGAATGATTGATTGATATGACTTCTAGTTCTAGCGTGAAGCAACTGCTGTTGGAAAAGATTGCTGATCTCCCAGACGATCGCCTATCGGAGGTTTTGCAGTTTGTCGATTTTTTGCTGTATTCTCAGCAATCTGTCTCCATTCAGCAAGATAGAGAAAACTCTGAATCGATCGAATTGAACATTGCTCAAGATCCGCTGACAGAGTTTATCGGAGCGGTTTCCCATGACTCGATCGCTCACAATCTAAATGAAGCTGTTCTATACCCCTTGTAATGAACTGCTGATGCAGGATTTAAGATATTCCACTATCTAGCTGCATACGCCATAATAGAGGCAATTTTTCCCGATTTGCTCGATCGCCCCCTGTTATGAGTGAAGAACCAGAGCCTCAGCAGCCGTCCAAAGCTGAAAATCAACCAGAGAAGCGATCGCCCAGTCCAGAGCGGCGGTTTGTGCAGCGGCAGATTGTGCAACCTTTGATTCAATGGATGCCGTTAGGAGGCAGCAGCTGGCTGTTTGTCAGCTTTTTGTTGAAACAAGAGTGGGCGCAGGTGTTGCTGACTTTCCCGGTGACGGTTGTGACGGCAGTTTGGGCTGCTTATAGTCAGAACTTTGTCGATCGATTGTCCGAAATCTATGCGGAAAAAGGCAAGCAGGATGCGGATGCCTTAAACAATTGGCTGACCAGCCTGAATGAGACGATTAACTGGCAGTTGTCCGGTTTTGAAGCCAAATATTTGAAACTACAGGCAAAACCTTGTCAAGAATACACAACTGAAGGGTTTAATCCTGACAAAACAGCCATTCCAATGCTAGAAAAAGTCTTTGTCCCTCTTCAACTCAGCGGGCACCAATCGCCTGATGGACTGACAATCTGGGATTTAATTCTCAGTTCACGCAAAAACCCCACCTTTCGACAAATGGTGATCCAGGCGCAGGGTGGATTTGGAAAAACAACCTTATTACGCCACATTTCTTTAATCTATGGACAGGGCAAACATCACCGCTACCAGGCTCCCAAACTGATTCCATTTTTGCTGCACTTGCGCGACTGGCGAGATGAACTTTCGCAATCTCCGTTACCAACCCTTCCTGAGTTGATTAAAAATCATTTTCTGCCCAAGCTATCGCCGAGTAATCCGCTGAAGGTTCCTCCTGCCTGGGTTGAAAACTTGCTGGTGCAGGGAAAAGCGCTGGTGATGTTTGATGGCTTTGATGAACTCCCAGAAGGCCAGCGGCAGCAAGTGAGTCACTGGATCAGCCAACAAATGCAGGAATACGATCGCACAACTTTTATCGTTACATCTCGCCCTGCCGGATTTAAGGATTACGTGGCGAAACGCCCAACTGCACCGCTGTTTGTGCAAAAGTTTAATTCAGATCAGCAGGAGCGGTTTATCAGGCGGTGGTATCTCTGTCAGGAACAGGGTGTCCGCAGTGAAAAGTACGCTCAGCAGGCGAAGGAAGCAGCCGAGCGCAATGCTCAAAAATTGCTAGCACAGCTACAAGACACAAATCGCCCTGAACTGCGAGCAATGGCAGAAAACCCACTTTTGCTAAACATGCTGGCAACCTTTCACCGTTTTGATCCGGGAACGGAGTTACCCAAACGCCGCATTGAACTCTACAGCGGAATTTGTAAACTGCAACTGGAGGATCGCCCTAGAGCCAGGGGAATTCCTGTTCTGTTACCGATCGAAAAAAGTCAGCGGATCTTACAGTCGCTCGCTCTAACAATGGTGAAGCAAAACCGTCCCAACCTTGCGCACTCAGATTTAATTGGATTTCTGCGAAAACATTCTGTATTAAAGCTGGAGGACGTTGAAGCAGAAGCATTTCTCAAATACATTGTGCAGATTAGCGAGTTATTGGTTGAGCGGGAACTGGGATACTACGAGTTTCCTCACCTCAGCTTCCAGGGATATTTTGCTGCTAGCGATTTGGCTCAACAAGATCATGCGACTGCGCTCGGTCTTGTTCGGGAGAACTGGGATAAAGCCTGGTGGCGGGAAACCATCTTGCTCTACACAGCGCAACTTCCACCCCGACTAATGGCTCATACAATTAAAGAAGCCTGTAAACTCGGTGCAAGTGCAGCCCAACTTGCCTATGACTGTTTGCGCGAGTATCGCAACCCAGAGAAACTTGATCCAGGATTGGAACAGAAAATCAAGGCGTTGACTGGCACTGTAGAAACTCTCCGTTATGCTCAGCTAGAGGAATACCTCAAAACACAGCAGTGGCGTGAAGCAGATCAGGAAACCTATCGGTTGATGATTACCACAGTGGACAAAGAAGAAGGGCGATGGTTTTCCAGCAAAGACTTTGAAAACTTCCCCTGCGAAGACTTGCGCACGCTCGATCAACTTTGGGTGAAATATAGCAAGGGCAAATGGGGCTTTAGTGTTCAGAAGAAAATCTGGCAGGACTGCGGTAGCCCAATGAATTACAATTCAGATTGGGAAAAGTTTGGCGATCGCGTCGGTTGGCGCAAGGAGGGCAACTGGGTGAGCTACGACGAACTCACTTTTACCCTCGAAAACTCTCTCACGGGAGAATTTCCGCGTTTGGATTTAAATTTAGAATGGTATGTAGATGAGGGCAATGAGAGGGCGAAGCGCGATTATGATAAAATACCTCTTTTCTCGCGCAAAGATTTGTGAACTATAGCACATCTCAGTCCTAACCATTTTTTAAAGTTTGTAACAACGCTACTTTCTCATCGTTTTCCTCCTTTTCAGCGATTCGTTACCTAGCACTTTTGATTTTGAATTTGCGATTTTGGATTTTGGATCAGGTAATGTTTGTTGTACTTCAGATTCGAATTGGCAGATTGATAGGACTTTTTGGCTTTGGAGTTGAACAACACGATCGTTCTTATGAAACTGCTAAAATCCAAAATCTAAAATCCAAAATTTCACATGTTATTTTTCCGCAATTTACTGCGTAGCGTCCTAATCAACGTGACAGTCATTGCTACAATTTCATTAACTTCAGACATCAAACTTTTGAGCTTTACTTCAGGAACTAAACCTGATTCGACCAACAATTCCATCCAATAGAGGCATTCATCTGCTTCTTCTTCCACAATTCCTAGCTTGGCAATGATATCCGCAGTTGACTTCGCACGGCAGACGGCTCTATAGTTTGCTCCAACCGAAGTAGCCGATCGCAATAACTGTTTCCCAATCACTCCAGAAGATCCACTCCATGGCAGCGTCTCCACCAACTGAATTACCCGCAACGCCACAGCCTTTGTCCGTCGCTTAAACTCTTCTTCATTCACCATCCAAAATCTAAAATCTAAAATCTAAAATCTAAAATTCCCAAATCATGAGTAAAATGCCTTTTGAAGAACTGGTGATGGATGAATATCATTTTGATTACAAGCAAGCAAAGCCCAATCGGTTTGCTGCTCGTGATGGTAAGCAACGATTAAGAGTTGTAGTTTTGGATGAAGATGTTGCCCAAGTTTTCACAACACCAGAGTCAGTCAATAAAGTTTTAAGGGCATTGATCGAGGCGATGCCGCAAATCACAAATGGCGACGCAATTTCATAAATCGGCATTGCTGTATTCGTAAAAATCTTTACCATCCAAACACGAGAAAGCTAATAAGTCACTTCCCGCAGAATAATCGAGTTTTGCAGCAATAGCGGCAGCAGGCAATTGGCGCGATCGTTCATCCTGAGTAGGCTTCTGCTGGTCTTTTTGAATGCCGCAGGCGCTAAGCCCTCAATTCTGGGGGACTTTGAAAAGCTATTTCCTCTACATCCGATCATATCCTCTACATCCGATCGAACGTTTCAAATCAGCTTCAGCAGAACTAAGGCTGTTTCCATAACTTTCCATAACTTCGATCGCCAACTTTCCCTAACTTTTCGTGATTGTGGCGATCGAATCTTTTCCGTAATTTATAAGAGTCAAACGAAAGCGAACAACGAGAGTATATGAGAGGAAGCAATTAGCTGAATTTTGTGAACGTAAAAAAAGCTCGATTGATAAACCGAATCGAAATAGCTGCTGATATTCGCTCACCTTTTCAAAGAAAGTTATGGCTCTTCTCCCAAAGCGATCGATTCAAAGGATGGTCCTGCCATCTCTCAGTACGTTAATCATTCTCAGTTCCGTTATTTTGGGTGTTCTGATGTTAGGTAGTCTATGTTCGCAGGTGATTACTCATCTTATCTATGCCTATAACGCAATGATGCAGCAAGAGTCGCCTGTGCCATAGCAAGTGCTAGCCCAAATTTGTTCCAGCAAATTCACTGATTTATCTACAAGGAGTCTTAGCAATGAAACTCACTTATCGTCGTCAAGCTTGCGAAATGTCTGCCCCAATCCAGGCTGCTTCTAATTCGGCGGATCAGTCGCTCAAACTGATTTATCGAGGACATACCTATGACTATATTCCACAGGCTGTAGAAGTTCTTGAAGCAGTGGCAGCGGGTAAATCAACAGTTACCTTAATCTAAGGCAGTACTTACAACCGTAAACTCCAACCATCTAAACCTTATCAACAGCCTCGTGTGATCAACTGGCGTTATCAAATTCCATAGACATATCGATTGATGTTCTGAGTCAGGCGTTATAGAAACAAAAAAGGGGCGATCGATCGACTGATCCTGATGCCCCTTAATTCATATTTCTAAGATGAGTCTGCTTAGTTTGACTCTTGCGGATCTTGTGATTCTTGTGGCTCTTGTGGCTCTTGCGATTTCAGATAATCTTCGATCAAGGCATTCACCAGTTCTGTCATTGGTTTACCTTGTTCTGCCGCATTGGCCTTCAGCTTGCCGTAGAGGTCGTCATAGATGCCAACCCGATAGCGAGCTTTGCCTCTAGAGACGATCGGTTCATAGGTGGCAGCAAATTCGCGTAAGGCATCAAACCCAAATCGATTACAGAAGTTGCCGAAGCTCTCGTTGCGCTTGCGATTTTTCTTGAAGCACATGAACAACGGTTCCAGCGTCGTTTCCAGATCGGCGATCGGCATATTATCCAGATAGGGCTCCGCCAATCGAGTCTGGTTGGGGCAGGCTCCTAGCCAAATTTGATAAGCCTCTGGGGATTGGCCGACAAAGCCAAGTTCTGCTAAATATGGACGAGCGCAGCCATTCGGACAGCCAGTCATCCGCACGATGAAATGTTCGTTTCTCAAGCCGACTTTGACGAGCACTGCCCGAATCCGATCGAGAATGCTGGGCAGCGTGCGTTCTGATTCAGTAATGGCTAAGCCGCAGGTGGGCAGAGCCGGACAAGCCATCGAATAGCGAACCAGCGGATCAATTTCGGTTTCTTTACGAATGCCGCAGCGATCGAGAATTTCTTGAATTTCAGCCTGATTGGCCGGATCGATTTCGTAAATCACCAGATTTTGGCTGGCAGTGAGTCGCATCGGCAGCATGAACTTTTGCTCAATTTCGCGCAGGGCGGTTTTGAGTTGGAAGCTGCCTTCATCTTTGACGCGACCATTTTCGATCGAAATCCCTAAAAATAGCTTACCGTCGCCTTGCTCATGCCAGCCCAAATAGTCGAAATATTTGAATTCGGGCAGCGGACGGAAGGGTTTGATCGGCTGACCAAAATATTCTTCCACCTTGGCCCGGAACTTCTCGACGCCCCAATCATGCAGCAGATACTTCATCCGGGCATGCCGACGATTGGCCCGATCGCCATAGTCGCGCTGGGTGGCTAAAATTGCTTTCACCAGATCATAGACATCTGCTTTGTCCACATAGCCGATCGGATCTGCCACACGCGCGAAGGTTTCTTCTTTGTTGTGAGTGCGACCCAAACCACCGCCTGCATAGACGTTAAAGCCTTCCAGTTCCCCTTGAGCATTGGTCAAAACGACGAGTGACACATCCTGGGAAAACAGATCAACGGAATTGTCGCCCGGAACCGTGACGCAACATTTGAACTTGCGCGGCATGTAGTGGGTGCCGTAAAGCGGCTCTTCATTGTCTGCAATCAGGGTGCCGTTGCCGTTGCGTTGCAGCGCTTCCAGGACTTCTGGCTTAGGTTCTGCAGTAATGGCTTTTTCGCCATCCAGCCAAATTTCGTAGTAAGCCCCGGTGCGAGGAGCCAGCAAATCTGCAATATTGTCGGCATATTCCTGCGCGTAAAGATAATCTTGCCGGTTTTTATAAGGCGCAGGCGGAGCCATGACATTCCGGTTGATGTCGCCACAAGCTCCCAGGGTTGAACCCATGTGATTCACAATATCGGCAACTACAGTTTTTAGATTTTTTTTGAGAATGCCGTGAATTTGAAACCCTTGCCGCGTGGTGACTCTCAGCGTATGGTTGCCATAGGTTTCTGAGAGGCGATCGAGCGCCAGATACAGTTCAGGGGGAACAAAGCCGCCCGGATTGCGGGTGCGCAGCATGAACTGATAATCCTTTTCCTGTCCTTTCACCCGATTGTCGCGGTTATCTTGCTGATAAGAACCGTGGAACTTGAGGATTTGAATCGCATCTTCACTGAAGTGAGTGGTATCTTGCAGCAGTTCGGTAGCAACAGGCTCACGCAGACCATGACTGCGTTCTTTAATGCCTTCAACTTTAGAAACTTTCGGTTCAGAAACAGGAGTGGTAACCATTGCGGCCTTAGCAATATTGATTAAGCAACTTCACGACAATAGAAACCCGATCGCAGGAATTCCAGACCAAACTCTGATATGCCCAGTATTCCGATCGGATTAATGGTGATGGATCTACTGTCTGATCTTAGCATTGCATCCTTTGAGTCGAGTAGGCAGCATTATTCAGAAAAAGTTTTAGTTTCTAGGGGCTTGACTGTAAAGCCTGTTGCTGCAAAGTAATCAGCTCTGTGATGCCTTTTTCAGCCAGATCCAGAATGCGATTGAGCTGCGATCGGCTAAAGCTTCCTTCTTCAGCAGTGCCCTGCATTTCAATTAGCTCCAGCTTCTCGTTCATCACCACATTGAAATCGATCGCGGCAGCCACATCTTCGACATAGTCCAGATCGAGAAATGGATCCTCTTCCATCAGGCCAACAGAAATTGCAGCAATGCTATGGCGAATCGGCGATTCTTGTAGCTCCCCATTGTCCACTAGCGACTGAATGGCATCGCAAAGGGCAACAAAGCCGCCCGTAATTGAAGTGGTGCGGGTGCCTGCATCGGCCTGCAACACATCCGCATCGACGGTGATCGTCCGTTCGCCTAAAGCTTGCATATCCAAAGCAGCCCGTAGACTGCGACCGATTAACCGCTGAATTTCCTGGGTTCGGCCCGACAGCTTCATGAACTCACGGGGTTGGCGCTGCACTGTGGCGGTGGGCAACATCCGATATTCAGCAGTCAGCCATCCTTGCCCTTTGCCTTCTAGAAATCGGGGCACGCCGGGTTGAATGGTGACTGTGCACAACACTTGAGTATTGCCGCAATGCGCTAGAACAGACCCAGCGGCAAAGCGAGTAAAGGAACGCTCAAACCGAACTGGACGAAGTTGATCGGCCTGCCGACCATCGGGACGCTGCCACACCATGTCTTTTGCCTCAAAAACCTCACTCAGGATACAGCAGGCGTTCGCTTGGTGAAAGGGGAAGGGGAGAAGATCGGTCTGACAGAAGTGTGCTTTTATTGGGGATTTGGCGAAGATAGAAGGGTGAACCGCAGAGAAAAAGCAATAGACGATCGCCCAAAACTGCAACCGATCGTGGCTTGACGGCCTTAATATATCTGGTGTTTGATAGGGGAGAAATCTCAATCCGTACGCTATATTTATTTCAACTTTGTTTGAATTAATCTCACATCAGCGTGCCAAAATCGTACTTCTGTACTAGTCTAATAAGTAATTAATTTTTTCTTAAGGTGAGACTGGCAGTCCCCCTTATTTTCTGATTTGTGATTTTGCCTGTCTTGCTGGGAAATCAGATTTAGTCAATTTGCTTTGTTTTAGATCTGTCGCATTGGAATTCGCCTGTTCTTATGGTTTCTCAACTCGAAGCCCCTGCGCGTAACAGCCATTCTTCCCTGCCCTACGCCATCGAAGGGTTGGTGCAAGTGTTCACCTGTCCGCATCGCAGTTTTTTCACCAGCGTCATGGCCCAAGCGTTGCGCATTGCGGGTCAAGGCACGCCAGTTTTGGTGGTGCAATTTCTCAAAGGTGGCATTGGTCAGGGCTATCAGCATCCGATCCAGTTGGCCCAAAATCTTGATTGGATCCGCTGCAATCTTTCTCGCTGCATTGATTCCTCACAGGTTGCTGAAACCGAACGACAGGCATTGCGGGAATTGTGGCAGCATACTCAGACGATCGTCTCTCAAAACCAATATGCCCTAGTGGTCCTGGATGAACTGAGTTTGGCAATCAACTTTGGCCTGATTTCAGAATTAGAAGTGTTGACCTTCTTGAAGGATCGTCCTGGCCAAGTCGATGTGATTTTAACCGGACCCGATATGCCAGAAGCTTTGCTGGAGGTGGCCGATCAGATCACCGAGTTGCGCCGCACCCATCGACCTTAGAACCTCGGCGGGGCCTGTTCCCCTAAAAGCGAATCGTGAAAAATGTGCCAAAAAGTGAGTTCTGAGTATCATGGGCTTGTCTTTAAAAAACAGGCAAAATACGCACCCCTAGATGGAGAGAACTGACCCATGCTGAAGAACGATCGCTGGATTACGGAGCAGGCCGAAAATGGCATGATTGAACCGTTTGAGCCGAGTTTAATTCGATCGGTGCCGGTAGATGGCAATGGTTCACTGCGGCCTGTGTTGAGCTATGGGTTGTCCTCCTACGGCTACGATATTCGTTTATCTCCGGCTGAATTTCTCGTATTCCGCCACATTCCCGGCACGGTAGTGAATCCAAAGCGGTTTAGTGCCAAAAATTTGGAGCCGATGCCGCTCCAATCCGATGAAGATGGCGATTATTTTGTGATTCCGGCCCATTCTTATGGCTTGGGTGTGGCGTTAGAACGACTGCAGGTCCCCGAAAATGTAACGGTGATTTGCATTGGCAAGAGTACCTATGCCCGGATTGGTTTGATCGCCAATTTAACTCCAGCAGAAGCCGGTTGGCGCGGCCATTTAACCCTGGAATTTTCTAACTCCTCCAGCGCCGATTGCCGCATTTATGCCAACGAGGGAGTGGTGCAGCTTCTGTTCCTGGAAGGGATGCCCTGCGCAGTCAGCTATGAAACCCGTCGCGGCAAATATCAAGACCAGAGCGAGCAGGTCACGCTGGCCAAGGTATAGGTTCCATTCTCTTGACTTAGCGCGATCGTCTCCAATCAAACCAGGCTGCCGATAGTTCCTGTTGCCAATCTGGACGACATTGCCGCTGAAGCTGTTGGACCGTTTGCTGAATCAATTCGCTGAAGCTGGGCGCAAGGGCAATGGACTGGCTGAGTTCGCTCAGCTTTAATTGGTGTTGCATGGCGAGGGCGATCGATCCCATCCATTCGTGAACTTCTGGTCCGATCGCCTGGGCACCTAAAATTTCACCGTTTGGTTGGGCGATCAGCTGCAAAAAGCCAGAGGTATCGTCCAACTGTTGGGCTCTCTCCAGCGACTTGAAAGATTGTTGGGCGACTAAAACCTGCTTGCACTGCTGTTTGGCTTGAGTCTCGGTTAAACCAATGCGAACAAAGCCGGGATCAGTCATGACAGTCCAGGGAATGCTGCGGTAGTTGACCGATCGCTTGGGCCAGAACAAAGCGTTGTGTAGGGCCACGTCAACTTCATAGCGATCGATCGCGGTCGTTGTAAAACCACCTAAACTTTCGCCGCAAGCGTAAATTCTGGGCTGGGTGGTTTGCAATTTGCGATTCACGGGAATTCGATCGGGTTGCCATTTTACGCCTGCCGCCTCTAGATGCAGAGAGTCACAGCAGAGTTGCGGTCGAGTTGCGAGAACCAGTGTGGCTGTTTCGATCGTCCGACAAGAGGCTGCGGTCTGGTTCGTTGTCAGCACAATTCGATCGCCCTGTTGCTGCACCTGTTGGATTTGGGTTTGCGTCAACACGGTCACCCCTTCAGCTTCAAGCTGGGCCTGCAGCCCAAATGCCGTAGCTGCATCTTCACCAAATAACACATGGGGATGACTCGTCAGTAGAGTGACCTGTGTCCCCAAGCGATTCAGCACCTGTGCCAACACCAAGCCACGCGGATCGTTGCCCAAAATCATCAGGCTTTCCGGTAGAGTCGGCCAGATTTGGGGCGTCAGGGCATCAATGCAGGTAACTGGAACTGTGACAATTCCTTCGATCGCTGGCAATGTTGCTTGGCTAGCAATCGCTAGTAGATAAGACCGGGCGCGCAAAAGCCGATCGGCCACCGCAAATCCCAGGCGTGGCTGGCGGCAGAAGGACCCTGCGGCCACAATCACCTCAACTCCAACGGTGGCTAATCTGGGTAGCGAATAGGGATTTAAACTGGAGTGAGTCAGCGTCTCGGCGCTAATTTCTGCCGATCGAAGGATTTTTTGCCAGTCCCATTTCCGCTCAGAATAAACAGGGACTTGAGGAGTTTGATGCCAGTGCGATCGTTCGAGGTCCGATCGAAGTTGGGGGTTAAGCTGGACCAGAAAATGGTGGAAGAGAGTGTTATCCAGGGTTGAAGTGGGCGGCTCAATTAAGGCAACTCTAGCTCCGGCATGGTGGGCTTGAGCGGCGGCATACCGTCCGGCAGGTGAACCGCCCAAGATGATCAAGTCATAATCAACAGTCATAGGATGCAACGAGAGGGCAAGCGATCATATCAGGGTAGGGAGATGAACCTCAAATCAATGCACTCACGCTGAACTTTCGCGAGTTACTTGTTACAAAATATTGCAACCCTTTAGAAAGGTTTAGATTCAACCTCTATCCCTGCTTCTGTGACTTACTGTAAAACGTTAATAAGCATATCGCTGGGGAAACGTTATGGACATGCAAAGATACCGTGTAGTCTGCACGCTCACGTTTGGCGACATTTATGGTCAGATTATTGTCTGGTTGGTGGTTTTGTTCCTAAGTTTGGCATCTGCATTAGCATTGATGGGCGCAAGTCGTCCCATTTATGCATTGGCAACGGTGGGCTTGATTCTGGTACTTTCTTTGCCGTTCCTATTGTTTGCCTTTGTGACCACCCTTTTAAATCACATTGAATTTTCCTCAGTGGATCCGGCAGCGGAAGCGAAGTCTCGGACAAAGGCGACTGCAACTGCTCAAAAGCCAGCTCAGGCAGCAGGTTAATTCGTCTTGTCGAGTGGCCATTACTCGTTTAAAACTCACGCAAGGGGCGATCGATCGTCCCTTTTACTTTTTGATGGGCTGTTTAATAACAGCCAGTTGAAATGATTTGCACAGGCAGTTCCCGGTCATCAATGGGCATGAGCTATGGTGGAGGAACAAAATTTTGCCCTAGGGGTGAAGTATGAGAAGGCTGTTGCTGATCGGGTTGTTTTGTTTGGGGCTGGCCTGGGCGGTATTGGGTTATCCCGGCTTTGCGAATCGAGGCAGTTATGATTCGATCGTGCTGGACTTTCGAGAAGACTTATCCCCAAGCCAAATCGACCAGCAGTTGCAAACCCTGTCTCAGCAATATGGGGTTACAGCGCATCTCAATAGTGCCTTTTCTCAAGCAGATCATCTCTATGTCCTGAATGGCGATTCGCGTTTGTTGCAGGCATTAAGGCGATCGGACTTACGGAAATCCGTTGAGGCGATCGATCCAAACTACACCTATCAGGCGTTGGAAGTGCCGAATGATCCGGACTACAGCAAACAGTGGAATTTGCGCAGCATTAATATTGAAACGGCCTGGGACGAAACCAAAGGCAAAGATGTTACTGTCGCCGTGATCGATACGGGAATCACCAAGGTCCCAGATCTGGCCAACACCAAGTTTGTGAGGGGATATGATTTTGTAAACGATCGTGAAGATGCCAGCGATGATAACGGTCATGGAACCCATGTGGCTGGCACGATCGCCCAATCTACCAATAATGATTACGGTGTGGCAGGCATTGCTTACGAAGCACAGTTGATGCCGCTGAAGGTGCTCAGTTCTTTTGGGGGTGGCACAGTAGCCGATATTGCTGAAGCGATTCGATTCGCAGCCGATCAGGGAGCCACTGTAATCAATATGAGTTTGGGTGGCTTTGGCGATACGCACGTGTTGAAAGAGGCGATCGACTATGCCCATCAAAAAGGCGTGGTGGTTGTGGCGGCAGCAGGCAATAGCAACACTAATTCAGCCGCATTTCCGGCTCGCTATGCCAACGTGATTTCGGTATCAGCACTCGACTCGACTGGAGCAAAAGCACCCTATTCCAACTTCGGGGCAGGCGTGGATATTTCCGCTCCGGGTGGGGCGATCGTCGATGAGAATCCCTTGGGCGGTATTTTGCAGGAGACGATCGATCCAGAAACTGGCAAACCGCAAATGGTGCCGTTACAGGGTACGAGTATGGCCGCTCCACATGTGGCAGGGGTGGCAGCTTTGATTCAGTCAGTTGGGATGAAAGAACCCGACAAGGTGGCCTTTGTATTACAGCAATCGGCTCAGGTCGTGAAGGATGATGCATTGAATCACTTTGGGGCAGGTCGGTTGGATGCAACGGCGGCGGTGAAGTTAGCCCAGCGGGAAAATCTGGATGTGAAAGACTTCTTCCGCTGGCTGCGCGATAACGGCTATTTCAATTTGCGCTTCTGGATTGATGGAGGCGTCACGGCCCTGTTGCCAAAGCTGGGCATGGTGTTGGGTTCCTATCTGCTGGCCTGGTTTTTACGCAACTATTTGCCGATGGGCAGTTTCGCGTTGGCGAGTGGCTTGGTGACCGGCAGTGCTGGACTATTTTTCCTGCGCGGCTTCTACATTTTCGATCTGCCGCAGGCTCCTTTTCGCATTCTGGGCAGTTCGATTCCTGAACTGGGTGGGGCGATTCAAGGCAGTCCGTTGCTGAATCCCTTCTTTGCCAGCGTGCTCATTCCCTTTTGCCTGATTGCGCTGCTGTTGGGCCATTCCTGGTGGAAATGGTTTGCCGTTGGTTCGACGCTGGGGGTCGCTGCCTGTCTGATCGGCAGTGCGGCGATCGATCCGGCGGTGCTATGGCTGGGTGAGGGTTGGCTGGCCCGGGGATTTTTGCTGTTGAATGCGGGGCTGTGCTTTGGGTTAGGATCGTTGGCAGCTAAAGCCGCAAGTTCCGGAGGCCACACTGCATGATTACCGTCGAAGGCACCATTCAGCGATCGGGGATGGGGATGGGCACCTGGGCGCTTGTCACCTCAGAGGGACAGACCTACGAGATTCATCAAGGTGCGCCGAAAGATCTGTTGCAGCCGGAACTGCGAGTTTGCGTCAAAGGGGAAATCCGCAATGACGTGATGACGATCGCGATGATCGGTCCGGTGCTTGAGGTGAAAAGCTTTGAATTGCTGAAGCCTTAGCTGAAGCCTTGAAACAGGTCAATCATCCGATCACAGCCTGCAATTTTGTGCGGAAATCGCCTTTGGGATGTGCTCCCTTGACTTCGCCCACGATCTTGAACTCACCTTCTGGATCTTCGCAAATGATATAAGTCGGCCATCCCATTTCGGCTTTGTCGGGATATTGGGTGAGCAGAACTTTGCGATATTTGCGATAGGTTGCGGTGTCCTGCATTTTGACATCAATGAATTGCAGCCCCAGTTCTTCGGCCACTTTTTGATCGTAAAAGGACATCTTGTGGCACAGGCCGCAGTCTTCCGAAGAAAATTTGATTACCGATAAACTCATCTGAACTGATTCCGATCGACGCCTATAGCCATCCTAAATGATTTGGGCCGCTGCGTCTCTGGTGGGTGGGCAAGGCGGGTGTACAGACAATGCATCTCAGCCAGCAAAGCATTCCAGCAGGAGCCACTTCATGGCAGTGAACTTCAGCACGTAATCAATTTTTTGATGGGTATAGGTTCTCAATTCCAGTAAATAGCGTCCCGGTTGCAAGGTGAGTGTTTCGCGATCGCGATCGCCCGGAGCCACTGAAAAAAGATCCTGGCGGTAGCCCCCTTCATTCCAGAGCACCACCTTGATGTTTTGGCTGTTGAACCACCCTGCCAGTAAGTTGATCTGATGGTGATTGGCAATATCGATCGAGACGCGGCGGGTCTGATCAAGCTGGAACGCAAAACTGTGGGAGCGCTCGCTGGTCAGCTTGTCAAAATAGTCGTAGCATTCTCCCGGAGCAGTGTAAACTGTCTTCAGCTTACCGGCCACTGCGTGAGTGCGCATTTGAGACGGAACAACAGGAAACAGAGAAATCACAGGCTTAAAGAAGAGTACGGCATTCTTTCTGATCATTCCGAACTTATCCTCCCAATTCCGCCAGCAATTCTTGGTTTTTCTGTAAAGCTCGTCTGGCATCCTAGCCTTTGGTAGGCTGGTTAATGAAGAGTGGTTGCACGGAAGCTACCTTAACAAAAGTTGACTCAGTCCGAATTTTTACGATCGATTAGCCAAACCTCCATGCGTGAGCGCGAACCCCTGATTAGTCTTGCTCTTTACCATTTATTTAAGTGGTCGGTCGTTAGTCCGATGCTGCATCTCTACTTTCGGGGACGCATCGAAGGGGCTGAGAATGTGCCACGTTTGGGGCCTCTGATCGTAGTGGCTAATCATGCCAGCGATTTTGATCCGCCGATTGTTTCTAACTGTGTGCGGCGGCCAGTGTCGTTTATGGCAAAAGAGGAATTATTCAAAGTACCTGTACTCAGTCAGGCCATTCGGTTATACGGAGCCTATCCAGTGAAGCGAGGTTCTGCCGATCGGAGTGCCATTCGGGCCGCTTTGGCTCAGCTTGAAGCGGGTTGGGCAGTGGGCGTGTTTTTGGAGGGAACGCGGACTGCCGATGCTCGAATTTCTGCGCCCAAGCTCGGTGCAGCCCTCTTGGCAGCCAAATCCCAGGCTCCTCTGTTGCCCGTCAGTATATGGGGCACGCAAGGCATTATCACCAAAGGCAGCAAATTGCCGCGCCCGGTTCCCATCACTGTTCGGATTGGTGAACCGATTTCTCCACCCGCTTCGACCGATCGGGACGTATTAGAAGCAATTACGCAGCAATGCGTGGTCGCAATCCATACCCTGCATGATTTGGGTCGTTAGAGATTTTCAGATTCGATCTAGATCAGCGTTTTGATTTCAGTTGAGGTTAATTCACGCCATTGTCCGGGGGCGAGATCCTGGAGCCGCAATTGGCCGATCGCCACTCGCACCAGCCGAAGCGTTGGAAATCCAACCGCAGCCGTCATGCGGCGCACCTGCCGATTTTTTCCCTCCGTCAGCGTCATTTCTAACCAGGCTGTGGGAACATTTTTGCGAAAGCGGATGGGTGGATCGCGCGGCGGCAAATCAGGTTCGGCGGCAAATAACTGAACTTTAGCAGGACGGGTACGATAGCCTTGAATCTCCACGCCTTGTCGAAGTTGCTGCAACGCTTCTGGGGAAGGAATTCGTTCCACCTGGACCCAATAGGTACGGGGATGTTGAAAGCGCGGATCGGTGAGACGATGCTGAACTTGGCCGTTGTTGGTCAGTAACATCAACCCTTCACTGTCGCGATCGAGCCGACCCACTGGATAAACCCCTGGAATTGCAATGAACTCTTTCAGCGTTCGGTGCGCGGTGCCATCCGGCAGAATCTCTTCGCTGAACTGCGACAGCACATCATAGGGTTTATAAAACAGCAGAAATCGATCGGGCATAGAGAAGACCGCTTAGAAGAGCAAGATGCTCACACCAGATTACTCTACGGTTGTTGTGGCAAATGCTGTGACAGATGCTGTGACAAAACTTGGGCAAGGCCATCAATGAGCCGTTGATTTTCTGCAACTGTGCGAACTGCTACCCGAAAATAGCCATCGCCTAATTCTGGGAAACTGACACAGTCGCGAATCAGAATTTGATGTTGCGTCAATAATTGCTGTTGCAATGCGGTTACAGAAATTTGGCAACGGACAAGGAGAAAATTAGCGCTGCTGGGCAGAGGAAACAAGTGGGGCAGTTGGGCTAAGCCTGCGACGAGTTGCGATCGGGCTTCAGCTAGCCAATCCCAGGTTTTTTGTTGAAAGGCGGTGTCTTGTAACGCGGCGATCGCTGCTGCTGCTGCCAGGGTGTTTACTGACCAAGGATCGCGCCATTGCTGCCATTGCTGCAACCGATCCGGATGGGCGATCGCATAACCCAAACGCAACCCCGGTAAGCTATAGAACTTGGTGAGCGATCGCAAAATCACCAGATTCGGGTAGTCCACCACGGCATCGATCAAACTTTGTTGGGTCGAAGGCGGCAGAAAATCCATGAAGGCTTCGTCAATCACCACGAGTTTGAACTGCGGCAGTAAGGGCAGGATGGCCTCGGCTGAAAATAACCTGCCGCTAGGATTATGGGGATTGTTGATCAGGAGTCCGGCAGTCGGATTGGCCAGTTGAGCTAACTGAGCGAGGTCATCTAGCGGAGAAGCGGCGTTTGCTGGAGTAGGGCGATCGTCAAAGCCTGACAGGGGCTGCAATTGCAACGGTGCGTTGAATGCTTTGAGTGCCCGAAAGTAATCCCCAAACGCAGGGGTTAGCAGGTAAGTTAGCGGCAGGGTGGCGAGTTCGCGACTGGCCCAGGTGAGCAATTCAGCTGAACCGTTTCCCGGCAAAATCCATTCGATCGGTAGATCGTGATGCTGACTCAGCGCCTGTCGTAATGCTCGATAGTCTGGATCGGGATAGTTGCGCAGATCAGGAATGCTGACCTGCAAGGCATCCAGGGCAGATTGGGGCGGACCCAGGGGATTGATGCTGGCCGAAAAATCGAGAATTGCAGAAGGGGAACAGCCTGCCAGCGTTGCTGCCCAAACTAAGTTCCCCCCATGCATGGGTTTTAAAGGTGAGGCTTCCAAGAGGTTTATTGCGACACCATTTCTTTAAACAGCTTTCCTGCCGAAAAAGCAGGAACTTTGGTAGCCGGAATTTGCATTGCTTCACCAGTTTTGGGGTTGCGCCCTTCCCGCTCTTTCCGATCGCGCGGTTCAAACGAACCGAAACCAACCAGGGTAACCTTATCGCCTTGGGAAACGGCTTCCATGATGGCATCGATCGCTGCTGTCAGCACCGCATCGGCTTGCTTTTTGGTAATATTCGCTTTCTCTGCAACTTTATCTACTAATTCACCTTTATTCATGTCAATCTCCTTAAATTAATTCAGCGTTGATAGTAATGAGCCCAACCTTCGATCGAGTTAGAGCTAAATTCGACGGTGTGATATCGAAAATGGGGTTGAGAATTGGAACTAAAGGCTGGAAGTGTGACTAACTCTCACTTTCAATGCTTCATTCTAAAGGCAAGATATTGCAGATGGAACCGTGAAAGCTTTAATTTATGTGGATTTCGCAGATTTTTTAAAAAAACTTGAATAAATTAAGCAGTTTTACTCATCAAAATCAGAAATTGGACCCGTTAATTATTGCGAATTGTTTCGAGTCAGGTCAGGGGCTGAAGTCGAGAGAAGGCCCATGGATGAGCCATCCTGCTAGTGTTCTGATCAGTGAAAGAGATCTAGTTATCCTGTATTAGTACTCTGTATTAGTCCCGAATTAGTCCCGATGCATCTATTTTTATTCCTGACTCAGCCTCCAATTTATGTCTGAAGATAAACATTGAGTACTGCAAGTTATGCTCAAACAAAAGTAGGGATCGTTTGAGCGACTCGTTTGCAACCTGTTGCATCGCTCTTACTGATCCCTACACGCACCATCCCAATCGATATGGAGGTTCGATCGGCCTCCAAAACCTGTTAGATTCTAGGGAGCCTGTACTCCTCGACGTTGCAAAATTTCCTGTACCTCACGAGTTGGAGTATAGCGATAGCCAAAGTTAGAGAAGTCAGAATCATCTAGAATATTCGGTGTCACCAATGCCACCACTTCTTGACGGCTATTGTTACGGTTCGTGCTTCTAAACAAGGCACCCAGGATGGGGATATCGCCCAGAATTGGCACCTTAGAAACTGTGGTGCGATCGGTCTCCTGGATAATTCCAGACAGAATCAGCGTTTGGCTATCCCGTAAGCGAATCCGACCGGATTGGACTTGCCGTACCGATAGCAGCGTTACCTGACCATTGCCCACATCGCGGGTTTCAATCGGAGCGGTCACAGTGGGCTGAACTCGCAAGGTGACAAAGCCGTTATCATCGACCCGCTCAACTTCAACTGCCATTTGCAGACCCGCTACAACCTTTTGAACATCCTGGGTTTCTCGGGTACCAGCATCTGTATCAACAAATGTAGTATTAACCTGAGAAATGACCTCTTGCCCCAAATTCACATTGGCAGTTTCACCCTCTTGCACCACTAAGGTTGGATCGGTCAACACCTTAGCGTTACCACTCACAATCTGTGCTTGCAGCTTTGCTAAGAATCGCTGAGGATACTGGAATAGGCTTGGCATACCGCTTGTG
This sequence comes from Elainella saxicola E1, assembly GCA_002796835.1. GTDB lineage: Bacteria > Cyanobacteriota > Cyanobacteriia > Elainellales > Elainellaceae > Elainella > Elainella saxicola. Next base: position 22,239 of record LUGL01000026.1, on the reverse strand, counting down.
ATCTCAGCGGCGGTCCCTTGAGAGAAACTAATAGTACCATCCGAATTTCGGGTGATGATCGTCGGAGTACCTGGGGTAAAGTCTGTTACACCGGGATTCAAGGGGTTACCGTTATTTCCTAACGGACGAGTCGGGCTCAACCCAACAGCATCAGTCGGGGTGAAATTACCGTTATCAACAGACCCCCCACCTTGACCCTGAATTACGATCCGATCTTGCGGATCAAGGAATGGCGTTGCATTTTCGTAAGGATTGGTGATAATGGGCGGACTGTTGACGCTGTTGTTCGTTGTTTCTCGGTTAGGGGGATTATATCCACCCACATTCAGAATCGCTGCGCCTCGATCGATCACGCCGAAAACATCACCATCGCCCCAGGAGAAGCTTGTGCTAAAGTCTTCAGTTGCCAGCAGGTTTACATCCACAATTTTGACGTTAACCGCAACTTGGCGTTGACGCAGATCGAGCTGAGCAAGCATCGCTTCAGCAATTTGCACCTTACGCGGCTCACCAATTAAAGTGACCGAGTTAAGCCGCTCATCCGCCGCGACCGAGAGACCTGCAAGTGGCAAAGGCCCTGCGCCCCGCTCCACTCCATAAGTTTCGATGCGAGCTGGCTCAATTCGCTCCTCTGTCCGTGTGACTCCACCCTCAGTCACCGTTTCTCGCGTTGTGCGTTCAGGAATGAACTGCCGAGTTTCTGCGCCCAGGGTTGAAAGATAAGTAGAAGCCGAGAAAGCGGAAACCTGATTGACTCGCAGGGTTCGAGTCACTACGTTCCGGGCTGCATCGGGCAATTGGGGACCAACGAAGATCGTGCGACCGATCCGGTTTGCTTCAAGATTGGCAACCCTAAGAACATAATTAAATACGTTCTGGACTGGCTCATTCTCAATATCCAGAGAGATGCGAACTTCTTGGGGTGCTTCGCCCGGTGTACCCGCTGCTGCCCCTTGCTCTGCCCCCTGCTCGGTTGCGTCAGTTGGTGCGGAATTAATATAGGCAACGTTCATTCCAGCAGCTCTGGCTAACAGAGAAAGCACATCTCTTGCAGGAGCATCCCGCAAAACTAAGCGGGGAACAACCTCATTGCTGCCTAAATTCACCTCTGAGGGTGAAGCATCGACGTTGGAAACTGAAATATCGCCAAGCGGTGGTGCGATCGCACGAGGTAGAAGAGGTGGTGCGTAATCAGGAGTTCCTTGAACTGCAGGCACGCCATCGATCGTAATTTGTGGATCGGGAATCATTACGTCTGGTGCAGCCTGGGCCACTTGAGCAGGGGCAGCCGCTGGAGTACGAGGATTTGCCTGGGCGCTTGTAGACGATTGCCGACCTGAAGCTGCCGTACGATTAGGACCAGATTGGCTGACATTTAGCACGATGCCACTTTCCCCCTGGCTCACCTGGCCGACCGGGCTGGCACTTCCACCATCGATCGTAACCCGAACACTGTTCTCATCCAGTTGGGCTACCTTAATCGAGCGAATCCCAGGAGCCGGATTATCCTTTTCAAACCCGCTACCTTCAGGCAACTGCAGCTCTGTATTGACCAGATCTGCAATCAAAGCATTTCCTCGATTGACGGTAAAAACCTGAGGCCGCTCCCCATCACTCGTTTCTAAGACAACCTCCAAGCCGTTACTGGCCGAGTTGACCTGTACATTGGTAATTTGCGTTGCTGCGGCCTGAGCAGATTGGGCAGATAGCATCACTATCGCCGCACTACTAATAAAGCCTCCGAATCCAAGACGCCGTTTCACAGTTCACTCCTCCTTAATCGATCGAGACCGGGCTGACTCAAGCTTGAGTTGATCCTTGGAGTTTTGAATAGCATTATATATAGCGTTTCCATAAATGAATTCTAGATTAATTCGCTATATCTAGCGCAACTCTTTTCTCAAACTTTACGTCCGCCGTAGAAAAATGGCCTTCTTTTAACGAAAATTAACAATTCCTATGGTGGAATTACCCTGAATAGTTGAATTGCTTCGATAGCTGAATTGATAATTCAAGCTGGCTGAGCTTGAATTGCTCCTGATGCTGGGATAAGCGAAACTATCCCTTTACGCGAAAGGGAAAAGAAACATTACCTGATCGATCAACCAAACTACAAAATCCAGAATGCCTAACAATCCAGACGAATGCTGGTGATAAGCCCAAAATTTATTGAGTTGGGGCCGCTGGACTGGCTGTAGGAGCAGGGGCTGGAGTCTGCTCAAGCGGCATTAAGGCAGCCAACTTGAATGAGGTTGTAATCTGAGTATCAGGCTGACCTGCGGGTGCCAACCGCCCTTTTTCATCCAGCAAGATTTTTTGAGTGGAGCGATCGAGATCCGATTTGAAGTCACTGACGACCAATAGGGGTTGAAGTCGCTCAATATTGCGAATAATCGACTGAGTTTGCGGAAAGGTGCCTTTAATCTCGACATCATAAACCCGCCGCTCTAGCTTGCCGTTCACCTCACCACCCAGGGAACTGTCATTCACTGGACCTGATTCTTCAGCATTCAGATCAAATTGAGATAGACGGGCCCGCTTGGTTGGATCAGTGATGCCAGCATTGACGGATTGAACCCGCTCGTTAATGTCAAGCAGTAAAGTATTCAAGCTATCTTCAGAAGCAAACAGACTTTGAACATCTGCTTGAAGCTGCTTTGCCTCCTGAAGCCTAACTTTGGCATCTGCAATTTGCTTCTGCGTATCTGCTTGATTTTGCAGCTGCTGTTCCTTATCAGCAATGTCAGCCTTCAAGGTGTTGTTTGTGTCTAAAGTCCCCTGTACCAGTTGGGACCATAGTGCCCAAGCGACAACAGCTCCTAGCAAGACCAATAAAATTGCGCCTACCGTGGGGGTAATGCTGATGCCAAATAGCTTGGGATAAGCGGGAGCGTCATCCTCCCGTCCTTCAACTGGAATAAAATCTCCACCAACGGTCATTTCTGCAATACTCCTCTGTCACGAAGGGCTTGAATCCGAGAGGCGAGTCCAACAGATAGGGTTCGCTCTAAATCTTGGAGAAGGTCGGAAGCCGGTAAATTGGTTAAACTGCCCTCAATGCGATATTCAACCACTTGAGGTAACTTCACTTCGAGATCTTGGCCACCTCCTTCTTCTGGAAATTCCACCGTAGTGGGATTGTCAATCAGCTTAGAGGTCACAAGCTTCACTTCATCTCCTTTGAGGAAAGGCGATCGCTGTAAAGTCAGGACAAAATCATTGACATCGTTGAAGGACCGCGCTACGCCTGAGACTGCAACTTTAGGAGGTGGCGCAATCGGAGTTTCTGGCACAGGAGAGGGGGATGCTCCAGCTTGACCTGCGGCAGGGCTGGGACTGGGACTAGGACTGGGAGGCGCGGCAGCGGCGGCCTTTTCATCCACAAATTGTTCGATCGTCGCAATTTGAACACCGTTAGGAACGCGGGCTCGAATATCTTGGAGAATCCCTGACCAAGGCTTAATGTAATCAAAGACAGACGCCAATGCCTGATTCTCAGCTTCGATCGTCTGAATCTGAGTATTAATACTGCTTACCTCGCCTTGCTGCGCTTTCAACGCCGTTAATTGACTATCTAATTCGGCTTGTTGCCGTTCTAAAGTGCGATTTTGACTTTGCAGATAGAACCAAAACCCAGCAACGAGAGCGGGCAAAGCAATGGCAATGGCAGCACCAATGTAATAAGGCCTTGGATCAGAAGAAACCGTGCCTCTGGTTCTGCCAAGACCTACGTCTGAGGGGCGATCTGAGCGATCGCTAAGAAAATTAATGTCTAGACTATACATCTCACCATGCCTCCCGTAGGCTTAATCCCAGCACAACCCCTAGTCCGACTCGCTGAGCTAAAGAAATCTCTTGATCTGTTTCCAATGACATGGCTGCAATTGGATCAACTTGACTGGCAGGCAAACTTAACCGCTGAGAGAAAAACTCATCGAGCTGTCCGATTGCCCCTCCTGGTCCCGCCAGCAGAAGTTGCGCCACCTCCATATTCTCACCCTGATTGTGGTAGAAGTCGATCGATCGCCGCAGCTCATCTGCCAATTCGCCTAGTACTCGCAACATGGCGGCTGTTCCCGGATTAACCCCTCCTCTGGCTGGGTTGGTAGGCATGGTTCCCATACTATCCATGGGAATTACCGGAATCGTCATGCCCTGCAGCAGATCGGTATTGCGGGAGGGCGGCAAATTCATTGCCCGACTGAGGGCCGTTTGAACTTGATAGGTACCGATCGGGACGGTCCGAGAAAACTGTGGCACACCATCCACGACGATCGAAATTTCTGTATTCTCAAACTGGATATCAACGATCGCGGCAGCCTCTTGCGGCGTAAACTGGCGGAGCTGCTGACGGATTGTGCGAATCAGCGAAAAGCTGCTGATTTCCAGGACATCCACGGATAGACCAGCTTGTCGAAACGTATCCAGATAGGAATCGGTCACTTCCTTGCGCGTCGCAACTAGCAAAACCTGGACTTTCTCAATTCCGTCCTCATCGACGAAAAAGCCCAGCTTTTGATAATCGACATCTGCTTCTTCACGGGGAAAGGGCAAATAAAGCCCTGCCTCTTGATTCAGCACCATCTCTCGCAGTTCCCGATCGTCGAGTTCAGCAGGCACTGGAATAATGCGCGTGACGGTATCTCGACCACTCGGAATCGCAGTTGCTGCATGTTTAACCTTGAGCTTGCTTTCGGCGAGCACAGACTGGATAATTTCGGCCATTGCTGCCGAATCCATAATCTGCCCTTCCTGAAAGATGCCCTCCGGCACTTCGGCTGAAGCCAACGTCACCAACTGAAACCCCTGACCCTTTTTCTTGAGACGAGCGACATTAACGCGATCGGATGTCAACTCGACGCCAATGCCCTTCGTCTTTTTGGAGAATACGTTTTTGAAACCACTAACCACAGTTCTTGTCCATTAAAAGTAGGGAGGAACGGGAATGTGCAAGGAGACTGAGTGCTAATCTAATAAACTTTCGTCAGATTAAATTAGTGCTAACTCAGGATAGCGAATCTCCATCAATTTGGATCCGCTAATTTGTGCTGAATCCGTTAATTGAATCCACAAACTGGATAGTGAACCTTCCTTTCACCAGCATACAAATCCAAAAGTAAGATGTGTGGGTTCGCCGACCCTTAAAATTACGGAAATTTGCGAAACTTTAAACACCCTGATGAGCGCAACCACCGGTATGGTTTTAGACCATGAAACCGAGGCGCTCACTCACTTACGGATATTAGCGATAAATCCTCAAAATGGCGCGATCAAATCCAACTTTTTCTCTGTAGAGTAGGAAGGGCAGTTTGCAAGGATTTGCGATCGCATTATTCATCCTGAGTCACCATCCGCTTGAGTCAATTACTCGCTTGGATCAACTATGAGCAGAGCAAAACAATGGAAACAGTTTGGAATTTTTGCGCTTCTGGGCCTTTTGCTCAGTTGGATGATCAGCTGTAGCCCGAATCCAGCTTCAAATTCGGGTCAATCTGCTTCTGGAACTGCTGAAGTAGAGTTTTGGACGATGCAGCTTGAGGACAAATTTGCTGACTATTTCAAACAGTTAATTGCTCAATTTGAACAAGAGAATCCAACGGTAAAAATTCGTTGGGTGGATGTGCCCTGGGCTGATATGCAGAGCAAAATCTTGACATCCGTGTCGGCTGGGACAGCGCCTGATGTGGTGAATCTCAATCCCGATTTCGCGGCTCAATTGGCTGGACGCAATGCCTGGTTGACGTTGGACGATCGTATTCCTGCCGAGGTCAAAGCGGAGTATTTGCCAAACATCTGGAAAGCCAGCACTTTAGAAAATAAGAGCTATGGCATTCCCTGGTATCTATCTACGAGTGTGGCGATTTACAACAAAGATCTGCTGCAAAAGGCAGGTGTCGCTAAACCCCCAACCACCTATGAAGAACTGGCCCAGGTGGCGCAGCAGGTGAAAGATAAAACGGGGAAATATGCCTTTTTCACGACGGTTGTGCCAGAAGATTCGGCTGAGCTACTGCAATCGATGGTGCAAATGGGCGTCACTTTAGTCGATGCAGAAGGGAAGGCCGCCTTCAATACGCCTGAAGGGAAAGCCGCCTTTCAATATTGGACCAGTCTATATCAGCAGAATTTGCTGCCTAAAGAAGTGTTAACTCAGGGACACCGACGGGCGATCGAACTCTATCAAGCAGGCGAGACGGCGGTGCTTTCAACTGGACCTCAGTTCCTCAATACGATTGCCACGAATGCTCCGGCGATCGCTCAAGTTTCGGCGGTTGCTCCCCAAATTTCTGGCAAGACTAATAAAAAGAATGTGGCCGTCATGAATCTGGTGGTACCGCGCAATAGCGATCAGCCTGATGCTGCTGTCAAATTTGCCCTATTTGTCACTAACAATCCGAATCAGCTGGCGTTCGCCAAGGCGGCTAATGTGTTGCCTTCCACCGTGGCTGCTTTAAAAGACAGCTACTTTACCCAAATTGCTGCTGATGCTCCGGCGATCGATCAGGCCCGTGCCATTAGCGCCAAACAAATGCAGGATGCTGAGATCTTGCTGCCTAGCATTAAAGATGTGAAGGAGCTGCAAAAAATTATCTATGACAACCTGCAAGCGGCCATGTTAGCAGAAAAGACGGTTGATCAAGCATTGGCAGATGCAGCAGCCGAATGGGATGGTCGTTAGGCTACGTGACTTGTATTGTGATTCTGCACTCTAGATCTTGCCCTCACTCTGTCTGTGATTAGGGCATATCTTGCACTAAAACATAGGGCTGCACAATTAAGGCATTAAAGCGGCGACTGCGATCGTCTCCCCAATTGGATAACTGTTCAGGTGAAGGTTTGTAAATTTGCTGTTCGCTGATCCAGCGTTGCACAGCAGAAACGTTATCACTGGCGATCGCTACGCCCACATCCAACAAATCGAGGGCCGGATCGACAATGACAACTGCATCACGCTGGGCATGGGGGATTAACCATTCCCATTCAGCCTCATCTAGAGTTTCTGCTAGTTCAGCTCTTAAATCCTGCATGTGAAACTTCGTAAAATCGCTCTCGTCAAGATACCACAGTTGCTGAAAAGAACTTTGCCACGAGAGTAGGAGGTTCAACTCACACTCAAGTTACAAACCCTGATGCCATCCGTTCAAAGTCACAAAAGTTATTGAGAGTTCATGATTGTTGCCGTGTATTCGGTAAAGTGCTTTATTCTCTGGGTCCAATGAATTGATGTCTTAGAGTAGGCTTGATATTCCCGATTTTTACCAGGGACCGCTTACTTTTAGCCATGTTATCTTTGTTGCAAACTTACCTGCGTTTCAGTCAGTAATTTCCCAGTTTGCGATTAAATCATCTCAGCTTCTTCCGAAAGATGTCATCTGCGTTTTGAATTTTCATCTATCCTTGATCCTTAAATTCAGGTGTGTTTCCCTCCTCTGAAGTAGCAAATCAATCACTGCTTCCGAGGAATACAAATCAGAATGCTGTTCATGAGCATGAGTCTCATGGCTGGTTATGGCCGATCGAACAAGAGCGAAGACGCATAGGACGGGTTGATCAGCAGGTATTAGATGCTTAAGCCACAGCTCAGGGGCAATGACATGGAGGGGATGAATATGACACCCGCAACCTATTCTCGATTTATTCATTTCTTGCAGGAAGAATTGGCGCTTTCTTCCGCTTCGATTGCGATCGCGCTGCGTTATCGTGAGCAGGATCCTGGTCCCTTACCCATGATTCTGTGGCAATACGGGCTCGTGACGCTTGATCAGCTCGATCGAATTTTTGATTGGCTAGAGACAGCTCAGCCTTAATGGCTCAATCAAGATACGGTCAAAAACTATAAACACAAAAAATAGGGTGAGAAGAATCTGTTGATCCACTCACCCTGAATTTGAAGAATTGAAGCCTAAACGGCGATTAGCTGCCTTGCAAAACTTTAGCAGCCGCAGCAACACCTGCTCCAGCAGTCGAGCCTTCGTAGTTCAACTCTTGCAGGGTGGCTTCTAATGCCCCAACGGCAGTGAGAATATCGCGATCGCTAACAAAACCCAGGTGGCCAATGCGGAAGATTTTGCCTTTGAGATGGTCCTGCCCACCAGCCATGATAATGTCAAAGCGTTTCTTGATGCTGGCCCGAATTTGCTCGGCATCCACGTTGACGGGAGCGATCGCCGTAATTGCAGGGCTAGCCGCCTGATCGGCAGCAAACAAGGGCAGATTTAATGCCTTCATGGCTGCGCGGGTCGCGTTCATGTGGCGCTGATGGCGGGCAAAGATGTTCTCTAAGCCTTCTTTTTTCATCATTTCCAGAGAAACTTGCAGCGCGTAGTACATGTTTACCGGCGGCGTAAACGGATGACTGTTCTTGGCAGCCTCTTTGCGATATTTACCCAAATCGAGATAGAAGCGTGGCATCTTTGCAGTGGCGTAAGCTTCCCAGGCTTTGGGACTAACGGCAACAAAGCCCAGACCGGGCGGCAACATGAAGCCTTTCTGAGAACCTGAAGCGACGACATCTAGGCCCCAAGCATCGATCGGAACATTGGTCGCACCCAGGCTAGTGACCGCATCGACAATAATCAGCGCCCCGTGGGCTTTAACGTGACGGTTGATGGTTTCGAGGTCATTCAGCACGCCGGTCGAGGTTTCGCTGTGGGTAACGATGACGGCTTTAATTTCTTTGGCGGTGTCGGCTTCCAGGACGGTGCGGAAGGCTTCGGTATCAAGGGATTTGCCCCATTCTGCCGTGATCTGCTGCACATTCAGGCCATAGACTTCACAGATTTTGGCCCAGCGTTCGCCAAATTTACCATTGTTGCCTACCAGCACCCGATCACCAGGACTGAGGAAATTGATGATACCTGCTTCCATCGCACCCGTGCCGCTGGCTGCCAAAATCAATACATCATTTTGGGTTTGGTGCAGCCATTTCAAGCCTTCTGTAACCTCGGCAATAATTTTCGAGAAATCGCCGCTGCGGTGGCCGATCGGGTGTTTAGCCAATGCTCGCAGAACTTGTTCCGGTACTGGAGTGGGACCGGGGATCATTAACATGAGTTTGTCGTCCATGACTGTTTCCTGTTGCTACATCTACAAAAATTAAAAGAGGGTGAACGAACGAAACACGCTAGTTTTGCATTCAACCCAGACATCAAAGGGGCTAGCTGATTTTTNCCAGTCAACGTTGTATCAGCCGTCCATCGCACCGAGATCAAGCGTAAGAATACTCTGTGATACCTGTGATACCGTTGTAGGGCTTGACATCCAAACCAAAATCATACACCCTCCAATCCAATGATGAATTTTTGTTGATTAACAGATTTTAGTTTTGGGTTCAGTGACGTGGGCTACTGGCAGATGCCGTTGGTAAGAATTGGGGGTCAGGCTTCAGCCACCTTAGCCTTTTGAGCCGCCCGACGACGCACTAAAAATTCGGGTAATTCAACTGTCGTGAGACGAGGCAGGGCCAGAGGGGCGATCGGTTGATGATTCAGCAGGGGGTCTGGTGTTTCGTGGGGTGAGCCGAGCTGTAGGAGCTGCACCAGTTCTGCGATCAGCGGATTTGTCGCCGAAGAGGGGGATTGCAGCAGTTTTTCGGCAATTTCTTTGAGCTGGTTAATTTGCTGCTGGCCAGTCAGATACTGGTCTTTCCAATATTGGACTGCGGTTTCATACTCGCTTTCTTGTTTCGCCTGCCGCAAAATCTGCTCTTGCATTTCGGCCACATGTTGCTCCAGGTCAGTAACCCGGTGTTGCAGTCGATCGCGATCGGCCTCTAATTCATGCTGGTGTTGCTGCCAGCGGGCCTGCTGGGCGAGTTGTTGAGCGAGCCGATTTTCTAATTCTTCGATTGAAGGAGCCTTCTTCCACCGGGGCTGAGCGGGTGCTTCTGGGGCAGTAGGGGTTGTAGCCGCTGGTCCTGAGCCTTGAGACTGTTCTAATTGGGCCTCTAATTGGACGAGTTGCGAGCGATGTTGGGACAGCCTGGTGGATAATTCCTTGATTTGCTGTTGAGCCACTTCGAGCTGGCTTTGCAGCTTCGTGCTCAAGGTTCGGGCAGACAGGGTTTCTGCTTCCAATTCTGAGACCCGATGCTGTCGAGATTCCAAGGCGGCCTGCAAATCATGCAGGTGTTTGCCCAGACGACTCCGATGAGTTTCCACTTCTCGTTGATCTTGCACCAGGCGCGATCGCAACCGTTCCACTTCCCGATGTTGGGCTTGGGTCATGCCTTCGATCGTCGCCAGTAATTCCTGAATGGCCTGATCCCGCTGCTGAGTTTCTAAAATTTGGGCTTCCAGGGCCTGTTGCAGCTCAGCCAGCTGGGATTTGAGGCGAGCGATGGCTTGCTGCTGTACAGAGGCATAATCTTCGGTGCTAGCAAGCTGGTTTTCGAGCAACGTTTGGTCCTGAATTTGCGATCGCAGATCTTCCAGACAGGCCAGTGCCTGATCCAGGGCTTGCTCCAGGTGATAGATGCGGGTCCGCTGCTCCTGTTCCTGCTCGCGGGTTTGTTCCAATTCTGCCAGCAACGCTTGATAGTCCGCTGAAGAATAGTCAGCAGCAGGCAAAGACCGACTTGCTGCTTGCTCCACCACAACACTGTGCCCGAACTGGAAGAGCGATGAGTTCAGCGACGATTCGTTTGCCGAGTCCAGTGAACGCACTCACAACCTCCGAATGAAAGTTAACTCAGTCTATAGCATCCGCAAAATTTGCATCAGACCCACTATCGATTCGTTGTGAAGTGTAATGCATTTTTAGGACTACCAACAGAAAAACTGCTCCATCTGCAACCAAATGGAGATTATCCATTGCGATCAAGGTGAGTGGGTTAGGCGCTCTGCTGAGAGGGTGGGGCAGGGGTTGTTGGGCTGTTGGATTGATTGAGAGACCAGCGGTAGTCGATCGGCATTTTTGCTCGCTCACAGCTTTCTTCCAGATGTTTTTGCTGGGTAAAAGCTTTGCGAAGCGTGACAATTAACTCGTGCAGCTGCTCCTGCTGAGGCGATTTGCGACCGACGGCATGCATGGTCTGGCGCTCCAGGAGTTGCAACAGCAGTTCGTAATGAATATGGGATGGAAGAGGAATCGGATCCATGCAACCTGCGGTTGAAGAGTGTATGTCAATCTAAGCACGAATTCAGCGATCGGCCCACATATCCGTTAAACCCAGTTCACTTGAACTCATGCATTGCCTGCAAAAAGTTGTTGAATGGCGGCAGCGGGATCGGGTTGCTGCACTAGGGATTCACCGACCAGAATGGCTTGTGCCCCAGCCTGAGCGACGCGATCGAGGTCTGCTTTAGCATGTAACCCTGATTCACTCACAATCAAAATCTGGCGATCGTGAATTTCGCGCGTTCGAGCGGCAATCAACTGCTCAGTTGTGGCCAAATCGACCGAGAAGTCTTCCAGGTTTCGGTTATTGATGCCGATTAGCTGGACAGAGGGCAATTGCAGCACCCGATCTAACTCGGCCAGGGTGTGGACCTCAACCAGGGCCGCCATGCCCAAACTGGCAGCAATTTTGTGGAAATACAGCAAATCCTTATCTGACAAGATGGCTGCAATCAACAAGACGGCATCGGCTCCATGCTGGCGAGCCAGATAGATTTGATAGGGATAAATCAAAAAATCCTTGCAAAGCAGCGGCACATCCACCACCTCACGAATTTGTTTGAGGTAGTCGAAGCTGCCCTGAAAGAATTTCTCATCCGTCAACACAGAAAGACAGGCAGCCCCACCGGCCACATAGGATTGAGCGATCGCAACGGGCTGAAAATTTTCGCAAATCACGCCTTTGCTGGGTGAGGCTTTCTTCACTTCAGCGATCAATGCGGGTTGGGTTTTGGCCTGTCTCAGCGCTGCCACAAAATCTTTCGGGGGAGGCAAATCCCGCACTTTGCTTTGCAGCTCAATCAGCGGCATCCGCTCCCGGCGCTGGTCGATTTCTTTTTCTTTATGCCAAACAATTTTTTCCAGGATGTTGCGTGGCTCAGCATCAGGGACCGTGACCTGATAACGCAAATACTCAACTGCAACAACTGGGTTAGGGGGACGACGACGGATTTCCACTGGGTATGACCTTACAGATGAGTGCTGATAATTCGGACTGCGAAGCAAAATGCTTCTATATTCAGTATTCAGTATGGGATGACGTATGGGCATAGCCGATGCTATACCCCAATTACAAATGCTGTGCTCCAGATCCTTAATGAGCGCCAACGGCCCGCTTGTAGGCCTCATCCAACACTTCAGAGAGGGTGGGATGGGTATGAACCATGAAAGCCAACTCATGCACCGATCGCCCTTCGGCAATGGCATTGGCAGCTTCCTGGATCAGGTCAGAGGCATGCAGGCCAAGAATATGCACCCCCAGCAATTCACCGGTATCCTGGCGATAAATCACTTTGGCAACCCCATCTGTTTCTCCTTCGGCGATCGCTTTTGAGTTGCCTTTGAAGTAGGTTCGAACGCTTTGTACCTTGAAGCCTTCTGCTTTGCCCAATTCTTGAGCGGCAGGCTCAGTCAAACCGACAAAGCTAACTTCGGGATGAGTGAAGGCTGCAGCCGGGATACTGCGATAGTTTACGGTTCGGGGCCGACCGCAAATGTTTTCAACCGCAACGACTCCCTGAGCCGAGGCCGCATGAGCCAGCATCATCTTGCCGGTCGCATCTCCGATCGCCCACAGGTGTGGCACAGGTTGGCCATCCAGCAGCACTGCCATCTGATCGTTAACAGGAATAAAGCCACGCCGATCGATCTCCACGCCAACGCTTTCCAGGCCTAAATCCTGGGTGGCAGGAATACGTCCTGTGGCGACCAGGCAGGCATCCACTTCCAGCACTTCCACCACTTCTTTCGTTTTGGCATCTGCCAGTTCAATCACCACAGGGGATCCGGGGATCACTTTCTTGGCCAGCAGTCCGACTTTAGTGTCAATGTCACGCGGCGCAATCAGCACCCGCTGAGCCAACTTGGCAATATCGGGATCAAATCCCGGCATCAATTGGTCTAAGGCTTCGATTAACGTGACTTCGCTGCCCAGGGCAGTATAGACATCAGCAAATTCCAGGCCAATATAGCCACTGCCGACGATCGCAACCCATGGCGGCAACCAATCCAATCTGACACCATGATCGCTGGTGAACACGGTTTTGCCATCCAGTTCAATTCCGGGCGGCACAAAGGGCACCGATCCGGCTGAAATCATCACATCTTGAGCAGTAATGATCTTCTCTTCGCCACTGTTAGTTGTGACGCTGACTTTTTGGGGACCCGCAACTCTGCCCCAGCCCTGAATGGTGTCTACGCCGAGGCGCTTAAGGCTGTTAGTCAAATCATCGCGAATCTTCAGCACCAAATTGTTGGCATGGTCTGCGATCGCCTGTCGCTCGAAAGTCACGCGATCGACCTCAATCCCCAAGGCTTTCAAATGATGGGCATCCCGGAGTTCCCGCACCCGTCCTGAAGCAGCTAGCAAGGCTTTAGAGGGAATACAGCCGCGATTGACGCAGGTGCCACCCATCTCTGCTGCTTCCACGATGGCTGTTTTCAGACCACAGCTTACTGCATGGAGGGCAGCCCCATGTCCACCCACTCCTGCACCGATAATCACTAAGTCGTAATCCAATCCGTGACTCACTTCACAGTCCCTCTGCTATGGCTAACTGTATGGCTAAATACTTTCTTCAATTTTCGATGGTTAGGGGGCACTTAGACAACACCTGCTTGGGGGAAATGGGGGGAATGGGGAAATAGGGAAATGGGGAATGAGGGAGAGGTAGAGAGAGGGAGTGATTGGAAATCCTGCTTACGACTTTGCTTGCTTTCCTATACCCCTGCCCCCTGTACCCTCCATACCCCTTCACTTACACCCCTGCCCCGCCGCACCCATTTCCTCTTGTTCCAAATGCAGATTTTTTGGGCATACTGGGAATCTTATGAGCAACGAGTCAGAGGGACGACCCTGTTCTTGATATGGACAACCATCAGCGATCGCTACGCCGTGCTGCGAATCAAGCCTTCATAGAATCGCTGGAGCAATTAGCGGTTACCTTGCAGCAGGAAGAGCAGCAGCTGAAATCGTTGGATGAACCTCAATCCCCTGACGTCACAACGTCTGCCCCGCCGATCGATCTTCAAATGCTTGAAGAGGCCGCCGCAGATATTGAGCAATTTATGCAGACGTTGCAAGGGGACTGAATTCAACTAGGGGAATAGTCCTGCTGATCTGATAGCACCTGATTTGAAAACAATCGTCTTAAAGCTGCGATCGCAACTGTTCTAAGGCGGCTCGGACGGGCAGGGGATCATAGCCCAACTCAAAAGCCAGGGAACTGTCGAGAGAAGCGTTGGCGGGTCTGGGGGCAGCCATCACGACATCGGTCTGTCGGCAAAACTTGAGTTGGGTTACAGGAATTTCTAGCACTTCGGCCAAGAGTTGCCCAAACTCAAACCGTGAAATGGGTTGTCGGCCTCCCAAATGCAAGATGCCTTTTGCTTTGGCCAGCGCTAAGAGCAGACCTTGAGCTGCATCGGCTCCACTCACCGGATTACGAATCTCATCGGTAAATAGGTCGATCGTTCCACCCGCCCGTAAGGTTCTGATCCAGGGTTGAATGAAGCTGTCAGCAGTTGGCGCAGCACCAAACATAAGCGGCATCCGACAAATTACTACCTCTGGGTAGCGCGATCGCATTTCGACTTCGGCCAGGGCTTTGTGTTCGCCATAGAGATTGATCGGGCAAACGGGATCGGTTTCGCGGTAAGGCGGCTTTGTGCCATCAAACACTTGCTCTGAAGATGTGAAAACGCAGGGAATTTCAGCAGCAGCACATTCTTCTGCCAGATCGCGAGAGGCGGCAACATTGATTTGATAGGAAGCCTCTGGATTGTTCTGGCAAGCATTGGGACTGGAAAGCGCTGCCGTATGGATGACTGCATCGGGTTGAATGGTTTGGAACAGGTGCTGAACCGCCGCCCGATCGGTCAGATCGACTTGCAGCCGAGTGGCATCTGGCAACTCAACGGCATGGGAACGATAAGTGCCATAGACCTGCCATTGCGATCGGGCGGCTTGATAGAGATACCAACCCAAAAAACCACTGATCCCCGTAATTAGCAGCTTCTGAACCATTTTTTTAATCTAGAGATAAAATAGTGCGGATGAACTGGACGAATTGTTAAACTAGAGGATAACCACTAGATGTATCGTATGCTAATTTGCTTTAGCCCCCGTATCTGGATCAGGAGCAGGCATTTTATCTAAAGCGAAGCATCTGGGGCAGCTCGCAAATATAGTGTTGCCGATCGGTTCTTTCCCTTACGCCCTGATTCCAGGCAAAGTCCCAGGCAAAATTTCAGGTAGAGGTTGGTTGCTATGAAACCCAGAACGCCCCATCCCCCTGTTTTCCTACGTTGGCATCGTTCTGAAAAACTGCTCATCCTCACAGCCCTTCTCAGTGGTGGTCTTTTAACGGCTTGTGTTGCCCCTCCGCTCTATGATCCAGGTGCTGAGGCTTCTTCTACCCAGTCTCCAAATCCATCAGTCGAGCCAGATGCGGCCAGCGCCACACTAACTCCTCAGCCTGAGTCATCGCCAGGGAGTGAAACCTCCACGCAGTTCACTTTTCCTATGACAGCCTGTGGCGATCAGTCTTCTGAGCCCAGTGAGACCTGGTATTCCGTTTTTATCGATGGTGGCAATATTAACGAAGTGCGGACTCGCTATTGTGGGGATGCAATTAGCACGACTCGCCCGAAAAGCGGCACTGCAACGGTTCAAGTCGCAAGTTTTACCAGCTATGCCCGTGCCCTCAGTTTGGCAAAAGCGATCGGCGGTGTAGTGGAACAAACGGCCCAGTCTGCCCCACAAACTCAGGATTCTTATGCCAGTGCAGATTCCAGTAGGAGTAGTGCCTCTCCAACGCCTCAACCTGCGCCTGCGCCTCAACCAACCCCTGGTGAGGCAATTCAAGTGGGGCAATCTGCCTATTTAAATGCGAAGGAGGCGGGTGCGCCCATTAACATCCGAGAAGGAGCCAGTACAGCCGCTCAAATTCAATCGATGGGATATGTGGGCGATCGCGTTCAGATTGGCAATCGGGTTCAAGGAGACGATGGCTATCCCTGGTATCAGGTTCAGACAGAATCAGGGGTGACCGGTTGGGTTCGAGGTGATTTACTGGCGCTTCAGGCTCCTGAAAATCGAGCCGCTGCTGCCCCGCCTGCCAATGATGGACAACCTCCGACAGACTATAGTCAACCTTCTGATCCAGGATATGGTCAGCCTCCGGTGAATCAGCCGCCCTATGCTCAGCCTGACGCGGGATATGGCCAGCCTCCGGTGAATCAGCCACCTTATAATCAACCTCCTATAGCACAGCAACCCGGCTATCCCTATCCGTCTCAACCGGGCTATGGGTATGGCAACTTGTCACCCTATGGACGGGCCTCCACTTTAACAACCAGAGATACAGGGTCAGTTATCAACATTCGAGAATCTGCCAGCATGAATTCGCGGGTGAGGTATTTGGCGAATCCGGGTGATCCGATCCAGGTCTCGGGGAGTGCGCAAGGGGAAGATGGATTTACCTGGTATCAGGTACGCTTTCCTTCAGGTGCGATGGGCTGGGTGCGGGGCGATTTGGTTTCAGGGAATTGATTTGGTTGGTTCAAGTTGGACGATCGCAGTATCCCAACTCCGAAATTCATGCCATTCCCCTAAAATGATGAGGGCGAATGAATTGGATGGGATCGCTCCGTGAGTAAAGCCTTCAAGCATCTGGATACGATTACGGCACTGTTTGTTACCGTGCTGCTGATTTCGAATGTGGCCTCGACAAAAATTGTGGCGTTTGGACCGTTGACCTTTGATGGCGGCACGATCCTGTTTCCGCTGAGCTACATTTTTGGCGATATTTTGACGGAAGTTTATGGATATAGCCGATCGCGCAAGGTGATCTGGTTGGGCTTTATTGCGGCGCTACTAATGTCTGTCACGTTCATCGTTGTCGGAGCGTTGCCACCTGCGGCAGATTGGCCGAATCAGGAAGCTTACGATCGGATCTTGGGCTTAACACCGCGCATTGTCATAGCCAGTCTGATCGCCTATTTTGCAGGAGAATTTTCGAACTCTTTCACGCTGGCCAATCTGAAGATTGTCACAAACGGTCGGCAGCTCTGGTTACGGACGATCGGTTCAACGCTGATCGGACAGGTGGTAGACACGACGCTGTTTATTTTGATCGCATTTGCAGGCGTGGAAGGCTTTTCCCGCAGTTTATTGTGGACTCTGATTGTCTCGAACTACCTATTCAAATGCGGCGTTGAAATTCTGTTTACACCCGTCACTTACTGGATTACCGGCTGGCTGAAGCAACAGGAACACGAAGATTATTACGATCGCGAAACCAATTTCAATCCCTTCCGATTTTCCAACACGAACACGTAGGGGCGGATCGCGATCCGCCCTTACAGAAGGATGTTGCGTCCACCCTTACAGAAGTCGATCGCGATTCGTCCTTGCAGAAGGATAAGATGAAGTTTAGTAACGTTAGCAGGTAGTTCCGGTGACAGTTAAACCAGAGTGGCTACGGGTCAAGGCTCCGCAGTGGGAGCGAGTCGGCAATGTCAAAGGTATTTTGCGCGATTTGGGCTTGAATACGGTTTGTGAGGAAGCCTCCTGTCCCAATATTGGCGAATGCTTTAATGCGGGCACTGCAACGTTTCTGATCATGGGACCTGCCTGTACGCGTGCCTGTCCCTATTGCGATATTGATTTTGAGAAGAAGCCGAAAGCGCTCGATCCAACTGAGCCAACGCGATTAGCGGAAGCCGTGCGGCGAATGAATTTGAATCATGTGGTGATCACTTCGGTGAATCGGGATGATTTGCCGGATGGAGGTGCGTCTCAGTTTGTCCGCTGTATTGAAGAAATTCGCGCCATTTCTGCCAAAACGACGATCGAAGTATTAATCCCGGATCTTTGCGGTAACTGGGATGCGTTAGCGATCATTTTGCAGGCTAAGCCGGAAGTGCTGAATCACAACACGGAAACTGTGCCGCGTCTTTATAAACGGGTGCGTCCGCAGGGAGACTATGCCCGATCGCTCGAATTGCTGAAGCGGGCACGCGAGATTGCCCCCTGGGTTTACACGAAATCTGGAATTATGGTGGGTCTGGGCGAAACGGATGCAGAAGTGCAGCAAACGTTGCATGATTTGCGATCGGTCGATTGCGATATTGTCACGATCGGTCAATATTTGCAGCCGAGTCAGAAACATTTGGGCGTGCAGGAATTTGTCACCCCAGCACAGTTTGACGCTTGGCGACAGCTTGGTGAGTCGATCGGCTTTTTGCAGGTAGTTTCGTCGCCGTTAACCCGCAGTTCTTATCATGCGGAACAGGTGCGATCGTTGATGGCGCAATATCCAAGGACGGATTCAGAGGTTACATTGCAAGAGTAGTCCAGCACTGCTAAATTGTTCATCTGCCCTGCTAAGACGCTACTAATTCTGACCGCAAGACTAAAATTTCTGTTGGTTTAAGGATTGCCAATGCATATTCACAGCCGTCTCGATCTGAGAATTCAACTCGGTAGAGCTGATCTTGTTCCTGCTCATATACTTCTACGATCGTGCCGATCAGTCCACTAGGTAAAACTGAAATTGCAGCATAGGCTGGCTCTACTAAAGTGAGTCGATCGATCGGCAGATCGTTGAGTAGGGCAACTGTGTCTAGCAGTTGAGGCTGAGTCATCGTTTTAAGAAGGCAGTAATGAGACGGGGCGCAGCGGAACTGGGAGTAATTTCCCAAATGGTGCGAAGCTGTATTCCTGGGGTATCTGGTATAGTCCAGTCTACTTTGAATTCTTGTCCGAACGAGGTTGTGGTTGTTTGAACGACTTCGCCTTCTAGAGCAGCCTGCTGAATTAGAGTATAGAGTTGTTCAGCGTTTTCAGCAGTAATTCCCAACAGAGTTCTAAATCTTCTGGCTTTGTCTTTGCCACGTTCGTGTGTTGGATTGAGACAGTAGCCCACAAGTTTTTGGATTGAAATCTGAGCTTGGCTGCCGTTGGGTAGTTTCATGTAGGGATTATCCTATTTCACGGCTCTGCTCACAACTGTTTCAACATCTCCATGGAAAGGCAGAACAGGCGCTGAGACAGGTACTCGAACTGGGTAGAATGAGCCAAACTCGATCGACGGTCACAATAGAGGTGGGACGATCGGCGGTGCATGATTGGTTTAATCGATTGGCTGCAAAAGAGTTTGTGCGATCGTATTTGGGCAATATTGTCGAACTAGAGGATGACGCTGATTCTGCTCGCCTTAACGTTAAACACTGCCTTACCCCTGTTCCTTCGCCGATCGAATGATTTTCAACGATTCGCGAGAATTCATTGTATCTGGATGATCGTTGCCCAGGCATCGTTGCCGAACTTCTAAAGCCTGCTTCATCAGCGCTTCTGCCTGATCAAACTGCTGTATGTAGTAGTACAACGCTGCTAAATTGTTCAAACTCGTGGCGGTATCGGGATGGTCTAGTCCGAATTGCGATTGTTTAATTTTTAATGCTTGGAGATAGAGGGGTTCTGCTTCTGTATAGCGCCCTTGGGCTCGGTACAGTGCTGCCAAATTGTTGAGGCTCATGGCAGTGTCGGGATGGTCTTGGCCCAATTGTGATTGTCTGATTTTTAATGCTTGGAGATAGAGGGGTTCTGCTTCTGCGTAACGCCCCTGTGAATCGTATAACCCTGCTAAATTGTTCAGGCTTTGGGCGGTGTCAGGATGGTCTTGGCCTAATTGCAATTGTCTGATTTGTAAAGCTTCAAGATAAAGCGGCTCGGCTTCTGTGTAACGTTCTTGATAATGATATGCCATTGCCAAATTGTTTAGGCTTTGGGCGGTGGTGGGATGGTTTCGTCCTAACTGCGAGCGAATGATTTGTAAGGCTTGAAGATAGAGCGGTTCGGCTTCTAAATAACGCCCTTGATCGTTGTACAGTCCTGCCAAATTGCTCAGACTGGTAGCACTATGGAGATGATCCAGTCCTAACTGTGATTGATAGCTTTGCCAAGCTTGGATATAGAACGACTCCGCTTCAGCGTAGTACCCTTGCTTAGCATATAGTACTCCCAAATTGTTTAAGCTGGTAGCAGTGTCAGGATGATCCTCTCCAAACTGTAATCGTCTGATGCCAAGGGCTTCGAGATAGAGCGGTTCGGCTTCACTGTAGCGCCCTTGCAACCGATACAACTCTGCCAAATTATTCAGACTGATTGCGGTGGCAGGATGGTCCTTTCCAAACTGTAATCGGTAGATGTTGAGGGCCTGAAGATAGAGCGGTTCGGCTTCACTATAGCGCCCTTGCAAATGATACAACTGTGCCAAATTGTGCAGACTTGCAGCGATGTTGGGATGATTCTCTCCAAATCGATCGATCGTCATCTTTCGGCAAGCTTTCAGCCAATACTCTGATTCTTGCCAGAGACTATGCCCTCCGTAAAACCAAGCGGCTCTGGTATAGGACACAACGCAATCTTTATCACCAATCAAATATGTATAAGCAGTAGTCGCTTCTATATGAGGAATTGCGGCTTTGACTCTGGCGATCACTTCCAGCGTCACGGTGTAGGGAATCGTTTTGGCAATTTCTATCATTGCCTCTGCAAATCTACGTCGCAATTCATCGGCTTCGATTATCAGACTCTCCAGTTTGGCGGCAAAAAACTCACGGGTGAGGGCATGGAGCAGATAAGAGCCGTGGTTTGAAACGGAGAGGAGCGATCGATTCACCAGCTCCACATCCAAACAGTCTTCCACGTCTTCCTCATCCCAATCCAAACAGTTGGCGATCAGTTCTTTGGGAATCGGAGCCAGAGCAAACAAACTCAGCAGGCTGCCCACCTGTTTTGCCGATTCACTTAACGTCTGCCAGCTCAACTCAAACGCTGCTTCGATCGAATCTCGATAGGGCATTTCGGAAGGGACTTGCTGTAAGGCTCTGGCTTTCAGCTTTTGGGCTTCCAGTCGGCTCAGCAGGGTTTCCAGCTTCAAGGTGGCATGGATTTCCAGATATCGTCCGATCAGCTCAATCCCCAGTGGCAGTCTGCCGACCCATTCACATAGCGCTTTGGCCGTTTTCACTTCTGTGGCAATCCGATCGTCGTCTCCAACCAGCTTTCGCAATAATCGAAAGGCGGCAGCTTTGCTCAAGACACCCAGTTCTAATCGTCGGATCGGATGGCTTAATTTGGCTCTAGTGGTGATCAAGACCCGAAAGCGAGGATCGGGCGGTAAATAGTCCTGTAGGCTGCGGTAAGCTTCAGCATCAAATACATCATCCCAGACAATTAATCTGGTCCCATCGGGAATTACCTCTGCCCATTTCTGATAAAACCACTGCACCTTGCGGGTTTCATTCCATTCATCAGGCGGTGAAGGTAAACCCATGAATCCGGCATATTCCAATACCTTGACGACGACCTGATTCGCCGACATCCACCAAATGCCACCCGGATAGTCCGATCGATATCGGTCTGCGTAATGCCAAGCTAAGGTGGTTTTACCAATGCCACCCATGCCCGTTGCCGCAGTGATCGCTAATCGATCGCTCTGTTGCAGCATCCGATGTAAATCGGTCAGTTTTTGCGATCGACCGACGAAGTTTCGGGAACCTAAACCCGATGGCGTGAAGTGTGGGGTGCTTGTCTTGGTCTGTGCCCTTCCAGACGACTCTGGTCAATCGGATTTTGCAGATGCACCAAAGTTAATGGTTGGGTTTCCCTGAATTTGAATCACGGGTTGATTCGGGTCATTCACCTGAAGCGCCTGAGATTGTCCTGTGGCATAGAGAACATTTTTGGCTTGAATGTTGTTATTTGTGACTTCAACCTGAATTTCTTCTGCGATCTTTTGCGCTTCCTGCCGCAAGTCCGCATTCGCATCCAAGACTTTATGCAAATATTCCGTCAACTTTCGCTGATCATCCGCTGAGCCATCTGCTGCACTTTGCAAAAGCTGCTCTGTTCCAGGCTTGCCTCGCAAACATTTCTCCCAGATTAACTGGCCCAATTGTTTCACTTTCTCCGGCAGCATCTCGACTGCCTTTTCGCCCAGCTTCGATCCAACTCCCTCATAAAATTTGTCCAAGATGGCTTTGACGATCGGAGCTGCTAATACCAGGGAAATTTGTTCAATCATCGGGAGATCTAGAACGCTTTTCACTGTT
>LUGL01000183.1 GCA_002796835.1 Elainella saxicola E1 | reverse complement strand
TCTCTTTGAACTGAGGTGCTTTTGCGTCCTTGGATGCACCCTGCCGATGCAAAAGGTCTTTCAGATGTTTGTTTTCGGTTTCCAGTTCTTGATTACGCTGCTCTAGCTCTGCCACGCGCTTTGTCAGGCGATTAATCTCATCGCTTAGCCTTGCTAGAATAGTGCTAGATTCATCAGGCATCACAGCTTTGACCGAGCAACTTAAGAGCAATTGCTCTGAAACTTAGCATACTTTTGAACAACTTTCACCTCGGGGAAAATAGACAGCTACAGTCGGAGTTGGTGTAAAACAGGGACGGCTTTGAGACGTCGAAAAAGTGGTGTGGTAATGGTAAGCGACCCTGATACCGAAGCAAAAAAAACTTGATTGAGCGGGCCTATCGAGTAGCTGAAGGGATGGGGATTGCAGTGTGGTGTGAAGATGAAGCAGGACCGTTTCAGACATTGCCTTACCCAGCACCCAGTTGGCGACCTGAGGAGCAGCCTCAACATCAGGCTCACGAGTATATACGTGATGGAACAGCGAAGGTTCTAACATTGTTTCATCCTCATGATGGGCAAGTGCGAGTCAAGGGGGTTGAGAGTACAACAAATGCCGTATTACATTCGTGGTTGAAAGGGGAACTCACAGATATTCTAAATACATTACCTGAAGTTTCCTCTTCCCAATCGCAAGAAATGGTGCAGCAGATATGGCAGGAGTGGCGAGAAGGGTTAAGTGTGACGTTCACATTACCGAAACAATTACCCCCTTTACGAATGCTCTTGGTGTGGGATAACTTAATCAGGCATCAGACCCCTGAGTTGATGGTGTGGCTTTGTGAACATGGGGTTTTGCCTTTGTACACTCCACTTTCAGGGAGTTGGCTAAATATGACAGAATCTATCCAACGTATTCTCAAACGACGGGCTTTAGATGGACAACATCCGCAAACTCCCCAGCAAATTATCGAACGATTTGAGATCGTAGCTAGAGTATGGAATCAAAACCCGACCCCTTTTGAATGGGGTGGTAAGCGAGCTGCACGACGACAACGGGCGCGATCTAAACGACAAGGACATCGTTTAGGAGGGTCTGGGGCTGTGGCTCAGTCCTTGGTTGCGTGAAATGCTCCACTCTAAATGGCTATCTACGTGCCAAATGACCCACTAGTGGATTGCATGGCTAGCCTCCTGCGCTTGCAACTGAGTGAGCAAGGCAATCACCTCAGCAATCTGGTCAAAAGAGAGAACGACCTCACCCATGAGGTGCTGACCATCAAATTCCTGAATCTGAGCGTAACGGGTGCCTGGATCGAAGGAATCGGTGTAGCGTACAACCTTCATCTGAGCCATGATCAGAATTCTCCATAGCCGGGATCTGGACTGTCGATCAGGCCAAAGGCGAAATGCTGATGGGGAGAAGAATGAATGATTTTGCCCTGAGCATCACGCGGCAGGCGTTGAATTGTGGCGACATATCCCGCCAAGTAGTCTGGATCGGCGAACTGGGGCAATTGTCCAAATCCTGCATCGGTGCTGCCATCGGCATAACGTTCTAGAGCAGCCTGGTCTTGTTGCTCACAGCGTTCTTGGTTCAGTTGATCGATTTCATAGGGCGTCATAATGAATGGGTCCTCATGTGAATGTGGGCTGCCCCTGTTTGCTTTGGTCGGCTAGGCAGGGGCTTTGAGGCTTTTAGCGACTTCCTCCAGGTCGGCTCGATTACGAACGGCGGAAAATGTAAAGCGCACCGTTGTAGTTGGCGCTAAAGAAGTCGTTGATAAACAGATCGTTGGCGACCCCTTCCCAATCGATATACGAGTCCAGGTATTCGGGGATTTCGTTGTTCTCGCGAAAGTAGGTTTCGGCGTAATCTTCTTCGCTATCAAACTCACCACAGTAGTCTTCTAGAAAGCCTTCTTCAGTTGCTTCTGTAACGCCTCTATGAGCGGCATAGACTGCAAAGGCTGCACCATGTTTGGCGATCAGTTGGCCAAGGGTTGCAATGCGATCGATGTTTTCAAATTCGCTGAGTTCGATTCCACAAAAGTCTTCAAAGTCATGGATCGCCCATTCTTCGGCATCGGGCTCTGGGGAAGCTTGCAGCATGGTTTCAATCTCGGCCCAGATATCCTCAGCTTCTTGGTCAGCATCGATCCAGGCTCCGTGGAGCTGGGCATTGTTATAAGCTGCAAGACAGGCGACATAAATTCGAGGAGCGGGTTTCATAGCCAGGGTCAGCAGTGACATGGGTTGATTTCTCTTGATGTGGTCTGTAGCGTTCTCAAGGAGTGGGTAGTTTTAGGCCATACCCAGGGCGATCGCTTTACTCTTGACGTTGCTCGATGTAATCACTCAAGGTTTCAAAGCCGAGATGCCCCAGCACGGCATACCCATGCTTGCAGCAGGCTCGACCAAAGAATTGAATCTGGTTTTGAAAGTCTTCACAGCTGCAGCTCAACCCACCGATGAAGGTTTGCACTTCATACACCGAACCTTTGGATTGATTGCGAACGCTGAAGCAATGGGAGGAGCCAAGCCGACGAGTCACCTGCAACGCACGCGCCTGGGCTTTGCGCCATTCCACAAAATGCTTAAGAAACGCTTGCCGCGACATGAAGCGAGGACGGCAACCCCGAAACACCACCAGACAGACCTTCCACCACTTTTCAACCCGCACCACGGGAAACCGATCGCCAATCATGCGGCGGACAGCAGCAGCAGAATAAACCAGAGACAAAGAAGTAACCATCGCCCTAAACCAAATTCAACTATTATTAGTTTAACTATTCAACTAAAAATAGTTGAATAGTTAGGGCGAGCTTCATCAACTCTTCATAGTACAAAAGTTCTAATAAAAGGACAGTAAATTGACTTCGTGACGGGAACCGCCTCTGGGTCGAGGCAAGGATCGAAATGAAGTAATTAGGCTGACTGGAACCTGAACCCGAACGGCGATCGTACCAGAAGGTAAGCGCTGTATATCCGTAATCCGGCAATTTTGGTTCAACCAGGGAGCCACCCCGAAGGGCAGAGGAGGTCGCAACCCCAGGATGAACCATGTGGCTGAATCTATGATTGAGGGATGGCACCACACCACTGATTCCCGCAGCTCGACGGGCAGAGAAAAGAGGGATGACTGCATGGGTGAAAAACCGATTAACTAAACTAATTTTAGCTGAATTATTACAGCAGGGCCAGTTGGACTTTTCCAGAACACCCGATACCCTTGCTCTCTTCTCTTCTCTCTCTCCGAGTTCGATCGTTAACCAACCACGATCGCGAGTTGATTGACGGTGGATCGATCGCCAGGCTGAATGGAGCGCCCATGAATCACCACCTGCAAATTTTTTCTGGAGCGGATCGCCAACGGAGGTAACGATGGATCAATGACGAAACTGATTGGAGTGGAAGAAAAAATTTGCTACACTGCCTGCTCTGCGCGGAGAGAAGCCGATCGCTTTTCGGTTGCAACCTCGCGTGAGGAAATAGAGGCTCGAAGAGTAATCTCCTTCGGCAGGCTGCGCCCGCCCAGATCTGAAGCTAACAGAATATGAGAAGACACAGGCTACGCCCGTGCAATTCACTGACGAGGGAAAAGGGTAGTGCTCTGGTTCGTAACGTTAAATGCTTCCGTTCAATCTTCTGAGTATTTCGCTTACCAACACGATGAAACACTGGTTCAATCTGCCGCTCATAAGCTCCCCAACCATCACTATGGAATTGCAGGATCCCAAACGGTTCTAATAACGCTTTCAATTGCAAAAATGCTTCATCTTCATGCCCTGCCAATACATATGCTAATACTCGACCACTGGCATGATCAATTGCCCACCATAGCCACCGTTGGTGTTGTTTCGATTGCACAAAACTCCACATTTCGTCTACTTCAGCTTCGAGATCCTTATCCTCAGCTAAACACAGTCTCACGATCGTTTGGGTCGGCTCTAACGTCGCCAAGAGTGCTTCATTGACTGCTTTTAACTCTGGCTTTTTTTTTGAGGGTTTCGATGACCGTCTTTTGGCTTATCCCCAGTACTCTTGCCGTGTCCCGGATACCACTGCCGTTCATTGCCATGTCACAAATTTGCTGCTTGACCTTGGGCAACAATCCGGCATAGCGATACTCTCGAATAAAGGTGCTGCGTTGACACTCTGGATTTTGGCACCGATAACGCTGTTTACCTTCGGGTGTTTTGCCATGCTTAATCACCTGAGTACCATCACAAGCTGGGCAGTGAACGGGTTCTAAAACCATGAGTTGGAACAGTCTGAAGGGACTTCTCTATTCCAACAGATTCACTCGTCAAAAACAACAGATCTATAGCATTACCTCTCAAGGAATTGGAGCAGCGAGGGTTCGATACTCGTGTAGTCTTGCCGGATCTGGACTACCGCTATTTTGTCTATATGTTAGGTCGGGGTGTGCCGCCTCCCTCGAACACGTTCCGATGGTGTACGCCCAAGCTGAAGGTGATGAGCATGGAGCGGGAACTGGAGAAGCTGCGGGAGGAACGAGGCCAAAAGTTTCTGATGCTGACGGGAGTTCGGATTGGAGAGAGTGCGGCCCGTGACCAGCGAATTGCGATTAGCTGCACGAAGGATGGTGGGGAATGCGGTCAAGGATGGTTTCAGCAGAGTTCTTCGGGGGCGATCGCTGATACCCTGGCTCCGATCGTCCATTGGCGTGTCTGTCATGTTTGGGACTGGTTGCTTGAGGCAGACTTGGAACTTGGCTTCCCAACCTTTGAGATTGCAAAGGCCTATGGACAGGACGTTAGCGATGGAGAGGAGCCACTGAATGCCAGAACAGGCTGTATCGGGTGTCCTCTGGTACAGAAGGATGCTGCCCTCGATCGCGTCATTGCTCAGCCGGAATGGACATATCTGGCACCCCTACAAAAACTAAGACCCCTGTACTGGGAAATTAAGAAGCCCCAGTATCGTCTCCGCAAGCATGGTGAGGAGAGGAAGGCTGCCACCAAATACATCGGTCGAAATCGCTTGGGTCCACTTCATTTAGAAGCTCGCGAGTGGATGCTAGAACAGGTACTAGCCATTCAAACCGAGGTGAATACAGCAGCGCGATCGCTTGGCAAGCCCGAAATCAGCCTAATCAATAGACCTCTTGCAAATTAGTTCTTCTGTACCAACTACTAAAACAGAAAAAATAGAAAAATCAGGACATAACCATTTATTCAAGTGTCCTGATGATGAATTACACCATAGCTCAAACTCTCTCTGATCACCAGTTTAAGCGTCGCTTTGGCGTACAAAAAACGACGTTCAAACTCATGCTCAATACCCTCCAATCTCAGTGGAGGACAGAACCTAAGCCGGGAGCAAAACCCAAGTTGGCCCTTGAAGACCGGGTTCTGGTCGCCCTGGAATATTGGCGAGAGTATCGCACCTACTTTCACATCGCTAGCAGTTGGGGCGTGAGTGAAGCCACAGTCTGCCGCATTGTGCATTGGGTTGAGGACCACTTGATCCGTTCGAGTCGATTTCACTTACCCGGCAAGAAACAATTGTTCAAAGGATTTGGTAAACCAGCAGTGGTGGTTTTGGATGTGACTGAAACCCGGATCGAGCGTCCCAAACGGCATCAACGACAGTTTTATTCCGGCAAGCAGA
>LUGL01000182.1 GCA_002796835.1 Elainella saxicola E1 | reverse complement strand
GCAAGGCAACAGTGAAAGTTGCTACATCAATCTGGTCAAACTCAATGAGTTCGTCAAGCAAGAATGGTTGGCAGCAGGACATTTAGAGCAGGAATTTGAGCAGTGGGGACCGAGAATTTTGGTGGTGCTTGACAATGCCAGCTATCACAAAAAACAGGCCATGCTCGAACAACTGGCAGTCGAATGCCCCAATCTGCAACTGCTGTTTTTGCCGCCTTACAGTCCAGATTTCAACTTAATTGAGTTGGTGTGGCATTCGTGCAAAGAGTTTATTGCGCATCGTTTATTTCAATCGGTGGAGGAACTTCACTCCTTGCTCGACAGATTACTCAATCAAGGGGAACTGGTGATTCAGTGGAAACGCAAAGTGAAGAACAAAGGCAATGCTCTGATCGCAGCTTGATGATGCAAACTAAATGTCGTTCAGCTTATTCAAGAGTATAAAAAGTAAGCGATCGTATCTCTAAAACAATTGTGTAATTTGAACTGATGAAAACAAAAATACAATTGTAATAAGAATCACTTTTATTGCATCGGTGATTGAGATTATGAATTTATGGTCCAATTCAGCCTGATTTTAGCCTTTCCCCGTTCTCGTTTACAAACTCACAATTTGCCATAAAAGATTGATAGTGATTGTAACTACAGCTTTTTTGCTCAATCTACGGTTAATCTATGGGATTATAGGAATATAATGCTTCACATCCCTTCCATCCCTTAGATCTATGCCTACCCTTCAACTCGCTAACGGCAAAATTCTGACCGATCTGGATGCGATTCACCTCGCCCTTCACCCTTTACCGATTACGCTTAAGCATTTTGATCCTGGAGCTGCAGCGCTTTTTCCTGATTTACCCTATCGAGACATCCTCAGTAATGATGAAAAGCGACAGATTTTGGATCTCCATAATGGTCATTTTGGTTTTTTACGGCAGCAGCAACATCTTTGGTGTGATTTGCTAACGCTACATCCAGGCTCACCGAATCTCTATACTATATCAATGAGCTATAACCGCTATCACATTCATGCAGGGCCTGAGGCTATCTATGCTCTAGCTGGAGAAGCGATTTATGGCTTCATCCATCCGAATGGCAGCCATTTACAGCTCCTAATCCAAGCACAGGACTATATTCACATTGCAGCTGGTGTAGAACATTGGTTTATGCCTGCCGCCTCGTTACACTTTAAGGCGATCCGATATTTCACAACCTCAGCAGGCTGGGTTCCTCAATACACAGGAACACCCATGAACGACCGTTTTTTCAGAGAGGGTCAAAACGAATTTTAGGATTGCATCCCATCTTACTTAAGATCACAACAATCTTTTTGTTGGGTATCCTCTTTTTTGTATTTCGATCGGCAGTGACTTTCTCAGCAATTAATTGAGGCACTGGAACATCTCGCAGCGAGTTGTAGGGGATGTATCAGAACAAGTTTTAGTATTCAAGAAGAATCTAGTATTGAAGTTAGAACCTAAATTGATTATGATTGATCTGTCAATTTTCCTATATGGAGTTGGCAAACGCGTCTAGCTCTTTGCGTAGTAATTTGGCAGTAATGATATAAAGATGATGGCTGTCTTTGCATTAGCCGTCGCTGCTTGATCGTCTATACTGCCTTAAATTACTACGTGAAGGCTTTCCTCGTTGCGGGTTGATAATTCTTTAAATGAAAAAATCGATCCTCAACTGCCTACAACAAACAAAGAGGATCGATTAGTACTCACTCCGAAGAAAAGATTTCCAGTTAAGCAGTTGATTGTGCTAAATTCCAGCGCCATCCAGAAATTCTCTGATCATCTGATCTTCTTCCGCAGTTTGTTCGCTCTTTGCAGCGGTTTTCGCGATGCTTTGCTGCTGGTTAGATGATGAGCCTGCGTCTTGTTCTTTTAATTGTTCAATCTGATTCTCAATCGTTTTAATGCGATCGAACAAGGCCCGGATAACTTCAGCTTCAACATCGCGTAAATCGTTATGCTCTAACTGATCCGACACCGACTCATGTCGTTGAATAATCCGACCTGGAACCCCGACAACCGTACAGTAGCCTGGCACATCCCGCAGCACAACTGAACCAGCCCCAATCCGAACATGATCGCCGATCCGAATATTACCTAACACTTTTGCTCCAGCTCCGACAATCACATGGTTCCCAATCGTAGGATGGCGCTTCCCTTTTTCTTTGCCAGTTCCTCCCAGCGTCGCCCCTTGATAGATCAGAACATAATCACCAATGATTGTCGTTTCACCAATCACGACGCCCATCCCATGATCAATAAACACACCTTTACCGATCGATGCCCCAGGATGAATCTCAATGCCCGTCAACCATCGACTCAAATGAGATAGAAATCGGGGCACAAAGGCAACATTATGTCGGTGCAGCCAGTGAGCAATTCGGTAACACCACAATGCCTGTAAGCCAGGATAACAAAACAGCACCTCTAACCAGTTCCGAGCTGCTGGATCGCTCTGGTAAATCATGCGAATATCGGCAAGCAAAACTGCGATCGGATTGGTTGCAGTTGAGCGAAGCTGATCTTCTGGCCAGTAAAAAACTTGAGATCCTGGAGCGAGCTGATTCTCTGGAGGAATCTGACTGGGAGGAGCATTGTTGTTCATACGGACTCTCTCATGCCATTCGTCTAAAGGGTTCAACGTCAGCCAAGCTTTTTCTTAGACAGATTCTTAAATTTATTCCTCCTGTAAATTTTCCATTGATGCTCTAAAGTATGGGAAATAGGAGAAAGCCCATCGAGGAGCATCGGTATGAAAGCCAAAATTGAGGTCATTATTCGCGACGAGCAAGGCAACGTGCTGGGGCAGATGGCACCGCAAACGATGGATTTAGGGACTCAAAGTTTGCACGACATAGAGGGAGCCGTTGAAGATTGGCGACGGAAAGCGCTGCCTGATATAGAAGCAGAGTTGCTCAAGGCCGCTCAAAGCCAGTTCGACAAGCAGAAAAAAACCTCAAGCTGAAACGGAATGGTCAAATTCGGGTGAAGGTCAAGACACTGCATGGTCAGTTTGAGTTTTGGCTGCAGAAATATCTCGACGATGGCAAAAGTGTGAGTTATTTCGGGATGACGGAGCCATTGAGGGAGGGCTATGTCAGCCAACGGTTGCAAGAATTGAGTGCTTACTACAGCAATCGGATGAGCTATCAGGACGTGGAGGAGTTAGTAGAGCGAGTGACGGGAGCACGACTGTTGAGTGACCAGTCGATTT
>LUGL01000181.1 GCA_002796835.1 Elainella saxicola E1 | reverse complement strand
AAGCAACCGGGCAGAGGGACCTATGACAACGACCGACCTCCGATTGTGGGGACGGTGGGGCGAAGCAGTGGTCAAGTCCGACTGCGAGTAGTGCGGAACACAACGGGCGAGACATTAGTCAGGCATGTGCATCAATTCACATTAGTTGAGACCCAGTTATACACAGATGAGTCAGCCAGTTACAATCATGTGGTTCGTCCTCATGCGACGGTTTGTCACAGTCAGAAGGAATGGGCAAGAGATGATGATGGTGATGGCATTCGAGAAGTGCATGTCAATACGACTGAAGGAATGTGGACGGATGTGAGGAACTTCTTGAGACCGTTTAAGGGAATTCACAAGGATTATTTGAGTGGCTACATTGCCATTTTTGAGTTCAAGCGGAACCTCAAACGCATTCAGCCAGCTTTTATTGCCTCACTAGTCAGTTTGCACACTTCTTGTACATGAGCCGCGATCTTATGCTTGGGGCGTTGTCAGAGTTTAAAACAGCAACAGCACCCAAAACGCCTAGCAGAGTGATTTCCTCAAGGTGGTGTTTACTGATCGGAGGAGGTCTAACGAAACCTTCGTTGTAGCGGAAGGAATCAGCCACGATGCTCCCTAATCTTAGTCGGAGGAAGTATCAACTAATTGTTTAGATGCTGTTGTAGTGAATGAAATCAAACCATCACGAAACAAATTTACGTAAACCTTTATTTGCTACCTCCTATATTCGCGAATTTGACTTTTGAGCTGTTCGAGAAGCTATCTGCTTCAATTTCTACAATAGCTCTAATTTCAAACCAAACGTCACAACGAGACTAAAGTTTACTTCAAATGAGTCACTACATCTTTCTCGCCTCATCAATCTACCGGAAGCCCACCGAGCAACTGAAATTTTGAGTCGCTGCCTGCGATAGATTAAATCTGGTTTCAGCGGGTCGAACAATCCGAGTAGAAATCAATGACGATCGTATTCTGGTAATCCTTAAAATAATTGCTAATCAAAATTCCAATAGTCTAAAGTATTGGTTTTGGTGTATCTAAAACACTTACTTCGCGGCGATAGAGACTCTCTATGCTTTTGAACTTTATCTTTGATTTGTAGATTACTGTGATTCGCTAAACGATATTGCGATTTTGTCGGCTTACCCATTGACGTTGATGACTGCTGGCAGGATTTTACTGTTTTGAGCTGCCGTGAAAAAAGTTTCGGGGGAGGAGCAGCTTTCCCACAAAACGACCCTGTCCGATGAGCGTCAATTGGCAAAAGAGAGCTATTCCCAGATCAGGGATACATTTTACATAAAAATCAGCCTTTATATAAAGAGCAGCCCCACCTGATGAGCCCGAAGGCTAAATCGATGAGGCTGGAGACGCAGTTAGGAGGTATCTTGAATTTAACCTTAACCGTAGAAAGTCAAAATCAGAGTTCTTTTAATAAGTTCTTAAGCTATTCTCGAAAAAAGGCCAGTTTTGATGTTGATTTTGTTGTACTTCTTACAAAATCTTAGTTTTTCCCAGCAGTCTTTAACGTCAAGGAGCTAATCTGCCAGTTCTCTTTTTGCAAATTTGGGTCGATCGGTCCTATTGGATTGGCCTAAACCGTGCTGGAGGGAGAACTGTAATGCACTGGAAGTTCGATCGTAAATACGCTGCCTTGATTGGGAACTGATTCAGCAATCAGCTGTCCTTTATGGTGTTCCACCACGATTTGATAACTAATCGACAGCCCCAGTCCGGTTCCTTTGCCAACAGGTTTAGTGGTGAAGAACGGATCAAAGAGTTTGGCCTGCACTGCTTCTGTGATGCCAATGCCGTTGTCGGCAATCTGGATTCTGACGCGATCGGTTCCCCAGGTTTGGGTAGTAATTGTTAGCGTTGGCGTACCCTGGCGGAGGGGTGGGGCAGGTTCAGCGGGCGCAGACGACCTGGAATCAGCAATCCCTGAGCTGAACTGGATGGGAGACCAGGCCTCTTCGATCGCATCGATCGCATTGACGAGGATGTTCATGAAAACCTGGTTGATTTGTCCGGCATAGCACTCCACTAATGGCAAGCTGCCGTAATTTTTGATGATTTGAATTTCAGCGGGGCCAACTTTTGGTTTGAGGCGATGATTCAAAATCAGGAGGCTGCTCTCAATGCCAGTGTGAAGGTCTACCGGTTTGATTCTTGCCTCATCCAGACGAGAAAAATTCCGCAAATTCAAAACAATTTCTTGAATGCGACGGGTACCTTCTTGCATGGAGTCGAGAAGCTTTAGTAAATCGGGTACAATGAAATCCAGTTCAGCGTTTTCAGTATGTTTCTGAATTTCTTCTGCAGGTTGAGGATAATACTTTTCGTATAATTTTAATGTATATAGTACAATTTGAATATATTCAATTGCATATTCTAAATTGCCGTGGATAAAGCTAGTAGGATTATTAATTTCATGGGCAATTCCAGCCAGCATGTGGCCTAAGCTCGACATTTTTTCGGTTTGCACGAGCTGAGCCTGAGTTTGTTGCAAATCATGCAAAGCTTTTGATAGTTCAGCCGTGCGTTGTTGCACTCGCGTTTCCAGTTCAGCATTCGTTTTTCCCAAGGCTGCAAAAGAATCCCGGAGCTGCTGAGCCATTTGATTAAAGGATTGAGCCAGCACGCCGATTTCATGAACCTGAGATTCATCGACTGTTTGACCCAGTTTGCCCAGCGCGATCGCCTGACTGGCCTCACTGAGCCGTAGAATTGGTTGAGTAATCCAGCGAGAGGTATACATACCCAATAACGTCGCAAGCATGAGAGCGGCCAAACAGAGCAACATGGTTGTGCGATTATTCGCATTGATTTGGGCCATAAAATCTGATTCAGGCACTGTGACCACGACCAGCCAATCTAAGCCAATCTGATCGCGCCATGGGTTGACCTGAACGAACTCTCGGTTCTGATTGAACGGAAAAGCAAATTGTTGGCTGTTTTGAATTTGGTCGAAGCTGCCGAATCGTTCGATCAGCTCATGGGTTGTATCTCGAATTAATGGATCAGTGCTGTCGATCGCCTTTAAACGTTGGGGCTGCTGATTGACCACTTTAAACGGTTGCTCAGAACTGGAAGTGGCGACCAAGTAGCCGTTCCGCTCCAGAATGATGATTCTGCCGGTGGGACTCACCTTTAAGCTACGCAGAAAATGGCTGATCTGGGCCAAGGGATGATCGATGCTAACCACGCCGAGCAATTGTTTGTTGGCATCGAAAACGGGACGGCTAACCGCGATCGCAATGGTGCCTGAACCATCCCCCCATTGATAAATCGGATTCCAGGTGAGTTTGCCCGCTTTTTGTGCCCCCAGATACCAGGTCTCTTTGCGACTTTCAAAATAAGGAATGGTAGTGGCGAGTTTGGTGCGGTTGCCCTGCGCATCTGTTTCGTAGATGTACATGGTTTGGTTGCCATGTAGACGCGGCGACACTTCATCAACATTGGCGCGATCGGGATGCACGAAAAAGCCAGAACCTGCGTATTCTCCATCTCTAGATCCGTAGCTGATGTAGCCCACATTATAGAGCTGCAGTTGTTTCCAGAAGAAATGCCCTATTGCCTGCATATCATGCGGATCCAACATACCTAGATCGATCGCATCCCCATTGATTTGCGCCAGTTTGGGTGGCGTTTGCATATAGCTATCGAGATGCTGATCTACGAGGTCATTGACCCGTGCCATGAGCTGATTGGCCAGATCATTCACAGCCCTTTGACCGTTGCGAAACGAGAGGTATCCTACCAAACCGACAACTGAGAAAATTTGCACTACAAAGGGAACAACCAGCAACAAGCGCAACGAGATTCTGGGGTTGCGGTAGGTCTTAAGCGACGACGATAGCGTTTTAGGAAGGGTAGCTTTCATGGAGGGGTTTCACGAGTCTGAGCGGTTGAGGGGCAAAGTGTGGGCATTGTGGCCTAACCGTGTTTCTATCTTGCTACAAAATTGCTACAAATCCAGGTGGGGTGAATCCAGTCTTGAAGACTATGTGGAACGAAAATAGATGGCTGAAGTGGCAAATTTTTGGGTGGTGACTTGCGATCTGTTCTGTATGGAAGATGATGCTGTCTTCTGAAATAACATTCCATTCAGGAATTACATTTTTTGACAGTTACAACCATTGTAGAGCCTTATTCTGACTGGGTTTGGGTGAATATACTTAACATTCCGGTGTAGCAATAACGACATTACCCTTGTAATGATTAGTTTCCTTTATTCAAAATGGAGCCTTGTGATCAGTTAGAGTTCCCCTTCCTTGATATTTTCAACAGAAAATTAAGTTAAACCCCTGACATGATATTTTTGCGCTGCCAATAACACGATGGGGGGACTTTGACTGGCTAGCGTTTGTGCAAGTCCCCTATGTTCAGTTTTGAGTGGTTTGAACCCGATCGGGCAATGGGTTAGCGGAATTAGCGCGATCGCACTCGATAATGCGTGTTGATGCTCATGACCTGCCCTGGGGTCGGGGTCGGCAACAATGGACTCCAGGTAGTGGCCTCACGATAGTGGAGCAAATGCAGCCGCTGAATTTCGGTTTTGACGCTTTCGGGTGAGCTAATCAAAATCAGGCGAATCAGATCGCGATCGGGCAATTGAACCGCAGCAAAATTGGACTGGAAGAGGTTCCATTCTCCAGACATCGGAAGAACTCCTTGAATTCTAAGTTTCGGTTGGGAGGAAATTCAGAAATCCAGCTACCCATAAGCCAATGGCAGGATAGCTGGCTTAGGAGTTACAATCACCCCTAAGCCTGTGACTGCTGATGACAGTTTACAGGTCAGTTCCTGGTGGGTGCGCTAACACCTATCAGGAGCGCTAGATTTCTGAGGGACCGCTTCTAATGAAGCTTAACCATCCACAATAGAGGAAAGAATTAGTTTAAGTCAATTGGGCGATCGAGTGTTCGATTGGACCATTCGATTTAAAATCATTTTTGCCACGGGTAGGGGCGCATCGCAATGCGCCTTACAAAGAGTCAGGTCATCACAGCGATCATTCAAGCAGAGACAATCGATCGCGCGGGATGGGTTTGATGGTTGCAACGGTGTCTAAAAGATTGAAATGTGGCATGGCTTGATTTGATGAATGCAGAGACTAAACGGATAATAGCAATAGGGCAATGTTTCATCCGGTGAATGTTGAGCTGAGGCTGAGACGATGATCGCAAACCCATCTCCAATCCTGACGATCGAAGAGTACTTTGCATGGGAGCAACAGCAAGAAATTCGCTATGAATATCTTGAAGGTGAGTTGATCGCGATGACGGGTGGCACGATCCCACATAACGATATTGCGATCAATCTATTGATGGCGTTACGGCCTCAAATTCGCAGTGCTAATTGTCGCATCAACATGGCTGATGTCAAAGTGCGTGTCTCGCCCACCGCTTACTTTTATCCTGATCTAGTTGTGAGTTGTGATGAACGCGATCGCAATGCCATCAAGCTGATTGAATTTCCCAAGTTGATTGTTGAGGTGCTGTCACCCAGTACAGAAGCGGACGATCGGGGTCGAAAGTTCAAGCATTATCAATTGCTGGACAGTCTGCAAGAGTATGTTCTGATTAGTTCAGAGTATATGAGCGTAGAATGTTTTCGGCGGAGTGAAAATAAATTCTGGATCTATGCTCCTTATAGCGCAGGTGATCTTGTCACGTTAGAGAGCGTTGGCTGGAGTGGGGCGATCGAACTGATCTATGAGGATGTCCAGTTGACTGACGGTTTTGAGTAATCTGCAATTGGGATTCAATGGGTTGCTTTACTAGAATAAAAACGCAGCTTCGAGAATAAAAGCTGAACAATTCTAGGAATTTTCAAGATTCTGTAATTTGGTTTCACACCATTGCCGCCATTGATCAATGCCCATTGCGGCGTACAATTCTCTTGCCTGTTGATAATGGTCTTGAGCAGCAGTAGATTGGCCTAATTGTTCTAGTGATAATCCCAAATTAGTGAGTGAATCTGCTTCTCCTCGCTGATCGCCAATTTTTTGAGCAATGGTGAGACTTTGATGGAGCAATTCGACTGCCTGCTGGTATTGGCCTAGGGAGTTGTAAACAATGCCAAGACTGCCAAGTGCAGTTGCTTCTCCTCGTTGATCGCCGATGTTTTGGGCAATAGCAAGAGACTGTTGATAAAAGGCAATCGTTTGATAGTGCTCACCAAGGAACCGATAAACAATGCCAAGATTACCAAGCATGTTTGCTTCTCCTCGTTGATCACCGATGTTTTGGGCAATAGCAAGAGACTGTTGATAAAAGGCAATTGCCTCTCGGTATCGTGCAAGCGAGTAGTAAGTAAGACCGATATTGCCAAGAGCTGCTGCTTCACTCTGTCTATCACCAATTTCTTGAGCAATAGTAAGGTGTTTCTGATGAACTTCGATTGCCTCTCGGTATTGTCCAAGCGAATAGTAAGTAAGACCGATATTGCCAAGAGCTGCTGCTTCACTCTGTCTATCACCAATTTCTTGAGCAATAGTAAGGTGTTTCTGAAGAAAATCGAGCGCCTGCTGATATCGACCGAGAGAGTAGTAAGCGTTACCGATATTACCAAGAGCTGCTGCTTCGCTTCTTTGATTCCCAATTAGCCGAGCGATGTTGAGGTGTTGTCGATGGAAGTCGAGTGCCTGCTGGTATTGGCCGAGTGAGTCGTAAGCGAGACCAAGATTGCCAAGCGCATTGGCTTCGCTTCTTCGAGCGCCAATAAGTTTAGCGATGTTGAGGTGTTGTTGATGAAAGTCGATTGCCTGTTGGTATTGGCCAAGCGAACGGTAAGCGATACCAAGACGATTCAGCATTTCACCAAAGCCTTCTTGTTCCGAGTCATTGGGTTGCCACTGTGTCACTAGCGGCTGATAGAGTTCAACTCTCATAGAGTTATAGCCGCGCAAACTCAGAAAATCGTCACATTTATCCCATAACGTACGAAACGCTGTTGCATATTGCTGCAACTGACAATAATGATAAAAAATCTCCAGATACTCAGCGACATCGGGTAACTCTTGCCAGGGTTCCGGTTGAAGAACAGATTGATAATAATTAATAGCACGTTGATGGGCCGCCGTTAAATCATCCATCTTTTGCTGCACCAGGGTTTGCACCTGAGGCTGAAGCCGAAACTGACGTTGATTGTGCCTGTCACGATTGGGCAATTCTTGCAGTAAAGAGCGTCGCACTAACTGCCGCAAATCTGGCTGGGTTACTTCACTATCGGGAATCAGGGCTGCTGCGGCTGCGAGATTAAATGCGCCACGATACACGCTAATTTGGGTGAGCAACTGCTGAAGCTTGGGCGACAGCCGATTAAAACTCCAGTCAAAAATCGCCGCAACGCTGATCTGATTTTGGCCGCGATGCAGTCCGCGCAATTCAAACAGATCGCCCTTTTCACTCAAATAACGCACCTGCGGATCCAACGGTTCTTCATCTGCCAACCAACCAGCGATCAGCACCAACGACAGCGGATAGCCTCCGACTCGATCCGAAACGGCTTGCAATTCTGCTGCTTTGCCCAACACACCCAACTGCCGCAACAGGGCCGCTCCTTCCTCTGGTTCCAAGCCCTGATCCAGCCCATACCACTTGGTTCGACGTGCCTCCAACGCTGGTCGTTCTCGACTGGTCAACAGCAGCTTGCTTTGTGTTCCCCCTTCGATCCACCGCTGCATAAATTCCTGATAGATCGGGCTTTGCCACGCGCCGGTTGCGGTCAAAACCGTCTCCAAATTATCGATCACTAACAGTCCGGCCTGGGCTTGCATCTGCTGCACCAATCGCTCTACCAACTGTTGATCGACAATGGCCGCCACCTGCTCCGCCTCCATGCCCCAGGCGATCAGCACTTTGCGCGCCAACTCCGAAAAATCCGTTCCGGCACTAATATCCGCCCAAAACTTACGCGGCGCATCACTTTCCTGATAAACCTTTGCCGCCAATGTTGATTTGCCGAAGCCACCTAAGCCGACAATGCCCGCTAAAACGATCTCAGGTTGACTCAGCCAAGCCTGAATTTGTCGCAGCTTAGCCTGCCGTCCCTGCCAATAGTCCAGGGTGGGAAAGAAACCGATGTGAGACTGGGGGCTGCTTAACTTGGTCCGTGGCCGATCGGACGACTGGAATCAAATATTGAGTTGCTCAATCGTAATTGAAGGATTGCCACCTTGAACCAGAATGCCGATTTTATCTGCAACTTTGGCAAAATTCTGCACTGTTGAAGGTTGAGCTGTTGCCGCTTCTTTCACCGCTTCTGCCATCTGCTGCACTTCTGGATCGGCCTGAATTGCGGCCTCAATCCGATCGATCAACACTGCCGTGCTAAAGTGTTCGGGCTGCTCCTCGGCTAGGGCTGGCTGTTGGGCAACTTGTTCGATCGCACTAGTGTTCAGTCAATCAAAGGATGACGAGTAGATGGAGTAAGATTGAGTCCGTTCCTCAAAGGTGTTGGTATGGTCAAAAAGTACATCGTTAGCTTAAGCGAAGTAGAACGGGAGTCTCTCGAACAACTGGTTAAGACCGGCAAACGAGCCGCCTACACAATCAATCATGCTCGCATTCTCCTCAAAGCAGATCAAAATCAAGTGAACGGGAGTTGGCGTGACCAGGACATCAAAGAGGCCTTTGACGTTATACCAATTTTACTTGAAGGCACATAGAATATAGGGAGAATCGATATCCTTGGGAAGAGGTATGAGTCGCCCATTCAAACTTGAAATC
Organism: Elainella saxicola E1; assembly: GCA_002796835.1. Classification (GTDB taxonomy): domain Bacteria; phylum Cyanobacteriota; class Cyanobacteriia; order Elainellales; family Elainellaceae; genus Elainella; species Elainella saxicola. The sequence goes on along the minus strand of LUGL01000181.1, from coordinate 203 downwards.
GCGGAGAGCGAAGCAGAACTGAAAAAACGGCTACAATTCGCCCGTGAGGCAATCCATAAAGAGAAGCTCCAAATGCTGTGGTGGGTCAAAAGCGGGCAGGTGAAGCAGCAACAAGAGATCGCACAGCGCTTGGGTCGCGATACCTCAACTGTGACCCGATGGCTCCAACAATACCGCCATGACGGACTCAAAGGGCTGTTAGA
>LUGL01000180.1 GCA_002796835.1 Elainella saxicola E1 | reverse complement strand
AAATTTAGGAATTAAGATTCATGACCTATTCACGCCATATTTTTTTTGGCCCCATTGCATGAATTGGCATCTCATTTTTTAAATTCCTATTACCGGTCAATACTTTATATAAAGATGGGACAATTGATGATAATATAATCCCACTGGTGAACGTCAGAACTGTAATCAATGGAAACTTAACGTAGAACGAACCCTGCCCCTTTATGAAGTGATTTGCAAACAGCAGGAATGGAAAATAATGAAATAAATAAACAAAAAAAGTAAATGACGACAACTTTATTAAATAATCGATTTTATATAGCTTTATGGAGACAATCATCAAAAGCGGAAGGCCAACACATATTGATGTTTTATAAAGAATTAATCCAAAATAATTGTAATTTTTAACATACCACACATCTACGGAGGGGTCAATGTAAATTCTTATTGAGATAATCAAAAAATAAATCGTAATCAGCACAAGCATTTCCATATTAGTAACACGAGCAAGAATTTTTGTAAAATCAAAGTGACTAGCTCTAAGAAGTCCACCTAAGTAGAAAAACAAAAGTGTTTCTACATTAATCAAATAATACGCACCAATTCTAGGAAATATTTGAACATCGATTAACCACAAAATAAATATAGAGAAACCGAACAAATAATTTATTTTATTGAATTTAAAAATAATCGGGGACAGACCGATTAAAACTATCAAATCTCTTAAATACCAATATTGTCTTGATATGCTAGGGAGAAATTAGGATTTTAAAATATTTTATTAATTCTACATTTTCATGAACAAGGAGGTATTTTACCGCAGAATGAAAAATAAATATTATTGTTAAACAAAAGAAATATGGAAGAATAATTGAATTGATTCGAGATTTTATGACCCCCACATAAGACTCTCTCATCTTAGCCAATAGGAAGAACCCAGATGCAAATGCAAAAAATGGAACAGCAACTCTAGCAATTCCGTTTGTTAAAAATTGCTGAAAATAATAATTACAATCCAATGAATTGATTTCCTTCATTGAATTACAATGAATTGCTACAACCAAAATAGTTGCAATCAAATTTCCGATTTGGAATGCTTTGCTAATTTGCTTTGATATTTCCATGCATATACTCCCAAGATTGGAGTTGCCCAACTATATAATTAGGGAGAAAAATTCAGTATAACTGCCCTTAATACAGGAGATATGCTGAAAGTTTTCAATATATCCAGCCAAATTGGTGGATTAGACTGAAGCTTTTCCACATATTACACCGACTCAGGATGATTAGGCTGAAACCTTCAACCTATCTTCCACTTCCCACAGCCTATCGCATACCAAAACATGAGCGACAAAAGATCAAAGTCCGATCGCCCCACCCAATCCGATCGCCCAATTCCTACATTTCTTTGGATCTTGCAGTAGCAGCTCGCTTAGAGGGAAGGTTTGGATTGAAGAAATTGATTAATTGTCTCTGCAAAGGTCTGACACTGTTGACGATCGCGTGTCAGGAACGATAAATCGATCGGTTGCTCTACTGTAGTGATCTGCAAACCATAGACTGGTTGCCGAGTAGAGCGTACCGGCTGAGTCACTTCAGCCTGCTGCATGTCTGCGAGATTGTGCATCGTGACTTTTGTGCGCCATAGCCGATACCGTCGCTCCAGCCGCATCTGCCTTGAAATCTTGTCGAAATCGTAGAAAACTTGGGTCGGCAGCGACAGGGAGGCCAGAATCACGGCCAAACCAGGTAAAAAGAATGCTGCGCCCTCAATCCAACCGTCCCATCGATCGTCCTGTTGAATTTTCAGCTCGGTGATCTGCCGATCGGCCATTGACGTATTCATTTTGTTGGCAATCTGCTCATGTTTTGGGCCCACAATTCCGTGATGGTTAACCAGCTCCACCGCTCCCCCAGATGTCTTCAGAACAACACCCGTTCCCTGGGCTGAAATCACGCTGGCCCCTGTCACCTGTCCTGGAATGGTATCGGTAATTGTTCCCACCAGGCCAGCGATCGTGCGTTCACAGGTCATGGAGGCAGGTTGGGTGCGCTGGCAGGTGAGAGTGGTCAGGTTGCTAGTGGTGGCGGTGATTCCCAACCCAATTACCAGGAAAGGAAGCCCAAATAAAACGCCCCAAAGCCACTGCTGGCTATAGGATGCTAATTTTAGTCGAGTTGGTGTTTTTTCAGTGATTTGCAACATTGGATCTGGCCGGATTTTTGAGTTCGTTTAGGATTAGCGATTGCTTTTCAATTTACCCTTCCGAGTCAGAACTCGCTCCAATTCACCCGGTTGAAACCTCTCCTGTGGAGGCTGCCGATTTTGCTGCATCGGTTCCAGATAAATGTATTCGCAGTCAACGCCGCTAAATTGGGTATGCGATTGGAGCACCCAATTAGAAATACAAACTCCAGTCATCATCGCCAGAGAGAAATCGGTGTTCTGAATCCTGGCTGCTTCTAGGTCGGCGTCGGTTAAATTCGCTTTCCTGAAACTGGTTCCAAGACTGCTCTGGATGGACTGAATCAGCCACTGCAAAATGCGAAAGGTGACGATCGCCCCAATTCCCATCAGAATTAAAAGAAACAAGCCCTGCAATACTCCCGCGTTGCCGAAGTTGAGAAGGCTAAGCAGAGCAAGGCAACCTGTAAATGTGCCCATCACCATCAGCAGCATAGAAATTGCGGCAGTGCCTAGGATGTCTGTCGTATAGGGAAAGCGAAGCATGATGCGATTGCGCCAAAAGACTGCCAGCCAGCCTACTATCACAGACAATATCTTCAACCCCCAGTCAATCGCCAGGTTGGAACGATCGCTTCCGAACCGATCAAGCATTAGAGCGATGATCGCACTACATCCGAATAAAACGATCGGTCCGACGATCGCAGTGGCCATTAGAAACTGGCTTTGGCGGGAACTTTGTCCTGTCGTGATTCGCTGCAACTTGGCTCCGGTTAAATTTGCCCCAGTAAAATTACAACCCCTCAGATCCGCATCACTGAAGTCTGCCCCCGACAAGTCCTGACCCTTAAAGGAGCGATTTTGTAAGTTTTGCCTGACATAATTGAGAGAGGCCATGATTCAGTAACGGCAGCGAGGTGAGTTAGGGATCGTGTTACGTTTGCTCTGCCGGCGCATCTGCTCCGCCTGCATAGCAGTTACGAAGAAGATACAAGGTTTGAGAAGGCCATTACGGCTAAAATCTTGAAGAAATTGCTGTGCAAGAAAAACTCAGCCGTGCGGTGATATTTACTTGCCATTTGCAGCTCTCACAATGCTTTTGTTTTCCCCACAATTGAATTGCAGTGATAGTCATATTCTCTGCAACTCCAGCCGCTTAAAGCTTTATTTTTCGATCTTGCGATCGTCAAAGGCTTGTAGAACTGGAGAACGAGAGCTCTGTTTCGCTCAGTCAGCATAGAGAATCTCGTTTTGAACTAAATCGTAACGTGCTGGCTAAGTAACGTTTGAGCTCACCGAACGGCGAAAATCTTTGGAACTCAATAGACAGCCTATGCTCTGTTTTGGTTCAGCGCAATATTATGCGGCGATCACGGTGTCCCTTCAATTCCTTTTTCAAAAAGAAGCGACTATAACCTTGTGGAAAGTCTGGCAGTTCACCAAAAATAACATATCCACGCTTCTGGTAGAACTCTAGAGCTTGAAAACTGAAAGTATCTAAATAGGCATAATGGCAGTCTCGCTTCACAGCTTCCTGTTCTGCAGTGGTTAGAAGAGCACCACCATACCCCTGTCCACGCAGCGACTCATGTACCCACAACACATCAACATACAACCACTGCCAATAGGTTTCTCCGATCAAACCACCAACTATATGTCCATCCAAATTTTTCAAAAAGATTGCTAGGTATTTATAGTGGCCCTCACCAGCACGATTTCTGTTAAAGCTGATAATCTGTTGTGCTACGAATTCAATCTCATCCGATTGTGGTTCTACAGCTACCTCAATTCTCGGTTGCTCCATAAATTGATCTCACTAGCAGGGTCAGTCAAGCCAAACCGATCAGACTAAGTGGAGGATTATAATTCCCTCCCCAACCCAATTGCGCCACTGTCAACATCACCAGTCTTCAAGTTTTACATACATCTCCGTTGGATGAGCGATCGCATAGGAAATATCCCATTGCTGAAATCCTAAACTTTGATACAGCTTTGCAGCAATTTCATTCTCCTTTCGATAACTGGTTGCAATGACCTCAACATCTGGGCACAACTTGAGACGGCGAATTACTTCAATCATCGTGGCTCGTCCATAGCCTTGTCCCTGATACTTTTCATCCACCATCAACCGCATAATAAATCCTACACCTGCAATAATCTCATACATTGTGAATCCAATCATTGGTGCTTCAGGTTGTTCATAACCACACGCAGCAACATCGTAAACAGCCAGGGGGAAAAGATTGGAGTCAACATAAGCTTCTGCGAGATGATTGTGTAGTAGTTGCAATCAAATCCTTCTGAGACTCCGAAACCTGAAGACTCAGACATTCTCGGAAATTCTCTCGCGTGACT
>LUGL01000179.1 GCA_002796835.1 Elainella saxicola E1 | reverse complement strand
CGGAGAACAGTGAACCACCGAACACACCCGCAACGCCCAGCATGTGGAAGGGGTGCATCAGAATGTTGTGCTCAGCTTGGAACACGAACATGAAGTTGAAGGTTCCAGAAATACCCAACGGCATCCCGTCAGAGAACGACCCTTGGCCGATCGGGTAAATCAAGAAGACTGCAGAAGCAGCTGCCACAGGAGCAGAGTAAGCCACGCAGATCCAAGGACGCATACCCAAGCGGTAGGAGAGTTCCCACTCACGGCCCATGTAAGCAAACACGCCGATCAAGAAGTGGAAGACAACGAGTTGGTAAGGACCGCCGTTGTAGAGCCACTCGTCGAGGCTAGCCGCTTCCCAGATGGGATAGAGGTGAAGCCCGATCGCGTTAGAAGAAGGGACAACGGCACCAGAGATGATGTTGTTGCCATAGAGGAGGGAGCCAGCGACGGGCTCACGGATACCATCGATGTCCACGGGAGGAGCAGCGATGAAGGCAATGATGAAGCAGATGGTGGCAGTCAGCAGAGTAGGAATCATCAGGACGCCGAACCAGCCCACATAGAGGCGGTTTTCGGTGCTGGTGACCCAGTTGCAGAACTGCGACCACAGGTTAGCGCTTTCGCGACGCTGTAGAGTCGTAGTCATATAAATCGATGAGTGCTTTGATTTAGATTCTGTCAGAGCGAATTGCTTCACTCATGCCCTAATGTTAAGGAATATGTAGAGTCTTGTAAAGGGATGTCAGGAACTTTCTGAGATTTTTTGGATTTCCTTAACAATTTGCAACAAATTAACCGGGAGGCCAGCTCATGGCGCGACCTCCTAAAAGGTGCAAATGCAGATGATAGACCGTTTGGCCGCCATCTTCTCCAGTATTAATCACCACTCGATATCCTTTCTCTAAGCCCAACTGATCGGCCACTCGCTTTACAGTTAGTAACAAATGGCCCATTAGCGCATGGTCTTTCGACTCAGAATCAGCAAGTTTAGCGATCGGCTGTTTGGGAATGACCAGTACATGTACCGGAGCCTGAGGATTGATATCCCGGAAGGCGAGACAAAGATTGTCCTCATAAATAATGTCGGCAGGAATCTCGCGGCGGATGATTTTGCCAAAGATCGTGTCAGAGGTTTCACTCATGGTAGTTCACAATTCATCGCTAGAAAAATCAAGCTGAAGTCGGGAGAAGCTAATTCCTCCCAAGACAGAGATTAAGCGATCGTGACTCATTACAGAGCAACTCTTTCATCACTTGTGGCGTTGGTTGCCTGAACTGTCCGGGCGGACAAGATGTCCACCCTACAAGCGATTCTGTTTGATTTAATTTCCGCCCCTAAGCTGGTGCCAATTCTTTTTCAGCAGGGATCAGATCAGCAACTTTAACGGCTGGTAGATCCTGGAATAGGGCTGTGCTGAGGTAGCGTTCACCAAAGCTAGGCTGCACCATGACGATCAATTTGCCAGCATTCTCCGGACGTTTTGCCACCTGAACTGCTGCGTAAAGCGCCGCTCCTGATGAAATCCCAGAAAGCAACCCTTCTTCCCTTGCTAATCGGCGACTATAAGCGATCGCATCTTCATCAGCAACTTGGATAATTTCATCGATCAAGTCAACTTTCAGCACATCGGGCACAAATCCAGCGCCAATGCCCTGAATCTTGTGGGGACCGGGTTGCCCTCCTGACAGCACCGGACTTTTGGCAGGTTCAACCGCGATCGCCTGAAACGAAGGTTTGCGCGCTTTGATCACTTCTGCGACACCCGTGATAGTGCCTCCTGTGCCAATTCCTGCAATCAAAATATCGATCGCGCCATCTGTGCCAGTCCACAATTCTTCAGCCGTGGTTTCGCGGTGAATTTTGGGGTTGGCAGGATTTTTGAATTGTTGAGGCATAAAAGCATTAGGAAGTTGCGCGGCAATTTCTTCGGCTCTCCGAATCGCGCCTTTCATCCCCTGACTCCCAGGCGTCAGTTCAAGCTGAGCCCCATAGGCTTGCAGCATCGCCCGCCGTTCCAAACTCATGGTTTCTGGCATAGTGAGAATCAAGCGATAGCCTTTAGCAGCCGCCACCATTGCCAGGGCAATCCCAGTATTTCCAGAGGTCGGTTCCACCAGAATTGTTGTTTCAGGATTGATCAGTCCTGCCGCTTCTGCTGCCTGGATCATGCTAGCTCCAATCCGATCCTTCACTGACGCTGCCGGATTCATACTCTCTAGCTTTACGACAATTTGGGCAACGCACCCTTCTGCTTGAGGAATCCGATTCAACCGGACTAACGGAGTCCGACCAATTAATTCAGTCACATCATTTGCAATAGTCATATTTCTCATCTCTCTTGTTTCGCTGGGGGGGNCAGACATTAAACAAAACTTCAAACAAAACTTTGCGGTGGGAACTAAGAGCAGTGCCAAGTTAAACCTAATCAAATCTATTATAATACGGTTTCCTGATAGGATTTTAGGATTTTATACAACCTTAAGAAAAGACCGTCGATCCGCAGCTTGACTTGCAGATCAATTTGTTGGTAAGCCCCTCGTCTCACGCTTGACTGGAGCAAGGATAGATATGCAAATTGATACTGCTTCTCTATGTTTTTTGCTACGGACATAGATACGATACAGGCGTAAGTTTGCTTGCAATAGTAGTCGTTTGAACAATCAAGCTTGACGTAAATCGAAAAGTCCGATCGCTCAGGGGCTTAAACCATCACTTCGTCTGCATCACTGAGCTAAACTGCACGATCTATTGCTCTCATTCATTCAGTGCACTGCCGCCCATGAACCTTCTACGAAAGTAGCCCACTAATGCCAGATTGTAAGAAAAACAGCCCAAAAATCAGTGAGACAATTATCGTGATTGGACGACTGTTTCTGGTCAACCAGGCTGAAAGATTAGTCAGTAAAGATTTCGATCGTTTCGGGATGAGAATGCGGGCCACGATCGGAAGCAGTAACAAGGATTCAGCCAGCAAAATGAAGAGTAAATATACGATCGCGCTAGGTAACTGCCCTAACTGAGCTGCCGCGATAGTAGCCAGTGCACTGAGGGTAAAAACCCACAACTTTGCTGCAACCAACGGTAGTCCAAGCCCCATGACAAAAGCCTTGAGTGGAGTGAAGCTATCAATCATGGTCAATACTTTAGGCGGCGAATCATCCGGATCATCCTCCCCACACCATTTTTTGTAGGCGGTGATGAGTAAGAGAATGCCAAGCACGAGGAGCAATGTTGAGACGATCGGATTCTTCCCGCTATTTCCCTCAGTTATTGCCGAAGATTCAGACAAAATCAGTCCAAAAATTAATCCTTGTAACACACGAGTGATCGTCATTCCAGCAACATAACCTGTAGCTTTGAGTAGTCCCTGATGGGGGCTTTTCAGCAGCAATAGACCGATGATGATTTGCAAGGGGACAATGGCACTGCCAATGATATAGGGTAGGAGCGAAATCAGTACAGTTTCCATAAAATACTTCCTATTGAGTACGAGGACTGATAGGCCAACCTTTGGAAGCCTCACCCTGATGTAAGGCTACTAATGAGTATAAGGATGATGATTATAGTTAAGATTAAGTATAATATTTAATTGTGAAAGAATTTGATTGATGTTTAGCTTACTTGGCGCTTTAACAAGGAACAAGCAGGATCGTGATTGATTCTCTATCAGATCTGTGAAATAATGCGTCATTTTTCCGGGATTTTTGGTCAAATGTGCAGAATAATGCTCAAATTTAAGAAATTCAACAGAAAGTAGGCGGTTAGGTCCCGCAGGTCGGGATTTCATAGACTAACTTTGGGGGCCTACTCTTGGAGATCAGGCTGCTTGTCTATCCTTTTTGCTAGATAAGCTGAACGACATTTAGTTTGCATCATCAAGCTGCGATCAGAGCATTGCCTTTGTTCTTCACTTTGCGTTTCCACTGAATCACCAGTTCCCCTTGATTGAGTAATCTGTCGAGCAAGGAGTGAAGTTCCTCCACCGATTGAAATAAACGATGCGCAATAAACTCTTTGCACGAATGCCACACCAACTCAATTAAGTTGAAATCTGGACTGTAAGGCGGCAAAAACAGCAGTTGCAGATTGGGGCATTCGACTGCCAGTTGTTCGAGCATGGCCTGTTTTTTGTGATAGCTGGCATTGTCAAGCACCACCAAAATTCTCGGTCCCCACTGCTCAAATTCCTGCTCTAAATGTCCTGC
>LUGL01000178.1 GCA_002796835.1 Elainella saxicola E1 | reverse complement strand
TCACCGTTACCCCGTGTTTGATCTCCAACCATTCCACGATTTCACCATAACTGCTGAACCCTTCTGGCCTGTTGAGTTGCTGCTGCAAATCTGCCAATACCTCATCACTGAGCTTGCGCACTGCTCCAGGGGCTTTGCGGATTTCTAACAGCCCTTTGAGTCCGTCATGGCGGTATTGTTGGAGCCATCGGGTCACAGTTGAGGTATCGCGACCCAAGCGCTGTGCGATCTCTTGTTGCTGCTTCACCTGCCCGCTTTTGACCCACCACAGCATTTGGAGCTTCTCTTTATGGATTGCCTCACGGGCGAATTGTAGCCGTTTTTTCAGTTCTGCTTCGCTCTCCGCGATTTCAAGTTTGAATGGGCGACTCATACCTCTTCCCAAGGATATCGATTCTCCCTATATTCTATGTGCCTTCAAGTAAAATTGGTATCAATTGGTAATTATGAAAATGCTTTAGAGTTCTACCAACAGGCCTTGGTGCGTTTTCGCTCGGTGAATAATCGTTTTGAAGAAGGACGTGTCCTTAACAACATCGGGTTAGTTGCTTTTCACCAAGGTAGATATTCAGAAGCGTTACGATATTATCAACAAGCTATACGCATCTGTAGAGATCTCAATGATCATCAGGGGGAAGTGATATTACTCCACAATTTTGGCATTATTTATGATACTTTTGGGCAGTACTCGCAAGCGCTTGATTCTTATACTCAAGCATTAGATTTGCTCAGAAAGATAAACGATACAAATAATCTTGAACTCCAAGCAAATATTTACCACAGTGTGGGATTTGATTATACCAATCAAGGACTATATCTTGAAGCATTAGCAACATACGAGGAAGCTTTGAAAATTCGTGTCAGTATCAGTGATCGATCTGGGCAAGGTTTAACCCTTAACAATTTGGGATGGGTTTATAAACTTTTAGGGCAATATTCCCAGGCGGAAGAGCTTTTAAATGAAGCTTTAAAGCTTGCTCAAACTTTGAGCGATTCCAGTCTTGAAGCGTTAGTATTTGACTCTTTGGGCAGTACATATAAAGAACGAGGAAAATATATCAAAGCATTAGAATCTTATTTGGCTGCGCTCGCAATTAATCATAAGATTGGGGATCGTGCTAGCGAGGCAATAAATTTGAGCAGCGTTGCTGATTTATATGTTAAACAGCAGCAAATTGAAATTTCAATTGCTTTTTATAAAAAAGCTGTAAATGTAATTGAAAATATCCGTGCAGACTTACGACCTCTCCCCATTAATCAACAGCAATCATATACTGACACCGTTGCAGATACCTACCGAACCTTAGCAAAGATCCTCCTAGAGCAAGGAAGGATTCTAGAAGCGCAAAAAGTTCTAGAAATGTTGAAAGTTGAAGAGCTACGGGAATTCACCCGCGACGCTAGAGGCTTTGGATCGGAATCTGAAATTGCCCTCAATGCTGTTGAGCAAGAAATTTTGACTTCCTTCGGGACGTTAGCCAACTTCGGTCGCCAAGTCTATGAATGCGAGCAAACCCACTGCGATCAGCTCGCAACCTACCGCCAACAGCGTCAGCAGCAAGCAACTTGGTTTGACCATCAAGTCACTGCTTTCCTTCAGCAAGTTCGCGACAACCGTCAACGAGATGACTTTTTCTACGAACCACGCTACCTCAACGAAACAGCCCGCGAGATTGTTGCCCAACCCGGAACGCTGCTGATCTATCCCTTTGTGCTACAAGACCAACTCTGGCTGCTCTACACTGCTACTGGAGATGTGGCAGGCGCAATTCCTGTTCCTGTTAGCCAACAAGAGCTGGGTGAAACGGTTGTCCATTTTCTGGATTTGTTGCGATCGCCGAATAGTAACCTGAATGACCTGAAAGCTACAGGCAAAAAGCTACATGATTGGCTCGTCGCTCCTCTTAACACCGAAATTCAAGCTAACCAAATTAACACGCTAATCTTTGCGCAGGATCGGATCACTCGGTATGTTCCTATGGCAGCTCTGTGGGACGGTGAACATTATTTGGCAGAGCAATTTACGCTCTCCACCATTCTTTCTGCCAACCTCACGGACATGACCGATCGGCTGTCCCCCTCACCCAATGAAACTCAAATTCTTGCTTCTGGGGTATCCCAGTCTGTTCTCGATCTCGCTCCTCTTCCTAACGTTGAAACTGAACTCGATGCGGTAGTGCGAGAAAACGATGCTGACCCACGAGGAATTTATCCCGGCATTGAATTGCTCAACTCGAATTTCAACCTCAATGCTCTAGTCAACAATTTAGCTGGACATCGCATTCTCCACATTGCTACCCACGGCAAATTTGTCCCTGGACTTCCAGAAAACTCCTTCCTCGTTTTAGGAGATGGCACTCACCTCAGCATTCCGGATATTAACAGCATTGGTTCTGAATTGCGGGATGTGCATTTGGTTGTGCTATCTGCCTGTGAAACTGCTGCTGGTGGCCCTGGAGCTGATGGGGTAGAAGTGGCAGGCATCAGTTCCTATTTTCTTGCAGCCAATCGGGCCAGTGCGGTTTTAGCCTCTCTATGGTTGGTGAATGACAACAGCACCAGCTTACTCATGCAGCGATTTTATACCAATCTTGCCCAAGGTCGGTTTACCAAGGCTGAAGCGCTCCGCCAAGCGCAGTTGAGTCTACTGCATGGTGAGCAATCTGGAACTCCAACAGCCGATCGCGGCATTGTTGGAATTCGAATTAATCCCGCAGCGATCGCTAATCAAACAACTGCAACAAAACCTGATTACGCTCACCCCTACTATTGGGCACCGTTTATTTTGATTGGCAATGGATTATAGCCATTCTCAGACTCCTGCTGACACTGAGAGTGCAGACACTTCAGAGGTAGAAATAACCCACAATTCTGCTGAGAGCTGAATGCTTCAAACCTTGTCTCGGTTATTCTGGATTTTTCTGCATTGAACTCACGCTGATCAGAGTCCATTACCGATCAAAATAAATGGTGCCCAGTAATAGGGATGGTTGAGCTGGTTGGCGATCGCAGGAGGAACGTTGTCGCTGATACGTTGTCGAATGCCGACGATGCCGCGACTTTCATTTTCTAGAGCAGTGTAATTTCCAGTGATCAGGGCGATTTGAGCCTGACGGAGGGCTTCAGATTTGGTGATGCCGTTTTGTTGCAGTGCGGCATAAAAGGCATCCATGAGGGTATGACTAAAATTTGATGTAGCTATTCTGCAAAAGCGAAGCCGTAGCGATTAATCTTTGACCAAAATTGTTGCCATCGTCCTTGACTGTAACTCAAGGTTCGCAAACTCAAAACAATCCCTGCTCCATGTTCTTTCCATTTCATACCAGAACCACACAGACGTGCTTTGACAATGATTTTACATCCCGCTTCGGTAACTCCTGAGCCAATGGGTAAATGAGCGGCAATCGCCTCGGCATAGTGCATCTGATGGTGGTGATTGCGAAAGTAAGTGATAGCATCTTGTAATCCCTTTTGCACTGATTGACTCACCCGCTTCGGCACGATAGTTTCCATTTCTGCCAACAGTCGTTGGGCTGCACCAACCTCGTGCTTCAGCAGATGACAATGCTCATCCATCCAGTTTTTTTGATGTTTAGGATTGCGGGGATGGATGGCTTTAGCCACTTTGTCGAGATACTGAGTGGCATGAAAGAAAGTAGCTGTCTATTTTCCGGGAGGTGAAAGTTGTGGAGAAGTATGCTAAATTTCAGGGCAATTGCCCTTAAGTTACTCGGTCAAACCTGCGATGTCTGATGAGTCCAGTCCGATTTTAGCGAGACTAATTGAGGAGATTAATTGCCTGACAAAGCGGGTGGAAGAGCTAGAGCAGCGAAATCAAGAACTGGAAGCACGAAATCAAGAACTGGAAGCAGAGAACAAACATCTGAAGGACTTGTTACATCGTCAAGGTGCATCCAAGGATGCCAAAGCGCCCCAGTTCAAAGAGAAC
>LUGL01000177.1 GCA_002796835.1 Elainella saxicola E1 | reverse complement strand
TGCCTGACTAATGTCTCGCCCGTTGTGTTCCGCACTACTCGCAGTCGGACTTGACCACTGCTTCGCCCCACCGTCCCCACAATCGGAGGTCGGTCGTTGTCATAGGTCCCTCTGCCCGGTTGCTTGTTGGCTCGTCTTCGAGGAGGGTCAAGTGGGTCACAATGCTCGGTTCCTTTTTTCCCCCGCATTCTGGAACATCTCATCGGTTTCTGTTTCGGCATCAGGCAGAGGATCGTCGGGTTGTAATTGCTGGGCACGATCCTGGAACTGGTGTCGCAGGGTTAATACGGTTTTGTAACTCAAGCTTAACTCAGCTGCTAAGGTCTTCGAGGATTCCCCTTTAAGAATGCCCCGCAGAAACAAAACTACCTGCTCAGGACGCAGATGATGCTGTTCGAGCAGAGTTCCCGTGTAAAGGTTGTACGTTTGGTCGCATCGACGGCACCGGTAGACGGTCAGTTGACTGCGATAGGTGGTCCTAAACTTGCGAGCTTGTTCCAAAGTTGCACCACAATGTTTACAGCCGAAACCATTGGGATGGAAATGCTCAACAATCCATTGCGTGCATTGTTCTCGACTCAGCAAATCCGTGATCGGAAATTCCATGTCAATTCATCAATTCAACCCTGCACATATTTTACACATGAGCCACCAAGATAATCATCAACCGATTTTCCTTCCTTTGCTAGTGCATCATTCATGCGCTTCAAGTTCAGGGCAAACGCTTCTCGAATCGCTGTTTCTTGAGCCTGAGTCGCGTTTTTGAAGCTCTCTTCACTCGTAATACTGCCTTTGCCCGTCCACGATGTGTCTTGCCAATCATTTTGGGTAGGCGTACTGTCGGTTTTATAATATCCAAGGTCGATTAGCAGGGGTTCACCAAATTGGTATTTACCAATAAACCCAAACTGGTTCTCAGATTGATACTGCCGAGGATCGCCGTTTGGAAACCCCGATTCAAATGCACCCAAGGCATCCAACATATCCTGGAAATTACCTTTAGTAGGTGTTGGAGCCGGAGTCGGGGCCGGAACAGGATCAGGCGGAGCCACTGGATCATTTACCCCTGGAGGCAAGGGAGACTCTGGAGTCGGGGCCGGAGCAGGATCAGGCGGAGCCACTGGATCATTTACCCCTGGAGGCAAGGGAGACTCTGGGGGTGAAACTGGACTGGGAGTTGGTATGTTAGGAGCGGGGTCGGTTTTACTCCTGCCAAGTACCTGCGTCCAGTAATGATCATAATCCTGGGGCTTGTCATCTTCTTGATAGGCATAGCCAACACCTAGTTCGGTAACTTTGGGGTTGAGCATATTTTCGCTGTGCCCCTTGCTCTGAATCCAACCTTCCACCACATCTTCAGGAGTCGAGTATCCACCGCCAATATTTTCAGCAATATCACTATATTCGTACCCAACTTTCTCGACACGCTGCTGAAGGGTCTCATTGGATTTGTTGCTCCCCTCATGAATTAGCTTATCCTGTTGAACCATATCTTCCGAATGTTCTTGGGCAGCGGTATTCAGTTGAGAATTGAGGGTGAGTGGAGGCAGATTATTCTTGGCACGAAATTCGTTGGTTAGTTCAAGGACTCGATTAATGAAAGCAGGATTGGGGGCTGTCATAGAATTACTCCTTATTCAGTAAGCTTTTCTTCTGCTTAATTCGATGTCTCTAATTTCGGCGTTTCGCCCTAGAGAAACCAGGGAAAAACCGGAGGTTTGGCAAGAAGTTAAATAATTGCTCAGGTCAGCCAGACGAAACCCCATCTATACAAGGGTTTCAATCGCCATATCATTCACGCACTCTCTACCCCAAATGCAGTAACATCCGGAAAATCCTAAACTTCACGAACATCCGCTTTTCTTCCAGTGTTCCTGCTTGGCTTGAGCAACAATGCCCCCAGAAGAAGCCGACAGCAAAGCAGGCAGAGAGCTTTCCTTATGGACGGCTGACAAAGGTTGCAAGAGGCGATCGCTCAGATTCAATCGATCGCAAATGAGTCTTGACCACTTCGTTGCGGTTCCACCTGCGCGTAAATGGCAGGCGAGCTGATCAAGTCCGCCAAACCGGACTAAACCCGGAAATCTGCTTGTAGTGCACTTTTAGTGCAGTTGCTTCTATAGCTCGCGATTCATCTGCGGGCGGCTCAGCAACTAAGTGAGGTTTGAATTTGCGATCGACTGAGATCGAAGAATGACAATACTTTGATGTGAAGGAATCATTCAACAGTTTCACTGCTCAACTTTTAAGAAGACCAATGTCACGAAGAAAGGATTGCATAGTAGTTATATTAGAGTCACCATCAAACTCATTCCAACTATCGTATTTATACGGATGATTTAATTTCCCATTCGAGGGAATTCTAGCCTGGACAATTCTATTAATTGAGGCCAACCTATGCCTTACCAAGCCATCAGTGCTGCACTGTCTGAAGCACAGCTCCAGGAAATCAAAACCGCGATCGCCACGATTCGATCGAACATGCCCTTTCTGATTAGCCTGACCGTGGATGAACGTCGCAAACGATTTAAGATGGGCGACAAGAGTCTTGCTTTCGTCAGCAATAGCCTCAGCGTCACGCAAAACAACCCAGAGGTTGTCCCCTCCAACTTTGACATTGCAGAGTTCAATAAAGACTACCAGTTAACTACCTCACTCACCGAAATTCTTACCCTGCTCCAGCAATTAACTGAAGAAGTGGACGACACGCTTCTGGCCGTCGGCAGCGAATCCATGGCCAGCAGTCTGCTGGTTTACGATTACGTCAAAACTGCCGCAAAACATGCCCCTGGTTTGAAAAGCGTCGCCGATCAACTTGGGGAGCGGTTCAAAATGGCTAGCAATCGTCGCCCTAAAACCAGCAAAGACTTAGCCCCAGCAGCCTCGTAAACCGATCGATCGGCTGTTGAGACTCGTGGGGGAGTTCTAGATTCTGATGAGCGAGTCTTAAACACTCTCCCACCCGTCTTAAACACTCCTGGATGAGTGTCTCAGATTCTCAAATGAGTTGCAAAGACGCTTGAACGAGTGATCAAGACTCTTGGGCTAGTTGTGAAGGCTCTCGAACGAGTTGTCAAGGCTCATGGATGAGCAGCGATCACTCTCGTTCAAGTAGTTCAATTTGCTCAACGAGTTCTCAAGACTGTTGAAGCCGAGCTTAGTGAGACTGCGCTTGGTGCAGATGTTCAAACACACTTTTATCGCCAATATCGTCTGGAATGGCTTGAAACGCTTTGCGCAAGGCAAAAACCATCAGCAGAACCGCCCAGGCAGCCAGCAGACTTTTCTCAACCACCAAAGGCAGCAACCCAGACCAGTGGCCCAGCAGCAAAAGCGGCACGATCGGCGTCAGTAGCTTGGTTTCCAGGCGATCGAAGCAAAAGGCTTCTTTAAAGAAAATGCCGGTTAGCGCTGCAAAGGTGAAGCCAACGCCCAGAATCGTGACCGGGTGCTGATAGACCGTGACGGCAAAGGGTTCGGGATAGAGATGGGCAACGACAAGTGAGGCGATCGCGCCAATCAGCAAAAATGCCTGCAAGGCTCGGTGCAGCGCAATCATGTAAATGTGGATGGTTAGCAAGCTGACGGCTAAGCCTGCAACAAATCCGGTATATAGCGGTGTCAGCAAGGCCTGCACGGTAGGATCACTGCTCTGATAAAGGACCAATGTCGTGCCGATCGCAAAGCAGAGTGCTGCCACCATCAGCCCAGCTCGATAGATCATGACGCCGCGCCGATCGGCTGCGGTAATCGTAAATTCGCCGAAATGGCCTTGATAAACCGGTTCGATCGATTCAGCAGTCGGAGAAACACTCATTGCAGCTCACCATAAACCATACTTTCAGGATACAGCAGCCGATCAGAATTCAGCAGTCCTGAGCAAACAGCGATGCATCAATCTGGAGAGAGTACGACCTGCACGGGAGCATTCCAATTCAAGCGCAACTGAAAATGAGCATCGCCCCCATTCACAGCAATCTCTACCCAGCCATGGCTGCCCACCAATGCTAAAGGTTTGCTGGCAGAAACTTCAGAATAAGTGCGACATCCGGGAATGGTGTGTCTGCCTAACGCGATCGCCCATTTTTTATTTTCAACTATCTTTCCAGGAATATTTGTGATCACATTCCCAAATCGATCGATATATTGCACATGTCCTAAATAGCCTGTGGCATTCGGGGTGGGATCGGCAATCGACAGTTTGACTAATGTGGTTGGATCGATCGGCTGACCCAATTGCCCAAAAGGTACACCGCTGGCCAGGTGAGCCGCAACGGGAGCGAAAATATCTCGTCCGTGAAACGTGTTGCTTGGCTGTCGTACCCGCCAATATTCAGTGTGAGTTAACTCAACCGCTTGCAATACGGTTTTCTGCAACAGCAACCCGGTAAAGATGCCGTTATCAGGACCCACCAGAAAGCCATCTTCGAGCTGAATGGCGATCGATCGTCTTGCCCCACCCACACCTGGATCAACGACCCCAACATGTACCGTTCCAGTCGGAAAATAGGGATAGGCATTCAATAAGTTGAATTGGGCAGCCGCAATATTTTGGGGTGGAATTTGATGCGTGAGGTCAATGATTTTTAAAGCGGGATTGATCTGGGCAATCACGCCTTTCATAACGCCTACATAAACATCACTGAGGCCAAAATCGCTTAATAGCGTAATTAAATGAGTGTCTGACATGATTGATCATCCAATCGAGTGAAAAACGGTTGATGTTGGGCAGGCTGAGGGTTGCAGAAAGCTTGTATGCTGCGTGACATAAGCATAAATCGCGACTGCTGCTGCTGTCTGAACATTGAGTGATTCCACTAATCCCCATTGCGGAATCGTAATCCGATCGTGGCAGCGAGTCAGAATGTTAGCGGGAATTCCAGTTAACTCCTGCCCCAATACCAGGATCGATCGCAACGGGAACCGAAATTCAGGCAGCGGCACTGCGGTTGGATCAGCATCTAGGGCCACTATGGTATAGTCTGTTTGCTGTTCTAGCCATTGGGGTAAGGCTGCGATCGAACAGGCCAGGAGAGGTTGCCACCGATAGGCAGAAGCGGCCAAGCTTTTGAACACAGAATCTTGAGTCACCGCAAGGTCTGCCAGGATGAGTTGCTCTAGCCGAAATGCTTCAGTCGTGCGGCACAGTCCGCCCAAGTTCGCTGGATTTTGGACCAGTGAGGCACAAACTTGCAGGGGATAGCGTGGCAGTTGCTGATAATCATCTCGGTTGATCGATCGATCGATGCGCTGAACAGGGGTTCGGTCTTTCACAGGTTCTCGCTTTCTGAAACAGAAGTCAACGTGAAACAGAAGTCAACCAGCGCCGCTCCTCCACTGAACTCATTAGAAAAGGCACCGCGTTAGAAAAGACACTGGATCAGTAGATCGAAAATGAATTTGTTTTGATAACAATGCTTGTATTCGATCCCCCTAAATCCCCCTTAAAAAGCAGGGTTGTTTCATTGTATGAGAGGAAAAATGATCTCCAACTGATTTGCTAGCTTTCGCTTAGCAGAAGCAATTGAGGTAAACCCTAACGAACGAGCAATGGTAATGAAGAAGTTCCGGACCACTGACCAGTTCGCTGCAGCAAATCGTCCATGCTGGGGAGCACTATCTTCGTTAAAGGTCACATCCTTGACCCAATGTAAGCGATTCTCAATCCCCCAATGACCTCGGATGATACGATGAAACTCTTCTGCACTCGTGATAACGCTGCTGATATAGTACTGTCGCTCACTGAATTCTTGCCCTCCTCTTGTCCCACAACGTTCTACACAAATACACCTCTGTAGTCCTGCCCACTCCATTGCAAACTCTCCTAACTCCTCAAACACTGATACTCGCCATCGCATGTTGCGGCCATGACTGCGTTCCTGCACCTGATAAACACTCTCCGGCAATCTGGTCTGCCACTGTTGCTCAATCCAACGATAAAGCCGCTCTTG
>LUGL01000025.1 GCA_002796835.1 Elainella saxicola E1 | reverse complement strand
TCCAGCAAAGTATCGACGGGCTGTGTTCGATGAACAGGTGGACGCAGTGTTGAGAGAAGTGTGTCTCGAAATCGAGAAGCGTTATGAGGTGAAGTTTGTCGAAATTGGGGTGGACAAAGACCATGTGCATTTTTTGGTGCAGTCAGTGCCGACTTACAGTGTGACGAAACTGGTCACGATGATTAAAAGTCTCACAGCCCGAGAAGTGTTCAAACGTTGCCCTCAAGTAAAGCAGCAGTTATGGGGTGGAGAGTTTTGGAGTGATGGTTACTTTGCGAGTACAGTCGGCAAACACGGAGACGAAAGTATGATTGCCCAGTACGTCAAGAACCAAGGCAATGACTATCTCCAGTTACACAGGGATGAGCAACTTGCTCTTTTTTGATGCTGATACCCCGTCCGCTTGCGGCGGGGTAGTTCATTAGCACTGCCATCGGTATCAAACTGTTTGAGAGCTTCTCCACTGGCCAGTGTTCCTGCTTCATTCAGTACTGATTGGATGGTTTCTTCGGTGTCTAGAAAGGATTGACTCAGAGGAATGGTGATTTGAAGAGTGATTAACTCCGTTGTACTCTGGACAATGGTTGCAGTCATTCATCTCCCCTCCACAAGACTTGAAAGAAAACCTATCTCCAGAGCATATCAGGTCTTATCGCTCACATCAAATTTTAGTCAAACCCGTCACAGTCATGATTTTTCTCCTAAATGTAAGCCATGCTTGGCACAAATTTCTTGGAAAATGCTCAAATCAGGTGGAAAACTGGTGATCGTTGTACCCACTTCTTGGTAAAACGCCGCAGCGGAAGCGGGTGAAACAATATGCAGAGCACGAGCGATCGGAGAACGCACTTGAAATCGATGCGCTGTATTGGCAGGGATGTGGCTCATTGCACCTGCGCTGACGATTTGTTGACGATCGCCTACCTGTATTTCGATTTCTCCTTCCAAAACGTAGAAGGTTTCTTCCCAAGGATGGCGATGCAAAGGAGCTTCTCCTCCAGCAGTATCGATCATCTCAAACATCGCATACTGACCATTTGTATCGTCTCCAGTTAACTTCCACACCAGCATATGTGACAACATCGGATGAGCGTCCCCTTCACCAGATGCAAGGGTTTTTGGTTTTGAGTGCTGTAAGATAGCAGTCATGAGATTTCTCCATTGAATTTAGTTTGATAGGCAAGCAGATACAGTTCCCTAACTTTTGCCAGGAAATCGATGAAGATAGTTGTAAGTAGGTAGGTGTAATTAAGTTGTAGATCGGCAATAGTGCGTTCGCGGAGCGTGGGCTGTGCCCAAACGTCTCGTTTCTCCTATCGAAGAGGCTGCGCCAACGCGGGCAAGATGCCCGCACTCTATCTGAAAATTAATTTGATCGACCTACTTATTAGCCTCAATTGAAAATGAGTGCCTGAATCTCTTTGTTCTGGAGCCGATTACTCTGCTAAACCACAGGAGCGACACATCGACAGGTTTTTCATCTCGTACTCAATGACGTTACCTGTAGCATCTAGCTCAATTTGACAGCAAGTTTGCAGCAACGTTTTAAGCTTTTGTCGCCCACGCTGCACCCGCGATTTCATCCCAGATACGGAAATGCCTAATTCTTGGGCGATCGCAGTTTGAGTCATGCCTTCCAATTCTGCGAGCTGTACTGCTTCTCGATAAGGTTCTGGCAAATGTTCCAGTAAAGGACGCAGACAACCGGCCATTTGTTGGTTAAAGACTTCTGGATCCTCATCCATTGCCAAAGTTTCCAGGGCAGCTTCAGACGTAAGTTCAGGCTGTCGATCGACCTTCCGGTAATAGTCAATGATGGCATTACGAGTGATCGCAAAGATCCAGCTTTGCAGACGATCGCTCTCTCGAATAGTAGCCGAGCGCTGGTAAATGCGAACGAACACCTCTTGCAAAATGTCATCGGCATCCGCAGGATTATTTATCCGTTGCAAGATGAAGCCTCGTAAGCGCTGGTGAAACTCCTGCCAGATTGCTTTCACATCACTCGTAGTTGCTGCCATTGTGGGTTTCTCCGTTTCAGTCACGTCTGTTTACGAGCAATTTTTACGAACATCCGCAGCTACTGGAAACTGCTGATTTTGCACCACAGGCCGCCTTTTTCGCTTTATCTTGAAAGAACTGTTGCAGGTTTTGCGGCACCTCAATTGTAGTGGGGACAACAGGCGGGGAGGCTTCGCTCTGGTAAATTTGGCGCAGGATCGCTTCTAAAATCATACCGATCGGCGCTTCAGTATGGGTCTCCCCTTGATAAAACCAGGTGCGGCACGCTGTTCCCTCTTCTGAGCCAGAAATATCTGAACAGTCACCACAGCGGCTCTCAGTTGTTTCTAGAATGATATCGCGACCATTGACTCGAATGGTGGGGGAACTGACAAACTGAAGCTGTTTGGCTTGCGCTTCCGACTCTACCAAGATTTTTTGGAACTGGATAACCGTTCCTGTGCTGGCAAGAACGGACTGGAGAGTGGCGATCGCTTGGTCTACATTGGATAGCGAACCCATGCACCGAGAGCAAGTGGACAGATCAATTGCCAGCAATTCGACAGTGATTGTCTGAGGAAATTGGTTTGCTGTTTTCTGAGGGTTCATGACAGTTCTCCTACGTTCAGGTTCACTCAGATAGACGACACGCTTCAAAAAAGGACGCAAGATCGAGCAGCTTTTTTTAGAGAGGTTTGGGTCGCTCAATGATGGAGGATCGATCCCCAAAACTAAGGCGGAAGTTAAGTCAGCTTTTCGGGAAGATAAAGGATTTTCCTGATCTTAAGCGAACACTCCTCCAGATACCGTTCAAATTCTGCTGCGCTGAAACCAGGATTGTCCCAAGATTGCCCAGCTCAAGGGCGATCGTCCCTTAAGTTCATGCTTAACCTCTGGATTTTCCCTGGTTAATCGACTTCAGAAATTTGAAACTGAAGTTAATTCGATCGAGAGAAAGCGGAGGTGAAGCGATGATGACACTGCCAAGAACCAACAAAACCGTCTGTGGCGTAGTCGAAAAAGCGATCGCCCCTCACCGACCTGGACGGATCAAATTTCAGGGAACCTATTGGAAAGCAGAATTGGCCGAGCTGGAAACTGGAACGATCGAAGCAGGGGTATGGGTTGAAGTGGTCGATCGGCGAGGCATCACGCTTTTGGTGGTTCCAGAGGGACGCAAAATTTCTGGTCAACCGTTAGATTTCAATCAAAATGACGAAGCGCGATCGTTCTTGGCCAACTGGATTCAGAAATTCAGTGCTGCGCTTGCTGTGGCATTCGGTTAATCAATTATTTGTTTTTTGAAATATCAGGAGGGATCCAGCCGTGAACGTGAATTGCAACTTTGGTCAAACAGTTTTTCCCAACCCATCTCTCTTTCTGGCCTACCTGGTTCTGAAAACGCTACGGCCTCCTCCAAAAAGTTTTATTCGATCGCTGCTCATGAATTCATCGATCGGCTGACTCGTTCAACCTGCTTTGGCGCTTGGATCTCAGTAAATCGCTGAATGGCTGCTTGAAAATTTTCATAACTCTGCTTAGCATCACCCATCGCTTGATGAGTTAATCCAAGTTGGTAATGAGCTTCACCCAAATCACCTTTTGCGCCCAGTTGCGATAGCAATTCGATCGAGTCTGAATGATATGCAAGCGCTTGATCAAATTGATTGATTCGTCTATAAAGCTCTGCAAAACCATAAAGAACTCTGGCTCTCGTTTGAATATATTGCGATTGATCGGTATAGGCTAACACCATTGCAAAGAGTTCTTTGGCTTGCTCATCGTGATTCAGCTTGAGGTAGGTTAAACCTAAAAAATGGAGGAAATACATCAAACTGCCTTTTATTTCCGTATCTTTGGGTCGGATGAGGCTTGCCAAAGCTTGCTCAGCCAACTTATGTCCTTCGTCGATTGCTCCCAAATAGGTTTTTGTGTAAGACAGACAGATTAAGGTTTTGGTGGAAACCGTTTGACTGTCAATCGATGGGTCTGCTTCAGCGATCGATAAAACTTTCTCTAAAAAATTCTCTGCGACATCCAGTTCCCATAAATCGATGTAGTACAATGCTCTACTCAGAAAAGAATATAGGGTTTGCAATTTTAAGCGACTAACATCTTCCCCTAATTGCATGCCTCTGACAATACATTCGTTCAACTTCTCTTCAGCTTTTGCTTGAAAATCGATCGCCTCTTGAATATTTCCCCATATGCGAACAACGTCACCCAAATTACCATAGAGCAACGACAAATTATGGGCTGAATCGATATAAGGTATGACCTGTTGAATGGCTGAATAGATCTGCTGGAGCAAACCCAGTCTGTAAAAAGTGTCACCCAGCGTCAAATTATGTCTCCACTGATTTCTGCGTCGCTTCGTGATCACGTTAGCAGCCGCTTGATAATCCTGAATTTCTAGATAATGAAAGTAAGCCTCCAGCGCTTTCAAGGCATCATTGATCCCTTCAATCTTTTGAACATGGGTTGTCCAGAATTGAGCCGCTTGCTGGTTTGCCGTTTGCCAATTCGCACCCTCTCTGAGCCGCGCGATCGCTTCACTTCTGATCACTGGATGCAGCCAATATATGCCTTCTGCAAACTCCAGCAACGATCGCTCTTGTAATGATTTCACTACTCGTCTCTGCCGACTTTCGGGAATATCCCACAGCAAACAAAGCAATCCTTCGATCGGCACCGTTGGCACATCTTGATAGCGGTAGCAACCCATGCGGCAGAGCAATTGGTAAGCATCGGGTTCGGTTTGCTGCAGGCGATCGAACTGACCAACGACCAAATCTTCGAGCGCCCGCTCAATCAGCAGATCGGCCTGATTCGCTTGCCAATAGGCATCAATATCTCCTGCGTAATCAGTGAGAATGGTGCCGCAAAGAATATCCATGGCTTTGGCGTTGCCCCCATAGGCTTTGTGCAGCGCAGCCAGTGCCAAACTATCTGTCTCTGCAATGGTTCGATCGCCCGCAAACAGCGCAACCCGATTTTGAAAGAACTGATTCCAGGCTGCTAGGGATAATTCTCCCAACAGGTAATGCTGGACGGAAATACTATATTCATTCAGGCGTTCCCGACTGGTTATTAACGTGATCGATCGTACAGTTGGATCGGCCAGGACCCGCAGCAGCTCAACATAGCGACGATGGGCTTCAACGAACTTACCTGCTGAATCTAGAGCTGGTTCCAGGTTGTCAATTAGAATGCCGATGCGTTCTGCCTGCAGTCTGCGTTTGAGTCGATCGAGCGATACGAAAAACTCTCGGCCCGGTTCTTCGCCTAACTGCCGCAATTTCTCTTCAATCAGACTTTCGATCGACGCAATATCCTTGGTCTCTTTAGCGATCGGAAAGTCCAGAAACGATCCAAACTCCTGCTGCAAATACCTCCGGGCTAAAGTGGTTTTGCCAACCCCACCTCTGGCCTGAATCACAATCACCTGAACTCCTCGATTCACCAAGGTATTCAGATCGGCGATCGCCCCTTCTCGTCCCACAAAGTTCGGATCGACTTGAAGGCGAACAGCAGGCACCAAACCTGCTTCCGTTAGTTGCATTCCAAAGGTCAGGAACAAGCAGCGAATCGACTCTGGATCGACGCCATCTTTCGCTTTGAGGATTTTACGGGTTGTGGTTGGATCGAGTCCCCCTTCCTTGACTCTGCTCGTTAACTCCTTAATTCGTTCCTGAGTGCAGCGCTGGTCATGCTTGATTTCCCAATCGCGAATTGCCTGCTGGAGTTTAGCAAGAGCTTCAGGGGTAAGGATGCGACCCCGTTGGCGTGGCTTCACGATTTGTTCGCGCTTTGAACTCATAGAGACGAAATGAACTTCAGAGATGGGGAGAGCACTGAGGTAGCCAATTTTGCTGCTCTCCCGGTACGTAATTATAAAAAGGCAGTTTTTTATATTTTGCGAGATTCATAGCAAACTCAAAAATACTTCTGTAATTGATTTGGCTACAAATAAATCGGGCTTCTCCAAAATTTAAATCCTCTCCCGATCGCAGTTCTACTGCAAGGTTAGATAGATAAACTGCATACATTTTTTTAAGAGAATTCATTTTGATTAACCTCAAATTTTAAAGTTTCACACTATAAAGACTTAACTTGGTATCGTGCATTACTTTAGGTGTTCTGTCTAATTTAAGCGTGGTGATCTTGAAACCTTTGTAAAAAAGTAAAAGTTAAATTTGCAGGATCGCACCTCGCATTTTTACCTCTTCCACCTCAAATTTTATCTCTAAAATTTATAAAATGAGCATTAAAATTGACTTAGTCGATCAATTCTTTACATGATTCTAAGAAAACATTTTCTGCTGAGGCTTGAATGGAACTTTAAAAGTGCCTAAATACACCGAATTTTGCGATCGGCATCTTTCGATAGAAATGATAGAAAGAGCAGACAACCAGATTGATCGGACAAAAAACGCTAAATCTTTTCCGGAGCCATATTATGGAGCCGGATTGTTAACCCGGAGGAGCCATGTCTGCTCAAGACGCCAGAACTCAAATAGAAAAATCGAATTCCGGGATATCATGCTAGGCTAAGGGCACCTAAAAAGATTTTCGGAGAATTGTTCTTAATGCAGAGGTGGAATCTCGTGAGGACTGGGTAAAGTTCAACATGCACATTTCTGATGATGCCTGTTGTGTTAATCCTGCTTAAGGAGTTTTGTATAACAGGAACAGAGCTTTTGCGTTGATAACAGCGCCCTTCAAATTTTTTCGCTGCTGATAATTCTGAGTAGCCCTAGAGAATTGATTAACAAGCCCTAGAGAATTGATTAACAAGAGAATTTAATAACCGTTTACTGCAAAAGAGGTTCTAGAGTAATGAGTCCAGAGGTCATTCGTCGGCTGGCACAACTTAGACAAGAGTTTTATACACTCTTCTCAAAAGCAATGGAGGAGCCGGTCAAGATTGTTAATCGAAATTCCTATGCAAGTAACCTCTCAATGGCATCCTGGATTGATAATCAAGCCAGATTTAACTATATCTATATCTATGCTCATACGGCCCCAGATGAATTAGTCCCTGATCGACCCTTAACTTTACGATTATCAGTGAATAAGGGAGGGGATTTTATGGCTCCCACCTGGCAAAAAAGGGGCTCTCAAGAGTTGAACCGCAGCTGGCATTTTGAGTTGATATTGTTACCTGAAGAAATTTTAGATTTTCTTCCCTGGATTGTTCATTTGATTAAGTCTTACAACCAGGGGGCTGACTTGCTGATTCCAGAACCACCTTATCCTCTTGTGCATCAGTTAGCTAAGGGGATGGGATTGCAAAATGCCCAAACCTACGATGCAAGCAACAGGCTGGCTCAACCGTTATATCCTGTGGCAAGAAAAGAGGAATGTTTGTCGGCATTCCCGAAGCAACAATATCGTTAGCTTGCAGAAACCATAGAATAGCCCGTTACTCAACCTGGATTTGGTAGGTTGAAGGCAAAACGGGCTTGAGATCATTATTTAGATTAATTTGTAGGAATCTTGTTCAGATTCTTAAAGCTTGTGCTATTTCAAGCTGGAGTAACCTGAACGATCAGCGATCGTCGATCAAAAGACTGAACTTTACCTGCGCTACCTAGGTCTGCCACAATTCGATCGAGCAACTTCACTGCAAGATCTCGATGTTGATTCTCGCGACCCCGCAAGCGGACTTGAAACTTAACTGAATCCCCTTTCCCCAGCCACTGGACTGCTCTTTCAATCCGTAGGTTGTAATCCGACTCACCCACGCTTGGGCGCAACCTCACTTCCTTAACGGTCGGCGTAGAACTCTGCCGATGCCGCTTTTTCTGCTGGTATTGATGCTTCCCGTAATCTAGAATCTTTGCAACAGGAACGTCTTTTCCTTGAGAAACCACCACTAGATCTAGGCCAACATTCTCAGCAAGCTGTAGCGCTTCTCTTGTATTAGTCAAACCGCGATTATTGTTCTCATGATCGATCAAAAGGATCTGAGGTGATCTAATTTGACGATTTATCAATTGTGTTTCAGCTATGACAATGTCCTCTCTAAACTCAGCTTTTACCTTATCTTACTCCAATCATACCGGGATGGTACTTGTCTGCCAGATCGAGTCTAGCTTTGCTACAGATATAACAAAGCAAAAGCCCAGGCAGAATTGCCTGAGCCTTCGCCTAAAATCTTTCTATTTATTTAGAAAGCATCTTTTGGATTAGTAGCCACCGCGAGAAAAGCTATTGCTGCGACGATTACCACCTCCGAAGGAGCTACGATCTTCCCGAGGCTTGGCTTTATTGACTTTGAGGTCACGACCCATCCATTCAGCTCCGTCAAGCGCTTCAATCGCCGCCGTTTCTTCTGTGTCTGCACCCATTTCTACAAAACCAAATCCGCGCATCCGACCAGTTTCGCGATCGATCGGAAGCTGAACGCGCTTCACTGAGCCATATTCCGCAAACACGGAAACAACATCAGCTTCTGTAACCTGATAAGACAAATTACCTACGTAAATTGACATTCACTGTCTCCAAAATCAAAAGTGTGCTGAGAGCGAGATTTCGGAGAGAAGCCTGTCAATACAAAACGTGAAAAACTCGTTAATACTAGAAACAAACACTACCTGCCGATTACTTATTCTCAAACTTCATTATAACACCAGATGAAGCAAGTGGGTTAGCTAATTTAATGCGATTTCGATTTTGCTTAAACTGGGTTGCTTAAACTGGCTTAACTGGATATAGTTCTATGCTGCTTATCTTGAATGCTTCAACGTCGATCGATTTTCAATAACCGGTGACTATTCCTACTTTTGATAGAAGAATGGTTAATAAAGTTGAGTTAAGCAGTGGGTTGTAGTGTAAAACACTATCAAAAATAATAATTATTAGATACATCCACAGAAGTTATTGATGAATTAATCCCTCTCCTAAGGCAGACGTTGTTGAAAAAGGAATTGGCGATAGTCGAAGGAGCGTTCTTTTGATGCGCTGAATATTCGTTAGCAAGTTCTTGAGGGCACAATTCTCGTTGAGTAATGTCTGCCCTTACCAACAGCACAACTGTCCAACAGCACAACAAGCAGAGTATAGACAGATGAAATTTTCTAGATTCAACAAGACGATTTGGGCTAGCACGTTTGCTGTTAGTATGATTGCACTTCCGCTGTCATCATCAGTATTAGCTCAAACAGGAACATCAGGCGGTAGTTCTGGCGGTACGACAACTGCACCTGATACCACTACGGGTGGTTCATCAACTACGGGTGGTTCGTCAAGTGGCTCAAGTAACGGGACGCTAGATGATACAACTGGTGGTTCGTCAACAGGTACAACTGGGACTGATACAACTGGAACGGGTACGACCGGGACTGGAACGACTGGAACAGATACAACTGGAACGG
The DNA here is from genome assembly GCA_002796835.1 of Elainella saxicola E1. Taxonomy (GTDB): domain Bacteria; phylum Cyanobacteriota; class Cyanobacteriia; order Elainellales; family Elainellaceae; genus Elainella; species Elainella saxicola. The sequence continues at coordinate 93,789 of LUGL01000025.1, read as the reverse complement.
GTACGGACACAACTACAAGTCCAAGTGGGATAACTGGGGATACAACAACTTCTCCCAGTGGAACAGGTACGACAGGTGGGACCGTCACAGGTCCGGGCGCAACAACCTCACCTGATGGCACAACCACCAGCTATGATACGGGCGATCGTGATTTTGATTGGGGCTGGTTAGGGTTGCTGGGTCTGTTTGGTTTATTGGGATTGCGTCGCAGACATGAAACCGATCGGGTTTATCGTGAACCTGAAGTGACAACTCGTCCTGGCTCACGACTCTAAATCCAAGGTGAAGCTAGAGATCGATCGCAAACCGTTTAATTGACATGCAATATGTTTTTGCGTTGGGATGTTTGAAAAATGAAACATTCCAGCGCTTTTGCATTTGATTGAGAATGTGAGCATTCTTTCAAAAGGGAATAATAGTTCAATCCAGCTCTGACTCCAGAACGCTCGATGCAGGGCAGAATGTTGCCTATACCACCTACAATGTTTTGGAGGCTGGAAATATTTCAAAAATATTAACAAAGAATAGTGAAAGTTAAAAAACAATTGAGGGAATCTTAATCAAGATAGCCAAAACAAGCGCGCTTGCTAAGGCTTGTTCCCTTTCTTGTGCTGCATTTCTTATGATTTCTACGACAGCCCCAACTCATCTGGTTCATGCTAAATCAGAGCAGTTATACCATCGAATTACTGATAAAATTCGCCGATCGCTCAAACTTGAGGCAGTCCTTGATGCGGCGGCGGCTGAGATTCAACAATTTTTGAACGTCGATCGGGTCAAGATTTATAAGTTTCATGGTGATGGAAGTGGTCAAGTTGTTGCAGAGGCGCTGAGGTCGGATCGACGACTCCCTTCACTTCAAGGCTTGAATTTTCCTGCAGATGATATTCCCGTCCATATTCGGCAACTTTTTGTAGAAGCAGAGGTGCGCTACATCGCGGATGTTCAATCTGAGACGATTGGACAAAACAGCTTGTATGATTCCGAGACGGGAGAAGTATTGGCTGAAAATTGGGTCTATCGGGCGTTGTCTCCCTGTCATGCAGAATATTTGGTGACGATGGGAGTTCGATCGAGTATTGTTATTCCAATCTTCTACGGCGATCGACTTTGGGGATTGTTGGTTGCCCACCATGCTGAACCTTCTACCGTTTTAGTAGAGCAGTTACAAGGCGTCCAGATGGTCATTGATCAACTTTCGGTAGCGATTAGTCATGATGGGTTGCTGACCAAAGCGCAGGAGAAGGCCGATCGTGAGACAACCCTGACTCGCATTTCTGGATTGCTGCATTCGCTGACGACGATCGAATTGCAAACGGCCCTAGAGGAGGCTGTTGCCGCTTTTCAAGGATCTGGGGGCAGACTGTTTGTGAAACCTAAACTGGTAGATGATCGCTCTCGGGGAATGGTGGCTTCCCCAATTCTCTATACCTGCGGTGTTCAACCCCATACTGATGAAAATGCTGTTCTGCAAAATATGGAGGAATATTCTGGGATACAAAATTACTTCTTACAATCTGTTGAGAAACCGGTTGAGCGACCTTGGACCATCGATGATCTATATCAGATTGAATCGCTTCAAGCGTTGCAGGCAATGTTTCGAACGACTGCAATCCGTAGTCTCCTGATCGTACCGCTTGTGATCCGTCAGCAGATTGTAGGATATCTCAGCATTTTTCGAGATGAAATTGAAACGGAAACCCTCTGGGCTGGACGATTTAATCCAGATGCGCGTCAGGATTATCCGCGTCAGTCTTTTGAAATTTGGCGACAGTCTAAAACTGGACAAGTTCACCCATGGCAAGCGGTTGATTTAGAGTTAGGACAGGCTTTAGGAAATCAGTTCTCTGCTGCGATCGAACAGTACGAGCTTTACCAGCGGGTACAGGTGCTGAATGCCAGTCTGGAAAACCAGGTCCAGGAGCGAACAGTTGAGTTGCAACATACCTTAAAGGATTTACAGCGCACTCAGTCGCAGTTGATTCAAACTGAGAAAATGTCGAGTTTAGGACAGCTAGTGGCTGGCGTGGCTCATGAAATCAATAATCCGATGAATTTTATTCATGGTAACCTGCTATATATCAATCGCTATGTGGAAAATCTGCTGAACTTACTCAAGCTTTACCAAAAACATTATCCAGAGACCCATTCTGAAATTCAATCTCAGATAGAAGAAATCGATCTAGATTTCATAGTTACAGATTTACCCCAGACGGTTGCTTCTATGAAAGTTGGGACTGAACGTATCCGTCAGATTGTGCTATCGCTTCGCAGTTTTTCGCGCCTTGATCAAGCTGAGATGAAGGTTGTCAACATCCATGAAGGGATCGACAGCACGCTGATGATTTTGCAGCACCGATTCAAATCTAAATCAGGGACATCTGCGATTCAGCTGATTAAAGATTATGGGAATTTACCAGAAGTAGAATGTTATGCAGGGCAGCTCAATCAAGTTTTTATGAATATTTTGAGTAACGCGATCGATGCCTTAGAGGATGATTATCAGCGTTTACCAGAAGCGATTCCAGTCGAACCGAGTATGATTCGGATTCAATCAGAACTTGTCTATCCTGATCGGGTGCGAGTCACGATTGCAGACAATGGCAGAGGCATTCCAGACCATTTGCAGAGCCGCATTTTTGATCCTTTCTTTACCACAAAATCATTGGGTAAGGGAACCGGGCTGGGGCTCTCCATTAGTTACCAAATCATTGTAGACAAGCACAAAGGATCGCTACAATGCGTTTCAACGCCGGGACAGGGGACGGAGTTTATCATTGAAATTCCCTTGCGACAGGTGCAATGAGGGATTTGTGATTAATTGAGCGATCGACAATCAGGTGACTCAAGCGGAGGGCAAAGAGATACTGAAAATTGAGCCTTTGGGACGGTTGTCAGTCACAGAAATAGTGCCTCCATGAGCTTCGATCGCCATCTTACAAAATGCCAACCCTAGGCCAATTTGGGAAACTCCTTTCATCAGAGTTCCAACTTCGTATTTCTCAAAAATTCCTTGCTTGAACTCTTCCCGGACTCCTGGTCCTGAATCAACTACCTGGATTTTAGCTCCACCCGGTTCTAAGTAATTTGCGAGTAATAGGACTTCATTATCCGGTGGAGAGAACTTAATTGCATTGGACAGTAAATTATCAAGAATACGCCGGAAGATGGCTGGATCGACATTGATCATGCCATCAGGTTGAGCTAAACGGGTTGTCAGCTTGACTTTTTTCTGGGCTGCAATCGCCTCAAAATTCTGAACTGAAGCAAGGCAAGGGGCAAAAAGACTGGTTTTGCTACACTCTAAAACCATCTTGCCTGATTCTAGCTTCGCCATCATCAACAAACTGTCGATCAAGGCTTGGAGTTGATGACCCGCAATGGCAATTTGATTGACTTTTTTTTGCTGATTCTCAGCCGTTAACCCTGGAAACCGCAGGATGTCAGTCGAAAGCAAAATACTGGCTAGTGGATTGCGTAGATCGTGGACAATCATATTGACCATGTCTTCTCGCAGTTTCAGCAACGCCTGGAGATCGTCATACTGCTGCTTAATTTTCAACATTGAACGAACTCTGGCGCGTAGCTCCGTACTATTTACCGGTTTGCTAATAAAATCGCTGGCACCCACTGCCATACAGCGAGCTAAATCCTCTTTCGTGTTTAATGCGGTCACCATGACGATCGGAATTGTTTGCCAGCGCGGATCCGTTTTAATGGTTTGGCAAACTTCAATCCCACTTATACCGGGCATCATCACATCTAGCAAGATCACATCAGGCTGAAAAGTTTCCAGTCGATCAAGCGCGTTTTGCCCATTAGGAGCATAATGCAACTGATAACCCTCATCTGCTAATAAAGTTTCAATTACATCAAAATTATCGGGTTCGTCATCAACAATTAGGATTGAAGGTTGAGTTTCCATGGGCATTCGTTATCTTGACAAAAGTTGTTGGACGAGGGTGATGACTTGCTTGAGCCGAACCGGTTTAGGGAGATAGTCTGTTACTCCTGCGGCCAGACAGCGATCGCGATCTCCTGGCATTGCTAAAGCAGTCAGTGCGATGATAGGAACCTGAGCCAGAGTCGGTTCCAATCGAATTTGACGGGTTGCCTCTAAGCCGTCCATTTTTGGCATTTGAATATCCATCAGGATCAGATTGGGTAACTCGACCTTGGCCGTTTGAATTGCACTCTCGCCATCTTTGGCCACAACAACTTGATATCCCCGCATTTCTAAATAACTTGCGATCGTTTGAATATTGGCCTCATTATCTTCAACCAGCAGGATCTTAGGAGAGATGGCGAATTGAACGGCATCAGGGGGTATTGATTCAGACGCGAGTTGGAATGGATGCTCTGGTAAGCGGCTATCGGAATTGCGTTTTGTATAGGGTAAGTAAACCGTAAAATGACTACCTTTGCCAACCTCGCTGATAACCCCTACCTGCCCCCCATGCATTTCTGTAATCTGCCTGACGAGCGCTAATCCTAACCCAGTGCCGGTGTGCTGGCGATTGAGGCTGCTATCAATTTGTACAAAAGATTGAAACAGTCTGGCTGTATCTTTTTGGGTAATGCCAATCCCCGTATCGATCACAGAAAAGGCGAGATAGCTTTCAGGAGCAGATGTTGATCCAGGCTCAGTTTGATCCAATCCCATCGTCTCGACTTTCAACATCACGCTGCCGCCTGTAGGCGTAAATTTGACTGCATTGTTCAGCAGATTAATTAACACCTGCCGCATTCGGCGTTCATCGACCGTGATCTCTCCCAAGTTGGGTTGGATCTCAGTTTGCAGCCGAATTTGTTTCTGTAAGGCTTGCTGCTTCACAAAAGCTAAGCTGGAGTCGCAAAGATAATGGACGGCAACAGGAGCTGGCTGAATTTCGAGTTTTCCAGCTTCAATCTTTGCTAAGTCTAGAATATCGTTGATTAGCTCTAACAGATGTCGACCACTGCGTTCAATGGTTGCAATGGCGTGTTCTTGCCGCTCGTTCAGCATTCCAAAGACATCTTCCCGTAACCCTTCTGACATGCCTAAAATTGCATTCAGAGGTGTGCGTAACTCATGGCTCATGTTGGCCAAAAATTCATCTTTAAGTTGGGTGGCATGGGCTAATTCTGCGTTAGTCTGCCGCAATTGGGCCTCAATCTGTTTCCGCTCAGTGATTTCTGAAGCAGCTCCAATAATTTGTTTAGGGCGGTTGTTTTCATCCCGATTAAACACTGTATCGCGGCTGACGAACCAGTGCCAATGATTACTGTGGTCACGCACGCGATATTCGATTTCTAGAATATCAGTGTCATTTGCTTCGGTTAGATCGACATGATGATTAATAACATCGGAAATATCCTCAGGATGAACGAGTTGCAGCAATAAATCCGGACCCATCGCTTGAAGCTCCTCAGAAGAGTAGCCTAATAACCGGAAAACCTCTTTATTAGTATAGATATTACGATATTCCTGTAAATCATAAATATAAAGAATATCTGGGCTGGCTTCCGTAATTCGCTGAATCAGGTATTGACTCTCTTGTAAAGCAGCTTCAGCAGCGCGTCGAGCAGTGATGTCGTGGAAGATAGCATGAGCAATTGCTGGCTGACCATGTTCCGCTCGAACATTGATACTGCCTTCTAATAAAACCTGTTGTCCATCTTTCGTGTTTAAAGCCAGTTCTACCGCTTCAACCCGATCGCGGTGTCCTTGCTGAAACTGTTGGAGAAAGTGTATACAGTCTACTAAATATTTCGGGTCAACAATATCTAGAAAATTCAGAGATTGAGCTTCCTCTCCGGTGTAACCGATCGTTTCCTGCCAGATTCGATTGACATATAAAAATTTCCCACTTTTCAAAGAAACACTCTGAATTAAATCACTGGCATTATCCAGAAAATCCTGTAAGCGCGCTTCACTCTCCCGACGGGCAATCTCGGCAGCTCGACGGCTGCTGATATCTTCGTAAGTTTCTAGGATTCCAATGACATTGCCAGCCGTATCCCTTAGGGGAACTTTGTTGCTCTCAATCCAAATGCAGGATTGATCGGCACGCTGAACTGTTTCTAGGCGATGTAGCTGCGGTTCTCCCGTTGCGATGACTTGCCGATCGGCCTCCAAAGACTGTTCGATGGAAGACTGTTCGATGGCGGTCGCAGCACCAAACCATTCCTGTGGTCTTTGTCCAACCAGGGCCTCTGGATTAGACCCCATATCTTTGGCAAAATTGTGGTTACATCCGAGTAAGACAGAGTGGCAATCCTTCCAGAAGATGCGCTGAGGAATACTATCCATGACGAGCGTCAGCAAATGGTTGGCTTGTGCCAATTCGGCAGTCCGTTGGGTCACTCGCTGTTCTAGCTCAATATTTAACTGATGGAGCATTTCCTCGGCTTGTTTCTGAGCAGTGATATCCGTAATCGTACCAACATATCCGATCACTTCACCTTCTTCCCCCAGTTCTGCCAACGCCTGTTCATACACCCAAGTAACGACGCCAGCAGCATTCTGGAAGCGATATTCCATTTGAAAGGAGTGATGGTTATCTAGCGCTGTTTGCCATGCGGTTGTTACCCGATCGCGATCGTCCGGATGAAGGCTCTCTTGCCACCCATCTCCTACGGCTGCTTTGAGGTCGAGATTGGCAATTTGACACCATCGCTCATTCACATACAGACAATTTCCCTCAGCGTCCGTCCGGAAGATGCCAACAGGAGCTGCCTGAGCTAATGAAGCATAGCGACGCTCACTGTGTTTCAGGTTAATTTCGGCCTGTCGGCGATCGCTAATGTCCACAAAGGTCATAACGATCTGCTGCAACTGGTGATTGCGATCGAAGATAGGGAATGCGTTTACCAGCAACCAGATGTGGGATGGATCGTAGCGCCGTTGCAGGGCAATGACATAGTTTTGCAGAGGCCGGTTGGTGGCCAGGACACGATGGAGTGGATATTCCGATCGCCCCATAGGTGTCTCATCTTCCCGCAGGAGTTGCCACTCTGAATCTAGCGCTGCTTTGCCTTGCATTTGCTCAATGCTCAGTTCCAAAAGTTCACAAGCCTTGGCATTGCTATTGAGGATGCGGAGGGTTGTGCCGTGAATCACCAAAAGACCGACCGGCAAGTTTTCCACCAGCATGCGATATTTTGTTTCACTTTGACGTAAAGATTCCTCTGCTCGCTTCAACTCAGTAATATCTGATAGGGAAATCAGGTTGGCTGGCTGGCCATTCCAGACAATCGAAGCCGTTTGTAGAGTGGCAATGCGTAGTCCCCCAGAAGGCTGATACAGTTTAATCTCTGATGGTCGATGCCCCTCTGCTTGATTACGGTCATGGTGGTAAGGAATACCGAGGAACCACTCGTCTAGATCCTCTAAGGAAAGGCCGAACATTTTTGCTGCGGCTGGATTTGCAAAAACGATGGCACCTCGCTTATCCACAATGATGGATCCACTGGCGCTAGTTTCAATAATGGTTCGTAAGCGTTCTTCACTTGCTTGCAGCTTTTTTTCAATCTGTTGGCGATCGCTAATATCTCGACAGGTATAAAGTACTGTTCCACGGCCAATCTGGACCTGCTTCACATTGACCAACACGGTATGCTGGCTACCTTGCTTATCTTGAATTTCTCGCTCAATATTGACGATTTCACCCTGAACCGCGAGCTGATGTGGATCAAACAATGCCTGACCCAGAAGCGCATCAATGGTTGTCATCTGCTCAACTTCTTGAACGGTGTAGCCAAACAGAAGATGGATGTTTGGTCCTATAAAGGTCAGTGCTCCTTGGTCATCAGTAATCAGAACAGCATCAGAGATATTACTGAGGGTTGTTCGGTATAAAGCTTCGGATTCCCGTAGAGCTGTTGCAATCCGCTGCCGTTCTTGCAGTTCTAACTGGGCTTGATGGTAAAGTTCGGCTTGTTGAATAGCGATCGCCGCATGAGTTGAAATTTGTTGGATTAACTCAATATCCTCAGGCAACCAGCAACGAGGCCCGCGATTTTGGGCCACGAGGATTAATCCCCACAGTCGATCGCCCACCAGAATAGGCAGCAAAATTTTCGCTCGTATCCGTAAGCTGAATAGCAGATCCCGATGACAAGCAGTCATCAATTCAGAGAAGATATCGTTGACAATGTGGATGCGTCCTGCCGCATAGAATGTGACCCAGTTCAATGCAAAACAAGGATCAATCAGGTGATGCCCTAGGAAGGATGGCCACTCGCTGGCTACGGACTCAGCTAATACAACCCCCGTCCAATCTGGCTGAAACTGATAGATCAGAACGCGATCGCATTCTAACCACTGTCGCACTTCGCTAACGATTGCATCCAATGTGGCTTGCAGATTGAGGGAGCTGTGGATCCGTTTTGCAATGACACCGAGTAATTTTTCTCGGTCTGCCTGAGACTGGATTTCGGCAGTACGAGCTTGAATTTCTGCCTCCCTTGTTGCGGTATTTGCGGTATGGTGCTGCCGCAAGGATCGGTTTTCCGTTTCGAGTTGAGCGATCTGCTTTTTTAATGCTGCAACTTGTTGATGAAACTGAATAGGCTGAAGTGCCTGTAACCATGCAGTTTGGGAAAGGGTGCCGACTAGCTCTCCCTGAGTGCCCGTTACAAGCACAGGCGTTACACTCACAAGATAGATGGGAAGGGTTTGCAAAAGCGATCGGACAGTTCCGAGCGAATCATCTGGATGAACTGTAAAAATAGCAGTATTCATAACCTGGCTGGCCTGAATTTGCTCAGGATCAAGGGCCAAGGCTTGCAACTGGATTAAATCTCGGTTGGTGAGAACGCCGATCGGAATTTTGAGAGCTGCGCCAGGGGTTGATAACGTCTCGTCTGCTTTGGATTCCACAATTACTACTGAGCTAACCTGATGCTGGGCCATCAGTTTCATCAGAGTGAACACAGAACTGTCGGGGGAGGCCGAGACGATGCTGCGACTCATCACCTCTTGCACTACAACGGGCTGTAATTCTTCGACGGATTGTAAGAGCGGCTGCAAACTCTCCTGGGTTAGCAGTCCCACCATCTGTTCCTGATCGTTTATGACAGGTAGATGACGCACCCTATGCTGGTGTAGTAATTTACAGGGTACATAGAGATCAGTAAGTTCCGATTGCTGTACTGAAACGACAGGCTGACGTATTACTTCTGCGATCGTGACATCACTCAGGACTTCCCCAGTTACACTTAATTGAATAATATCCTGTTCTGTGAAAATTCCTAAGAGCTGTTTCTGCTCCATCACGAGAACACAACTTCTTTGAACCTCAACCTCTGTTGCATCTGCAATAGAATTATGTTGTCGAACTGAACAACACAATGATCTTTGACCCATCAACTTCAATGCATCCATCACAGATGTATTGGGAGAGGCAACAAGTGGGGAGTGAGCAACTGCCTGCTCTACATCAGCTTCTATCGCAGAAAACAACATTTCACTAGGTAAGGTACGTACAATAAATATGATTCTTCTCGATAGCAGATAAAGAAGGACTGCTGAAGAGACTGTGTTGTACAAGGAGATGCAGGCATTGTGTGCAGACTTAAAGCGGGGAAAAGTCGCTTACCTAAGATATCAAGGGGGTTGGTATGGTAACGGCTTAGGTTCTCAATCGTTTCAAACAAGTATTGACTTTCATCAAATTTACTTTTTTAAATTTGTCCATATTTTAGGATTCCCGCTTGTTCTCTATCACTAGCGTCGTTGTGATCATTAGTCTTGTTTAGGTAACTTAACGGCAGCCAACCAAAACCCTTCAATCAGCCGAATAATCTCAACAAATCGATCGAGATCAACAGGTTTGGTAATGTAACAATTTGCGTGAAGATTGTAGCTTCGCAGAATATCTTCTTCGGCAGCCGAGGTTGTGAGGACGACTACTGGGATTGAGAGTAATTCAGGATCGGCTTTGATTTCCGATAGTACTTCACGACCATCCTTTTTGGGCAAATTCAAATCAAGCAGGATCAAATCAGGCCGAGGAACCTGGAGATAGGGTTCTTGACGCCGCAAAAACTGAATTGCAGCAACTCCATCTTGAACCCAGTGCAGACGGTTCAGCACCTGACAATCGTTAAGGGTTTCGATCGTCAAATCGGCATCGCTGGGTGAATCCTCCACTAGGAGGATGTCAATCATGTCCAGAACTTGTGAAAGGGCCATTGGTTTGAATCGGCAGGGTGAAATAAAAGGTAGAGCCATGTCCCAATTCTGACTCAACCCAGATTTTACCTCCATGTCTCTCCACAATTCTTTTAGCGATCGCTAATCCAAGCCCTGTCCCAGCATATTCATTGCGAGTATGCAACCGTTGAAAAATAATAAAAATGCGATCGTGATACTGGGGTTCAATGCCAATTCCGTTGTCTTGGAAGGCAAACTGCCAACAGTCCTCTTGCTGGATTGCCGTAATTTTCAGGTTTGGTGGAGCTTCACTTCGGTATTTAAGGGCATTAACCATCAGATTTTGAAATAATAGCAAGAGTTGGGTTTGGTCTCCGAGAAGGGTTGGCAATGGATTGGTTGTAATACTAGCTTGACTATCGGCGATCGCAACCTGTAAATTTTGCTTCACTTCTTCCACTAAGGCGTTGCAATCCAGAGATTTCCACTTTAAGTTCTGTCGCCCTACACGAGAATAGGACAGCAAATCCTGGAGAAGCTGTTGCATTCGCGCGGAACCGTCAACGATGTAGTGGATGTACTTTTCAGCTTTCTCATCCAGGTGCCCCTGGTATTTTCGAGCAAATAGTTGAGTGTAACTCGTAATGGTTCGCAGAGGTTCCTGCAAATCGTGAGAGGCAATATAGGCAAATTGTTCTAGCTCTCGATTCGATCGCTGTAGTGCTTCTGTTAAAGATCCCAACTCCTGAGTTCGTTCTTGAACGCGCTGTTCCAAACCCTCGTTGGCTTGAAAGAGGGCTGTTTGAGCTTGTCGAAGAGACAGGGTCCGTTCTGCGACTCGTCGTTCCAATTCAGTTTCTACTTGCTTCTGGGAGCTAATATCGCGGCAGACACAAATCAATTCCCCATTCTCCATCAGGGTAAGAGACAGCCCTTCTGGAAAAGTTCGACCATCCCGACAGATTGCGATCGCTTCACCCTGCCAGGTTTTGGTGTGTTGTAGGGTGGGAAAGATTTCGCGTTCAAATCGACTGATTTCTTGAGGGGAATAGAGCGATCGCCAGGTTTTACCTAATAATTCGGCTGTATGCTCATAACCAAATAGCTGGACGTGAGCCTGATTCATATAGACGTAGGTATCTTCTTGGAGAATGGCAATTCCGTCTGCTGCTGCTTCAATGGCCGCAATTTGGCGAGTCATGACGGCCTCGGCTTGTTTGCGATCGCGAATATCCACGAGCGTTGCTCGATTATACAAATATTGTCCCTGGCCATCTTTGACAGCAGTTGCACTAATCATGACAGGCAGAATTGAGCCATCTTTACAGATGTAGTCATACTCCAGATTTTTGATCCAGCCCCTCTGTTGGAAAATGGAATAATTTTGAACAAAATTGAGATGACTTGATCGGGTGAGAAACTCTGTAATGGGTCTACCAATCATTTCTTCGCGAGTATAGCCTAACCATTGCAGTTCAGTTTCATTGACTTTGATGTAGCGTCCTTCCAAATCCAATGAGTGATAGCCGCAAGGAGCATTGTTATACAAATCCTCTACTTCGCGAGCATAGTTCTTTAAGGTCTCTTCAGTTTGCCTTGATTCGGTTACATCGAAATTGACGCCGGTAATGCGGATGGGTTGGCCTTGATCATCTCGCTCGACCGAGCCATAGGCCTTCAAGAACCGGATGTCTCCATCAGGACGAACAATTCGAAACTCTGCATCATATTCTTTCCCCTCTAAAACCTGTTGAATCGTCGCTAATAATTGATCTTGATCGTCAGGATGAATATAATCTAACCAGGTATCAAAGCTACTCCCAAAATCTTCAGGCGTGATGCCATATAGCTCATACATCCGATCGTCCCAGATTTGTTTCTCTTGGACAAAATCATATTCCCAAATGCCAAAACCGCCCGAACGGACAGCCAGCGTGAGTCGCTTCGAAAGAGTACGAAGCTGATCTTCAGTTTGTTTGAGAGCGGTAATATCTCGCCCCACTGCCTGAAATTCGGTTGCTTGCCCTTGGGCATCAAACAACATGCGATTGTTCCATTGAGTCCAGCGAATTTCGCCGTTTACAATCACTCGATTTTCAATCGTGACGGTTGGATTCTCTGCATTTATGGTCTGTAATAGGTTCGCGATCATTTCCCGATCGGCTTCAAATACAACTGGTTCATAGCTTCTACCGATGATATCTTCGTATTGAATCCCGAAATAACGACAGTAAGCTTGATTGACAAATTGGATGGTGCCATCTAGCGAGAAACGAGCGATTAACTCTGTTTGATCTTCAAGAATGGCACGATAACGGGCTTCACTGATAACCTTTTGAATGGCACGATGAATTGCCTTTTGCAAATCTGGAGCAGTTAGCTTGCTTTTCACTAAGCAGTCTTGAGCATCATGCTGCATTAAATAAACAGCAGCGTTAAAATTCTCTTCTGTCAAAAGGCCGATCACAGCAGTTTGATTGACGCTCAACAATTCTCTAAATGCTGGGAGCCAATCTAAGGATTCACGATCGGCTAATCCGCAATTCAGCAAAATGACATCTGGCCGGGTCTGTTGGCACCAGCTTAATGCATTGTTTGCGTGATCAAACTCCGTGATTTGATAGGAATAACGGTCATCTTGCTCTAAAAAACGACGGTAGGTTAGTCGATCGACCACATTATCATCAATTAACAGGATCGTGAGGGGGGGGGNAATGACTCATGATGCCACCTGTTTTAAGCTCACCTATTTCTAACTCAATTGATCCTAAGTTGCTATGCCGCCTGGTTTCACAACCTCGATCGCAATTATATGGGCTATTTATTCTCTATCCTGGCCTGCCTCCCTCCAGTCCGTTCCTTTTCTCGCTCATCATCTTTGGGTTGAGTCCCAACTTTGATTTTGAAGGTCACACTTGTCCCCTGATTTTCTTCACTGTCTACCCAAATCTGACCTTGATGTAAGTCAATACATCGTTTGACGATCGCCAACCCCAGACCTGTGCCTTTGATTTGCTTCACGTTCTTTGCTCGGTAGAATGTTTCAAATAAGTGTTCTTGATCAATTTTTGGAATGCCGATTCCTTGATCTTGAATGCAAAATGTGGCGATTTCTCCTTGTAAATCAACGTTTAAGCGAACTTCTCCTCCCTGGGGTGAGTATTTAATTGCGTTAGAAATAAGATTCATCAAGATGTAATGAATTAAATTAGCATCAATGCAAACCAGCTTTGAATCACCGCAGTAGTGAAAGATGATGTTGTGCAAGCTGCTCGTGTGCATCCGCGAGATATCCACCGCCTCCTGGCATAACGCTTCTAGATCTACATCAGTTGGTTCAAACTCAAGTTTGCCAGCTTCAGTTCTACCCAACAGCAAAATATCGTCTAGGAGTTGCAGCATGGTTTTGACCGAATCGTTGATCTGCTCGAAATACTTTCCCCTTTTTTCGGGAGCAAGCTCAAATCTTTGCAGGAGGTCTGCTGCTGTACTGAGGACGGTCATCGGAGTCCGAAATTCATGAGAAACCATTGTGATGAAACTAGATTTCATCTGGTTTAACTCTCTTTCTTTAGATAAGGCTTTTTGAATCTCTATCTCAGCTTGTTTACGATCGCTAATATCGCGTGCTTCAGCAATTAATAAAACAATTCTGTCCTGGTCATCTCGAATCGGTTTGAGAGAAAAATCGACCCAGATGAGTTGATTTTCTACATTACAAATCTGGCTTTCAAATCTGACTAATTGCCCATTTGCTGCTTCGGTAACAGCGGCGCGTAGACGCTCCTGGTTTTCAGGAGAATAACCCCATTGACGAGTCTGCCAAATGGGCTGCCCCTTCACGGTTTGAGCTTCAAATCCACTTAAATGGATGACGGTTTGATTTGTCTCCAAGATGATACCTGCTGAAGTGAGCAGGCTCATGGCCTGAAAGGTTTGTTCAAACACGCCCCGAAACCGGCGTTCACTGTCTTGCAACCGATTGAGAATTTGACCCCGTTCGATCGCATAACGAATTGATCGAACCAGGAGATCGGTTGTAATGTTGCCTTTAACAAGGTAATCCTGCGCCCCTGCTGCAACAACCTGTAGTGCAATGTCTTGATCATCGACCCCAGTCAGCACAACAACTGGTAATTGTCTACTTTGTTGGCAGAAGCGAACGACGGTTTCCAGTCCCTGAGAATCTGGCAGAGATAAATCTAGCAGTGCGAGATCGAATGGGCGATCGTTGAGGTGGTCAAGCGCTTCTGCCAAGCGTTGATAGTGAAAAACTTGCCATTGATAATCGCTGGTTTCTGCCAATAGTTCCTGCAAGAAATCAGCATCTGCTAAATTATCTTCCAGTAACAAAATAGACCGAGATCTGCTAGGCATAGGCACCTCATATTGCTTGAGGAAAGGTCGGACATAGACAGCTAGCAATCTGTTTCAACCGCACAATTCGCTCTGCTAGAGCCCATATTTTTGAGTCAGCAACTTTTCAAACTCAAAAGAGGGAAGTGGAGCACTATAGAAATAGCCTTGGGCGATATCACAACCCTGATGTTTCAAGAAATTTCGTTCGCCTTCAGTTTCAACTCCTTCCGAAATCACATCTAAGTTTAGGTTATGAGCCATCTGAACCAAAGCTGAAACGATCGCTCCATTCTTTTTATTTTGATCTAAGAACTGGACGAAACAGCGATCGATCTTTAAAGTATCGAAAGGCAGGTGCTGTAAATACTCCAGTGATGCATAGCCTGTGCCAAAATCATCTACAGCAATCTGGATGCCAAGATCCTTTAAAGTTTGTAATTTTTCAGCTGAAGCGTTGACATTCTTTAAAATGGCTGTTTCGGTCAGCTCTAACTCTACAAAATGATGGCCGAGCTTGATTGGGGCAAGAATGTCAGCAATCTCCTGGCAAAAGTTAGTTCGGTTCAGTTGCAGGCTAGAAACATTGACTGCGACCTTCATCCGATTGAAACCCATTTGATGCCAAAGGCTCAATTGCTGACAGGCGGTTCGTAAAACCCATTCTCCCAACGGTTCAATTAAGCCGCTTTGCTCAGCTAACCCAATAAATTCAGCAGGACCAATGATGCCTCGTTGGGGATGCTGCCAGCGGACTAAGGCTTCTGCGCCAACAATCTGCTCAGTTTGCAGGGAAAATTGAGGCTGATAGTAAAGCACTAACTCTGATTGGGCGATCGCTCTTTGCAGTTCGGCCTCTTGTGCTATTTGAGTCGGCGATTTACCCAATGGGCGATTCATGGATGCCTGAGTAATCGTAGAGTAGCGCTCAAGTCGAGTGGTAATAGCTTCTAAAAGTTCGTCGGGGCTAAAGGGTTTGGTCAGGTAATCATCAGCTCCCAGCAACCTTGCCTGACGAATGTCTGATTTCTCCACTCGTGCGGTTAAGAAGATAAACGGAATTGCAGCAGTGTCTATCTCCTGGTGGAGGCGGTGCAGTACATCAAAGCCATCCAGGTCTGGCATGGCAATATCACAAAGAATTAAATCGGGCTGAAACTCACGAGCGAGCTGAATTCCCGATCGACCATCTGCCGCATCAATTACTTGAAAGTTCATCAAAGTCAATAAGTCTACCAACATGTCACGGATGCTGGACTCATCTTCAATGACCAAGATTCTTGCCATGACCTCCAGACCTTCTCTGTCTGATTTGCAAAAGTTCGCAATATACAACTTAATGCCTACTTCAATTCTATTCCTCTGTTAAAACCGAAGACTTGGGGATTCTACTGAAGGGCTAAATTAGTCTGTAACAACGACGAAGAGAGCAGGTGCGAGTAGCAGAATCTGTTGCTACACCTACTCTCTATTCATTTGAGAGAATTACCTACGGTAACTTAAGGCCAATTAGTTGCAATTAGTCAACCAGACTCGATATCGATCGACCATTTGAGGCTTAAACCCTGGACAATTGCTGGACCTGCCCTGTGACTGAAGTATATTGTGTGGGCTGATGCGATGAATCTCTTCTGCCCAGGTAGAAACCTTCAACCAGCAGATCCAGCATCTCGCGAAACGCGTCCAAAGAAATACCCTGTCCTTCTAAATGCTTGGCATCAGTTCCCCATTGCCAGATCTTGAGGAGTAAATCAGGCGAAGTTTGAGCAAATGTAGAGGCCGCGATCGATTTGACGACCCCTGCTAATTCTTGCTTGATTTTTACTTCGGGTAAGTTAGGGTCACTCAGTAGAAGTTGTAAATAGGAAAGGGATTGATCGAGTTTGGCAAACGAGAATGGAGAGGCTTCTGCAATAATCATGTCGCCTGAGGCGTCAACGGTGCGTGTTTGATTTTCGATCACATTCAGCAACGTATGGAGCTCTGAAGGCTTATTCCAATCGATTTGTCCACGGAAAAACGGTTCTTCATAACCAGCAGTCACTCCCTGAAAGTAGAGGGGAATGTTTTTACCCGACTGGAGAATCTTGTAAAGGGCAACCTCTAAAGTTTCGGTAGGCCATCCCAGGTTGCGGCAGAGGAAGAATCGCAGTTTTTTGGGTTCTGAAAATACCAGCGCATTCAGTAATAAATGGGTTGCCTCAGTCACATTCTGAGCCACAATGTAGCGATGGGGAGCATGAACATTGACCGCTCGATCCTGGCTGATTTTCTCCTCAAATTGCTGACAGAAAGAACTGTTGTTCAGCATGTGGGTGAAGCGGACCATACCATAGGTGACTGTTCCCTCCTGAGCCGCTTTTGTGAATTGCCACTCAGCTACTTTCTTAGAGGCCGCATAAACCTCTGCTGTGAAGTATCGGGAAGCCTTGCCTGTGGAGGAATAAATGCAGTGACGCACCTGATGAGACTCACAGAGCTGAATGATGTTCTGGGTTCCCAACACNATTGCTGGTTACCGTCTCGTGAATTTGCAGTTCTGCCAGACCCGGTAGACGTTGAGCCGCCAAGTGGAAGACGATCGTTGGTTTCTCGGCTTGAAAAATCTGGTCTACTGCAAAGTAATCCCGAATGTCGGCTGCATACAGGCAGACCTCGGTTTGCGCCTGCACATAAGATTTGGGTTCTGGATGATCTGAACAACGAGCTTTATCAACTGAGACAATGCGTTTTGCGCCTAAGCCGATCAGCTTTGCGATCAGCACTTGTCCGACATATCCTTCTCCACCCGTTACCAGCACAACTTTTCCTTGAAGTTGCCTTTTCACTTCTGTTTCGTAAAGGTAAATGCTGCGCGACCAGACTTCTGCGAACGGATCTTCCTTCAGCATCTCTTCAGCTTGATAAGCCTGAATCAGTTTCTGGGTTAAAGTAGTCAGTCTTTCAACAACTTCAGGATCTTGTGGCATCGCCGAACCGGGTACGACCAATTGTTGAATCGAACGAATCAACTGATCTTTTCCTGCTACACCTTGGGGATTAGTCATGGAGAGTGGCCCTTTTATAGATTGATGATGGAGCGGTGTAATTGAACAATCTCTAAAAGCTGAAAATGCATCAAACGATCATCAGAGATTCAGTCCTTGTCTTTTCTTGTATAAAAAGCATCAAATCAGTTTCAGAAAAGACAACTAGACACACGCATGCTTCGCAGTTAAATGATGGTAAGGAAACTGCGTCTAATGCTAGTAAAAAAGATAGAACTAGCTCAATTTGGATGAGATGAACATAGGCAGACACAGAGATAAAGGATTGATTTAGAGTGCCCTTTATTACTCAGTATCTAACGAGTCAGCAAAACGATCGATCTTGAAGGCATTCATGAACCAGTGCGAACACCCACACCCGGGCTGGGTTTCTACCGCAGTTTCTATCGCAGCCTGAATTGCAACGATCTAAAAGGCTTACTTCACGATCAGAAAATCTGTGGCGCTCAGGTTAGGTTGATTGGCAAGCGTTGCAAAGAGGCCACCATTGCCCAATCCAGCTCCTCCCCGGTTTGCGTTATAGAAGAGTTTGCCGCTACTCGCGCTATAGACAATGCAGGCTTTGCTGGTTGCAGCCAATCGGTCGCGATCAACCACAGCAAACTGATCCTGTTGAACAAAGCGCTTTTGCGTAAAGGTTTTAAGCGCCGTAAACGTGGTGCGATCGAGAATAATTTTATCCTTGCCGTGGGTGAAGTCCTTGAGTGTATCGATGCCAATTGCCGTTCGGTTGAACTTCGCTTCTGTATTGTAGATAAATCGATCGCGTCCGATGCCGCCTGTTAAGATATCTTGTCCGAGACTGCCAACGAGCCGATCGTCCCCAATCCCACCCAATAAAACATCTTTGCCAGCTCCACCATCTAAGTGATCGTTACCGCCTCTGCCCAATAGGGTATCTTCACCCGCTTCGCCGTAGAGTTGATCGTCGCCATCTTCGCCATCCAGGCTGTCATTCTCGCTGCCTGCAAACAGCAGATCGTTGCCCAAACCGCCGAGAAGACTGTCATTGCCTGACTCACCATAGAGCCGATCGCCATCATCGCCACCATTGAGGATATCGTTACCTTCTCCGGCAAATAGGTCATCGATTCCTGCCTCGCCGAAGAGTTGATCGTCTCCGGTTTCACCATAAAGCTGATCGTCCCCAAGGCTGCCATTCAAATGATCCAGGTCAGTCCCGCCATACAGCTTGTCGTTCCCAGCACCACCATTGAGTGTATCGTTGCCAAATTCACTATATAGTTCATCCTCTCCTGCATCACCATCCAGGCGATCGTTGCCTTCGCTACCATAGAGCTTATCGTTCCCTTCACCCCCTGCGAGTGAATCATCTCCAAATTCACCATAGAGTTCATCAACACCATCTCCACCGAGTAATGTATCGTTCCCTTCTGCGCCTGTGAGTCGATCGTTTTCGGTGCCTCCATCGAGTTGATCGTCTCCACTGCCTCCTTCTAACAAATCGTCTCCAGCTTCACCATTTAGTGCATCATTGCCTTCTACGCCATAGAGCTGGTCATTCCCATTGCCGCCATAGAGTGTATCATCACCCACTTCACCGTAGAGTTGATCGATGTCATCGCCGCCATAGAGCGTATCGTTATTTTCGCCACCAAATAACTGATCTTCGCCCGCTTCACCCAAGAGAGTATCAATACCTCCCTCGCCGTATAGAATATCCTGACCTGCGTTACCATTTAGCCAGTCTTGATCTTCGCCGCCATACAGCGCATCGTTGCCATCCCCACCCGAAAGGCTATCATTATTGGCCTCGCCGTAAAGCTGGTCGTCGTCTGCCTCTCCTGATGACGTATCATCTCCAGTGCCGCCGTAGAAAATGTCAAACCCAGCACCGCCGTAAAGGGTGTCATTTCCTGCCTCGCCTTGCAGTTCGTCGTTGCCTGCTTCCCCCGCTAATATATCGTTGCCTTCACTGCCGAATAGCTTATCGTTGTCTTCACCGCCGTAAAGGGTATCGTCTCCTGCTTCACCAAATAGCTCGTCATTGCCACTGCCTCCCTCTAGCCGATCGCCATCCTCACCACCAAACAGTTTATCGATCCCTGCTGCTCCAGTCAGGGTATCTGCGCCGCGATAGCCATAAAGCACATCGTCATCGGCTCCGCCTGTCAAAATATCGTCGAGATCTGTTCCTTGAAAAGTTGCCAAGTTGCTCACCTGCCATCAAATTATGAAACACACGTTGGTAAGCACCCAAATTGATTCGCAATTTCGATCGACTGAAAATCTCAGAAATTGTCCCCATGCTATCTTTGCGACCAAGGCTGTTAGGTGAAGCGATTGATCCCCTCTGGCAGTGGCATATCAAGAAAATGTGAATTCTGAAATTTGAACTCTGTTCTATCCATACGAAAATGCTGGTTAGAATGCCATTTGCATGGTTTCTAACCAACACTTGACCTGGCCCAAGGCGCGGTTGCCAGGAACCCTTCTCTAGCCGAACCAAACCTGTCAATTCTGAAAAACGGATAGTAACTGGACTAGTGACTGGCTGTGCTTAAGAACAACCCTCGTTCAGCCACTCGTCGGGCGACCAGTTTTGAAAAGCGACGAGAACCAACATAAACCCATAAATCAAACTGTTTAGCGGCAGCTTTATAACGACCTTCATTGAGGTGCTTCAGCAGGGCCGACTGACGCAAGGTTGGTTCACCCACATTGTAAGTAAAGGAAACTAAGGCCGAGAATTGGTTTGCGGTGAGTGGAACTTTCACAAGTCTGCGAACCGATCGCTCTGCTTCATGCACATCAGGTTCAACATCGGCAGGAAACCCTTCAAAGCGTTTAATAATTTCGATGCCTTTTGCGTTCATCCGCAGTTGATTGGTGATCGCCGGTTTGTAAGTAACCGGTAAATAGGGCTGGGGATCCAACAAGGCCACCTTGTCTGTAAGGATCCAGCGAAGCAGTTGGTTAACACCATTCAGCAAAAGGGTCGAGAGCGAAGGTTCAGCCATCTGCGGAGACGACCAGTTGAGCTGGACAGTTGCTTCTTCGGTCTTCATCAAATGACGATTCATCTTCGTGATTTTCTCCTAAATTCAGTTGCTTGAGGAAGCGGCTGTGTGACTTATGAATGAGGCAGAACTGTTTAAAGACTGTTCAAGAACTGTTCAAGAACTGCTTAAGAAGGGCGATCGTTCTGGAGGAACAATTGCTTTTCAGCACTGCGTCGGGCCACGAGTTTGGGAAGACGATGGGGACCCACATAGACCCACCGCTCAAACTCATTCGCTGCTGCTCGGTAATAACCTGCATTGAGATAGTGGAGCAGTTTGGAACGCTTCAGATTGGCTTCTCCCAGGCCATAAGTAAAGGAAACGAGGGCTGAAAATTGATTGGCTGTCAAGGGAACTTGCACCTGCCGGAGCACAACCTGTTCCGTTTCCCGAATACTTTGCTCGGCATAGAACGGAATCTGTTCAAATTGCCGCAAGATTCCCAAACCGTGCTGGTTGATTTGTGCAGTCCTGTCTGCTGGCGAAATCACATTGTTTCTGTGATCGGAATTACTGCTTTCTTTTGACAACGACCAATCGGCTATCCGAGACAGCATTCTCCAAAGTGTGATTGTGAAGTGTGACTTAGTGATGTAGTGCTCTGTCATTGATTCCTCCTAAAAGCATCTAGGCTACGTTCACTGAGCCCTTGGTTTGGCTAAATATTTAGCTTGACTTTATAATCACGGCCTACAGTTTGGTCTACCGCCATGTCTCTTGAGTCAAGCTGCGGTGTTGTTCTAGCAGGATTGCTGCGAAAAGCCCAAAGCAAAAGAGCTGCATACCGATCAGCAATAGTTCGATCGCAAAAATCAACAATGGACGCTCAATCAAACCAGGTTGGTTTTGGAAACTCAGATATACCAGCGCTAATCCAGGGATGGTGGCTAGGCCGATGCAGAGGTTGCCTCGTACTGCCTGCAGGAATGATGTGATTTGTGACAGGTTAATGAACTGCAAATCAGTTGGTGGATTGTCAAGCGTGAAATCAGATCTAATTGAACCAATTCGGGTAAAGTCTTGGTGAAGACCCAGGGAGTCCTTCGAAGTGGGAACAGGATGCAAGATATAATTTGCAGTAATTTCTCGGCAAAAGGTCTTGTCATAGATGGCACTACTGCATAATCGCAAGGCGAGTGATCTGTGTGGTCGGTCGTTTGGATTAGATGACATAGGCAGTGATGCAAAGAGAGTCAAGATAGGGTGGGTTTCGCTAGACAACGGGTGCAATTTGAATTCAGCCCACTGGATCGAAAGCCTGTTCTCCTCACTTCTGGATTTATCCCTGTTGCAACTTAGAATACGCAATCTGAGCAGGAAACCGATAGGGGCAGAACGGTGCAGATCAGGGCAGAACGATAGAAATCTGCAAAAAGATAAAAATTACCCAGATCTCTACGAGAAATTTTGAAAAATGACATGAGGCACTGAGATGCGTCAGTCCACCATCAGGGCATTACCTATGAACAAACGCCGTAGTCGCAGTGTGCAGGCGACCTTAATAGGCATCGAGCGATTAGAAACAGAGCGCCGAAAACGAGGTCTCACCCTCGAAGCCCTGGCCCGATCGGCCAATGTGGCTCCTGATACGCTAAAACGGTTGATTCGTCGAGAACGGGTCGATCGCAGTTCCGTGCGGGATATTGTGGGCGTCTTAGAGTTAGAGCCGACTGATATTGTCGATCCGCAGGCATGGAATGAATGGTATGACCCAACGGGTGTGGCTTCCCTGGAAAACGCGCCATTGGAACCTGAAAAACCGGAGTTTGAGGCTGAGCGAACTAAAGTTGCGGCAGATTCTGATCAAGCACTTGATCGCTCGCTGACCCCGACCATTGGACCCGAACCAGACCTGCGGTTCTATGTCGAACGACCTTCGATCGAAACGATTTGCGATCAAACCATTGAGAGTCTGGGAGGGTTACTGCGGATCAAAGCGCCCCAGCATATGGGTAAAACCAGCCTGTTGACCCGTTTGTTATGGCATGCCACAAAACAGGACTATCAAACGGTTTGCCTCAGTTTTCAGTTGGCCGATCGGGCTGTCTTTTCCGATCTGAATACCTTTCTGAAATGGTTTTGTGCGGTGGTGAGCCGCGAACTGGGGGTTGACGATCGGATCGATCAAGTCTGGAAGGATATTTATTCCGGCAGCTACAATGCCACTTTCTATTTTCAAGATTATTTGCTCAATGCCTTAGAGTCTCCCCTGGTCCTGGCTCTAGATAATACCGATCTCGTATTTGAGCATGAAGAAATTGCCACCGATTTTTGTAAGCTGCTGCGCAATTGGCACGATCTGCCGCGACGGAGCGATCGGATTAGTCCCATCTGGCAAAAGCTGCGCCTGGTAATTGTCCATGCCACTGAAATCTATGGGGCACTGGACATCAATGCTTCGCCACTGGCCGGAGTAGGTGTTTTAGTAGATTTGCCAGAATTCAGCTTCGAGCAAGTGCAGGAACTGGTGCGACGTTACGATTTAGCTTGGGATGCGGCTGATATTCAGCGCCTAACCGAATTGGTTGGTGGTCATCCCTATTTATTGCAATTGGGCCTGGAACAAATCCAGCGCCAAAACGTCTCATTAAATGATTTTCTGCAAATCGCGGCAACCGAGGCGGGCATCTACAGCAATCATCTGCGGCAGCAGCTGAGCCACCTGGAAAAATCCCCCGACTTGATTCAGGTGTTTCGAGAAGTGGTAATGGCCGATCTACCCGTTCAAGTCAAATCAGCTCAGGCTTTTAAGCTACAAAGTATGGGACTGGTGCATCTAGAAGGGAATGAAGCAAAACCTCGCTGTTTACTTTACCGCAAGTATTTCTCGAACGCATTGCAGTAAACCCATATAAGCCCCCAGGAACCATCCGGTATGCCCCAATCACTTTATGAATATCGCGTCGGAGCAACATTGCCTGCCGATGCACCCAGTTACGTGGTCCGACAAGCCGATGATGATCTATATCGATCGCTCAAAGCGGGTGAATTTTGCTATGTGCTGAATTCTCGCCAAATGGGCAAGTCGAGTTTGGAGGTGCGAACCCGCAAGCGACTGGAGGCAGAAGGATATGCCTGTGCGCTCGTCGATTTAACCCAAATTGGCACGCAGCAAGTCCGAGCAGAGCAATGGTATGCGACATTGGCCAATCACTTAACCGCCAGTTTGGGCCTGGATTGTGATTTGGCAGCCTGGTGGCAGGAACGGCAAATGCTGACGCCGTTAGCACGGTTAGGAGAATTTATCGAAACGATTTTGCTGGCGCAGATCGATCGGCCAATTTTGATCGTGATTGATGAAATTGATAGTGTCCTCAGCCTTGATTTTCCCACCGATGATTTTTTTGCTTTCATTCGGTCCTGTTACAATCAACGACCTGAAAAACCTGCCTATCAACGATTAACCTTTGTGCTGATTGGGGTTGCCACTCCTTCCGATCTGATTGCGGATAAAGAACGCACCCCCTTCAATTTGGGTCAGGCGATCGAACTGCATGGATTTCAGCTTGCCGAAGTGCAGCCTTTAATTGAAGGGCTGGAAGGTCAGGTGGCTCGGCCTCAGGTGGTTCTGTCGGAAGTGCTGCGCTGGACTGGCGGACAACCCTTTTTAACGCAAAAACTTTGCCGTCTTTTGGTCAAGTCTAATCAGTGGATTGAGGCGGGTGAAGAAACTGTGGCGATCGACCAGTTGGTGCAGCTGAATTGCTTGAATAACTGGGAATCTCAGGATAATCCGGATCATCTTAAAACCATATCCCGGCGGATTCGCGAAAAGGATAAGTTTTTTTTGGGACGATTGCTGCGACTCTATCAGCAGCTTTTGCGTCAAGGAGAACTGGTGGCTGATGATAGCCGAGAGCAAAGTGAATTACGATTGTCGGGGTTGGTGGTGAAGCAACAGGGCGTCCTTAAAGTATTCAATCCGATCTATCGAGCCGTGTTTAATGAACTGTGGGTCCAAGAAGCCCTGGCGGAGCTGCGTCCCTATGCCGAAGCGATGGAAGCCTGGATCGCCTCTGACTATAAAGATGAATCTCGCTTGTTACGCGGTAAGGCATTGCTCGATGCCCTGATTTGGGCCGAAGACAAAGAATTAGATGAGCAGGATCGCCAGTTTTTAGCGAGAAGCCAGACGATTGCAGAACGGATTACGCGCGAAACCTCCGAGCTGTTGGCCCAGCAGGCGAAAAGTGAAGTGGCAAAAATCCTCACCCGATTTGCGCCGGAATTATCTCAAATTGCAGTCCACCCGGCTGCAGTGATTCAAGAAATTCAAGATTGGGCTGGATCGCAACCTGCCTTGACCGAACAGCTCTGTCAGCTGTTAATTTCAGAATCGGAATCACGCATTCCGGCGGGCAGTGAAGCTGAATGGGTGGACTATTTGGTGCAAACGCGGCTCATTCAGTATTGGGAAACTCAGGTATCCGCAGAACCGTTGCGATCGATCCGAGATGCCTTGCTGCTAGATGAGAAATGTCTGGAGCTATTACAGCTTTACAAAAAAATTCTGCGCCAAGAAGCGGTGATCGCCGATGACAGTACGGAATTGCGATCGCTGATCAATTTAGGTCTGGTGGAAAATCAGGCAGGACAGCTCAAGGTGGCAAATCGCATCTATGCCAATGTCTTTGATTTGGACTGGCTAGAGAATGAATTGGCGGCTGCGAGTGAACGTCCAGTGATCCGTCAGCGGTATGAAGTGATCAAAAAACTGGGAGAGTCGGAATGGATTCAAACTTATTTGGTCAAAGATAAGGATCTACCTAGCCAGAATCAATATGTGATCAAGCAGATCAGTTTGAACCATGCAGGATTAACTGAGTCAACGGTCGGAGATATTCAGTTTCTGCTGAACGATCGATTTAAGCAGATCGAAAAATTGAATGGGCATGGACAAATTCCGAAATTACTGGCTTCGTTTGAGGAAGATCGCAAAAGTTATGTGGTTCAGGAATATGTGGAAGGCAATAATCTCAGCAATGAAATTAAGCCAAACCAGCTCTGGAGCGAAACTCGCGTGATCGAGCTGCTGATCGAGATTTTAGAGATTCTAGAATTTGTGCATCGTCAGAATTTGGCTCATTTAAATTTGCAGCCCACTAATTTGAAACGACGGCAACAAGACAGCAAACTGGTGCTGATTGATTTTGCGATCGTTCAAGGCGTGCCAGAATTGGCGGAAAGGTTGGGCCACACCAATCATTTAGCAGGGATTCCCGGCTACTATCCTCCGGAAGGGTTGGCCGAGCGATCGCAGTTTAGCCAGGATCTTTACGCTGTGGGCATGATTGGGATTCAGGCGCTGACTGGAATTCACCCCAGCTATCTCACGATCGATCGTAAAACCGGAGAGATTATCTGGCGGTTTACCATTTCCGATAAACCGATGATTCCGGTCAGTGAAGGACTGGCTCGGATTTTGACCAAACTGGTGAGACATAGCCCGGACCATCGCTATTTCAGTGCCACAGAGGTATTGGAGGATTTGCGTGCGTTGAAACAGCCTGTTCCTACGAGTTCACCGGTTTGGTTTACAAATAAACGAATCCTGACAGGCGGCTTAGTGGGTCTGATCCTGGCTTCAATTCTGGGAGCCTGGAGTTATTACAGAACCAGGCAAGCAGAACAAGTTGACGCCTGTAATGCGACGATCGCTTCAGCCGAATCAGATGTGGAATTGGTTGTGGCTGCGAATCGGGTACTAGAAGCTTGTAATCAAGTATTGGCCAGGAACGCGAATGACGATCGAGCTTTGAAGAATCGGGGACAGGCTCTATTGCTGCTTTGGAAAAACGAATCCACGGATGCAGACAAAATTCTAAATCGGGCAATCACAGACTTTCAAACGGCCAGCAAAATTCGTGGCGGTGATCCGCAAGCGTTCTTTTACTTAGGTCTAGCTCAATCCCTGCAAAATGATCCAACCTATCTGGAAAGTTATCGTCAGGCGATCGATCTGTATCTGGATCAGGATCCAGCCACCCTATCTGAAGATGAACTGCCAATTCTAGCGGAACTCCTGTCATTCCTGATGCACCAGAATCCGCTTAGTCAAGCGAACTATGAGCAGGCAGATGCCTTATTCCAGAAAGCACAGTCGATCAATCCCACTTCTGTCAATTTAGCCTACAATCACGGCTCGTTTAATGCTAGAGCAGGCAACTATCGGGATGCTATTCGGATTTTTCGACAGGAGGTATTGTCACGAGCGGCTCAATCGCAGAACTATCGAGCCTGGATCAGTCAGGCATTTGCGGCACTTCTGCTCGGTCGAGCTGGTTTTCAAGATGCATTGGATTCGTTCAAGCAAGCGCTAGAGATTAAACCCACTGATATCTTGAGCTTAGACTATCGGCGGAAGCTGGAAGCCTGTCTGTCTCGCAACAGCACCAAAAGCAATCTACTCCCTTCTTGCGAATTAGATGATTTAATGCCGCAGGATCTCAGTCAAAATTTTCAGACTATTTTTCCGATCGTGCCACTTTATTCTTGTCGGCAATATCCAGTGTTGATGCTGTCACAGAAGCAAAATGATAAGCCAATCTGCCAATGATCGATCGCAGCTATGCAGCGCCAATGCTAGACTGGAACGCCAGCCACCAGGGAGCGGATTAGCTGGGATGTTTGATAAACGCTGTGAGGCTTATTGATGATTGGAGTACATTGATCATTGATTGGCCTTCGGTCGTAATACTCAATATAGCGTTTTCTGTATTCTTCTAAAATCGTTCCTAGTCTATCCATTCGGCCTGCAACTCTTGCTTGTTCGATCAATTGTTCCTCATTTTGTGGCAGGATGATAAATCCTGAATATCGGCAGCCGTTCAATAGATGCTTTTTTGAAATTGGAAAGTCTAGCATCCAATGATGGTCTTTACTTTGCATGGCAAATTCAACTTCCCGCTTAGGAATGCCGTATTTGTTGCCATAGATTTGATTGACGCAAATAAAAACTTTTTTATCTTCCATTTCCAGAAAATCGGTGTGACTGACTGATATTTTTTCAGTTTCTCCAACCCTGAGCGGGCGGGTGACATAAGTTGGCAGAGACAGCCAGCCACATTGGCTTTTCAATGCCTGCATCAGCGTCGATTTCCCAACACAAGAGACCCCGAAAAAGATGATCAACATATATCTATAGAATAGGAGTTAAAGATTTACTTGAGACGTAACATCTTGTATCGATCGATTCGCACCGATTCTCGTCTAGATGATATTAGTCTTCCCTGAAGGCATCAGGCAGATAACTTCATTTATTCTTTAGAAAAACAGAGAAATCGCCCTGGTGGTTTAAACCGATCGTCTCAATATCAGCAGTTGCTGACAACATGCGAGTCCAATTGTATTCTGGTAAACATTTCTCCAGGGGATCAAACATTGCCGTGATTCACCGCCATGATCCATCCACAGGGATCATCAATATGCTCGTCGATATGATCATCAGCAAAAATCTATGAGTCGAACAGCTTTGCAACAGCAGGCTTCGTCACTTTCCCCATCGCATTGCGAGGTAATTCTCCGATCGTTAAAATTCGAGTGGGCACTTTATAAACCGCCAGATATTCTTTGGCCCAACTGCGGAAAGCTTCTAGCGTCAAATCGCGATCGGCTTGCAAAACTAGTGCTGCACAGACTCGCTCTCCCCACTCCTGATCAGCCACCCCAACCACAGCACATTCTTGAATATCGGGATGCTGGCGAAGGGCTTCCTCAATTTCCAAGGCGGAAACCTTGTAGCCTCCGGTCTTAATAATATCGACGCTGATTCGTCCCAAAATTCGGTAACAATCTTGTTCAACGATCGCAAAATCTCCCGTGCAAAACCAGCCGTCCTGAAAGGCTTTAGCAGTTGCTTCTGGCTTTTGCCAATATTCTAAAAAGACACCCGGTCCCTTCACCTGAATTTCTCCTGGTGTTCCAGGTGGCACAGCTACGCCACTTTCATCGACTAATCTCACCTCGACATGGGGTAAAGGAGTTCCCACATAGCCCGCTCGTCGCTGCCCCTCAAGTGGATTCGAGAGCGCCATGCCAATTTCTGTCATGCCATACCGCTCCAGCAAAAAATGGCCACTGATCGTCTGCCACCGCTCTAGAACTTGCACCGGTAAGGCTGCCGAGCCCGAAACCATCAATCGCAATCCGGCACAGGCTTGAGACAGGGCAATTTGCCGATCGCCAGCAGCTTTTTCCCAGGCGGCAATTAACTTGGCATAGATAGTAGGAACCGCCATAAACAGCGTTAAGTTTGCCTCAGCAACCCGGTCCCAAACTGCCTCAGCATCAAATTTACTGAGCATGTGGCACTCAGCCCCAGCCCACAAAGCGCAAGTCAGGACATTGATGATCCCGTGAATATGATGCAGCGGCAGGACATGCAAAATGCGATCGTCCGGTGACCATCCCCAGGCGGTGATCAAACTCGTGACCTGGGCTTGAATATTATGATGAGTGGTTACGACTCCCTTGGGTTTGCCCGTGGTGCCGCTAGTGTAGAGAATTAAGGCCCGTCTGGTACCGTCCACTTCTGGGAGCGGTGCGATCTGAGCTGGGAGTAGTTCTGAGGTGAGGATAAAGCGGATTGAGGCTGCTTCTGCGATCGGACGAAGTAGGGCTGCAAAGCTGGGATGGGCCACAACGATCGATGCATTTGCGTCAGTAATGACATATTCCAACTCTGGTCGGGGATGGGAAACACACAAAGGCACCGCAATCCCGCCCGCGCGCCAGATGCCCCACTGCGTTGCTACATATTCAAAACCCGATGGGATCAGGAAGGCAACTCGCTGTTCTTGCAAATCGCTGGCCCCGTTGAGCAGTTGAGTAGCAATTTGGCCCGAAACATGCAGCAGATCGGAATAGGTAAACCGCCTGTCAGCCGTGACGATCGCAATTCTTTCACCCTGTTCATCAGCCCGAGTAATAAGAGGAAGGTTCACATCAATTGACCCTCGTAGGATTAATTTGAGCCAGCTATTGAGAGCATATCGAATGATGGCCCATTCAGCACAGCAGAAGAGGAAGCAAAAGCTCAAAAAATGTTTACAAACCTTAAATAATAGTGCTGGCGATCGAACATTTTTTAATTCTGGCCGATGCTGATTTTTCCATAAAAGCCATGGCTTTTGTCAATGGTTAATCCTACTAAAAATAATCGATCCTACCAAGCTGGACAAGTGTTGATATGTAAAAGAATGACATCTTTCAACATTATCCTAAAATTATGAGAACAATGGCTATACAAGGATATAGTGAGTTAGCCTTGCTAATTGCCTGTGAAGAAAAGGCTATAATGAGCTGCAAAATTTCCACTTCAGCTCCAGCGTTGGTTGTGTATATTCCTTATGCCAAGCTTGTTCCCAAGACTGCTCCGCCAGCCTGTTGTCAACCTGTCCTTACGGTGGGTGCTGATTATTCCGTTTGTGGTGCAAACCGTTGGAGCTGTGACGCTGGTGGGCTATTTATCTTACCGTAGCGGACAGCAGGCAACTCAAAACCTGGTAAATCAGTTGTTATGGCAAACATCGAAACGAGTCAATGATCGGCTTGGTAGCTATTTAAACACATCTCAACAAATCGTAGCAGCTAATCATTTTGCGGTTGAACAAGGAGCGTTAGACCTTAACAACCAGGAACAACTGCGGCAACATCTGTGGCAGCAAATGGCTCTCGACCCCTCCATCCCTGCGGTTGGATATTGGAGCGATCGAGGAAATGGCCTGGTTTATGGACGCATCCTTTCAAAAGAAGAGCAAGGTTTTGTCACCCAGATCCTCGGACAAACGCCGCCGATTGGCACACTTTACCTGAGTGAAAATAATCTCACTCAACGCCGATTTTATCAGATTGATGCCCAGGGCAAGCCCAAAAAACTGGTTTACACCTCTGAAATTGGCGATCGCGATTTGAGCTGGTATCGTCAGGCAAAAATGATGGGTAAGCCGCATTGGACGCCGGTCTATTTCAATCAGATAGTGCCGATGCTCCAGATCGGTGCTGTTGCGCCTGCCTATGATTCGGCTGGACAACTGCAAGGATTGTTCATCTCTAATTATTTTCTGAGTGAGATTAGCGCATTCCTGAGCATGCTGCATTTTTCGGCTGCGGGACAGATTTTCATCGTCGAGCGATCGGGCCATCTCATTGCGACTTCCGTGGAGTCAGAAGCAGGAGGAAGGCAATTGATGAATGGCAAACCCAATCGCTTAGCAGCTATCTATAGCCAGGATCATCGAACCCGGACGATTGCCGAACATCTGTTCCAGAAATTTGGCACTTTGTATCGCATCAATGATGTTCAACATCTGAGCTTGATGATTGACGGCGAACGGCAATTTGTCCAGGTTATGCCCTACCAAAATAACAGTGGCTTAAATTGGCTGATCGTAATCGCAATCCCAGAATCGGATTTCATGACAGAAATCCAGCGGAATACGCACACCACAATTTTCCTTTGTCTGCTGGCTTTGGGGATTGCGATCGTCTCAGGTGCAGCTATTTCTAATTGCGTTACGATCCACCTGACTCGCCTCAATCGGGCCAGTCAAAAACTGGCAGCAGGGGATCTGACCCAACAGTTGCCGATGGATAGCACGATCGTTGAAGTACAGGAGCTGGCTCAATCTTTTAATCAAATGTCTGCCCAACTGCAACAGTTGTTCCAGAGCCAGGTAGAAACAGAAGCAACTCGCCAGAGTGAAGCCCGGTTTCAACAATTAGCTGCTGCCATACCGGGTATGATTTACACCTGTACTCAACATCCTGACGGTTCGTTTGGATTTGAGTATGCCAGCTCTGCCAGTCGAGAGATTTTGGAACTGGAACCAGAACAAGTGATTGCGGATGTTAACGCAGTTCTGGATCAAATTCATCCTGATGATCGTTCTACCTATGATGCAGTAGCCATTCAAAGCATGGCTTTGCTGGAACCCTTCGTTCTAACTTTTCGCAACATCACGCCTTCAGGGCAGCTCAAGTGGCTAGAGGCAAGTTCTCGACCCTTGCAACAGGAGAATGGCAATCTTAACTGGTGTGGAATTTTGCTGGATATTAGCGATCGTAAAGCTGCCGAAGCTGTGCTAACCGAAAAAACAGCGTTCTTGAATGAAGCCCAGCGCATTGCCAAGCTTGGGAGCTGGTCGTGCGATTTGCTCAGTGGCAAGCGATGGTGGTCACCTCAAATGTATCAAATTAAAGGTTTAAATCCTGAAGACTATCTTGTTCCACCCGATATTGCAACTGCGACCGCAAACATTTATCCGGAGGATCGGGAGCGTGTCCGTCAAGCCGCGAAAGCTGCAATTGAGCAGGGTATTCCTTACGAAATCGAATCGCGCCTGTTACGACCGGATGGTAGTATTTGCTACACCTTTTCTACAGGGCTTGTAGAACGCAATGCCGAAGGTGAAGTGGTCCGGTTTTGGGGCATCTCTCAGGATATTACTGAGCGAAAACAGGCAGAAATTGCCCTTCAGGAAAGTGAGGCAAATCTGAAGCGGGCTCAAGAAATTGCCCAATGTGGGAATTGGAACTATGACGTGGCAACTGGACAGATCTATTGGTCAGAGGAACTGTACCGGATTCACAATCTTGATCTAGGCCAACCCATTCCGATCGGTGAAGCCGCGATTTGCTTTTTCCATCCGGACGATCATGCAAAATATCGTCAGGAGATTTTACAAAAGGCAGAGGCTGGAGAAGCTTTTGGCACAGATTTGCGGATTCTGAATCAGGATGGATCAATCCGGTATATCGAAAGTCGTGGCGAACCTGTTTTCGACGAACGCCATCAAATCACTGGTCTACGCGGCACTGTGCAGGATGTGACCGATCGCAAACTCACAGAAATTTCTCTGCAACAGGCCCTGCAAGAATTGACCCATCATGTTGAAACATCTCCTCTGGCAACGATTCGCTGGAATCGGGAATTTCGAGTCGAGAGATGGTCTAAACAAGCGGAGGCGATTTTTGGCTGGACCGCAGAGGAAGTGCTAGGCAAAACGATGGATGAATGGCCATTCATTTTTGAGGATGATCTGGACCATGTCAATCAGGTGGCTGCCCAACTGATGCAAGGGGTTGGCACGGTTTGTCAGAATCGCAACTATCACAAAAATGGTTCTGTTCTATACTGCGAGTGGTACAATTCCATTCTTTTGGATGAGCAGGGACATTTAGTTTCCATTTTGTCTCTTGCTCAAGATATGAGCGATCGCAAACAGGCAGAAGCTGAGCTTCAGAGAGCCAAAGAAGCTGCCGAGACTGCGAATTTGGCTAAAACAACATTCCTTGCCAACATGAGCCACGAACTGCGAACGCCGCTCAACGCGATTTTAGGGTTTGCGCAATTGCTCAAACAAAATACAGCTTTACCTGCCGAATCTTTGGAATATAGCAAGGTCATCTATAGTAGTGGCACCTACTTGCTTAAACTAATCAATGAAATCCTCGATCTATCCAAAATAGAAACAGGCAAGGTGCCGCTGGAAAAGCAGACCGTTGATCTATTGAATTTGCTGCAATTGTTGAAAAATACATTCATGCAGCGTGCGAATCAGAAAGGGATTCAGCTAGAATTCAAGACTTCTCCTGATATCCCTCAATATGTGATAACCGACTTTCAAAAGTTGCAGCAGGTATTGATCAATTTAATCGATAATGCCATCAAGTTCACGGAAAAGGGACATGTAACGCTGCGTGTGGGTTTAGGAGAATGGAATCTGGCCTCTTTGGAAGCCTGGAAGCGCGATCGATCTA
Source organism: Elainella saxicola E1 (assembly GCA_002796835.1). GTDB lineage: Bacteria > Cyanobacteriota > Cyanobacteriia > Elainellales > Elainellaceae > Elainella > Elainella saxicola. Next base: position 60,466 of record LUGL01000025.1, on the reverse strand, counting down.
ATGCTTTGATTTCCACGACTGCTGCCCTCGTCCCGCTTTGCTTTACGGTTGAAGACAGTGGAGTGGGCATCGCCGTGCAAGATTTGCCAATCATCTTTGATGCCTTTGCTCAGGCAGAAGCTGGCAAACAGGTCCAGGAAGGAACTGGATTGGGCCTTACCATTAGCCGCAAATTAGTGCAGTTGATGGGCGGGGAGGTGATGGCGAGTAGCGCGATCGGGCAGGGCAGCCTGTTCCAATTTACGATCCCGGTTGAACCCACCAGCAGAAGTGAAATGCAATTTGAGCCGCCCCAGCAACAGGTGGTTGGACTGGCCCCCGATCAACCCTCCTATCGAATTCTGGTGGTTGATGATCACCCAGAGAATCGGTTGCTCTTAGTCAAACTGTTGGAACAGGTGGGGTTAGATGTGCAGGAAGCAGCGACGGGCAAAGAGGCAATGATTCGCTGGCGAGAATGGCAGCCGCATCTAATTTGGATGGATGTGCGCCTGTCAGATCTGAATGGCTATGAAATTACTCAGCAGATTCGAACCATGGAACAAAGTGCTGAGTTTTTGGCGGCGGCTCCTACTGTGATCATTGCTTTAACCGCTCAAGCTTCTGTTCGCGATCATGATCTTGCCTTAGCAGCAGGCTGCAATGACTACCTCAGAAAGCCTTTTCTAACAGAAACGTTGTTTTGTAAGATGGCGGAGCATCTACATATCCGTTATGTCTATGCCGACAGTAATCAAGAGTTATCACTCGATCAACCTGCAATTTTGACAGAACCACTCACGATTAACAGCCTGATGGCGATGTCCTCAGACTGGATTACTCAACTGCATCGAGCGACAATGGCATGTGACCAGGAAGAAGTCGAGCAATTGATTCAGCAGATTCCATCAGACCATGCCGCTTTAGCTTTTAGCTTAGAAAGCCTGACGCAAGATTTTGCCTTTGACAGAATCCTGCAATTGACCCAAACCTGTCTCGATCGTCACAAATCTGAGTAGCTGTCGATTGCTAGTGCCCGACAGGAGCCTTGGCTGCTGCACCGCCTTTGCCCAAAAACAACAGCAGCGGTAACGAACAGAGGAACACGACCCCAACAAATCGGAAAATATCGGCATAGGACAAAATGGCTGATTGGGTATTCACCAGTTGTTCCAATGCAGCCAGCGCCTGTTGCTGAGCCGTTGCCGCATCTGCTCCTCGGCTTTGAAATGCGCCAGTAAGGCTGTCCAGTCGTTGCGTGGTTTGTAGATCGTATGGTGTCAATTTCGCCAAAAGAATGGCGCGATGAAAAGCTTCCCGCTGAGCCAGTAACGTCGTCAAGATCGCAATGCCAATGCTGCCGCCCAACTGGCGGGTTAAGTTATAAAAGCCCGATCCTGCCGAAATATCCTGCTTAGGTAACGTTCCCAGCGTCGCCAAACTTAATGGCAGAAACATCAGCACGGTTGTTGCGCCTCGCCAGACTAGCGGCCAGAACAAATCATCCGTGCCCGTTTGGGGCGTAATTCGAGCCAGATCAAACATGACTAATGTGGTGCCAACTGCTCCCAGTCCAATTAAGATCCGCGCATCGACTTTGGTGGATATTTTGCCCAGCAGCACCATCACGATCGCTGAGGCTAATGCACCCGGAGCCAGCAGCCAACCTGTCTGCGTTGCGGAAAATCCCAATACTCCTTGGGCAAACAATGGCACCGCAAATAATGCCCCATATAAGCCCATGCCCAAAATGCCAGAGTATAAACTGCCTGCTGCCAGCGATCGGTGACGCAGCACGCGCAAATCAACTGCCGGTTTTTTCGTACCCAGTTCCCGCAAAATGAACAGCACCAATCCCACCACTGCTGCGATCGCGAGTGCCGTGATAAAGCCGGAGTCGAACCAATCGTCTTGCTCTCCTTCTTCTAATAAAGCCTGCAAACTGCCGACTGCAACGATCAGTAAACCAATGCCCCACCAATCCACAGAGGTTTGCTGTTGCGATGGCGATTTGGTATCGGGTCGTAGAAATAGCATGGCCATGATTACAGCCGCAATGCCGACCGGCAAATTAATAAAGAAAATCCAGCGCCACCCCAGCGTATCTGTTAAGTATCCGCCTAAGGTTGGCCCGATCGCCGGACCCGAAATAACGCCCACGCCAAACACTGCCTGCGCCACGCCTTGCTCAGCGGGCGGAAAGGTTTCAAATAAAATCGCCTGGGCTTTGGCCAACAATCCACCCCCGCATAATCCTTGCAGAATGCGCGCAATTACCAACATCGGCAAATTAACCGCAAAGCCACACATGACCGAGGCGATCGTAAATCCGGCCATGGAAAACACAAAATAGGATTTTTTGCCGAACACATCCCCCAACCAGGCCGACAGGGGAATCAGCACAACGTTGGCGATCGCATAGCCCGTGACCACCCAGCCAACTTCACTGACTGTTGCGCCTAAAGTGGCTTGAATATCGGTGAGCGCCACATTCACGATACTGGTATCAATCACTTCCAGAATGGCACCCAACGAAGCGGTTAGAGCGATCGCCCACTTTAACGGGCCCTGAATATATCCGGTTTGCGAGTCATTCGCTTGTCTGAAATTAGAACGAGAACGATGAGCAGTAGCCATGAGCTTTCTAAAAAATTATCGAGTCGGATGAGTTGAATCTGCCGGTCCAGAGGTTGTGTCTACGGTGACGATGACATTCAATCCGGGTCGCAGTTTACGTTGTGGATCGGCATTGGCATCAAACACGAGACGAACGGGCACCCACTGCACGACTTTGTTGAAATTGCCTGTCGCGTTATCGGGCGGCAGCAGCGCATAGCTGGAACCCGTGGCCGGACTGATGCCCGCTATCTTGGCCGGAAATGTTTCATTCGGGTAAGCATCGACTTTGATCTCAGCCCTTTCGCCTAGTTGTAGCCGTCCTAACGCCGTTTCTTTAAAGTTCGCTTCTACATAGACTTCATCTGTTTGCAGGGGCACGACTGAAAGCAAAGGCTGTCCTTCTTGCACCTTTTGTCCGACCTGAGCCGTCAATTGCCCGACATAGCCATTAACGGGTGCTTTAATCACCGTGTAGACCAACTGCTGCCGCGCTAAAGCCAGTGCTGCTGCTGCTTGTTCCACCTGGGCCTGCGCCTGTTTTTGCTGGTCCTGCTGCACCGTCACCGTTTGACCCGACACCTGGGTTTCTTGCACCTGTCCTCTGGCGGCATTGGCCTCTGCTCTGCTGGCTTGCAGTTGAGCCTCCGCACTGGCTAATTCCGCTTCTGCCTGATCGACTGTTTTGGTTGCAGCAGCCAGATTCGCCTGGGCATTCTCATAGGCCGATCGGGCCGAGTCAAATTGCTGAGCCGAGATGGCACCAGACTGATAGAGCGATTGGTAGCGACGATAATCGGCCTGGGTTTGATTCACCTGCGTTTGAGCCTGTGCAACGGCAGCTCGCTTGGTTTCAATCTGGGCCTGGGCTTGAATCACGTTTGCTTGAGCTGCCTGGATTGCAGATTCACTGGCCGCTAATTTTGCCTGCGACTGCTGCACCTGAGTGGGATTGGTTTGACGGGTAACGCGCACCGTATCTGCTGCACTGGCAAGCTGGGCCTGAGCACTCGCCAAAGCGGCTTCTGCCTGTTGCACCTTCAGCTGCAAATCCTGGTCTTCTAGAATCAGCAAAGGTTGTCCTGCCTTAACTGGATCCCCCTCTTTGACTAAAACCTGCTGAACAGTGGCGGGAATTTTAGAGGAAATGGGAGAGAGATGACCTTGAATTTGCGCATTATCGGTGCTGACATGCGTCCGCTGAAATTGCCACAAGCGCCATCCCAAAATCGATCCAATTACCAGAACGATCAGTCCGCCAATCACAAAAGGAATCCGGCGTTGGAGCCTCTTAGATTTTGGAGCCTGACGATCATTAGATACTTCTGGCGCTAGATCTGTGTTGTTCTCAGCAACGGCTTGAGGGATGGAGTGGCCATTTGATTCTAGTTCTTTGGGCTCTTTCAGATCCGGCTCAGATGGTGATGACGATTCTCGTGATGGCATCTGCTTCATGACGGTTTCGAAAATCAATAACGAAGAAATAGCGAAGAAATGATCGGATGGGCGGTGAAGACCTGCGAGAACCTCTGAGCATAGAAGTGATAATGCTTCAGGGACAGGAAATCATATAGGTTTTTAAGCAGATGAGGAGTGGCTTGAAACGGCATGGCCTGAAGCATTTACGGATGGAGTGAGGCCACGCACAAACAAATCCACGCTTTCCTCCACGTAGCGATCGCGACTATAGCCTCGCTCAACCGGAAGCACATGACGACGTAACATTCCGGCCAGTAACATGCCCGTCAACTGATCAACTGCAATGGAGAGATCGACATCCGATCGAACGGTGCCCCGCTCAACACAGTGGTGCAAATAGGCAATGATCTGTTCGCGTAAAGGCAGGAAATATTGCTGCAACACCTGGAGTGATGGGTCTGGATGGCGCTGAGCTTCTCCGATAAACATGCGGACTAAAGCTTCATGTTCTTCCAGCATATTGTCATACAGTCGGGCATAGTGCAGCAGATCTCGCTGGAGGTCTTGTGTCCATTCATCCTGATGCGCTAAGGCTTCCGACATCAGCATTGTGATATGTTCGGCAACCGCCCCTAAAAGCTGCTCTTTACTCTGGAAGTGGCGAAACAGCGTGACTTCATTTACGCCCGCCGATCGAGCAATTTCGCGCGTGGTGGCTCCCACAATTCCTTCAGTGGAAAACACCTCGATCGCGGCTTTCAGTAAACGTTCTCTTGTTTTCGCTGTCCTGGGATTTAATGAACTCATCTCATCATGCAAGTGCTTACTTACATTTTGGGGCGACCGCTTTCCAACTGTCAATGTGTCTCTTGATGGAGTGAGCGCTCATGCCCCCAGTTCTGTCATTGCTTTGAGCTATAGTGGCCTAGCAATTCCTCATGTCCCCGCCGGATCAGGAAGTCAACCGTGCTGGCTTGAGTCGCGATGTCGCAACGTCCATTTAACCGCAGTCCATGCTATTACTCCCCTTACCCCTGATTGCAGATTATGCGAACTCCAACATTCTGGTAGCATCAATGACAATCGACCCCCACCTTCTGCTCTATCTGCATGGATAAAAACTCTCCTTCTATCCAAAAATCTTCCCTACTGCTGCTGACTGGGCTTTTCTTTATTTCCGGCTTCACGGCTCTGCTGTATCAGGTCGTCTGGCAGCGCATGCTGGGCTTGTTTTCTGGTTCTGATGTCCATTCCGTTTCAATCGTCGTAGCCTCTTATCTCTTAGGGCTAGGGCTAGGGAGCTGGATGGGGGGATGGTTGAGCGATCGGGTTAGTAGCCGTAAAGCAGTGCAAATCTACGGCCTTTGTAATCTCGGCATTGCCTTGTTTGCCGTCAGCAGTCGGTTTCTGTTCTATGATTTGCTGTTTCGCCAGCTTGGCCCTTGGATTGAGTCCCCTGCCTGGACGCTAGCGATCGTTTTTTTGAGCCTGTTAATTCCGACTGTCCTGATGGGTCTTTCCTTGCCGCTGTTATCCAAAGCGGTCAGTCGTCATGCCGCCAAAGCTGCTCCCCGGATTGGCCTGCTCTACGGAGTCAACACGTTAGGTTCGGGTCTGGGCACCTTGATCGGGGGCTGGTATATCATTGGTACGCTTGGCTATGAACGAACAGTTTATCTGGGCGCAGCGCTTAACGCTCTGATTGGGCTGATTGCTTTAAGTCTGGCTGCCACATTCCCAGCTCATGCTTCGCAGTCATCGTCAGAAGATAGACCGATCGTCAGTTCTCCAAAAACAAGTTCTCGGCTTTTGTGGGAATGGAGTGTGCTGGTTTTCTTATCGGGATTCGCCGCCATTTCCTTAGAGATTCTCTGGTTTCGCATTTTGGAAACCTTGCTGCAATCGATCGCTTACACCTATGCCCATTTGCTTTCGTTCATTCTGGTCAGCAATGCTTTGGGTAGCGTGATTGGAGCAGCGATCGTTCAAAAAATTCGTCACCCTCGCCCCGTCTTTCTGTGGATTCAAGCGGGGGTAATTGCTTATTCCGTCAGCGCAATCTGGCTACTCAGTCTCTATTGGCAGGCTCATCCTGTCGATTTTCGAGTTGATATTGGCTATATTGATCTGAAGAACATCAATTCTACGATTCTATTTCGCTATCTTGTCTTACCCTTCGTGATGCTGGTTCCGGCAAATTTGCTGCTGGGCTTTTATGTGCCGCTGGTTCAAAAAGCTGTACAGACCGACGATCGCCAGATTGGACAACGGGTGGGCCTGATCCAGGTGGCGAATATTCTGGGCAACACCACCGGCAGCTTAATCACAGGACTGGTGTTACTCGATCGGATTGGCACAGCAGGGACATTACGCGGGCTGACGCTACTGGGCCTGGGATTTGTTGCGATTGCGTTCCGATCACTGCTACCGAAACGAGCACCCTTGCCTCCGCAGCCCTTAACCTCAAACCAGCGCACGACCCGACGGCTGATCACAACTGGATTGGCTATCGGTTTATTGGGAATTGCTCTGTTTTTCCCAAATAACACTCGACTCTGGGCGGCATTTCACGGCATCAACCCCAAGCATTACTTTATTGTGGCAGAGGATTCAACCGGTATTGCAGCGATTACAGAAGCGAACCAGCAGGGGATATTGCTTGCTAGCGGTCAGGCCCAAGCCAATTTTCCCTATTTACAGGTGCATGCGCTTTTGGGCAGCATTCCGCCGCTACTCCATCCTAATCCAGCCCAGGTGTTAATTATTGGTTTAGGTTCGGGCGGCACGGCTCATACGATCGGCGTTAATCCTGCAACTCAGCAAGTTGAGGTGATCGAGCTATTGCAAGCTGAGTTAACCGTGCTGCGACAATATGCCCAAACTGCCGTCGGACGCCCCTTGCGGTATCTCTTCCAGGATCCGCGCTATCGATTTGTAGTGAACGATGGCCGTCAAGCTTTATCCCATATCGATCGTCAATTTGACATTATCGAAACCGACGCAATCCATCCCTGGCGATCGCGAGCAGGCATGTTATATTCCCAGGAATTTTTTCAAATGGTCCAATCCCATCTGGCCCCTGGCGGTCTGTTTGTCGAGTGGAATGTAGGACCTCAAATCGAACAAACCCTGCGTCATGTTTTCCCCTATGTAGCATCTCTCAACTTAGGTCACGATCTATATACGTTGATTGGCAGCGATCATCCCATCGACTTCAACCGAGAAGCGCTGCTGACAAAATTAGAGTTGCCTAGCGTTGTGGATTTCTTGGAGAAAGCTGAAGTAAATGTTGCAGCAATTCGTCAGGACATTAAAGCTGCCAGCGTGACCCTGTTTTCCCACCAAAAAGATGGCCAACCCCCAGCCGCTAATACAGATTTGTTTCCGCAATCGGAATATTATTTGAATCAGCCTTTGAATTTTTAAGACGGGACTCAAAGTCCCTGGGCCGCAGGAGTCTGGGAATCAATATACTCACGCCAGCGCTGAATTCGACCCGCCGCAAAATCCACGACGATCGCATCATCAGCCCGATTCTGCTTTCCAGATGCCTTGTCTACATCTTCCCAATACCACTCCACCAGGGCCTGATTTCCGGTAATCAGAATCCGCCGAATTTCGATCTTCACTTCAGCAGCACTGGCCGAAAATCCGGCAGCAACATCCCGGATGGCATCGGGTCCAACCCAGCGGTTTCCTGGCACGATAAGTTCCCCATCCGGTGTAAAGAGTGAAGCAAAAGCCTCTGCATCCCCATTGACCCATGCATCCCTGGCCTGGTGAATTATCGCCTGGATTGCCTCAGGTGGCATGACTTCAGACTCCGTTTGATGAGTAGTGGGCGAAGCAACTGGGGGGATCGCCTGGACGGATCGATCGCCATTCAAGACGATAAAAAATAAAACAACCGAGAGTATCGCCGGAAAAATTTTCATCCTCAAATGTGTTGTGGCAGTGATTCGAGCATTCTAATTCTCGAGCGTCAAATAATCAAACAAAGTTTTGGTAGTGCTTTACTATGCAATTCCTTAATTTTGGAGTAATTCAGAGTGAGCCATAACAAATTGTATGATTCCTTCAACAATAGCATTTTTACCACGACAGCTAGCTGGCAACTCTAATACCTGACCAGCTAAAGCATTACATTTTTCAAGTGAGATTACCATATTTCTCAGAGGGTGACTACAGTAGTAAGTTAGTATTACTACTAAAGTACAATTGCCAATTTTGGATTTAAGCTGTTTGGTGTTGAAACTGCGTTCAGGCGGAATCTCCACAGCATCGACACTTTGTAGGCTATATTCACTCTGAAGTGTCTGGAGAACATGTCGCCGCGTATTTGGATGTCCTCCAACAAGCGCTAATGTCAAGTTAGAAAGATCTAGTCGCTTTGCTTTGAACAACTCAAGCTGTTTTTCTAACTGTTGAACTTGCCTTTGACATTGAAGGCATTTATCTTCCAACATCAAGTTTTTATCTTGCAACTGATCAAACTCTTTCTTGAGTAAATCATTCTCCTGTATAATATCTTCAAGAAAATCTTCGTTCTGTTTGTCACGTGATCTAATATCTTGCTGCACTCGTTCCAATTCAGCTCTGGCAACTTCTAAAGCCTCTGTCAAAGCAATTATTTTTTCAGCTTGGGTACGACGAACAGTTTGAAGTTCATGCTCTAACTGCTTAACCTGCTGTGTGACTAAATCGCGCTCTTGTGTAATAGAAATGATGGAATCATCAAGGCTTTGAACGCGACTAGATGTACTAATTAATTTTTGCTGAGTTGCCTGTAGATTATGTTGCAGTTGCTTTAAGCTTTCATCTGTCTGACGTTCTCCCTGCCGTTGGGTGGCAATTTGGGCCTGGAGATTTGCGATGGCTTGCTCTCGCTGTTGTAACTGTTCTTGCCCTTCAGCTTGTCGTTTCTGAAGCTCTTGAAGCTGATAGTTCAAATTTTCTAAGTTTTGATTATTGTTTTGCCTCTCTAATTCTTTCTGTTCTAAGGCGTTTTCGTACTCAACGATTTTTTGGGCTAATGAGTTGCTTAATGCTTCTTGCTCCCTGCGATGACGTTTCAATTCAAACAAAAGGGCTTCTTGTCGTTGCAGTTGGTTAACTGTCTGATTTCGTAGTTGTTCTGCTTCCTCTAAAAGTTTTTGTTCCTCCTGTTGGGCTAGACGCTTCTGCAATCGTTTCTCGAACAAAATTCGTTCTACAAAGGCCCAAGCTGCTAGACCACCGTAGAGAAACCAGCCCACAGTTAGGGCATAGTATCTATGTGCTCCACGATCACTAAGCACGCTAGCAGGCAGCTGTTCTAACCAGTCTGAATAATCCGTCCAAAACTCTGGTGGAATACCTCTGATGTAATAGACTCGACCGACAACCTTACCTCGATTGACTTTGCCTTTATCAACCTTACCTCTATCGTTCCAAGTCCGATCGCGAGAATTCTCGAATCCTCCTTCTGTAATTAATGGCGGGGGATCGCGTAGGATGTCATAAGGATGTTGTGATAAGTCTTGAATTTTTAGTTGCTGTCGCCAACTGCTTGTGGATTCTGTCATATACAGAACTTTTTGGCTGGGACACTCTATAGCTGTAGTTGTACAATTAGTGACGACCATGCCGAATAAGCCATAATTGCTATTGAGAGTACGCTGTAACTCTACGTAATCTCTTTTTTGAAGTGCGTAAGAGAGTTTAGTTGGTAGTGTATGAGAGAGAATGTTGAAATCAGTTGTTTGAACTCGAAAAATTGTTCCTTCCCAATAGCCTTTGTAATTTGACCAGTTTGCAGCAGTAGCAATACCGAAAGCGGATGTAGTTGTCAGTAAAAATCTTCCTAAAATGGCGCTAGTAATAAAAATCCGTTCTAGATTTATCTTCATCAATTTCATGGCAGTTAAGCTTAATAGCAGTCAATTGAAATCTATTTCCCCAACGCGAAGTTTTGTTTAAGATTTGAACAGATAAAGATGGCTTTTGAACGGCAGACGCTTTTGCTTCACTACATAGTTTATTGCGAATCGCTTACAGAAGCCAATTTTTTTGCTTTGTAATAACAATCTTTGCAATTTTTTATGAGAATGTTGATTGTAACTTTATCAAGAACCTCTAGGCTTTTGATAGAACACAACAACTGATGGGCGCTGACTTAATGATCACATCTATCTCTAACATGGGAAGTTTACTTAAATCAATCAAGTTGAGAATCATGTTTGCTATTTTGCGATCTCAACATTTGCTGCAACATTTGCTGAGCTTCTGGCGAAAAGTCGATTGGTAAATTTCCTGTCCGCACATGTAGATCGCGTTGAGGGAAGGGGACTTGAATGTTGGATTGGCGGAACTTGGCTTCGATCGCAAAATAGAGTTCGCTTTTGATGGCAATGTGTTTACTTGGTTCTCCAGTCCAGATCAGCAATTCCAAGTCAAGCGAGTTACTGCCAAATCCCTTAAAAAAGACCTGAGGTTTAGGACTGGCTAATACCTTAGGAGAAGCTTGAGCCACTTCCAACAGGGCCGATCGCACCTGCTCCACATTGGAACCATAGGCCACGCCCACGGGCAAATGCAGCCGAGACACCGGATTTTGATGGCTCCAGTTAATAATCTCATCCGATAGAAAGCGTGAATTGGGAACGATGATCGAAATATGATCGAGGGTGCGAATCACCGTACTGCGCGAACCGATCGATTCGATCGTGCCTTCAAAGCTGCCGACCTGCACAAAATCTCCTACCTGAATCGGTCGTTCAAACAGCAATACCAGACCGCTGCCAATATCTTTAGCAATATCCTGTAACCCTAACCCAATCCCAATGCCTAATGCGCTTGCCAGCAAGGCTAAAGAACTGAGATCAATGCCCCAAATTTGCAGCAAGATCAGTCCACCTAAAAATAGCAGACTATAACGAATTACTACGGCAATAATCTCGCGGGTGCCACGATTGGCAATGGTCAACCGTAAAATGCGCGTTTTAATCAGGTTGGTTGTCGTTTTGGTGCAAATTTCCAGGACAAACAGCAAAATAACTAGAGCCAGCAAGTGCAGCACGGAATACTCGTGATCGCCCAACTTAAAAATGGGAGATGTAAAACTGTTGATCACAATTTCGGTAATGCGGTAGCTCCATTGTCGAGTACGCGGAAATAGAGAAGTGACGAAGAAGATGGCACCCAACAAAATACCAATGCGAACGATCGCTAATAACGCCCCCAGTAAAAGCCCCAGAGAATCTTGATGGGAGGCCGTAACTCCGTCTGGATCGGGAATGTGAGTTACAGCCCGCAGTTCTGGATGCAGTTTATGTTGCCAAAATTGTCCAATGACCCAATACAACAGAAATGCAATGGCCACAATGGTGAGTGTTTGCAATAAGGCTAACCGAAGATAAGCTGAAGTTCGTTCATATTGCGCTGTTTTGATAGCCTGTTCGATGCGATCGGCCCAGATTCTGGCCTGCTCTGCCTTTGTTTGTCCTGCTAAAGTATCTGGTTCAGTGACAGTTAATAAATAACTGCCATTCAAAAGAAGCTTGGGTAACTTTGCGCTTCCTGCAACATCGACTCGAGGAAGCTGACCTGTTTCGATCGTCTTGTGCAGCTCTGAATTGATCTCGGCGGCTCGTTGGATGGCCCCGGATTCGTTCGAATTGACCACTTGGAAGAGTTCATTCCCATCCACAACGACGGGAGCACGCGCATTGTCTTTCCCCATCGCTGGAGGAAACCACAACCCAAAGCTTAAAATTAGCCCGATCGCAAAAATGCCGATCGTACGCATACGAGCAACCAGCCGAGAGGCAGCTCGAGAGGTTCGTTGTTCAGCCATTGCGATCGCTCCTATGGGGTGATGTCCTGAATTGCCATTCTCAATGATGGATTTGATTGGATCTCGTTTCAAAGTGTAACTTGGTTGTTGCAAGGACATGACGATTGTTCAATCTAGAATTGAGCAGACCGATGGAGTTCTTGAAAGGCAGTTCTTCTACTGATCCGGTGCAGAATTGAAATTTGTAGTAAAAGATGATAGGGAAGATCAGTATTTCCATTGTCAATTCTGATTACATCCCGTTCTACTGTGGTTTGGCGCTGCTATGGTGGATTCGAGTTGTCTTGGCAAGAAAATCGTGATGAAACAATTGATACATCTCTGCTGGCGATCCTGGGGTTATGTGCTCACCCTCACCTTACTACTGCTGCTGGTTTGTCCGGTCAGTTTGGCTCAGTCTGTTCAAGATTTGCCGAATCCTCGACAGCAAAATGGCAGTTGGATTAGCGATCGGGCCGATCTGCTCAGTCCCGCTATGGAAGGACAGCTAAATCAACGGATCAATCAACTTAATGCCCGCACGACTGCTGAGCTAGCGATCGCTACATTGCCCCAGATTGAATCCACCAACGATTCCAGAGCGTTTACCCTAGAACTCTTTAATCACTGGAAAATTGGCAAACGCTTCAAAAACAATGGCGTCTTGCTGCTGATTGCCAAGAATAATCGTCGAGTTGAAGTGATGACGGGGAGTGGATTACAGGATACTTTACCTGATGCTGAGGTCAGCCAGTTGATTCAACAGCAGATGCTTCCAGCTTTTCAACAGGCAGACTATGAAACAGGAATTCACCAGGGAACGTTAGCGATCGCTCAAAAACTGGAGTCTCGGTTGCCCAAAACCTGGTTGCCTCTGCCGGTTGCTGGTATTTTGGCAATCTTGGGAATTTTGGTGGCTGCAATCGGCTATGGCGGAGTAGCCCGCTTTTTGCAAACGGCTCCTCAGATGAAAATTCCAGCTCAGGGGTTTGAGGGCGAGAAGTTTCGCAATGCCATGAGTTCTCTGGCAAACGCTTCCTTCCCCAACTTACTAGCCGAGCTATTTAACCAGGATGCCAATCGGGAGCAGTCGCCGCCAAAATGGATGCAGGGCTGTCTCTGTGGGGGTGGAACATTGCTAGGGTTGGCGATCGCGTTAGCTTCCCAAACTATACTGATCCCGAATCCTGGCTGGGCAAGTGGATATATGATCGTTCTCGGCGGCGTTCTCAATAGCTTTGCCGGACTATGTGCCATATTATTGCCTGCGCTATTGCTGTTGATTAATAAACGAGATGAATTGATTCCTATATTACTCATTCCTCTCTGTTTTGCGATATTTGGCAGCGCCTATATTGTTGGCCAGGTTCCTGCTTGGCCCTGGATTATTGGCACAATTATAGTGGTTAATTTATTGAATAGTGGGTTTTGGTGGCTCATCTCAGACAGTGTCTTGGTCTTTAAGCGTCAATGGATTTATCGTAGCGATCGCTCAAACAACCCAATTCAGGAACTCAATCCAGATGAGTTGACCAGTCTGCTCAGTCCTTCAGAGAGATTGGCTCAATCCATGGGAAATTTAGCGTTTCGAGGTTGGCGAGATGCGGGACTGCCGGTGCCGTTGACCAAGGACCAAGTGTATCTGGTGCAGGCAAGAGATGCAATGGCGATCGCCTGTTCTCAGTGTCAGTCTTTGACGATTGATCAGTCTACTCAGACGATCGAAAAAACGGTACAATCTCGCAAGAAGGTGAAAGGGAAAAAGCAGAAGCAGCTCGTCGATTCTGTGATTCAGGTTAGCCAAACCACCTACACCTGCCGCTTTTGTGGATATGATTGGGTGCAGGAGGCGGTGATTCGTGCTAATGACGATCGTGTAAGCGATACGGGCAGTGAGAGTTACTACAGCTCTAGTGATTACAGTATAAATAATTCATCCAGTACGGATGATGACTATTATCGAAACAACTATCAGAATGATACTTATGGCAACACCAGCAGCAGTGATTTTGGGGGAGGCAGTAGTGATGGCGGCGGCACTGGAGACAGTTGGTAGAGAGTAAGCCAATGGCAACCATCGACGATCTGAATTCGCAACGTTTCTACCATGGCACAAAGGCTAATCTGAAGCCAGGAGACCTGATTGTGTCGGGCTATCACTCTAACTACGGTAAGAGGAAGAAGGCAGCCTATGTCTACCTGACTGCTACGTTGGATGCGGCGATCTGGGGGGCCGAACTGGCCATCGGCGAAGGACCTGGCAGAATCTACCTTGTGGAACCGATCGGCCCGATTGAAGATGACCCTAATCTGACAGACAAGAAGTACCCAGGCAATCCGACGAAGTCATACCGCTCTCGGCATCCGCTGCGGGTCACAGGTGAGATTACAGATTGGCAGGGGCACTCTCCTGAACAGCTCAAAGCTATGCAGGACAATCTTGAACGACTGAAGCAACTTGGTATTGAGGCAATTGAGGACTGAATTTGGGTTCTGATCCAGTCAAAGGATTTGCAGCCAAGAGAAGCATCAAAGCAGCAATGACACCAGTTCAAGCAACGATCGTCTTNCGTCTAAGCAGTAAATGACAGCATCGAAGCAACAGCGATCGCAGCAAGTATAAGTTTTACTTAAATCAAAGCAGCTCAAACGTGGCTCTATCGTAAAAATCAGATCTATTAATAGACGGTGCAAAAGGATTTCCGGGTTTAGTCCGGTTTAGCAGACTTGATTCAGTTAGCCTGCCGTTTACGCGCAGGTGGGACCGCAACGAAGCGTCCAAGACCTATTTGTGGTCTCCTGAACCTCTCTAGCAGTATCATCATAAACTCTTGGCGCAGTTTTTACCAAGTTTTTACTTTTGCCTGATTTTATAACATTTAAACGGTGCGTTCTTGCCAAAGGTAAGAAACAAAATGATTGGTAGTTTTCAAGCAAAACCCTTTCAACCTAAAGTCAACCAGCAACCAACGAGGAAATAGAACTAACTTGAGTAGTTAAATTTAGCTAAGAATGTATGTATAGATTTTTGTTCGATTGTTTGAGCTCCCTTATTGAATGAGAAATCTCTAGGCTGGAGGATATCGTGCAAACCCTAATTATTGACAACTACGACTCTTACACCTTCAACCTGTATCAATTAATTGCTGAAGTGAATGGTACTCTCCCATTGGTAATTAGGAATGACCAAATGGGGATGGAAGGGCTGAAACAATTGTCATTTGATAATGTTGTCATTTCTCCAGGCCCAGGTCGTCCAGAAAAACCTGAAGATTTTGGCATCTGTCGCTTAATCCTTGAAAATGCTCATGTCCCAGTATTAGGGGTATGTTTAGGGCATCAGGGACTTGGTTATACCTATGGGGGCAAAGTGATCTATGCTCCAGAAGTGCGTCATGGCAGACTCAGTAAAATTTATCACCATGATATGGACTTGTTCAAGGGTATACCCAGTCCTTTTTCTGTTGTGCGCTATCACTCTCTTCTGGTTGATGGTGACTTACCAGACTGTTTGGAAAAAACAGCTTGGACTGAAGATGGATTGGTGATGGGATTGCGCCACCGAAAACTACCTTTATGGGGAGTCCAATTTCATCCAGAGTCGATTTGCACGGAATATGGGCGGGTCATTCTAGAAAATTTCAGAGATCTGACTCGTCAATTTGTGCTGACCCAAGCCATCAAAATAGAAACGGCAGAGAAACAACAAGAGGAACAACGATCGGTAGAATCTGATAAAGTCGCTCCATCCTCAACCAATAGTATTCATCAAAAGCAACAGTCAGGATTTCAACTATGTACCCGCCAATTAAAGCAGTATCCCGATTCAGAGCAATTGTTTGTCCATTTGTTTGCTGAATCCGGCACGGCGTTCTGGCTAGATAGTAGCCGAGTGGAAGCAGGTCTATCTCGTTTCTCCTTTATGGGGGATGGCAGTGGTGAAAATAGCTTGCTGATTCGTTACCACAGCCAAACTCAAGAACTGATCGTGACTCAAGCCGATGTAATCACCTGTCAAACTGAGAGTATTTTTGACTATCTGAAACGAGAGATTCAGGTCCGGGAGCAATTCACTGAAGACCTCCCGTTTGACTTTAACTGTGGCTTTGTTGGGTATTTCGGTTATGAACTCAAAGCTGAATGCGGCTCGGAGTTAGTGCATCAATCCTCATTACCCGATGCCATGTTCCTGTTTGCCGATCGCATGATCGCCATTGATCACCAGGAGCAAACGCTTTATTTGCTATGCCTGGTACAACAGGGGCAAGCCGCACAAGCAGAAGCTTGGTTTAAAGAAATAGAAGCACAGCTTGAAAATTTGGCTCCTCTGCCAGAAATTGTTCCCAATCCACATCAAAAGCCTACCGTTTTCCGCTTAAATCGATCACGTCAGGATTATATTTCTGACATTTATCAATGTCTCCATGAGATTCACGAGGGGGAAACCTATCAAGTTTGTTTGACGAATCAGATTAAGACCGATGCCACACCAGATCCTTTAAGCCTTTATCGAATTTTACGCCACATCAATCCAGCTCCCTATTCTGCCTTTTTCCGGTTCAGTGATGTTGCGATTGCCTGTTCTTCGCCTGAGCGCTTTCTAAAAATTGACGCTCAAGGTTGGGTTGAAACCAAACCGATCAAAGGCACGTTACATCGGGGAGAGACTCCTGAAGAAGATGAAATTCTGCGAGAACGTCTCCGCACTAGCGAGAAAGACCGGGCCGAGAATTTGATGATCGTAGATTTATTACGGAATGACTTGAGCCAGGTCTGTGAAGTAGGAAGCGTTCATGTTCCGAAATTAATGGCAGTAGAAACCTATGCAACGGTGCATCAACTGGTGACAACTGTCAGAGGATATTTGCCCGCAAACCTGCATGCGATTGATTGTATTCGAGCTGCATTCCCTGGCGGTTCAATGACGGGTGCACCGAAAATCCGGACAATGCAAATTATCGATCGACTGGAACAAGAAGCACGAGGGATCTATTCAGGCGCAATTGGCTTCTTAGGGCTGAACGGTTCATCTGACCTGAATATTGTTATCCGTACAATTGTCTTAACTCCAGAGGAAACATCGATCGGCGTTGGAGGTGGTATTGTAGCATTGTCCGAGCCCAACTTAGAATACCAGGAGATGTTGCTAAAAGCCGAAGCCTTAATTCGATCAATTGTTGTCACAAGGCATGGAAGCTATCAGCCCGATCGATACCATCTTTTGGCTGTAGAACCAGTAAACGCTGAGAGTTCTGAACCTTCTGTTGTTTATGAATCGGAGTAAAACTGGATTATGGATCAGCTAAAGCAATTCAGACAGGAGATCGATACCCTAGATACTCAAATTATTGAAGCGTTGGGTAAGCGATTTGAAGTTTGCAGACAGGTTGCCCACTTTAAAAAAGTAGAAAACATCCCAATGATGCAACCTGGACGAGTTGAAGAAGTTAAGCAGCGCCGTCAAGAGCTGGGTGTAAAGCATTCAATTGATGCAGACTTTATGCTGAATTTATACAGCCTAATTATTCAGGAAAGCTGCCGCATTGAAGATGAAATCATTGAGAACAATTGAACTGAAGGAGAAGTAAAAATCATGGTTTTGGATGCTCGTAATCACGATCCTGCTCAGGAAGCTGCTGCTGAGCAAGTTTTGCTTGCTCGGTTTGATACATACTATCTAGACATCATTCATTGGTTCTTTCAAACTACCCTGCCAGATTCAACCCCCAGCAAAATTCTTGACGTGGGTTGCGGAACCGGGCACCTGTTAGAAGCCTGTGATCGCAGCTTAAATACAACGATTGCTCCGTCGTTCTATGGGATCGATCTCAGTCAATATTTGATTGAAAATGCTAGAAAGCGTTTTCCTATCTATCAGTTTGAGGCAGGAGATGCAACTCGAATGCCCTATCCAGACGAAACCTTTGATCTGGTTTATGTCGCAGCTGTACTTGCTCATGTTCCCAGCGCCATAGACATCTTAAAAGAAATGGTGCGAGTCACGAAAGTAGGCGGCAAGATCGCAGTTTTAGATCAAGATTTTGAAACAGCAGTACTTTATCCAGGCGATAAACAACTCACCCGCAGTGTACTCAATGCCGCAGCAGATTACTGGAGCGATGGTTGGATGGGTCGGAAATTGCCTAGTATACTTAAGAGTCTAGGGCTAACGGATATCACCGTTGATGCTCGTGTTCGTGTCGATCGCCATTTTGATAAACCCTTCTTTGAACGAATTCGCAACTGGGTTGTAGAATCAGGATTTCCTTCAGACCAGGCAGACCAATGGTTTGTAGAGCTTTGCCAACAAGCAAGCGTGGATGAGTTTCTATTTACTCGAAATTGGTATGCAGTTGCTGGAATTAAATAATTCAATCAGTAGGTCGATTAAAGGAAGAACTGAGCTGAAAGTACTTCAAGTTCCCTTTCAAGGGAATAAATGACAAAAGCCGGAGATTTGTATCCTACTCAATCGAGAACCACTGTAATTCTATCTAGATAATACGGCGATGAATACAATTTACTTTGATTCTTCTGCTCAGGACGAAGTGAGGCGGCAGCAACTCTACGCGGGTCAACTCTTTGTCTTTTCTCCCCGTCCCAGTGTCATTGCACTCTGCCAACTAGCTCGCGATCTGATTGAGGCAACCTTAGGTTCACCCATTCCTCAAAGAGCCGAGGATGGTTTGTCAGTTAAGGAATTTCTGGTTGCTGAATCTTCCCTCAAACAGCAGATCATGCATCATCCTCAAACCAAACTGCTGATTCAATCACTGCTCCAAGAGTTTGGATGTGACCTGAGCAAAACTTATTTTGATTTACCCCAATTGAGAATCATGCCTTACCGAGGGTATTTACCTAATGGGGAAGGAATGTTTCATGATCCTCATCGAGATACTTGGTATGCTGCCCCCCAGTGCATCATCAACTGGTGGATACCGATCTGTGACTTTGCCTCTGAAAGTGCTTTGGCATTTCATCCTTTGTACTGGAAGGAACCTGCCCAGAATGATTCTGAGCAATTTAATCAGGGGCAGGATTATAAAATAAACTTCCGGGAAGCTGAGTTCCCTCATCCAACAGAGAAAGTGGTGATTGAGCCAGAGATACGGGTAGTTTGTCCTGCTTCGGGTATTCTTCTTTTCTCTGGTGCCCAAATGCACTCAGCTGTTCCAAATACATCTGGATTAACGAGATATAGTCTTGATCTCAGGACAATTCATTATGATGATGCTGTTGCTGGCAAAGGTGCTCCTAACGTTGACTCCCATTCACCTGATGCTTTGCTCACCGATTTCATACAAGCAGCAGACTTCACACATTTCCTGAATGTTACAGAATCCCAGATGAAGGGTGCTGTGGTGCTGTAGATTTTCTATTCTCTAAGTCACTCCCAGGCTTAATGTACCAATTCACCCTGAACAGAAACCTAGATAAAAGCTGGGCAATTGCAGTAGTACTCTTAGCCAAATTAGTCTTTGGATTCGTTCCAATCCTCATTCGGCTTTGTCAACAGGAGATCGATACTAATGCAGTAATGTTCGATCGCTTTTGCGTAGCTGTCCTATTCCTTCTGATTTGGGATGGCTTAACTATGATTCGTCATCGATGGCTCAAATCCTCTTCCGTAGAGCCAGAAGCGATCGAACCGCAACCTCCAGCTATTTGACTGTTGGGACTGCTCAGCTTAGCTGGTTTTTTCTAAGTAGCTCTACTGTGCTCTGGACATGATCTTTAACGCAGACGAGTATTGCTAATTCAACCGAATGAGTTAACTGGCCAGAGGCTCACCTGCTGAAAAACCAACGGGTGAGCTTTTTGCTGCGATCACAACACTGAAACCAAAGCTGAGCGATCGACCCATTCCTCAGCCGATCGCACTTCCATGAATTCGTACAGACACAGCAAACTGTACGGGCGGGTTTAGCAGATCAATCTACCTCCTGCAATGGATTTAACAGCAAAACCCGCCCCTGCCAAATATCGAATCGAACTGATTCAATTCCGATCGGTTAACGCACTAGCACAGACATATACTTACCTTCGAATGGGGCTGGAATGATCGGCGTGAACTTGACTCTGTCAGTCGCAATCCGCTTCACATAAAATTCGTTGATCGTGTGCAAGACCTGTTCTCGCGTACCGATGATCCAGATTTGCGATTTATCGGTAGGCGAAATGGGCAGCAGTTCGTTGAACTCTGTTGTCATACGATTTCCCTCTCTGAGGTTGGGTTTGTGGAGAAGAAAAGCTCAAGATATGGTTGTCTAGCAGTCGCGAAGCCCGGAAGATCGATTAAGATCTCAGCAGGCTAGCCTCTGGGATAAACAGATCGCTAGACAGCTGGCTATGAGTGGGTCGAAGCACTTATAGTCAGCGCCATACCTTGAACAGATCTACTGGTTGTAAAATCGGTCAAAAACCAGTGTTGCTTAGCATAGAACAAAGTTCAGCGACACACAAGCGTATTCAAGCGTTTGTCAATATTTTGTGACGACTCTACCGGGGCAATCGGCTTAAGCCCAGAACTCAATGCTGGAAGTCCCGTGATTGATTCTACTGATCCAACTGTCGGTTTACCGATCGGTTTCTTCAGTGCGGCTCATCATGGACCCGATCGAGCAGTTGTTTAGAACAGGATTTTCTGGGGAGGGTGGTAGAAGACTGTCATGCAGATGTACTGCAAACACATAGAACCCCCCCTATTTGGGTGAAGAATTTATGAAGTTTTTTTGCATAAAGCCCTATGTAAGAGGTAATATCAAGGCAACTATCTGTACAAATTATTTTATGGAGGATGACATCTGCATTTGTTTGTCCTCTTCAGAACTTTATGAACAGCAGAGATGAGTTGTCCGAGAATCCGCAATTGGAGCCATTTAGTTTACGGGCATCGCATAAATCCCCCACGCTTACAGCACTTTTCTTGCTGCTCATTGCTCTGATCGCGCTATCCCTTGCTGCAATTTTTATTCGATTAGGTGAGTTAGAGCTGGGATCAAATGCAACAGTATTCAATCGCTTATGGATCTCCACGTTGTTCTTTGGCCTCTGGAATAGCATTCAACGCATAAAGACTCAGAAAGAAGCAAATGGTAGTCCTGACAAGCTGAAGCATAAAGACTTACCGCTTATACAAGATATTGGACTGTTTATTCTGATGGGTGTGGTTTCATCAGTATCTGTTCTGTTCTGGGCCTGGTCACTCACCCAAACAAGCGTTGCCAACTCTGTCGCCCTTCGTAATTCTACGCCAATCTTCACGACCCTTTTGGGATGGCTCATACTTGGACAAAACTTCGAGCCTGTTTTTCTAATTGGCATGGCGATCGCATTTTTCGGAGCTGCTGCGATTGGAATTGCGGATTTCTCCTTTTCGATTGATCAGATGGTTGGGGATGCGGCTGCGTTGCTGGCTGCCATGTTCTACAGTATTTACCTGCTCATTATCGAGAAGCTGCGCGTCCGGTTTTCGGCATCAACTATCCTGCTGTGGCGTTGTGCGGTGGGTGCATTGTTCACATTCCCTTTTGTTCTGCTAGCTCAAGAGCAAATCTTTCCCCATACGGTATTCGGCTGGGCATCCGTTCTTGCCCTGGCACTGGTTTGTCAGGTACTCGGACAGGGATTACTGGCACAATCCCTCAACCAGCTTTCCTCCAGCTTTGTGGCAACGGCTCTGCTCTTGGAACCGGCAATCGCAGCATTTATCGCATGGCTCCTTTTTTCTGAACAGCTTACCCTTCTCAATGGGTTAGCCTTCTGCATTATTTTAGTTGGCATTTATTTAGCCAAGCCGCGCAAATTGTCTACTGCGACCCAGGAAAACAATGCTTAATGAATTGGTTAACGACTTTCTAGCTGATCTCGATTTTGAATGGGACTCTCGGTTTCTCCAGCACAGTCTTAGCTGCTTGTACAGTCAATTGCGAATTGCAGTTATCCATGGTGGCGATAGTCACAGAGTAGGATCCGTTATTTACAAAACGCATAATCCCCGCTCAACTAAAACCTATGAGCAAGTTGCGCAAGACATTGCAGAGGCTCTGCGATCGATCGGATTTCGTCATGTTTTTGTGATGGCAGATGATATGCAGCTTCCCCAGCAATTAAAGCAGGAAAATGTCCATCTCGCGTGGCTGAATACGGGTGGTGTACAGGGGTATAATCCCGTCTGCCACACACCTGCACTGCTGGAAATGCTTGGTATTCCCTATGTCGGACATAATCCCTTAAACAGTTCAATCCTGGATCAAAAGCATATTTTCAAGCGGGAACTGCAAGCCCTGGGAATTAGTACGCCTGCCTTTATCACCTGGCATATCACTCAGGGTTTGTTCCATCCTCACTTAAGCGAGAGCTTTGCCAGAGTTTTTGCCGATTACAGGGGACCTTTTTTAGTGAAACCTGTTTCTGGAAGGGCTTCGTTAAATATTCACTATGTCGAAACGATCGATGGATTGACAGCAGCAATTGAGAATGTCCATCGGACAACCCATAGTACTGTGCTTATTGAAGCCTACTGTCCGGGGCGGGAATTTTGCGTTTCTGTTTGTGGTTCTATTGTTTACGCTAATCAAAGGTTCTACCGTAAGACTAAACCGTTTGCATTTTCAATTCTTGAACGAAGGCTAGAACCTGGAGAATATATCTTTACATCGATGGATAAGAGAGCAATTACCTTCGATCGCATTCGATCCTTAGATAATGAATTGGAACTAAAACAGAATTTAGCTGAGATTGCCCAGAAGATTTATCAAAACCTTTATTTAAACACGCTCATCCGAGTGGATATTAGAACTGATCAGAACGGTACGCTGCAAGTCCTAGAAGCCAATCCAAAACCTGATCTCAAGCGTCCTGATAGCACTGCAACTAGTCTGGTCGCTCAGGGATTAAGTGGCTATGGCATGAGCTATGAGGATCTGATCCTAACCTTGTTGAGCGATCGACTGAACTATTTATTCACCTATCATTCAAAAACGATTCAGCACATTGTTAAAATGATCAATTAGTCTGGTATTGATGGTTACTGAAGGGCGATCGGTGTCTTGCTCAATATCAGGACATCATTAAAGTGCAATAAATTAAATTCAACCTCATCAATATAAGATTTTGTATAGGCATACACTGATTATTGAGTTTTGAAGATATTAGCATCATTATCGAAGGGCGACTGCAAAAGTTACTCTACAACAATGCTTATATTGCGTGAATACGGGGTTGCTCAGACTTTAGAAATATTAAGAGAAATTGCCCCTCTTTCGCCTGCCGTCCTTTCTAGAAAGAGACTAGCTGTAGTTTTAGGCTATGGGAATCTTGGGCGAGGTGCAGTAGCAGAGTTAATAAGGCAAGGTGTTGAGCAAATTATTGTTTTTACACAACGTCACCCTATTACAATTGAGAACAAGTTTGCAGGCGTTGATTATATTCAAGGCTATCTGTTGCCCGTGATGCTGGTCGTTGTATGGCGATTGCCATCAAAGTTCTGGGTAAAAATATCTGCACGTTGCCCCAATTTGTTGAGTCAACCAGAGCTATGCGGTACTTTCAGCTTCTGAGTACAAGCTTAATAGCATCGGTCATCCAGCACTTTCCGTCCCTTACAATTAGGACTATCCTATCAGTCTGTCTATGAGAGGTTTGTTAAAAGCCCTGTTACTCCGTCTAGAATCCGCAGAACAAACGATCGGGCAAGTGCCTAAAACCTATGAGGTTGTGCGGCGGCACAGGACACCACCACACCATAAACAGGCGACGCATAGTTTAGTGACAAAAGTCTAGAAACGGCTCAAAAAGCCGCGATTATAGTGGGGTTAATCCGATGGCAGAACAATTAATAGCTGTAGCTGTAACAAACGATGGAACCATCGCAGCTCATGCAGGCAGAGCCTTGCAGTGGCGAGTTTATACTGTTTCAGACGAAGCAGCTCCATGTCTAGCCTGGACATTAGACTTAACTGGCTTCGGCTGTCTACATGAATGGCATGTGCGAGGTGACGGAAATCGCCATCCCCTGCATTTTGTCGATATTGCGATCGCGGCATCTGCGGGCGAAGGCGTACGTCAAAAACTACAGCAGCGAAAGACAGAGCTATTGACCACCAGTGAGGCAAATCCAGAGAAGGCAATTGCTGCTTATCTAGATGGGAATTTGCCTGAGGGATTACCCCACGAAAAAGTGGCGTGCCATTCGCATTAAAAGGGCAAAGCCCAACGTTGACAAATCCTTGCGTTTGATCAATCGGTTGAAGCCAGGGGCTAAGAGATAAATAAAGCCTCGATAAAGCTACTTCATTGACGTTGAAGAGAAGGGCAAATTTGCACCATCAAGTTGTAATGTCCCAGCCCGATCGGTAGTGTAGGGTATTGTCCTATATCCGTCGTCCCCGATGCGGTCAAAACTACTTTTTCTGCTGCAACAACCCCTTCTAGACCTTCGAGACGGGTTAGCCCCCGCCCTGCCGATCGACCCTTCGCCCGGAGAATTTGTCAAAGGCATTAACCTCGGCGGAAAGGCTGTGACGATCGAAGGACAGCGCTGGGATGCTTACAGTCATGCCTTAGCCAGCGGGCTTTCAGTGCCAGGAGCTCAAGAGGCTAAAACCTATATTGTCCCTCGTCCCCACGCCAGCAGCGACATTCGGAAGCTGTTAAATACAGTGATTTTTAAGCCAGCAACGCTAGAGATCTGCCAAACTTTGCCAAACGGAAATTACAGCATTTATCTCTGGATCATGGAGAATTTCCAATCCAATTGGCATTCCCTAAACGTGAGCATTAACGGCAAATCCGTTGCTCAGGGAATTGGCCATTTCGATCGAGGCAGTTGGGCAAAATATGGTCCCTATCCTGCGATCGTGACTGATGGCGCTTTGCAGCTAGCTATCTCAAACAACGATCCCGATCTCGATGCCCACCTGATGGGGCTGAGCATTTATAGACTCTAACCCCGTTGCCCACCGACGAACTCACGCGAGCAAAAGCAGTCGTGGCTTCTTCAACCCGGTTAAGCTTCATTCCCGTAGTCCCGCGACCATACTAAACAGCACGGGTCTGAAGGTCAATTTCAATATACTAGACCCGATCACTAAAGATGGCGCTTATTTCCTATCCTTGAAGAAATAAGCGTACCTTGTTTTTTTGCGTATCTACATACCTGTTCAGTTGTTTGAGGTGTAAATAGCCACTTAATACACTGAGGCGTAATTTATAGTTATGAGCATACTGTATGGCTTAAGAAGGTTACACTTCATATTTTTCGAACTGTAAGCCAAACTTCTTCGTCCTCAGATACAATCGCCAACTACTATGAGTCAATGTTCCTGTGGTTCGGCGGGGTGTAGTTGCCCCCAAATTAGCATCAACGATTTGCCTAAAGGAGAACAGGTCGTCACAACAATCAAGCGCGAAGATATTCCAAAACCACAATCCTGTCCGCCACCACCACCGATCATATTGATTGTGACTATAACGATCGCTCTAACTTGGACTCTGAAATCAATCGTTGATCTCAAAATAGAGCTTCCCCCAATTGATCCTGTTCCTGGGCATCCTGACTCTGATCATAAGAATCCTTCCTGCCCCAAACCACCTAAAGATCTCCCACCACCGGGCTATGCTGACCCTTATGATTCCTGCAATCTCTCGCTAGAGTATCGCCCTTGATTTTCACCAATAACACTACTTACAGGTAATAAATGCCAACCCACAATGCCCATGCATCCCGATCGCTTAGAAGTTATTGTTGGAGTTAAGCTGATCTGCAACAGAGGATAAGCACCGTTAGAGTACAGTAGAATCCAGTGCGAGAGGGCACTATGTCCAATTCTGACAACGTCTTTGCTGGATCAATTCCCAATCTATACGACGATTATCTAGTGCCGCTGATTTTTCAATCTTACGCGACAGACTTAGTGAATCGGCTCCGTCTACGATCGCCTACTCGTGTCCTTGAACTTGCTGCCGGAACTGGCGTTGTGACTCGTATATTGGCATTTGAGCTCAGCGAAAGTGTCTCCATTGTTGCCACTGTCCTCAATCAGGCAATGCTCGATCAGGCCATTGCAATCGGAACCAAGCGCCCTGTTGGGTGGTGTCAAGCAGATGCCATGGAACTACCTTTTGCCGCAGAAAACGAATTTGCCTTGGGTCAGAAGTTGTTGAGGGTAAGATCCAGGCACATATTTTCAGCATCGAAAACTGATACTGTAGCTTTGCGCTTTCACATCATTCGATCATCTTTAGAATTTTGGGGATGAGTCGATCGGGCCTTTGGATAAGATAGCAGAAGTCTGTCCAGAATTTTCTGTCCCACAGAATTGAATCACTTTTCGCGCGATCGCTTCAGGGGAATAGCAGGTTGTATCAATGGCCAACGTTCGATCGGGAGCCAATCGTTCCAATGTTAATCGGGTTGCATCTGGGTCATAATGACGTCGTTCCTCGATCACAATTTTGAGACGATCGCGCAAATAGGACAAAGAATACAGCCCTTGCTCCACATTGGACAACATCTCAGTCAGTTCATCCGACGAGAACAACTCTGCCGCTTCCGGCACCCCTAATTCCGCAAAACTTTGACACTGATTCTCTTTTGACTGGATCAACGTGCAATACGGAGCAACCCGATCGAAGGCATCCTGACGAATTAGCAATCGCTGCAAACGCACATAGTCCGGGGCTTCTAGAACAATAAAGCGCGCCTGGGGCAGTAATTGCACCGCATGTTGCACCTCCTGTTCTCCGCGCAACCCATCAAATAAGAACGGGGGAGGGACTTGCCTGGGATTAACCTGTAATTGGCTCAGCACATGCACCATTCCTGCCGGAAATAATTCCTTGTATCGCCGCGTGTAGTAAAACCGTTTTACACGACAAGACGGATTTCCTGACCGATCCTCTCTCGCTTCTAAACGGACGATTGTTGGAATAATAAACAGATCGGTTAACACTCGTCGATTGGCCAAATGGCTCATCACCAGACCCGCTTGAGCCAGTGCTGCTGTCACGGTGCTTTTGCCCACTCCTGTGACGCCCACCAAAATCAATAGCGGCTGCTCTATCAACGGCAACCAACCCTCTGCCCCAGACAAACTGAGCCCCAAATCTGGAGTGAATTCAGGTGCTGGCTCCTGAGAAAAAGACAGTGTCATGTGGGGGTAATCTCCTGTAATGCGGGTCGGTTAGTGAGTTGACTGGTATGGACCAGGAAAATGCCCAGCAGGACTAATCCAAAGGCCAGTAAATTGAATGGAGTCAGAGCTTCAGCAAATAGCCACCAGGCAAAACGCATTGTGGGTTGACCGAACTTGTGAAATCAAGTGACTTCAAACATCCTGCCCTGTCTGGCTGCCATTCTACACCGATTCGTGGTACAGATTGCCTCGTCAGTTATTTGATCGCTAACTTTATAGTAGTCCCACTCAGAATAAAAACTCAGTCTTCTAATCGGCCAACTGCGTCAAGCCAAAACCAGAAAAAACAGTGAGATTCACTTTCAAGTTTCGCATTAAAACGATCGCTAGCCAAATGTTCCAAATACTGAGCGTTGAAGCAGTTGTTAAAGCTGCTCCTACTATTCTCCAAACGGTATCACAACAGCATTGAGAACAAGATTGATTAAACCTAAGGAACACTCGAGACCGATTGAATTCGAGGCTGATGATTCCCGCAACAATACATTGATCGATTTCTTGGTGAATATTGGCTCCAGGAAGAAAGGGGCATGACGGCAATGGGGGTCAACTGCTTAGCCGTGAATTTAGAGAAACTGCACCTATCGTAAAAACCTGAGCTTTTACGGATGAACTCAAGCAGCTTCTTTCTCAAGCAACCAGGAAAAAGTGAAAGATTGGTAAAACGTTAGGTTTTCCTTCCATCAAGGAATCGCCAGCAGCAACTCATCTTTCGCCACTCGCTTTAAGGCCCGCACGCGGTGGATTGCATGCCAAATCATCAGAATCCATTCTGAGAGGGGACGATCGTCCCTCAAATAGCCATCCACACCTGCCAGCAACGGTTGAGGCAAACGCTGTCCTTCAGACCGATCGAGCAAAAAGATTGGCAACCACAGCCAGCGGGGATCGGTTCGAATCAGGCGGCAAATCGTCGAGGGATTGCTGTCCTGGTTATCCAGAATCAGAACATCTGGGCGAACCTGATCCAACCAGTTCAATAATTCTTCGCATCGATCGAGGTCAGTGAACTGGATCTGATGGGCAGCAAATAGTTGCGACATGACGCGATTCCACTCTCGATCGGATGTAATTGCTAAAACTTTAATATTAGAAGGGATGAAGTCAGAAATAATTTTGATAATTATGGCAGGCTGCCAGGTCTTCTGCAATCGGGCCTTCGCGTCCAACCGAGCAATGGTTAAACTCGTCTCAGAATCATCAATTGGATAGGAAGCAGGATCAACAACCAGCAGAACTGGGAGGTGCGATTGATAACTTTGCAACAAATCCTGGAAAAAATTCAAGTCTTCTCCGGACCGCTGTTCAGTCAAGTCTAGCAAGATCGCATGAGGCTGTTGCCCTTGCAAAACCCGACTGAGATGATTTGGAGAACAGACCTGCAATTGGAATGCGTTGGATGCTTCGGCTTGAGCCAATTGATCAACCCAATTGCGATCGTGGGAGACAACCAAAATCAAAGGCTGAGCCGGCTGAATGGCAGACATGGTCTTTGCCTCCCTCTCTGTTGGAGCAGGAGCCGCAACATTCTTTGACGCGGGACATATAGCTTGATAGAGCGCCAGCACCCATTGCTCCAGTTGAGCCGGATCGATCGATCCCATGTTTTTATCTGGATGATCTGGATAATTTGACTGGTCTAGGGTTGACGAGATTGCATCCTGGTTGTCATATTGCTGAAGATATTGCTCCAATTGTTTTGCTAGCCCTGAGCCTACCTCAAAGCCATAAGAGCCCAGTGTTCCTGCCAATTGATGGGAAACGGCTTCAGCTTGCTGTCGGGCAGCTTGATTGGATGGTTGGCTTTTTAATGTCTGTACTGCATCCTCCAGGTCCTGTAAACGCTGCCAGGTGAGGTGCTGAACCTGTTGCCAAGTCTCTGCGATCGTCTCTGAAGTGAGCTGAGCTGAAAATGCTACTGGCTCAACTATCGATGAAGCAGATCGGTCTGGTGAGACAGATTGTTCCAGGAAAGCGGGATTGAGCCGGTAACCTTTGCCATAAAGGGTTTCTATCAAATTACCTGCGCCAACGGATTCTAGGACCCGTCGAATTCCTCGAATATGTGCTTTTATGGTATTATCATCAGGGCAATCTTCTAGAACCCAAAGATGATCAAGAATCATCTGGCGGCTTAACACGCGTTGCTTCTGCCGCAATAGTAACTCCATAATCGCCAGCTCTTTAGGCCGAAAGTTCAATGGTTTTCCGGCGTAAGAAACTGCTTGTGTACTTGGGTTAAACTGCAAACGGCCCCATTCTAAAATCGGCGTGTTTGTGGTTCCCCGCCGCAGCAAAGCTCGCACTCGGGCAATTAATTCATCAATATCAATCGGTTTAACAATGTAATCATCCGCTCCAGCATCTAACCCCAAAACCTTATCGGTGCTTGCATCCCGTGCTGTCATCATTAGAACCGGGGTTTCATTGCCCTGTGCTCTCAACCTTTGACAAAATTGGATCCCATTCAGTCTGGGCAGCATCATATCCAACAGCACAAGCCCACAGGGAACATTCGTCAGCAGATCAAACCCAGTCTGGCCATCCATTGCAACTTCTACGGTGTAATTCTGCTGCATCAGGGCCGGACGAATCAGTCTGATGATCTGCTCATCATCATCCACGACAAGAATCTTCATAGCCTGGAACATTTTATCTTAGGGCATCACCTTGTATCTTAAGCGACTTTCTCCATGCAATAAAGTAGGATAGGTCGGAAGTGTATATTCAGTACAAGTTAAAACCCGCAAAACCCGAGTACCAGGCAAGAAAGCAAGATATTATAAGTGACTCAACCAGACAGGTCAAGAGGACACTTCCCCCATAATAGTTTGAGTAAAGGAATGGCCATAATAGCAAAATGCCATTATGAAGATAATGGATATTTATCATTCGGCTTGGCTCAAGTCGAGGAATGGGGCAGCAACTATCATCAACCTTGCTACTCAATCTCTTTAAAGTGCTTCTTTAATCGTTATAAAACCTTCATATAGCAGAAAATGGTCGTAGTTGTCCTGAATAGCTTGCACCTGTTCTACCACTCGCAGAATATGACCATCCTGACGGTAGATCTGGGAATCAAATTGGACCATCTGGTTGGGATGAGTGATACATTGCTGCCAATCTACACGATGGAGCGGATTCCTATAAATGCCTTCCCATAAATTTTTCACTTCTGATAGCATGGCCGTTGTTGTTGAATATCCGCAAATCTGGGCTAACGCCGAGCTAACCCTTAGATAGCGACCATCTAAGGTCGCCTGAAATCCTGCCTTTGTTGCATCACATAAAAGACAGGGGATATGGCTTGCTCGATCGCGGCGAGCTTGCATTTGGGATTGGTCTACACCAGTGATAGATAATTGATGGTTAAGATGACGCTGCACTTGCTCTAATACAGATGCTGCCTTGAAGGGTTTAGCCATAAAACTTACAGCCCCTAATTCTATCGCTTTTTGCTGCTCTTCAACGTTATCAAGTGCGCTTAAGAAGATCACAGGAATCGATCGCAATCTCTCAGTTTGCTGTAAGACCTGAAAAAGCTGATAGCCATCCATAATGGGCATCCGTACATCCAGAAAAATCAGATCAGGCTGGATCTCTTGAAGTAAATTTAATGCCACTGCACCGTTTAAGGCAGTATAGACTTTATATCCCAATGGTTTTAATATATTAGCGATCAGTTTAGTATTTTCCAATACATCATCAACGATCAAAACAGTACAAGTGGCCGATCGATTTTCATACCCCAACCACCAGAAAACTTCCTGCTCAATGACTTTCAACGCTGGATGTTCTCCGCTCCCATAGATCCGTATACTTTGATAAGAGAGAATGAGTCGCTCTAGTTGCAATACAACCGTATTCATTTGATGCACATCTGGATACAAGAACGCCAATGTGGCATCAAGATCATGGAGTGGATCCACCACTTGTTCCAGATCGGATGGCAGTTGAAAGGGGTGCAAATTGCCTCGGAGCAATTTACGAATATGGTAGGAAAGGGAAGGTAAAACCTGAAAACGTTCTGGCGTCACTTGAACGGAGTTACAACAGTCAGAATACATAGCTCAATGTAAAATAGCGCTGTGGAATCAGGAGATTTCTAGCGAACAAAATACTCGTAGTCCGGAAATCTGGCCCGCTGCAAGCAAGACGCTCGCACTACGATGGGGAAATTGTTTCGAGAAAGCTCCTTACATCAAACGAGAATTGGTAGCTAACTCACTTTAGATAGCCTACCAAAAATACGAAACTAGAGAGCGTAAAATTGTTTAAATTTTAATCTTTGTTTAATCCTTTTTGTATAGGACGTAAATAACTTTTGATTTTTACTTGATTTTTACTTTTTTCTGAATGACACTGCGCTTCTGAATGACATTGGTTCTAAATGATACTGCGATGACGGTCGTCGTCCGCTTGCCTAAAAATTTTCTTGAAAAAATTTGTTTTTCACCGAAGTTTAGAACTGTCCCGAAGTGCTTCAAAGGTTTGTTAATCAAGAACTGCGCAGGATTGCCATCCTTTTTTGCTTTGGGGAAATCCCCTAATTTAATCTGAGTAAATTCTCGGAGTGCTGCAGGCAAGGAGTGAAACCCAAACGAAAAAATCTCAAGATTTTGCGTACCTTCCCTGAGTTTTTGCAGAAGCATGAATAAGAACAAAGGTTCTATCCGGTCCAGCCCTGGTTTAGATGACGATCGTTCTTTGACTGCAACTCATTTCCCCATCAATTCAACAAGACAGGAGGCAGAAATCAATGGTGAATTATATCTCTGGAAACGATGCCAATAATACACTGAACGGCACCAGCACGCGCGATCGACTGTACGGCTATGGCGGCAATGATACGCTCTGTGGCTACAGCAGTGATGACGCGCTGTTTGGCGGCAGTGGCAATGATACTTTAGTAGGCGGATTTGGAACAGATTGGCTGCAAGGTGGCACTGGATCTTCTTCCGCCAACGATGTCGATATCTTGAATGGAGAACAAGATAATTCAACTGATTACTATGTCCTGGGAAATCAAACGAGTAGCTATTACACCGGATCTGGCTATGCCATCTTGCGGAACTTCAACGCTGCGTTGGATCGAATTGTGATTGCTGATGATTTCTCTACTGCACGAATCACTGTTGGTATAGCGCAGCGCACTGGCAACACTGCAGTCCCTGACACTGTAATCAGACTGAATGGGGATGTAGTCGGTGTTATCGAAGATGCGAGTGTTACCAGTTTACCGCTCATTCGATCGAATCGTGTTAATCAAGCCATCTGGACTTGATAGACCCAGTCAGCATTAATATCTAGCAATTCCAGATTGAAATTAATGTTTAGATTTGAAATTGCAAGTTACATCCGATCCTGTTGAGTGTTATTCACTCAGCAACGTAATTGCGAATTCTCTCCCAGGCACTTGGCTACTTTACGGGCGTAGCATTTGGTGAGGAAACCTAGTGCCCACCCAAAAATTCCTGTCTGAATGCCATGCCCTACCTAATACCTGGTCAATGAGTGCCGATTGCAAGTGAGTGCCGATTTAATCGGAAGCACCTTACAACTATTTGGAGAACCTCCCACGAATGAACAATACATTTAAACCGTTCTCACTCCTATTTATTCTCTTTTGTTTTTGTCTAACGCCTTTTTCTGCATCTGCTAGTTCAGTCTGGCGCGGTGTCATGGTCAGTGGCGGACTCTCTACCCAGAATACTGATGATCTGAATGTGCTGCGCAGTTGGCGTGTCAACCTTGTGCGGTTACAGCTCACAAGAGGAGTTGATCCTGACAACCCAAGCTGTCAGAGTTATCAAACCTGGTTGAATACTCAACTTCCTAGAGTCGATCAACTAGTTCAGCATTTTGGCACAGTCGGGATATCGGTCGTAATTGACCTTCATACTCCTCCAGGTGGCTTCTACTCAAGAAGTGCTCCCTATCCTGTTCATCGGGTTTTCCAAAGTGCAACAACCAGAACCTGCTTTGTCGATGTTTGGAAAGTCTTGGCTCGACGCTACAAGGGTAACCGAACTATATGGGGCTTCGATATTTTGAATGAGCCAGCAACCGGCAACACGGCTCACTACGGCATTTGGAATACATTAGCTCAACAGACTGCAACAACAATCAATACGATTGACCCATCGCGAAAAATTATCGTGGAGTCTCCTTATGGGCAACCTGGGCGGATTGCCAGCCTAAACAAGCTTACGACACCTAATGTGACATACAGCGTCCACATGTACGAGCCGATGGCATTCACTCACACAGGTATACCCAGCACTTCATTTGCTTGGGATCCAACTCAACGATATCCTGGCAATATTCGCAACAGCAATGACTATTGGGACTTAGCCCGATTGAGAAGCCAATTGCAGCCTGTAGTTGATTTTCAGACCAAAAACAGAGTGTCCATTTATATCGGTGAGTTTAGTGTTGCGAACTATGTTGATCAAAATAGCGGAATTAACTATCTAAATGACTTAATTCAAAGCTTTGAAGCAAATAATTGGGATTGGACATATCACGCGTTCAGAGAGTCTCAGATATGGAGCTTGGAGCATCAAGGAACAAGTCCCGCCAACTACAACACACCAAATTCAAATACAGCACGTAAAAATTTATTGCTGTCCTGGTTTGCTAGAAATTTGCAGATTGGTCTCTATTTTGATGCGGGAATTGGACAGCATCTTTTGGTTTGGCGTCCTACTGGCAATAGTTGGGTTTGGTGCAATTCACCAACGCCACAGATAACTCAGTCACTTGAACAGAAGTATCCCCACATCAGAGATGCGTCCAGAAGCGAATTGGAAAATTTGGGTGCATCTTACTGGTCTATTCCTTGCAGTGCAGACCTATAGATAATTCTGAATTTTGCGTACGGCTTCCACACTTTTGCAGAAAGTGAGATAAGTCCATAGCTAAAGTCAACCTTGAGCTGGTTTTGCAGTTCGCTTGATCTGTTCCATTTTTCTAGAGGCAATTGACCATGAAGTTACATTTGTCAAATCGACTCGCCACTCTGTCTTGCATGATGCTCGTATGTACTGGAGTCTGGTTTACTCCTGCCGTTGTCTCCGTTGCATCTGCAAATGAGTTAATGTTGGCTCAAGCCCAGTCTCGAACGCGCATTGCGGTACTTGACTTTGATCTGACCGATACGAGTGGCAACTTCTTTTCCTATAGTTTCCGAGGAGGGAGTTTAGCGCGTGGTATCAGCGAATTGCTAACCAATAAACTGGTGCAAAATGGCTCCTATAGCGTGGTAGAACGCAGCCGCATTGATGCCATTTTACGAGAACAGAACTTTGGGGCAACCGGACGTGTAGATTCCAGCACGGCAGCTGAAATTGGTCGCATTCTAGGCGTAGATTACGTCATTTTAGGATCAGTAACACGCTTTAACCTTGAGGAAGAAGAAGTTGGCGGTTCTGCTGGAATTTGTTTGCCTTTTGTGGGCTGTAGTATAGGTGCATCAGTCAACACTCGAACTGCTAATGTGCAATTGACGGCACGTTTGGTCAATACAACTACAGCAGAAATTGTGGCCGCAGTTGAAGGTGTAGGAGAAGAAGAACAGGAGAGCGGTGGAGTAAGCTTACCTATATTTAGTGGTCGCAGAAGTGGCCACAATGATGATAGTTTAATTAGCGATGCAGCCGAGGAAGCTGTTGATCAACTTGTCAGTCAGTTAGCAGGTTCTAGAACAAGCCGATCTGCTTCAGTTCCTGATACGATCGCCACTGCAACCTCAACTCGTTCAGTGTCTGAAGCATTAATTGCAGATATTGCTGGAAATCAAGTGGTGCTGAATCAGGGGACGCAAGGTGGATTACAAGTCGGTATGAAGCTTTCGATCGATCGAGTTGATCGAGAAATCACCGATCCACAAACGGGAGAAGTGATCCGCACGCTGACTTCGCCGATCGGTCAAATTGAACTGACAGATGTAGACGATCGCTCTAGCATCGGCAAAATTCTCAGCGGTACAGGGTTTCAGATTGGCGATCGGGCTAAAGTTACGCAATAAATATCCAAAGTACAGTAGGTGAGGGCACAATGCGATCATCTCGTGAGTTGATTCTGCCAATTTTTGCTATTGTCACATCACTTCTAGGTGCATGGTTTGCTTCATCGATTGCGGCATCCCTCAAAATGCCGATCGGCCTGATTCTGCTCGCTGGTTTTATCTTTCTCCCCATTCTCCCGATCATCTGGGTTGTCTATCAGGAAGGCAGAATTAGACGCATTTGGAAGTATCGCATTCCATTCTTAACTTATCGAATTAGTTGGCGTGTTCTGACAATCAATCTGGGATTAATCACAACTTTGCTGATTGTATATCCCCAATTCGCTTTGAATGCCCTTCGGCAACACGGTGATGGCATTTTAGGTGACTTGCAAGGTGAAAGAATTGAAACAGTGCGAACCACTTTGCGACAAGTAGCCAACGAAACCGCAGATAGTCTAGAACAAGTTCGAAATCAGGTTTCTGAAACAATCAGTTTGTACGCTCCAGTTCTAGATCTTGATATACGAGATGCAACGATCGCAGAACAGACTCAATGGCCTTGGCAGGGTACTGGAATACATCCAGCTATCAAAAATATGCCGTCCAGTATCGAAACCAGTATCCCAACAGTTGCAAACTATATTGCCACCGCAGAATCGGATCCCATCCAGCGGCTTAAAGCCCTGCATGATTATGTTGTCACTCGAATTGAGTATGACGCACCTGCCTTCTTTTCGAACAACATTCCCGATCAAAGCCCAAACCGGGTGTTCCAAACTCGTAAAGCTGTCTGTCAGGGATATGCCGATCTATTGACCGCCTTAGGCAAAGCGATCGGACTGGAAATTGTCACTTTAGATGGTTATGGTCGTACCGCTTTTAGCAATGACAGTTTTGAGCGCAATCACGCATGGAATGCTGTGAACCTGGAAGGTCAGTGGTATTTAGTGGATGCCACCTGGGACAGCGGTAATTTAAATGAGTCAGGTGTTTGGCAGCAACAATACAAAACCGATTATTTAATGCTGCCGCCAGAGGTAATGATCCATAATCATTTTCCCTCAGATTCAACCTGGCAATTGCTCGATCGCCCCTTCACATTTACAGAATTTCAACAGCTTCCCGATCTCGATCCACGTTTTTTTGCAGAAGGATTGCGGTTAATCAACCCAGTTCAGCATCAAACGCAAGTTGAAGGGAGGGCTAAAATTGAGCTTGAAAATCCCAATCACCGTTATTTACTAGCAGACTACATTCAAAAAGGCAGTTCTCAAACTGGGAAATGCAATTCCGGTCAAGCTACCACAGGGAATACCATTTCCTGTCACTTTCACCATTCTGGCCGATATGAAGTCAGGTTATATAGCGCCAGCTTTCCTTATGGACAAAGTTATCTGTCGATCGGCAAGCTCGAATTCGATTTCAGAACATAGCCTCCTGTCAGAAATATTCTGAAAATTTTGCAGACAATTCTCCTGATTCTAAAGAAGAACAATCAAAGCAACATGAAATTGAATTGCTTTGATCGATCGCTTTCTCATATCTATGCTATTCTCATTTTTGGAAAAAACAATGGCAGACTTAACCACAAAATCAATTTTCACGTTTGGCGACAGCATTTATTTGTTATCGGCTCTGGGTACATGGGGTGAAGCTGAAGCTGAGGCAATCACCTTTGGCGGCCATCTGACGACGATCAACAACGCAGCCGAACAAACCTTCCTGGCTGGCCTGTTTGCAGGCAAGGAACTTTGGATCGGCTATAACGATGCAGGAGTTGAAGGCAGCTTTCAATGGGCAAATGGTGAAAATAGTGCCTACACCAACTGGGCAACTGGTGATCCTAATAACTATGCAGGTGCCGAAGATTTTGCTGTCTTACTTAACTATGGTAGTTGGGGAGATATCTCAGGATCTAACAAACGACAAGGCATTATTGAAATCAAGAATCCTACAGTTCCCATTCTTGCCATTGAAGACCTCGGCATTATTGAACCTTATGGCAACACCACCCAGGCAGTTTT
Source organism: Elainella saxicola E1 (assembly GCA_002796835.1). GTDB lineage: Bacteria > Cyanobacteriota > Cyanobacteriia > Elainellales > Elainellaceae > Elainella > Elainella saxicola. The sequence continues at coordinate 23,407 of LUGL01000025.1, read as the reverse complement.
TCAAGTCAAACGATTTGGCAATAGCAATAGTTCTGTTAGTGTGAATTACAGCACTGCTAACGGCACTGCCAGCGCAGGAACTCACTATGCTGCAACTAGTGGCACGTTAACCTTTAATCCGGGAGAAACAATCAAAACGATCAGTGTTGTTGTTACTCGAGATGCGGATAGTACGACTGGAGAAACCTTCTTCCTCAACCTCGGTTCTCCTAGTAATGCCATTCTGGGAGACAATCAGGCAAAAGCAACAATTCGAGAAACACCAGAAGCTGTTACCTTTAAAGGGCACACCTATTTACTGACTACTCCTAGTAACTGGGGTGAAGCGCAACAGCAAGCTCGATCCTTTGGCGGCAACTTAGTCACAATCAATAGTGCTGAAGAACAAGCATTTTTGGCAGGAGTATATGCAGGTCAAAACCTGTGGATTGGCTATTCCGATGCAGGTAAAGAATGGAATGTTCAAACGGGAGAAGGATTCCAATGGGTGAGTGGTGAGAACAGTGCCTACACCAACTGGGGAAATGGTGAACCCAATAACTATGCAGGTAATGAAGATTTTGCTGCACTACTTTCTAATGGCAGTTGGGGAGACATAGCAGGAACTACAAATATCAAAGGCATTATCGAAATTCCTAGTTCTGTACCTGAACCTCTTGCAGATTTGACTCAAAGACAGATCTATACACTTGGAGACAGCATCTATTTATTAACTGCTACGAGCAAAAACTGGGGTGAAGCTCAAGTTGAAGCTCAAAGCTTTCAAGGCAATCTAGTCACGATTAATAATGCAACAGAACAAACATTTCTAGGAGGCTTATTCGCGGGGAAGGAGTTATGGACTGGATATAGTGATGCTGGAATTGAAGGAACTTTCCAATGGATTAATAGTGAAAATAATACCTATACCAACTGGGCAGCTGGTGATCCCAATAACTATGCAGGTAATGAAGATTTTGCTGCGCTACTTTCTAATGGTAGTTGGGGAGATATCCCAGGATCTAATAAACAACAAGGCATTATTGAGATCAAGAATCCCGTAACTCCCATTCTCGCGATCGAAGATCTGGGTATTGTTGAGCCTACGGATGGCACCAAACAAGCTGTTTTTTCTGTACGTCGATATGGCAACAGTAACAGTGCTGCGACCGTCAATTATAGCACTGCGGATGGCACAGCCTTTAACGGAGTTCATTACACTGGAACGAATGGTACGCTGACTTTTAATCCGGGCGAAACGGTTAAAACCATTAGCGTCAACATCAATCCTGATGGGAATACGACTCCCGGAGAGAACTTCTTTGTCAACCTGAGTTCTCCTAGCAATGCCATCCTAGGAGATAATCAGTCTAAGGCAACGATTCGAGAAGCCTCGGAAGCCGTTACCTTTAATGGACACACCTATCTACTCACAACCTCAAGCAATTGGGGTGAAGCACAACAACAAGCTCGATCCTTTGGCGGCAACTTAGTCACAATCAATAGTGCTGAGGAACAAGCATTTTTGGCAGGAGTATATGCAGGTCAAAACCTGTGGATTGGCTATTCCGATGCAGGTAAAGAATGGAATGTTCAAACGGGAGAAGGATTCCAATGGGTGAGTGGTGAGAACAGTGCCTACACCAACTGGGGAAATGGTGATCCCAATAACTATGCAGGTAATGAAGATTTTGCTGCACTACTTTCTAATGGCAGTTGGGGAGACATAGCAGGAACTACAAATATCAAAGGCATTGTCGAAATTCCCAATCCTGTACCTCCTGACCCAACTCTTTCAATCAACGATCCAACCGCCATTCAAGAATCAGCAGGCAAAATTGCTTTCGCTGTGACTCTTTCACAAGCCAGCAGCCAAGCTGTCAGTGTGGATTATCAAACTGTGAATGGAAATGCGATCGCCGGACAGGATTACACAACCGTTTCCGGTAAACTCACCTTCGCAGCTGGTGAAACTACAAAAGTAATTGAAGTGCCGATTGCAGACGATAAAATTCCAGAAGTGAACGAATCATTTTCAATCATATTATCAAATTCGATCGGTGCGACTATTTCAGATAATCAAGGAGTAGGCACAATTCTGAACGATGATAATGCAAGGAGGCTGATCATCAAAGGAGGTGCTGGCAACGATAGCCTAAATGGTGACGCAGGCAACGATCAGCTCTTTGGCAATGCAGGACAAGATAGCCTAAATGGTGTAGCAGGTAACGATCTGCTTTGTGGTGGAGCGGGTGTAGATGTGCTGATTGGTGGCACTGGGGCCGATCGCTTCCTCTTTGATATTGAGAAAAAGTTTGCCAAATCTCAAATGGGAGTGGATCAAATTACTGATTTCACGAAAGGGGACAAAATTGTGCTGGATAGAACGACCTTCGTTGGATTGAAGCAAGTCTCATTTGCGTCAGTGAAGAATATAGCCAAGGCCAAAATCAGCGAGGCGTCGATTACCTATATCCGCTCAACCGGTGCAATCTGCTACAACGCCAATGGCGATCGCAGTGGATTCGGAACGGGTGGGGTGTTTGCAGATTTAGCAAANTGGTTTGAAACTCAGTAAGGCCGATTTAGCCGTTGTTCAATAGGTTTGCTGGATCAGATCTCCGGAATCTCCAAGATTCTGGAGATCCTGTCGTGAAACAATCTGAACCGATTGCTTATTTGAGGTTTTAGTAAAGTTACTGTTTCTAACTTTACTTTGGCTTAAAACCAAGATAATATGTTCGACTAAATTTGCAAGGAGCAATTTATCAAAAAATTAGTAAAAAGAATAAGTACATCTTTGTAGTTATTCTTATAATTTCAATTTACAGTGATGTGGTTAAATTAGATCGCGAAGCTGAGCATTATACTAAGTATGTTGTTTGGCATGCATCGATTTCATTTGACACCCTTTCCTCTAGAGGCTGACGGTCTGGTTTGGCTGGGTTGCAGGAAATCCAATATTTCCAAGTTGGTTGGTTTTTGCATGTTCCACCCACCGTACGAAATCATATTCTAATCTTTTCATCAAGAGGTTCCCCTATGGACCATGAGCCAGAATCACTTGAAGTTCAGGAGACAACTCCATCTTCCCTGGAAGTAGTCAATCAGGATCAAGGTACATCAGAAAATCAGGCATCAATAGCTGAGGTCGTAGCAGAGCAGAACCAGTCCCCCAAAGCCAGCAGTGAAGTTATGCTCGCTGCTCGTCTGACTCAGATCGAAACCACCCTGTTCGATCTCAAGCAAATGTTTGAACAACGGTTACAAAGTGACCGGGCAAAAGAAAAAGCCTTTGATGCTCTGTACGTCAAGCTGGAACAGCAAGAGAGCAGATTTCAAGCTTCTTTGAAAGAAAACTTGATTCGTTCGCTATTGCTACTTTATGACAGCATGGTCATTGCTAAAGCTGATCTTAAATCAGTCCATCCATCAGCCGCTGAACGGATTGGATCACTCAAGCAAGAGTTGCTGAATATTCTCTATTCCGAAGATGTGGAACCAGTTGGGGAATTAGAAACCTTGAACAGACAATGTCAAAAAGTGTCAGGAACTATTCTGACAGATGATTCAACGCAGCACCATTCGATCGTAAACATCGATCGCGAGGGATTTATATTTCAGGGAAGGGTCTTGCGCCCTCAGTCTGTCGTCATTCGTCAGTATCAGCCTACCGCTGCCTATGTTCCGCAGCCCGAAAATCCAGAAACCGCAGGAGGATCATCATGGCCATTGTAGGTATCGACTTGGGAACCACCTATTCAGTCGTAGCTAAAGTGAATGAGTTGGGCAAACCAGAAATATTACCCAATCAGGACAGCGGTACGTTGCTTACCCCTTCTGTAGTATTTTTTGAGTCTGAGAAAGTTACTGTAGTTGGAGATGTGGCTAAAAATACTGCTGAGAGCGATCCTGAGCATGTGGTGCAATTTGTCAAAAATTACATGGGCCGTTCCAAGACCTGGCAGTTTTTCGGCAGAGCCTATATCCCCGAACAAATTTCTGCCCTAATTTTGACTAAACTAAGACAAGATGCAGAAAATTATCTTGACGAACCAATCACCCAGGCCGTTATTACCGTACCTGCTATTTTTGGAGATGCCGAACGGACGGCTACCAAAGAGGCTGCAAAAATTGCTGGGATCAAAGTGCTTTCTATCGTTAATGAACCAGTAGCAGCAGCTATAAGCTATGGCTTTGGTAGAAGAGGAGGGATAAAAGAATCTAAAAACGTTTTAGTGTACGACCTAGGGGGTGGCACGTTTGATATCACGGTCATCCGAATCAGTGAGAATTGTGTCAAAGTGCTGCATACAGAAGGCGATCGGCTACTGGGTGGAAAGCTCTGGGATGATGCTATCATTCACTATGTCGCAGATTGTTTCCAATCGAAACATGGCGCTGATCCTCGACGGGATGCGGCAACACTTCAGGATTTACGAAGTCGGGCAGAACAAGCCAAGAAGAATCTGAGCCAGAAAGAAAAGCAGGTGATTGTCTGTAATCATGCGGGGCAGGCGCTAGAGATTGAGATGACCCGATCGAAATTTGAAGCGCTCACGGTAGATTTGTTGGATCGCACGAAAGCGACCACGGAATGGGTGATGCAGCAGCTTATCGCAACGGGAAAGCTCGCAGGATGGCCAGAGATTGATCAGGTATTGCTGGTGGGAGGTTCCTCGAAAATGCCGCAGGTGGCCAAGATGATGCAGCAACTATCTGGTCAAGAACCCAAACTTCATGATCCTGACCTGGCTGTGGCCAAGGGAGCGGCACTCTATGGCGTGATGCAGTTGGTGATTGAAGAACAAAAAACTGGAAATCCTGTACCTGATGATATTGGAGTCGATCCGCCGCTCATGGGTGGACTCATGGTTCAAGTTGAGAATACCTGCTCCCAGGCCATTGGGATCGAATCGATCGATCGAGACGACGATCGGCTGATCACGAACAGAATCATCATCCCCAAAAATGCCGAGCTGCCAGCCAGAGTCACTCAGCGCTTTAAAACCAGTACCGACAGCAAGGTGGTTGTGCAAATTCCGATTCTCCAGGGAGATGATCCCGATCCAGAAAGATGTGAGCGTCTGGGCGAATTCTACATTACAGGCATTCCACCTGGACTTCCCAAAGGTTCCCCGATCGAAATCACGATCGAGGTCGATAACAATGAGGCACTGATTCGAGGTCGGGCAATTGAGACAACCTACAACACAGAATGCATCTTTGAGATCAGGCGGGAACGAGAGATCGATCTTCCGCAGGCAAAAGCAGATTTACCTGAAGTGGAGTAAGGTGAGGGCAAGCCATGACAGAGCAGGATGAAACTTTTGAGCAGTTAACGCGATCTTTTGTCCGGTGGCAGCATCTGCTCAAGCAAGCCTACGGCATCGATGCTAAAATCTCCCATCCTAACCTCTATGACATTCTCAATTCTCCCCAAGTCGAGAAGCGTTTAAAGCAAGACTGCCCCCGATTAGAGATCGGAAAGGTTGATCTAACGATATTGGAGAAGCGCTGGAATACGGCCTATCATGAAATTATTCGATCATCTTACTATCAAAACCACGAGGAACCCCAGTTTGCAGTCAATATACAAAGTGTGCTCAACCGGGGAGTGAAGATCTTAGCTGATCCAGCTCAAGAAGAAGCATACAGTCGATGGTTGGGCTTAGCCCCTTTAGCATCCAGTCCTGATGATCAATCTACTGGCTATATTAACTATGTCAGTCAAGGAATCAGCCTGCTTGAATCAGGGGCCTATCAAGCTGCCATTGAAAAGTTCAATCAAGCAATTCAGCTTCAACAGAACGCCTGCGAAGCGTTTGCGAGTCGCGCATGGGCCTGGTATAAGCTAGATGACACGCTGAAAGCAAAGAATGACTGCAATGAAGCAATCCAATTGGATCCTAACTTTGCTTGGGTTTATATTGTTCGAAGTAAAGTTTTTCAGCGCTCCAATCAGGTTGAAGAGGCTGTTAAAGATCTCAATACTGCTATTCAGAAACTAAAGCAACAGATCGATCGAGTAAACCATGAAATTCAGGAAGCTGATAAAGCGTTTAATCTAAGCCGTTCTGTTGACTTGAAAGCACATAAACTGGCTGATCTCAAGCGTAAATTAGGGGAAGCGGAAACCGAGTTAAAAAATATCAAAATTGGTCAAGCTTCTCCTTCTAAGAGTAGTCCCCAATCCTTTGAGTCAGCTGAAGCGTTTTTGCGTCAAGCCAAAAGTTACTATCAATCGAAAGAATATCGAAAAGCGATCGCAGCCTGTGATCAAGCCATTAAACTGCGATCGAACCATACTGAAGCTTACTACTATCGAGGACTATCTCGTTATCCGTTAGGAGATTATGGGGATTATGGAGAAGCCCTGGCGGATTACAGTAAGGCAATTCGATGGCAACCCAGTTTCGCGGACGCTTACTACCATCGTGGACTTGTCTATCAGCACATTGATCTGCAAAAGGCGATCGTGGATTTTCAGTCAGCTACACGTCTTTATCAGGAGCAAGGCAATCTTAAAATGCGGCAGCAAGCACTTGCCCAAGCCAAAAAATCACAGCAAGAATTGAACAGGCGACCGCCAATACATGAGATAGCTAAACGGACCGCACGAATCAGAGTAACCCCGCAGAAAACCTCCAAGCTAGCAGGCCCTTGGAAGGTGATCGGATCAGGTGTAGTTTTAGCATTGCTATTATCAACTTTCAGAACGCAGATCAATGATTTTTGGCATCGACTCTACCTACCTGCTCATCCGGATCCTTCTGTTAAAAAGATAGATTGNTACGAATCTCAGCAGCATTTATGACATAACTGATAAGCGCTGGGTCAGAGAATTTCCAGACAGAATTGATCGAAATGGAAAGATCATCAGGCTCACCAAAACGGAAGCTAACTTACCGATCGGCAGGAGGTGGAGGGAAATTAAGGATGCAGTAATACAAGAATATTGCATCAAATAGGGCCTGACTTGCGATCGAGTTAGTTATATTCACAATTTGAATGAGTTTATTCCATAGTTTGCCATCATCACATGGATCTCCGTAAATTTGCGGTCTTTTCCTTTACTTTATCTCAAAATCGGGCTACTATGATTATCAAAAAATTGCTGTTATTAAAAAGTAATTAACTTGGGTCAATCATTACTCTATCAGCTAGTCGTAATAGAGTAACCATCCATATTAAAACAACCAACGTATTGTTTAAGTCGACAGTCTAACCAGAAGTAGAAAAATCTTTATGTAACCGTGGTTATTACTACCAGTCTAAATTACATCAACACGCTTGAATTACATGCCGTCACTCAATCTCAAGTTTCTCAAGTGGTCGATCGACATTCATCAATTGCATCAGATTTTCCCTTTACAAAATTTATTCAACTTACTCCCTCGATCGATCGCACTCCCCCACAACCTTTATTTGCTCAAGATATTCCTAACCGCAATTCGCCACTCGTCCCGCCTCAATCCATTCCTCAATCTCCTTTACCCACACAAACTTTACCGGAAACACAGCCCGAATTAACGCCAGAGACCCGACCTCAACCGACCCCAGAAGTGCCGTCTGAAACAATCTTTGTCACCAGATTTGAGATAGAAGGTCGCAATTCTGAAGAAAGATTGCAATTTGATTCAGCAATTTTGGCAGAGGTGGCTAGACGAGGCGCGATCGGCGAAATGCCAGACCAAACCACAGCAGATCCCAACAATTGTCCGGAAGTGGAAGCGACTAATACCCCTGTGAATCACGATCTTTCGTTCGCCGCAATTCTGGCAGCCCGATCGGCCATCACGGCCTATTATGTCTGTCGGGGCTATACGACTTCTGGGGCAATTATCCCAGCAGGACAGGTTTCCAGAAATGGGGTGGTCAAAATTCAGGTTATCGAAGGTCGCTTAGAAGACGATGGCATTGTGATTGAAGGAACGCGGCGGCTCCGTCCTGCTTATGTGCGCGATCGGTTAGCGTTGGTAGCCACCCAACCTTTGAATGTGAATCACTTGTTAGATGGTTTGCGCTTATTGCAATTGGACCCATTGATTCAGAGTGTTTCAGCAGATTTGCAAACTGGTACTCGTCCCGGCACCAATCGCCTGGTGGTGAAAGTACAAGAGGCAGATAGCTTTAGCATTTATCCATCGATTGACAATAACCGATCACCCAGTGTCGGCAGCTTTCGTCGGCAGATCGAGGTGGGTGAGGCTAACCTGCTAGGGTTTGGCGACGGTTTGAGTGTCAGCTATGCCAATACGGATGGCAGCAATCAGGTGGATGCCAGCTATGCAATTCCGCTCAATCCCCACAACGGTACACTTAGACTGGCTTTCGGCTTCTCGGACAGTGAGGTGATTGAGCCACCGTTTGATGTCTTGAATATTGAATCAAATTCCCACTATTACGAGCTTTCATTTCGGCAACCTTTAATCCGCTTCTTCACTGAATCTCGCGGATCGGAGATCGAATCGCGTCGGGCACGATTTGAGGAACTGGCCTTGGGAGTAGCCGTGTCTCAGCAGGAAAGTCAGGCAGAATTCTCACCTGCTGGTGAAACCTTAGCATTTCCAAGTTTAGGAGCCGATGCAGAAGGACGCACCAAAATCTCAGCGCTGCGGTTCTTCCAGGATTGGACGCAACAGGGCAATAATTATGTGCTGGCTGCGCGATCGCAGTTTAGTTTGGGATTGGAGGCTTTGGATGCAACGGTGAATGAAACCGGTCCAGATAGCCGCTTTTTGGCTTGGCGAGGGCAGGGCCAGTGGGTCAGAGTTTTAGCACCTGAGATGCAATTATTGGTACGCAGTAGTCTGCAATTTGCGGACGCACCCCTTTTGCCCCAGGAGCAGTTTAGTCTGGGTGGGCAGGATACGGTGCGGGGCTATCGGCAAGATTTTTTGTTGACGGATAATGGAGCGTTTCTGTCAGCTGAAGTGCAAGTTCCCGTGGTGCGGCTTGGACGAAACGGAGTGGTAAAGCTAGTGCCTTTTGTGGATATGGGAATGGGTTGGAATAGCGAAGGGGAAAATCCCGATCCAAATACGTTGGCAAGCATTGGATTGGGGTTGTTGTGGCGACAGACAGAGGACTTTGCTGTGCGATTAGATTGGGGATTACCCTTAGTGGATGATGATGCGAGGGATCGAACCTGGCAGGAAAGTGGATTTTATTTTTCGTTGCTTTACTCACCGTTTTGAACCAGAGAGCTGCTAGGAGAAGGAGAACAATCACAATGGCTCAACAAAAGCATCAATTATGGCTCTGGTTGTTGATGACCAGCGGAATCCTGATCGAGCTATTGGGATCTATGTCCGATCCAGCTTTGGCCCAAATTACCCCTGATGAGACATTGGGGGAAGAGCGATCGGTTGTCACTAGGGATGTGCAGGTTAGAGGCAGTAGGGGCGATCGAATTGATGGTGGAGCCAGACGGGGAGCCAATCTATTCCACAGTTTTCGAGAGTTTAATGTCAATGATGGCCAACGAGTCTATTTTGCCAATCCAGCTGGAATTGAGAATATTCTTGGTCGGGTAACCGGAACAAATGTATCAGACATCCTGGGAACGTTGGGTGTCGATGGTGACGCAAATTTATTTTTGCTAAATCCGAACGGAATTATTTTTGGACCCAATGCCTCTTTAGATGTGAGTGGATCTTTTATTGCTACAACTGGGAACCGATTTAACTTTCCAGATGGCGGTGAGTTTAGTGCGATCAATCCGCAGGCTCCCTCGTTGTTGACCGTGAGTGCGCCGATCGGAGTTCAGTTTGGAGGAATGCCAGGAATTATTACTGCTCAGGGCTCCTATACCATAACTAATCCATTTGCATCATTAGGAGTAGAGCCAGGTGGAACCTTAGCATTGTTGGGTGGTGATATTCGTTTAAATGGAATTGAATTGTTATCTCCTGATAGTCGAGTTGATCTTGGAGCTGCTAGTCAGGGAACTGTTGACCTAAATATGAACAATGGCCTACTTGAACTTAGTTTTCCAAAAGCAACTCAACGAGCAGATGTCTTTATAAGTGGAGGAGGGATCGATGTAGCTGGTAGTGGAAGAGGTAGTATTATTATTAATGCTCAAAATATTGAAATAACACCTGGAGTAATTCAAAATTCGCCTTCACTCTCCCCTGTAAAAGTTAACCTCAATGCAGGCATTTTATCTGAGCAAGCTTCTTCCAGTTCTCAGTCAGGAGATATTGTTCTCAATGCAAGAGGCAATATTAATATTGAGAGTACCATTATAAGAAACAGTATAGAATCAGATGTACTTAAAACAGGAAACGAGATTGCGCCCAGTACTGATAACGCTGGCAATATAAAAATTACAGCGCAATCACTTCTAATGAATGATTCAACTCTAGACACGAGAATTCATGGTATTGGCAACGCAGGTGATATTATTATTGGAGCTATTGATAATATTTCACTATTTGGAAATTCGATTGATTCGTCAGGTGACTTTGAAACAACCACCCAATCATCAGTATTACCTTTAGGAGCTGAAGGTAATGCCGGTAATATTACAATTATAGCTCCTTCTTTTACTATGTCTAGAACTCTTTTATCTTCTGAAACCATGGGACATGGCAATGCAGGTAACATTGTTATTCAAGCTACTAACAATATTTTGCTTGAAGGTTCCATCTCTTCATCAGTAAGCTATACGGGATCGGGATTACCTTTAGGAGCTGAAGGTAATGCCGGTAATATTACAATTATAGCTCCTTCTCTTACTATGTCTAGAGCTCTTTTATCTTCTCGAACTGTGGGACGTGGCAACGCAGGTGATATTGTGCTACGGGGTAATGACATATTCATCAACAATAGTGAATTAGAAAGTGCAGTTGGATCATCTGTAGGACTTGCTTCAGGTGCTCAAGGTCAAGGAGGTAATATCAGTATTACTGCTGGTTCTCTGTCCTTAACTTCTTCCAGCCTAAATACGGCTGTATTTGAAACTGGCGATACGGGCAGTAATTCAGGTAGTGTCAACATTCAAGTAGATGGACCAATCAACTTTAATCAAAGTAGTGTGTTTTCTCAAGTGGATGCTGGAGAAGGGAATGGAGGTGACATTAATATTACAGCAGGATCACTTGAACTTCTCAACGGATCTCAGCTTTTCACAATTACGCGATCAGCAGGAAACGCAGGGAATGTCACAGTAGACGTCGATGATGTTGTTGTATTTCATGGGTTTGGCTCTGCTTCAGATGTCAGTTTTTCGATGCTGGATAGCTTTGCGCCTGGCCCATCACTTATTAAATCCCCCCAGGGCAATCTTTTTCGAAGTGGAATATTTTCTTCGGCGGTCAATACCATTGGCTTCAATCCGATAGAAGGTAGAGGTGGCAATGTTAACATTACAGCGCATTCATTTTCTTTGACCAACGGTGCTAGAGTAATTGCTAGCACTGATGGATTAGGAAATGCAGGAAATGTAAAAATTAGTGCTCGTGATTCTGTTGTGATTGATGGATCTGTTGATACAGACTTTGCAGTTCGTGATACTTCAAAAATGGATGAAGTAAGTATGGCCAGATATATAATAGAAGCTTATCTGGGGGATGGAGAGGTGGAAAGAATTGATCCTAGTAGTCTCAATTTCAATCAAAGAATGAGTAGTGGCTTGTTTACGCAAACCGGGGGGGCGGGAAATGCAGGTAGCATTACCATCAATACTCCTAATCTTGCTCTGCAAAATGGAGCACAAATTAGTGCTGCAACTGCAATTGGTAGTAACGGTCAGGGTGGGAGCGTTGCTGTTAATGCTTCTGACTATATTGTTCTGATTGGTAACAGTGAACTCTCAGTTGAAACAAGCGGTGCAGGTAGAGCTGGAAATATAGCACTTACAACCAATACTTTAAACGTTGAACAAGCAGCTCGTATCACCGCTACTGCCAATAGTAATGCCACAACTACTGAACAAGGTGGTAGTATCATCCTCAATGCTAATCAGATGAATTTGGCGGGGACTGTTGGAGTCTTTTCAGAAACCCAAAGCATCACACCTGCCGGAACTCTTACACTACGTTCAAATGGCAACTACCCCACCCTTAACCTAAACTTACAGGGCGGTGCACAAATTTCTGCTTCTTCCAGCGGCAGTGGGTTGGGTGGTAGTTTGATCCTTGCTGCACCTGAAGCAATCGTTATCAGTGGCAACGGTCGACTTGCTGTTGAAGCTCGTGGCTCTGGCAATGCAGGAGATATGCGTATCAATACAGACCAACTTACTATTCAAAATGGTGCTCGACTTTCTGCTACTGCCACTGGAGCAGCTACTACTACTGCTAGGGGTGGCAGTATCCTCATCAATGCTGAGGATGTTAGTTTAGATGGTGCAAGTATCATTGCAGAGACTGTATCTGGCAGGGGCGGCAATATCATCTTGCAAGTCTCGGATTCTCTTAGACTTGACAACAGCGAAATTTCTGCCTCTGCTAAAACTGGACAGGCAGGCAGTTTAGCGATAAATGCATCTGAATCGATCGACCTACGCAACAACGGACGTTTAGCCGTCGAAGCGACCGCAGGAGGTAACGCTAGCAGACTCTCTCTGCAAACCGATCGACTCACCTTACAAGGCGGCTCAGAAGTCACAGTCAGCAGCAAAGAGGCAGGTACCGCTGGCGATCTCACTGTCAGAGCGTCCGAGATTAGATTAGATCAATCGCAACTCACTGCCAATACGGAAGCAGGTAGCGGTGGCAATATTGATCTAGATGATGTTGACAGTCTGATCTTGAACCATGGCAGCACGATCGCTGCATCTACACAAGATGGTGAAGGTGGTAGAGTTCGTTTGAATACAGGGCAATCGCCAGCCGATCGGGTGGAAGTCAGCAACGGTAGCCAAATTACAACTGCTGCAACTAGAAATGGACAGGCAGGAAACATTCATTTGAATACGGAAGAACTAGTCGTTCAAGGTAGCCTTTCTGAAAATCGCCGTAGTGCCCAAAGTACCAATCAGAATCACCCTCGTCCTCGAAACTCTGCGATTACTGCTACCAGTCGATCGGCTCAGGGTGGCAATATTCGAATTGATGCAGAGCAAATTACCGTCCGGGATAATGGCCGAATTGCTGCTTCAACTCAAACTGGACAGGCGGGAGACTTGACGGTTAACGCAGAAGATTTTGTTCGACTGAGCGATCGGGGTCGTTTAGCCGTTGCAGCTCGTCAGGAACAGGGACGGGCCGGAAACCTGACAGTCAACACTCCAGAATTATTGCTTGAGAATCACTCAACGATCGCAGCCAGCAACATATCCGATCGCCCAGAAAACAACCGGGCACGTGGTAACATCACCCTCCAAGGACTAGAAACCCTAGCAGTAGAAGACAGCCGCATCTCTGCCTCCACCGAAACTGGACGAGCCGGGAACCTGACGGTTGATGCTGATGATTCGATCGAATTAAACAATGGCAGATTGCTAGTCCAATCAACTAGAGGAGGACAGGCTGGAGGCGTATCTTTGGTGACCGATCATTTAACAGCCAATAACTCTGAAGTCAGCGTCAACAGCACCCAAGGACGGGCTGGCAACTTGTCAGTTGATGCAAATTCAGTCATCCTAAATGATGGCAGTCTAACTGCTCAAGCGGGTAGTGGTAGTGGTGCAGAAGTCCGTCTAGAAAATCTTGATTTACTCTATTTACAAAATGGGAGTCTAATCTCGGCTAAGGCAACAGATCAAGCTAATGGTGGTAACGTCACGATCGGTGCAACCGATGGTTTTATTGTTGTTCCACCAGGCGGAGATAGCGACATCATTGCAGATGCATCTGAAGGAAATGGGGGTGAAATACAAATTACCACTCAAGGAATTTTTGGAATCACAGAAGGACGAGCAATCGAGGGAAATGGCACCAATGATATCGATGCTAGCTCTGAGGCAGGCGTTCAAGGTAGCGTGACGATCAACCGTCCAACAACCGATCCTAGTCGCGGCCTCACCGAACTTCCGACAGATATCATCAATGCTGCCAATCAAATCGATCGCGTTTGTCCGACCGCCCAGGCTGGATCGAAAGATCCGAGTGAATTCATCATCACCGGACGTGGTGGATTACCTGCCAATCCAGAAACGATGCTGAATGGAGATAGCTTGCTCGCCGATTGGGTCACATTAAATCATCAAGAGTCTACCGCCATGCCAAATCCGATCGATGAACCCTCTCCCGAAGCCCCTTTGGTTGAAGCCCAAGGCTGGAAGATTGGCCCACAGGGTGAAATCATTTTCCTTGCCCAAGCCCCTGCCACAGTTCAGACAGGCAACTTACCGCCTACTCATTGTCGATAGAGAAAGATGTCCATCTTTCAAAAAGTTGCATGAATTTAAGTTAAGAATTTATCGATTCCATTTATATTGTGCAAATACGCCATGTTGGTGCATCTCTCTCGCTCTACTCTTTGGTCAATGACATTGTCGATCGCATTACCGATCGCTACAATCCCATTCGCGATTACAACTCCCGCACTCGCTCAAATTACACCAGATGACTCTTTGGGAAATGAACGATCGGTTGTCAATCGAAATGTGCAGATCAGAGGCAGAAGGGGCGATCGAATTGTTGGAGGAGCCAGACGAGGAACCAGCCTGTTTCATAGTTTTCAGGAGTTTAATGTTAACGAAGGACAGCGAGTTTATTTTGCCAATCCAGTGGGCGTAAAGTCAATTTTGGGTCGCATCACGGGTTCTGATGTCACAGATCTGATGGGAACCTTGGGTGTGGAAGGCAGCGCTAATTTGTTTTTGCTGAATCCCAATGGCATTATTTTTGGTCCTAATGTTCGATTAGACATTACCGGTTCATTTTTGGCCACTACAGGCGATCGATTCACCTTTGCAGATGGTAGTGAATTTAGTACCATCAATCCACAAACGCCGCCTTTGACGATTAGTGCTCCAACTGGAGTTCAGTATGGTAGTACACCCGGTGCCATTACTGTAGAGAGTACTGCCTCTGCCACCAACACCCTCGATCCCGGCTTGAAAGTTGGGCTTGAGCAAACCTTGGCCCTGTTGGGTGGTGATGTGCAAATCGATCAAACTACATTATCGGCACCTGGCGGTCGAATTGAACTTGCAGCCGCTCAAGAGGGAATCGTTGAATTTGATACAACCGATACACTCAAGCTAAATGTTCCTGCCCAAACGGCTCGGAATACCGTCACATTAAATCAAAGCATTCTCCAAGTTCTGGCCGATCGGGGAGGAGACATCGTGATTCACGCTGGCGATTTAGAACTCAATCAGGCTCAGCTTTTTGCAGGGATTGCTTCAGGACAGGGAAAATCCCAGAATGTTGGTGGGGATATTACTTTAGATGCCGTAAGCAGGGTTACGCTGGCGAATCAAACTCTTGTATCCACTAGTGTAAGTCCAGAGAACGATCTCTTTCCCAGCATTCCAGGCATCGAAGTTCCAGCAGCGATCGGCAACGGTGGCGATGTCAACATTCATGCAACAACGCTAAATGTGACGGGTGGCTCACAGATTGTCTCTAGCACCTTCGGCCAAGGGGATGCGGGTGATATTTATATTAATGTCCGCGATCGAGTCTCATTGAGAGGTGGAAGTTCTAACACAACCAGTAGCATATTCAGCCGCGTTGCTCCTGAAGCTCAAGGAAATGGTGGCAACGTCCAACTGACGGTAGGTTCTCTACGGCTTTCCGAGGGCGCACAAATCAGTACCAGCACCCAAGGTCGAGGCAATGCAGGAAATATTACTGTAGATGCTCGTGATGAGATTATATTAACCGGTAGAGACCGATCGGTGAACGGTGTGAATACTGGCATCCTCAGTCGAGCCAATTCAGGTGCAGTTGGGAATGGCGGAAATATTCGCCTCTCCGCTCCAGTTGTCTTAGTTTCTAATGGGGCTCAGTTGAGTGCTGAAACAGCAGGTACGGGTAACGCTGGCAATGTGACCATTAATGCTTTCGATCGGGTTGTATTCAACAGCCTCAATGCAGAAGGATTAGCCAGTGCCGCGTTTAGTAGTGTTGAGTCAACCGGGAATGGTAGAGCAGGTAATATTCGAATTACGACAGATTCTCTCTCCATTCAAGCAGGCAGCAGTCTATATTCTAGAAGTTTAGCAGACAGTGCAGCAGGGGATGTCATTATTCAAGCCGATCGCCTCCACTTAGACCAAGGGCAAATCAACGCTACAACCACTTCAGGCAGAGGCGGTAATATTAATCTAACGATCGGTGATTGGATTAGACTAGAAAACGACAGTCGGATTACCGCCCGAACCCAAACCGGCCAGGGGGGTGATATTACAATTAATGCCAATTATGAACCTGTGGACTCGATCGAGTTAGATCGTAGCTTAATTACCGCTCGATCAAGGGACTCAGGTAATGCAGGTAATCTCATCTTCAACGCCAGACAGCTTGCGGCACAAGACTCCAACATCATTGCTTCAACGCGATCGGGGGTAGGTGGAGATGTAGTTTTGCAAGGATTAGAAACGCTGCAGGCTCATGGAAGTAGAATTGCTGCTGC
Source organism: Elainella saxicola E1 (assembly GCA_002796835.1). Lineage (GTDB taxonomy): Bacteria > Cyanobacteriota > Cyanobacteriia > Elainellales > Elainellaceae > Elainella > Elainella saxicola. Next base: position 6,889 of record LUGL01000025.1, on the reverse strand, counting down.
TACAGAGACAGGACGGGCCGGAAGTTTAAGGGTGAATGCAGATCGATCGATTGAGTTGGGCGATCGCAGTCGGTTATCCGTCGCAGCAAGTGGTAGCCGGGGACAGGCAGGAAATTTGACGATCAACGCAGATCAGCTCACTATTGATGAGAACTCAGCCGCTACGGTAAGCAGTCGGGCTGGCACTGCTGGAAACCTCACCGTGAATGCGAATCAAATTTTCTTAGATCAGGGTCGGTTAACTGCTGAAACTGCGGCAAATCGCTCAGGAGAATCAACTGCAAACCTCAATTTCAATGATCTTGATTTGCTAATTAGCCAAAATCATAGTTTAATTTCGGCGCAAGCGAGCCAAAAGGCCAAGGGAGGAAACGTTACGATCGATGCTGCCAATGGATTTGTAGTTGCATCTGTCAACCAGAACAATGATATTGTTGCAAGTGCCGATCGGGGACAAGGTGGCGCTGTTGAAATTACAACTCAAGGTATATTTGGGCTGCAAGAAGGACGGGCTGAACCTGGCAATTTCACGAATGATATTGATGTTACCTCAAATTTTGGCCTGCGAGGAAGTGTGATCATTAATCAACCTGATATTGACCCTAGCCAGGGTTTGATCGAATTACCCAGCAATATTCTAAGGATTCCCGTCGCTCAAGTTTGTCCCGATCGATCGAATTCAGGCGCAACAAGCGAGTTTTTTGTAACTGGACGGGGTGGATTACCGACGAACCCGACTGCTGCGCTCAGCAGCGAAACGCTTTTATCAGATTGGGTAACGTTAGAACCCAAAGCTGTCGTTGCTCAACAAAGCCCGATCCCTCCACCTGATCCACCACTGATTGAGGCTCAAGGATGGCAGATCGGAACTGAAGGTGAAGTAATCTTTGTTGCCCAAGTTCCTTCTTCCTCGTCCTCAGTAACAGTGCTGCCAGAACCTCAAAATCATCCATCTGCCTGTCCATAGTACCCACTGCTGATTCAAAGGAAAATTACAATGGCAAAGAAACCTGGAAGCAGTCTGCAAACCGCTCGGCAAATCACAATTACGGATCTGCCCACTACGTTCAAAGGTTCCGTAAGCCGCAAGGATAAAGTTGAGTTCTATCGGTTTCGATTGGACCGATCGAGCAATTTTCAGCTGACTCTGAAGGGATTAAAGGCGAATGCCAATGTAGCCCTATTGAACCAAGCAGGGAAGTCTCTCTTCCAATCCAAGCGACCGAAAAAGCAAAGCGAATCCCTCAATCTTTCCTTAAATGTTGCAACTTACTATATTCAAGTCATCCTAAAAGACTCAATTAAGACGCAATACAAGCTGCAAGTCTCTGCCACACCAACACCCACGCCTTCTGGAATATTTCAGCAGGTATGGATTCGACAATTTGGTACGGTGAGTGATGATGCAGCCTTTGCGGTCGCAGTTCACAATCAAGGAGTATATATTGCTGGTAGCACCGATGGTTCACTTCAGGGGAATAATCTTGGCTCATTAGATGCCTTTGTGACGAAGTATGACAGCAATGGAAATCTACAGTGGTCTAGACAAACTGGTTCTCAACTGAGAGATGCATTTACAGATATTGAAGTAGATAATTCTGAAAATATTTATGCAGTTGGAGCTGTATTTCTGCCAACTCCTTCTTTGTCTTCAATTTTGAATGATAGTGATGGCTATTTGGCAAAATACAACAGTAATGGCGATTTATTGTTTGACAAAGGATTTGATGTTGGCAATGGTAGTTCCGAAGCAGGTTACGGCGTTGCCATTAGTCAGGACAATAGCAAAATCTACGAAGTGGGCTCGGTTGCAGCTTGGGGAACAGATGCCTTTATTGCTCAATATGACAGTTCGGGAAACTTACTCAATCAGCAACAGCTCAATCTGGCAGGAGAGGGAACTGCAACAGGGGCAACCACTGATGCTCAAGGGAATCTCTACGTAACGGGCATCACAAACGCAACCCTTGTGTTTAACCCCAACAACCCACTCACCGAAGGAGATGTATTCCTGGCTAAATACAACAGTAATGGCCAACAGGTTTGGTTTAAAACTATAGAATCTGATCAAACCGATGTCTCAAGTCGAGTTGCAGTGGATGCAACAGGTAATTTATACATTGTAGGCGGCACCTCTGGAAGTCTCCCCGGAAATACCAATCAGGGAGATATCGATCCTTTTTTGGCCAAATATAGCAGTGACGGCAATTTACAGTGGGTCAAGCAATTTGGCTCCTCCGGAACAGATAGTGCCGAAGGGATTGCGATCGATGCAAGTGGACAAATCTACGTTGCTGGCAGTACCAGTGGTTCTCTGTTTGGCAACAGCAATCTTGGAGAAACAGATGCCTGGATCGCTTTATTCGACAGCAACGGGAATCTAGCAGTCAGCACTCAATTTGGCACAGCTAAAGATGAAAGGCTGACCGATATCGCCCTCGATCAAACTGGGAACCTATATGCAGTCGGAACTACAGAGCAGGATTTAGGTGGCACTAGCGCAGGGGCAATCGATGTTTGGGTTGCCAAATATTCCCTGATTATACCTTAGCCATCTCCCAGCAGATAACTCCAGCACTCACTTACTTACCCACTCACCCAAATGGTTTCCTGGAAATTGTTGCGTCACCTTTTCATTTTTTTGATTACCCTACTTTGGGTACTGATAACCCCTGTTTTTGCAATGATGCCAATCAGTTCCACCCAAAATGCAGCCACGATCGCGATCGCTCAAAATCCGGAGCAGCAGGGTAAAGCATTATATGATGCAGGCCGTTTTGCCGAAGCAGCTTCCGTATTAGAGCAAGCAGTTCAGCAATATCAGCAGCAAGGAGACTCTTTGCATCAAGCGATCGTGCTCAGCAATTTAGCCCTGACCTATCAGCAGTTGGGTGAGATACAGCAAGCCAAGCAGGCCATTCAACAGAGCCTGGATTTATTACAAAATTTACCCAGCACAACCGATCGGCTTTCAGTGCAAGCGCAAGTGCTCGATGTCCAGGGGCGGTTACAGTTCACGCAAGGACAGGCTGAAGCAGCGCTAGCAACTTGGCAACAGGCAGCTCAGCTTTATGAACAGCTCGACAATGCGGCAGGATTGACTGCGAATCAAATTGATCAATCTCAGGCGCTGCAAGTATTGGGCTTTTATCGACGGGCGATCGATCTGTTAGTTCAGGTGTTAGAGTTGCCATCTCAGGTTCCACTTAGCTCTGAGTTGCAGCTTATCTATCAACGAGACAAGGTGGATTTAGAAGAAGTGCTTGGGCTGCAAGCTTCAGTTCTGACACAGACTGAATTATGTGATCTACTGTCTGCTCGGTTACTGCTGCTACCAGATTCAATTCAGACAGCAGTTGCATTACAGAATCTAGGCGAAGTATTACGGAACAGTGGCAGTCTGGTGATGGCGGATCAGGTGTTGCAACAAGGGTTGTCGATTGCAGAAACACAATATCCTGCAATTGCAGCAGCGATCCAATTGGATTTGGGTAATGCTGCTCGTGCTCAAGCAGAAAGCCTTTTCAATTCTGAGGATCCAGCTCAAAAAGACCAAGCTGAAGCCGCAGCAAATGATGCATTTAATTATTACAAAGAAGTTGCTGAAACAGAAGGCATGATAGGGGTGCGGGCAGCACTCAATGAACTGAGTTTTCGTATTGAACGAGGAGAGTTGGTAGAGGCACAGCTACTGCTTTCTCCGTTGCGACAGCGTCTTGATCCTCTACCTGAAAGCCATGCTGCCATCTATGCCCGAATTAACTTTGCGCAAAGCCAAGTAAAATTATTCGAGAACAATCTCTCAGATTCATCGCAAATTTTAGAGCTTGAGAACTTGCTGGACCAAATTCAGCAGCAGGCAGCGCGATTGAACAGTCCACGCGCAATCTCCTATGTGATCGGTCTCCAAGGCCATCTTGCTGAACTTCAACAAGACTGGACAACCGCAGAACAATTGACTCGTGAAGCGTTGAGCGTGGCTCAAGAGGTTGTCAGTGTTCCAGAACAAGGATTTGTGACTGCTCCGGATGTGCGCTATCTCTGGCAGTGGCAATTGGGGCGGATCTTAAAAGCACAGGCAGATCAAAGCAAAAATGCAGCCCAATATCAGGATGCGACATTAGCTTATGAAACAGCGATCGATATTTTACAATCGCTCCAACTCGATCTCGTCGCGGCCAATCAAGACGAGCAGTTTAACTTTCGAGATAGTATTGAACCTGCTTATCGCCAATACATTCAACTTTTACTGCGATCGGCTCCAACAAACCAATTACTTGAACAGCTAAATGCTCCCAATCACCAGGCTCAAGACCAATTGAAAAAAGCCCGTCTGTCTCTCCAGAATTTACAAACCACAGAATTGCAAAATTTTCTGCGTGCAGCTTGCATTAATATACGCAATATTGATTTAGATACAATTGTACAGACAACAAGCGAACAACAGCAGGAAGACCGCACTGCTTTAATTTATCCCATTGTGTTGCCCGAACGACTGAGTGTAGTGCTAAAGCTGCCTCAATCTGAACAACTGTTTCACTATTCTACTGAAGTTAAAGAAGAGGCTGTTCAAACAACCTTGCAAGAATTACACAAGCAGTTGATTATTCCTTCTAGCTTTGACAAAAGGAATCCCGAAAGTTTTGCAGAAGCACAACAACTCTATAATTGGCTAATCCATCCAGCTGGTGAACTTTTGAAGCAGCAAGACATCAAAACTCTTGTGTTTGTGCTAGATGGAACATTGCAAAAAATACCTATGTCGATTCTCTATGATGGAGAAAAATACTTGATTGAGAATTACAGTATTGCACTGGCTCCAGGATTAGAAATTCCCGATCCACAACCACTACCCCGTCAGAACTTACGGCTCTTACTTGCTGGAACGAACGAAACAGTCGAAATTGAGAATAAACGATTTCCAGGGGTTGCCACAGCACTGGCTCAAGTTGACGAAATTGCAAAGCAAAGTGAAATGGCAGGGTATAAAGTCGATCGACTCTGGAATGAAACCTTTACAGCTCAGAATATACAAAGTAAAATTCAGCAATCGCTATTCCACATTGTTCATTTAGTGACGCATGGTGAATTTAGTTCGAACCAAGATGGGACTTTTATTATCGATTCTGAACGTAAAGTCAAGGTGACTGAATTAGGCCAAATTCTGAAAACACGCGATCAGAATCAAGTAGAGCCTATTGAACTTCTGGTTTTCAGTGCTTGTGAAACGGCAAAAGACGATCGCGCAGCTTTAGGAATGGCAGGTGTCGCTGTGCAGTCAGGTGCTCGTAGTACAGTTGCTACACTTTGGAGTATTTACACTGAGGAATCGAAGGTATTGATGCTTGAATTTTATCGTCAGTTGAGTAATCCTGAACTGACCAAAGCCGAGGCACTTAAGAATGCACAAATTTATCTTCTAAATCACCCTGATAAAAATCTCCATCATCCTGTCATGTGGGCACCATTTGTCCTTTTAGGGAACTGGCTATAATCCAGCAACCGACTTAAATGCCCGCCTCGATCAGCTCAAGTAGGTTTACCTCTGACTTCTCTCAATTCTTGCATAATGCGCTCATGGGATATCTGTAATCGAGATATCTTGTAATAACTGGTCCCACGCAGCTTCAACTGCTGTATCCGTTGGTCGATCGCGCCTAAGATTTCCTAAAATTGTGATTGCATCGTACCAAAGTCGATTTTGTCGATAGTGTTCTGCTTGCTCCAAAGGAGAAAGAGAGGCAAGTTGACCAGCAAGTTGAGGATCAAGTGGAATCCGTTGAATTCCACCATTCACATAAATCGGAACTTCTTGATCGGCTACATCACAATACACCATAAAATACCACTCATAAACCTGCCCTATCTCAAGGCTTGGTGTAGAAACACTAACGATTCCATCAGATTCAACCATTGCAGGATCGGTTGAGGAAATTTTAGAGATGACTTTGCCATTCGCATCTTTTAGTTCAAAGCTAGCTACCAAGTTGGCATTTAACTCAGGCGGAATGTAAAACCAAAGGGTAGGATTTTCTAAAACAGTAACTCCGCCTACATAGGTTATTGTCGAGGATGAACCCTCTATTGGAACAATCTTAAAAGAACTCAAAGCAGTTAAAGGAATTTTGACTTCAGGGCAAGTCCCAAAGGTTCCCCCGCCTCGATAACGGCCTGCTACTTGTCCAGAATCTTGTTTATTTTGAATTGAGGATTGGGGATCGCGCTTTGCCTCAGTTGATTGAGGGACAGATAGAAATATGAAGCCCACCAGGGTGGCTGATCCAATTGCTTGATAAGTTAATTTAATCAAATACTTCATTGATTTCATATTGATGTCATTACACTCACAAATATTATCATCTTATGTTCGTCCTGATTATTCTAATAGTGTGATAAATCCAATAGATTCCTACGAGATTAGCTGATAGAAATAATCCTATCCCAGTTGGGATCAGTGGGAGCCAGTATCCTTGCAGCCATAATGCACTAAAACACACAGCATACAGGGTTCCTCCTGCCAAAAGAAATGATAATCCTAAACGTAGCCAAACCCCTGGCTTCTGTCGATTCCGCCGAGAAAACCGCCAAATGAATAAACTGCCGATCGTACTCCATCCCAAAATCCACAGACTATCTGCCCAGACAGGCCAAGTTTGAATCAAAGGGCGCTGTTTCCCTGGTAAAGCTGCATTTACAAGTTGACTAATCATATGAGCCTGAACAACGACTCCTGGTTCCAATTGTGAAGGATCGGATAGATAGGGAATCTGCCAGTAATCCTGTCCTGTTGTTCTAACGCTACCAATTAGCACAATCTTGTCTTTAGTAAGGTCAGGATTGTTCTGGTTGTTCAAAAAATCAGTCAGAGAAATTGGAGTTGTAATGCCTT
>LUGL01000176.1 GCA_002796835.1 Elainella saxicola E1 | reverse complement strand
AACAGACTTCAATCAAGCAATATTGATCCCATAACATACTGGTATCGAGAGTGAGGGTCATTGCCATGCCTTCCCAGGTTTTGAGGAACTGACGCAGCAGGGGGTGATAGAAGGTTTCAGCTGTGATTTTAGGGTTGTGGACAAAGTAGCTGAGTCGTTCCAGGTGGCTGCGAGCTTGGCAGTCACGATGGCTGAGGTAGGGTAACCAGTGGCTCAGGCAAGCACTTTGAGCTTGTAAGATTGCGGCAACGTTTTCACAGAATCCTTGGAGATGCCGTTGGTCTTGTGGCACGATCCATTGACTTAGTTGGGTTTGCAGTTGACGATAAAGATGGGGGACTGGCATGGGATGATTTTTAGTGTGGAAACTTGAGCATCTCATGCGGTGCCCTGCTCTGTCACCTCTGCTGCAGTCAAACTCCTGCTACATCAACTCTTCAAGACTTTTCTGCACCACTAAGATTAAAGACAAAGAAATTTAAACTGTTGACAACCTCATCCAACGGCAAGCTTTTTAGCGTTGACATTGCAGGCTTAAAAGTTGATTCTAAAAACCAGCCTACCCATTCCTCTCTTCCTTCGATATCAATATAACCAATACTCCATTTAGAAATTTTCTCTATAAGAATTCTAAATTGGCTGAAGCTTCTAAATTCATTGATCCCTTTTGCCGCTACAAAGTACGCCTTGTATTCATAAAATTCACCACAGCCATCCTTGAATTTCAATAAAGAGTTGAGAAGATTTTCTTTTAGATTACTTGAAATGCTTTCAGAAGATTGACCCAGCCATAATAAAACAACCTCCTCCCATTGTGGATCAAAAACTCTGTACTTTTTCCCTTCTACTGGTTTTGGATTAGTATTGTCGTGCTTACGAGGGAAAAAAANCATCCCAATCATCGATCGCCAACGCTGCAAAGTATTCCTGGAACGAAGCATGATAGAAAGCATATGCTGATTCATACGGTTTCTCTGCTGTAGTACCAATGTGGTTAAGCCAGCCCGACTGAACAGCTTTGGCAAATAGAGAATCCTTCGCGTCTGCTTTGCCCATTATTGATATAGACTCAACTAGGCTTTTTCTTAATCTAAATCGTGAATCATCACTGTCAAGGGCAGTTTTAGCGACTTCTCCAAGTGCCAGGTTTAAAGCATCGCGTTCAGTCCGATCAATACTTATTTCTAGGTGCTTCAATTGTTGTAGATCGTAGTAATAATCAACGAAAAGTCGGTAAAGCTCTGCCCTCGTATCAGGTAATTCTCCAACACCTGATTCCCAGATGTAGCACAGCAATGATAATCGCAAAGGATTTTTTACAGAATCTCGAATTCTTTCCTTCCCTGGAGTGTGAAGTTGCTGAATCAGACCAGCCGCTAACTGCGGGTCAACTTCCTCTTTCTCAAAAAATTGATGAATATAAGCTTCAATCTGGTTTTGATACCCATTAGCAGGTGTTTGATAGTCAAACTCAAGTATGCGAAAAACCGTAAATCTAGGCAGTGCGTGGGTGCCCCAGGCATTGAGGCGACAGGTTAAAATAACCTTGACTTGCCCTGACCATGCTTCTTGCAATTGCGATCCAATTAGCTGTAACGGATTCCCCTTCGTTGTCAGTTCATCTGCTCCGTCTAATAAAAGCCAGACTTTTCCTGTTTGCAGTAAGGCTCTGATGCTTGTATCCCAATCGGCCAATTCATAATTTTGAAATTGGGCCTCTTTTTTAAGAGCATCACTCAAAAACTCATAAGTTGGCGGAACTCCATGTCTACCCAACGAAATCCAAATTGGGAACATTCCTTCTTCATAGAGACGATCGCCTATTTTCTGCAACAGTGTAGTTTTACCTGCTCCTGGCTCTCCAGTAATGACGAAACGAGCGTTATTAGAGATGTTTAGATTGTCAATGACTTGGTCAAAAAACTCCTCTTCCTGATCAAATCGTCGAACAATCTCTTCCTCAGTGGGTTGTAATAGCAATGAAGCTTGCTCAGCAGAATCAACATCCGTTCGACGATGCTGTTTTTGCTTGCGCTCTATCAGGCCAATAGGTATAAACAATTTAGCCGGATCGATGCTAACTCCGTCCTTTGCCATTAAGACGTTCAGCGTTGGAGATTGAATCTGACTTGTCGAGCATAGCTCGACAAGTCTTTCGCCATTGACATTCAGTGAAGGAATCAAACGGCGGCTTCCTCTCGACGGTTATCGAAGGGGGTAAGCCTAAAATCTCATTTCTTTGCTCAACACTTAAACTACGGGTTCTTTCCCAAAGATCATCGTTGCTCAAATGATCAATCTTTATGTCAGGATATTGTTTCTGTTTCTCCCGCAGAGTCCCTGGTATATCAGGTGGAAGTCCTCGTCTTACGTTGTACACAAAGATCCAGGTTTTTAAGGCTTTTCCCCAATGTGCAACTGCGCCATCAAGATCCTCATCTATTTTCTTTTGAATTTTCGCCTGCTCTAGTTCATCAGGTGAGTAAACTTGAAAGAATACAGAATCATCCCGAAACAGTCCGTCACACTTGCGATCTCCAATGTTTCCATAAGGGCGAACTCGTATAAATCCCGGTCTTGCCCTTACCATAATGTCTTCAAAGAGCTGTTGGAAGTCCTCGCTAGACCTTTTCAAACGACGAATCTCAAATTCTTGCCAGTGATGGTAAGTGATTGGGTCGTATTCGCTAAATCTGCTCTCTGAAGATTCGTTCATGTCAGCGTAACAACCAGCTATCTCGTTTTCGTAGAGGATAATTTGTCAACCGTTTTCCTGCTCATAACGAGTATTTTAGCTACTTTAAAAGTGATCTGTCCCCCAGTCCTCATCATCCAGCAAGTCCGATCGCTCCTTCACCCAAACACAGATCAACCACCTCCTCAAAATCCGATCGCCCATCTTGTAAACCTGTATCAAGACAGACTTGCGAAAAGCCCCATTCTCCGGTAAGTTGGTTTCTCAGTACAAATCAATATCCGCAATCAAAGCGTCACCTGGAAACTGCGGGAACAGCTCCAGATGACTAACCCTCAGAACTGCGCAAACAGTTAGGAGGGCTAGAGGGCAGTTTATCACTCCACTAGCCATCCTGATCTTGCTATGGCCAAAAAAGCAGCAGGGTGGCTTTGGTTTTGGGTATTTTTGCAACCCATTTCCTCAGTGGAGTGAAACAACTGCTATGACCGATCACACCTCTCTGATTCAAATCAACCCCGATCCGCGCATCCTCACCCTGCTCGTCATCGGCACCGAAGACAACGTCAAAGCCCACATCCTGCGGCAACATACCCTGGGTATCGCTGAAGCAGGTCTATGGAGCAAACCCATCCCCGTCCCCAACTGCGCCGACAAAGTCATGTGTGTGCTCAACCGCATCTTGGCTTAACGCAAACGAACGATCGCAGTAATATACCGGCTATTTTGCTGCGATCGCGAATTATCCTTGGCTAGAATCTAAAGGTCTGCAATGGGCGATCGCCAGGAGAGCCTGAAATTTCTGCTGCGGTTGAGTCATTCGTCTCCTGTAACCAGCGTTGAATGCGTTCTTGCAATTATAAATTCACTGAAATGAAGAAAGATTACTGCCGAAGAGATGAAAATCGTACTTCACCTCAATACATAGAGAATATTGGTTTGGATACTTTTAAAAGTATATGGGAACAAGGTTAGAGCAATTATCAGAACTGTTCACAAACTTAAAACACGATCGACCATCTGTTTACCATCATTTGGGACAAGCCTTACACTGGCAGCTTCACACCACTAACCGCCGATCGCCCTACCACTGGCCCAACTCTCGCTCAATCTCATCCAGGATAGCGGATGAATGCATGGGGGCAATTGCTCATTCATAACAACGAGTTTACCTCGATCGTCATCCCAGCCCGACGTAATCGTTCTGCCAGAATATCCCCCAATCCGGTTGCTGGTGTAAGAATGCCTCCTCGTGTTTGACCACCGGGTAACTCATCCGTTTGCAGAGCCAGACTCAAGGCAGCTTCACACACAAACTTGACCGTTGCGCGGTTGCCAGGATCGCCCTGATCTCGAATCAGCCCTCGTACCTTACGCCCGTCTACCGCAGTCCCTCGCAGTTCACAGGTGAACCATCCCTCATTCATCGTTTGATCAGACGGTCCCTCACCTGGTTTAGGCAGGATGGGCTGTAGCAAAGCGCGCGTCTGGGGCAGTTGGAGAATTCCCACAAACAGTGCCAGACCCGCCGTTACACCCGTTGCCTTTAGCCATGCCAGTGGCTCATCAAACTTGAGATATTCCTGATAGGTGAAGTCGGGTCCATAGGGTTCCTGCCATTCCTCATACAAAGCACTACTGCGGCGGACGATGCGAGCGTTCACAACTCCCATAAAAAAGGGTGCAACCCAGGTATTGAGGTTCGAATCAAAGGACGGCGTTTGCGGGTCACGGTTACGGTCAATTTCGGCTTGAGCGTGCGAGGCAGAGGGATTGAGAAAAAACGGATGATTCATTTGGGCTGACCCTGGTGAGTCATAGAGATTCATGACCGATGCCAGTGTGCCACCGTTGAAACCGCCGAACGCCTGAAAATAGGCATTTACCTCTTTGCAAGACACACCCAATTCGCGCTGTAGGTGACGAACGACCAGATAAGTTCCCAGATCGGATGGAACCGAATCAAAGCCGCAACAGGGAATAATGCGTGTTCCATCAGCAGCAGCCTGAGCATGGTAGCGATCGATCAGGGTTTTAACCCAGGGTGTTTCTCCAGTAATGTCAACGTAGTGGGTTCTAAACCGAACGCAAGCATCGACCAGAGCATTCGCATAAAGGGTAAAGGGTCCAGCCGTGTTCAGAATCACGCGGGTTTGAGAGACGATCGCATCAATCGCCTGCTGATCCTGGCTATCTGCCACCAGCACCTCTACCCCTACACCGACCTGATCTCGAACGGCTGCTAATTTCTGGCGATTACGCCCAGCGATCGCCCACTGTATCCCTTTAGGAGACGCATGGGTGGCAAAGTATTGCACTGTCTGCTTGCCAACAAAGCCACTGGCACCATAGAGGACAACATCGTAGGGACGTTTAGAAGAATGATCAGACATGGTAACAGCACTCTTGATAACTGCTATTGTAGAGAACGCATTTCTTGCTGACGCATCGGCATCGCATCGATCGTGCGGAACAGCATCGCTAAATCAACTCGAGTTTGGCTCCGTTGCTTCTCTGTACCATCCTTGCCTATGAGAATCACTGCGAATTTTTCAGGAGGAATCCCAAACTGTTGTCTCAGTCTCTCCGCCGATGCTGAATTGATCGATCGCCCATCAACCTGGTTCTCTCCAGTTCCCAAAATTTGCACTAATTTCAGGTCGCGATCGCCTGTCCCTGCCGCGTCTGTCTGCCATGCCTGCATCTGTTGACGATACTGAGATGAGTCAGGTGAGGGAGCAAAGACCAGCAGAATGCGGTGTTGCCATTGATAGTCGCTCAGCTTAAATTCCATCTCCTGGGAACGATCCGGATTTGCTGCAACACTGGCTACTTCTGATGACTGGGAACGAGGAGGGTTTGGCGAATCACTCATAGCAATGAAAGGCTGAGGGTAGGCACAGCCCTGTCGCAGGGCCAAAAGAACAACAAGTCGAGTGAAAGACTGCATTGGGGTACGAAAATAACTTTCTTACTGTAACCAGATCGCTGCAAGAGAGGCTGGTTCCCAAGGGAGAATTTTCGATAGGATCAAGGCACTGAAGTGAGCACCCAATCAGGGAGAGGGAGCTATGATTAGTGCCATCTTTGAGCGATTTGTGGAAAATACACCAATGACTGTCATGGTGCGAGCCATCATGGAGCGGATATTTGCCCCCAAGTTGTTGGATCAGTTGTTTGAGGAAACCGCAGAACAGCAATATCAGCGAGAACTCCTTTTTTCCAGTGTCGTGGGATTGATGAGTCTAGTGGTGTGTGGCATGTATCCCTCACTGAATGCAGCCTACAAAGGGTTTGAAAAGGTGGTAGGGGTATCGAAAGTAGCGCTGTATGCTAAGGTGAATGGTCTAGAACCGAAATTATCTCAAGCGTTAGTGCGCTACAGCAGTGAGCAACTGCTAGCGGTTCAACAGGAGTTTCCAGCAGCAGCAGTCCCTCTGTTAGCAGGCTATGAAGTGCGGATTATTGATGGCAATCATATTGCTGGCACAGAGCATCGGCTGAAAGTTCTACGCAACGAGCCTGCCGGGGCTTTACCCGGACAAACCTTGAGTGTGCTCGACCCGCAACGGTCGTTAGTGGTGGATGTATTTCCCTGTGAAGATGGTCATGCTCAAGAACGCTCATTGTTGCCCCAGGTGCTAGAGCAGGTGCAACCTCAACAGCTATGGATTGCCGACCGGAATTTCTGCACCAGCGATTTTCTGAGCCAAATTGCTCAACGTCAAGCCTGTTTCATCATTCGAGAACATCAACAGTTGGCATGGAGTGCAGTGACTCCCTTAGTGGCAGCAAGAGAGAATGA
>LUGL01000175.1 GCA_002796835.1 Elainella saxicola E1 | reverse complement strand
GCTGACGGCACAAGGATTCTAGCAATGGGAGTCGCAATTAGCCTCCCAGAAATGGGTGGGCTGAAAGCCGCCAAATACTCGAATGGCTGAAGCGACGGGCATAAGTCGCAATTAGCCTCCCAGAAATGGGTGGGCTGAAAGTACAAAAAACGGAAATCCTATTTCTGGAGATTCTGAGTCGCAATTAGCCTCCCAGAAATGGGTGGGCTGAAAGCAGTATCGAGCGGTTGCGCTGCTGAAGTGGGGCTTGTCGCAATTAGCCTCCCAGAAATGGGTGGGCTGAAAGGCGTCACCCACCACGGGAACATCAAAGGACTGAAGTCGCAATTAGCCTCCCAGAAATGGGTGGGCTGAAAGTATCGGGTCCGTCGCATTTTCGTGAATGAGTCGGAGGTCGCAATTAGCCTCCCAGAAATGGGTGGGCTGAAAGTCTAAGATCTGTCCATCCCATCGCTTTTAACTCCGCGTCGCAATTAGCCTCCCAGAAATGGGTGGGCTGAAAGACTAACCTGGATTGCCGATCGATCCGATATGGACTTGGCGTCGCAATTAGCCTCCCAGAAATGGGTGGGCTGAAAAAGCCGACTTACATTCAACCATCAAGACTTTAGCAACAATCTTAGCTATCTCAAATTGGAGGATTGAAAGGAGCACACCCTTGGCAAAAACGACACTAATTTGCGAATAGCTCACAATTCAGAAGTAACGACATTAATTTGCAAAAACCCAGGAAGTACCAGAAAAATACTCTAAAACGACACTAATTTGCGAATAGCGACATTTAATGTGCGAAAGTACACCTAAAGCAAGCCCGTGATGAGGATTGAACTCATGGCCTCACCCTTACCAAGGGTGTCATTGATACTCTAAAAATCAATAATATCAAGTGTTTTCACTATTGCTAGAACTGGTATACCAATACAAATACCAGTTGATTATCTCTTCTCCCTTTTGTAGTTGTGCTTAGATTGGGATGTTTTAGAGAAACTATCAACTTGTCAACCGGAAACTTGGGCCTCGCGATAGGCAGGAATCCTAGCAGTTGATATGACTATCACCAGGTATCAACCCAGAAAGCGTATTTCAGTTAAAAAAGAACTGAAGCCCTTGCGGTACAGGAGTTGACGCTGGTTGACACGTTTACTAATTGGGTATCAACTTTCGCCAAGATTTCTATTTTTGAGGTGGATCATAAAAATCAGGCATTGAATTGGTTTAGGCAGAAAATAATTGAGTAATCATGTGACCTGAAAGCTAAATTCTAGATGACCGATTCTCAACAGCAGGCAAAGGCAATTCTCGATCGACTGGCATTTATACCGTTTGAGCAATGCCTTGCTATCGATCGCCAATTCGACCATCTACCTGCCCGTCCTGGTATTTATGCGATTCGGCACCGCACAGAAGGGGTGTTATATCTGGGCAAAACCAATGATTTGGGGACACGGTTTAACGGCGGGCATAAAGCGTTTACTTGGGCATGGCTTGATCTCTATCATCCTGCTGATGTGGGAATTGCAATCGTAGCGCTAGAACGTTGGGGAAATCCAGCGCTATTATCAGAACTAGAAGCGATGTTGTTACGAGCGACTGAACCGCCTTACAACGTCAAGATTCCAAGGGAGAGCTAAAATCTATGCAATCGACCAGTTTTGAGCAACTGACTCCCCCAGCAGCTCAGGTAATTTTAGAGCAGTTGCCTGAGCGAATTAAACAGGCGTTGATTGACCGCGCTGCTGAAATAGATTACCCAGTTGAAGCTGTGATCGAAATGGCGCTAGCGGGTTATTTGGATCAGGAAGCGATCGGGTTTGCGGACTGTAATCCGAAGCGGAGTCAGGCGAGTTGAAGAGCAGTGCGATCGTTCTTAATCAGCAGCATCAATCGTGAGCAATCGTCACTCCAAGACCTTACACTCCTGTATATGTGAAAGCGGCCTAATGGAAGGGATGAGCAACGTCCCTTGCTTCCCAGCCAGAGAGATAGACATGGTTCAACATAAATTCGTTGAGGAAACCCTCTGTGATTCCGGAGTCAGCTTGAGAACTCAGGGAAGATGAAAGCTTGCTTTTGAGGTAATCGTACTTTTGTCTATTGGTTGTGTCTCGCACCCAGACTTGTGCTTGAGGCAATGCCTTTGAGGGATAAGTTCCATCTTCTCGCCAGAAGTCATAGAACCGTACCAGCAGCAGTATGGTGCTGAGGTCAGACACAGACCAGAGGGAAGCAACCACACCCGCAACCCCTGCTTGCAGCAGTCCAGTGGGCAGTCCGATCACTTCATCGGCGAGTTCAATCCTGCTCAATCCAGTTTCGCAAGCGGAGAGAATTGCCAGACGGATACCGCCCTGATTGCTCAGTCTGAGGTCGAGGAGATCTCGCAGGGTGAGGAGGCCATCGCTCATGAAGAAAACCGCTGGTGAGTGGCTCTTATAGGTTGGCGGTACTGTGGCAGGAGAGATGGAGGATGTTGCAGTGGGGCAAGGCATCTAGAACCGATGCGATCGTCGCTTCTTCATGTCTCAGAACTTTGTGTTTGGGGAAGCTGGCAACGGCAGCAGCAACTTCGCGGCTGGAGTTGAGCAAGTCCTTGCGTGGGTTATCGATCGCCAAAATTGAATCGACTCCAGCTTGGAGCAACGTCATATGCTGCGTTGAGTGACGAGGCATTAGGAGCATAGGTGAAGTGGATGACATCGAAAGCGTAACGTCGTCCGGTGGGAGTTGTGTTGTCTTCTGTCTAAGCAGCATGGAGGGGTAGTAGGCTGAGGTACCTGATAGGGATGAGGTTGGCCTGCTGGAAGGAGTGTTGTTTGAGGTGATTAACCAGCGGTCCCATCAGCGATTTCCAGAGTTGGCGGGTAACTTGATCGATCGCCTCCAGCCAATCCTAATAATTCGTGCGGGATTTTCTATGAGCACTGAACCAGGTGTTGTTGAGCAAATCAATCAGTTTAGTGGTAATGCCAGTTTGGGTGACGATAAGTGCCAGACTACCTGGAGGAGTTGGGCTAAGGTAAACTAGCGGTACGTTAGAACGAACAACTTGCTGAATATCATCTCAACACACAGAACAGAGAACAACAAATAAGGCATCTCTGATACCTTTTGTCAGTGTCCGTTAACTCCCTTCTGTCAGATTAAGTTTGATCTATTACAACTTATAGGCCACAAAAAACTCCAACAGTGATCGATGAGCCGAAGTATAATCTCCTGCGGCATTGCGGAACAGTATTGTCTGACCTATCATGTCGTAATGCCAATGGTCTAAGTCCTTCTCCTCCTGCACCGCAGCCCCAAACAACCGCCGAATTCGATCGGGAAACTCGCGATAGTTGATGCTCATGCTGATCGGTAGACAGCATCTCCCAGGACAGTTCACACAGGAAATAGAGCTTTTCTACCACCGAGGTGAAGGTGCATTCCGCTTTAATCACCGCCTCACTGCGTTGAATGCGGTCTTGCAGCTGGGATGTTGCCGTACCGAGAATGGCATCAATCAGTTTGTCGAGTCCAGGAATCACAGCACTACTCCTGTCAGTGGACGATCGCTTGGGGGTCGATCGCTATTATCCGAAGAAGCGGCATTATTGTTGCATTTGTTTAACATGCTGGGGTTTCTCTTTCCTGGAAAGAACGCAGTCAGAACAGAAGGGTTCGATCGCAAAGCGGGATCGTGGGTCAGGTCAATTCCAAAGGTTCAGATTGCAACGATCGAGCAATCAGGTAGGCTTCTTCAGGGGTGAACTGGGTGAAACCGCTATCGGGCATGACGTGAATCGTCTCTCGAATTTGTGCCTCTCCTTTTTCTACCACGATCGCTTGAGCCAGTTCGCTTTTGAGGTCTTTGAACAGCGATCGAACGCCATAGGTTTTGCGAATCACTACACTCCAGGCACTACAGTCTCTATAGTTCCGTTCAGCAAAGCAACGAGCGGCGTATTCAGCTTTTTGGAGTGGCGTCAGTGGGTCAGTCAGGCTTTGCTCATTCATGGTAGGTTTCTGCGGGTTCAAGGGCTGGATCAAAGACAATCTCGTAGGTTGCTGCTGGCTCTAATTGGCACAAGACTTGCATGTGAGCTTCAGCATCATTGCGACGACGAAACCGAGTCACAACCTGTTGCTGCATCCTGGGCAGCAACCGCATGATGCACCAGGGATGCAACTGCTGGTAGTACGTCATGCTTGCCTCCCGTTGCGACTTGTCGATCGGCTGTTCAAGGTGCGATCGATGATTCCTAGCAGACGAGAAGCATCGCGATCGGGTGGATGAAGTGACCAAGCTGCAAAAGCTGCTCGGAGCTGGTGAATTTCCTGTACAATTCGTTGACCTCGGCTCACCCTCNAGTGCCTCCCATTTTTTCAAGCTTCTCAAGAACTGAAGCCACCCTACGGAAAAGGTAGCGACTGAAGACAGAGCAGGGTGACATTGACATTTCGAAAGCTAATTGATTTTGTCCTCCTGCCTGGTAAAACAAAGAGTACTTCTCAGGTCTTCAGGAATTTGCTCGAAATGTTCCAGCATGAAATCCATCAGGGCAAGGTGGCGTAAATCTACTGCGGTTGGGCGACGGTAGCTGCGACCTCTACGAAACCAGCGATGGACGGTGGAAGTGGAGCGAGAGCAAATGGCAGCGATCGTGTCTTGGTTGACTTGCCATTTAGCGTAGAACTGCTGCGGGGTCATGCCAAGCTGGCAGTAGCTGTAGAGGTCGATCAGCTGTTGCTCTCTGGACGTAAGCAGGCGTGGCGGCATTACGGTTCCTCCGTTTCTAGGGGCTCAAGGTCTTCTTCCCAAGCCAGATCAGCCGTAACCCAAGCAGAACTGGGAGAATCCGGATCGAGCCAAATCAAGTAGCACCAATGCCAGCAACAGCAGTGGGGCGCGAAGCTGTAGAATCTGCCAATCACAATGCCCCAATCAGTTGCTTGTCCATCTGAAATCCAGCGGAGGCGATCGCCATACAAAAACTGGGGTGTTTCCACATTAGGGAAGTGACTGGGTAGCGATGGGCAGGGAGCAGGCAATTTCAGGCTAGAAGGATGACCCAGTGCCTCAAATTTGTGATGGCGAATTGCTTCTAGATAGCTCGCCAGCAAGTTGTCATCCAAGTTCGCGGCAAGGGTTTGGATCAGCAGTGCAGCTAGAGATTCAAGTTCCTGAGGTTCCAAGCTTATTCCTGCTTGACTGGAATAGGTTTTCAGGCGATGCAGCAGGTCGTTGAGTGCAAAATGTTCCAAAATTTGCGGATGAGAAGGGGATCTATCGGTGGGATGGAGAACTGGATTGGCCATGGAAAAATCTCCTGCCACGCAGGAGCGAGAAATTAGTGGAGAGCTGAAAGTTGAATGACGGATTTCTAGCTGAATCAAGTCGGAACGGGAACTGCGATCGACCTTCACTCCATCATTAAGGGTCGATGTCTTTACTGTAGAGAAACTTGATACAGGTTTCAATACTTGACACGGGTTTTTCTGGAAACTTGACACAAGTTGTTTTCAGGGTTCTCTGGCAAACTTGTATCAAGTTAGGGTTGAGGATAGAGAACCAATGGCAGATGGGATTGAACGTGGCAGTCGAGGGCCAGCCCCTCAATGGAAACTGGGGCGAACTAGAACGATCCGAGTTCCGATCGCAATTGCTGAGCAGTTGATCGAGATTGCCCGCAGGATTGATAGCGGTGAAGCGGGGGAAGGCGTGATTTTAACCCAGGAGGATAGGCAGGAGTTATCCAAAAGTCCTTGGGGGGCAAATTGCCCTTGCTCATGATGAGATGACAGGGCAGGGGTTTTATAAAGGGAAAAAAGTGAAGGACGATCGGCGTCAAGCCTTAGAGCAGCAGATTCAGCGTTGGCAGGCTTTGCAGGAGCATCTGGGCGATCAGCCATTGGAGTAAGCAGGATTGCTGTCCAAGGCAAATGCAGCAGGAGCCACAGGAGTTTAATTCAAGAGTAAGCAATGGTTTTCTGAGCAGCTAACGCCTTTTTCACCTCTGAAAGGACATGAAGGTCGTCAGGCAAATTGCAGCCGTTATATAACGCTTTTGAAGTTATATAATCTCTGTCTTGCAAGTGTTATATAAAATTCGGCGGCGGTTTCACTAAACTCTACAGCAGCCATCTCAACAGTTCACTTCAATTACAGCCGCATCGGATTCTTCGTTGAGCCCCAACTCTTGTTCCAAGGCCAGCTTGGTAGCCTCTTGAGTAGCAACCACTGCTGCCAGAGCCTCAGCTTTCTGCTCAAGCTCAGCTAATCGATTGCGAAGGTCAACAATTTGCTGTCGGGCTCGATCGAGCCCCCAAGTGAATGCCTCGGCATCCTTCACAATCTTTTGCAACCGTTCCTCTAAGCGAGTGGTCGCAGTGTCAGCATTCTTCCAGAGTCGGCAGTCATAGTGAGTGCATTTGGGCTTGGAGCCGATCATCACCAGCCAATCCTGGGTTCGCTCTACCTCAAGCTTCAGTTCGAAGCCACCATAGAATCCCACACTTCTAGACACCATCGGTCTGTCATCTGACAACTCTGGGAACAACTCATCTGAAATCTGGTGCAGGAGTTCAACTGCCTGCTTGCGATCGGTGAACACTTGGTCCCCAATCTGGATTTGGAAGTTGTCGCCGGTACAGTTAGGACTATTCTGCGCAGCTGTCTTGGCATCTTGAACCCGGCACATACTGGCATGTTCTTCCTGCTTCAGCCATTCCTCTAGATCTATCCATTACGCAAAAGTGCGTAGAAGTGTTACAGGACGTAGCTTTTGCTGGATGAGTGTGAGATTATCATCCTATGACTGTATCTACCTAGCCAACAGGATTGAGGTGAACCATGCAAGCTTGGTTAAGCTAGGAGATTCGCAACGCTGCATTCAAAGATTTTCGACATGGCCAACGATTCCGATCGGTTTTGGACATATTGAGTTGTCACCCTGATAAAACAGTGCCTCAGGCCAGTCAGGACCGAACCGAAGCTCAAAGCATCTATCGGTTTTGGGCAAATCCACAGGTCAGTGCCAAACGAATTATGGCAAGTCAAAGGGGCGCTGTCTTGGGACGGGTGAATCGTTCAGATGTCGTATTAGCAGTGCAAGATACAACTGATTTGAA
>LUGL01000174.1 GCA_002796835.1 Elainella saxicola E1 | reverse complement strand
ACTGGAGATAGTCATTGCCTTGGTTCTTGACGTACTGGGCAATCATACTTTCGTCTCCGTGTTTGCCGACTGTACTCGCAAAGTAACCATCACTCCAAAACTCTCCACCCCATAACTGCTGCTTTACTTGAGGGCAACGTTTGAACACTTCTCGGGCTGTGAGACTTTTAATCATCGTGACCAGTTTCGTCACACTGTAAGTCGGCACTGACTGCACCAAAAAATGCACATGGTCTTTGTCCACCCCAATTTCGACAAACTTCACCTCATAACGCTTCTCGATTTCGAGACACACTTCTCTCAACACTGCGTCCACCTGTTCATCGAACACAGCCCGTCGATACTTTGCTGGAAACACGAGATGGTAAAGCAAAACCGTAACGTTATGTCGTTTATGGATGTACTCGCTCATCCCTACATTTTACGCCGCAGAGCGGCGAGGAATCGACCCGTAGAGATTGAACATCAGGTAAGGATTTAATTGCATCATGCACTCCTTGAGTAAAAATTAGAAAAAGTTCTTTTCGATCAAAGCGGGTTGCAAAATATGCAGTCAGTCGAAATTCTTTTCGATCGCAGCGGGTTATAAAATATGCAGCCAGCCGAAATTCTTGAATGCTGCTAATCCGCAACACCAATCAAATATTCATCAAGGCAGTCAAAGCTGGAATTCCATCCTCCAATTACACCCATCTCTTCATGTTTGCGTCGATCGTCAGCAGACTCATGCCCGATCTGGAGGGTCAGTTTCGTCTTGACGTCTAATTCTTCAAATGTGGCTGTGACAACAATGCCTTGCGGCCGTTCTGCCTTCGCTATCTGATCAAAGCCCTCATCAAATTCATCGCTAGTCACTATTCGTTCCAGAGGCAAAACTTCATGGAAAACGCCTTTAACAGGGTATTCTGTACCATCTGAGCCCACCATGACATAGCGCCATTGTCCTCCTGATCGAAAATCGAATTCAGTCACACGAGTTGTGAACCCTTTTGGCCCCCACCATTGCTCAATCTGTTGAAGCTCTGTCCATGCCTTAAACACCAATTCTCGTGGTGCATTGAAGACGCGAGTAATCACGATCGTGCAATCCGCTTGAGTATCAGTGGTTAAATTTTGTTGCACCATTTTGTTTCTCCTTAAAGTGGAACAAGCGCAATCTATTTCTGATTCTTGCGATCTTTTTTCTTCTCTCTTCTCCTCTACTTGCAATTCCTGCAGATAATCATTCAGACGATCGAAACGCTGTTCCCAAAACTGGCAATATTGTTCAATCCAATCCTCAGCATTCTTGAGTAGTTCCGCTTCCAAGCAACAGGGACGGCACTAGGCTTCTCGAAAACGAGTAATCAATCCAGCTCGTTCTAACACTTTAAGCTGTTTAGGAATGGCCAGTAGGCTCATTGCAAATGGTTGAGCGAGTTCAGTAGCCAAGGCTTCACCCTGCGATAGATGAGCCAATATGGCACGTCGAGTAGGATCGGCAAGGACAGCAAAGGTAATACTCAATCGATCAATGGACATTATCTAGCAAGAACAGTATTTAACCGCGCAGTTAATTAATTAACAGAATAAATGTACTACTCCAGAATGTCAACCAATTGTCATCTTCATTTCCTAAATTTTTGTGTTGGATTCTTCGATGTTAATGATTAGCGTGAACCTTGATCCAGAGAAAATATTTCATACAGTCCAACCTCTGTATAATATTTGCGTGAAGTCGCGGGAAACCACTTGTTTTATTCCGGTACTATATTTGACTATATTTTTAGTTCTATCCGTACGTGATTCCTTGTTTGGAAGTTGCACCCATCGCATTTCTGTAGCAAATTAGGTTTCATGCATGAGAAATAATTGATTTTTATACATCAGGTCAAGCGAGAGAAATGGATATATCAAATTTACCTTTATAAATTTTAATTTACACCAAATGTAATGTTCATTTGGATAGAGCTGAAATATAAGTTTTGGCTCAAATAAAGTGAATTTGCAATATTCAAAAATCTCGAAGTGCATCTGAAAGCAGCGGCTGTTGCTGCTTATTAGAGTGCATCTGAAAACGGTAATTGTGTTAGATATTGCTTCTCAGCTCTTACACCAGCTTCGATTATGTTGGCTGGCGATTTATCTACGATCGATTTACTGCAAGAGGTATAAGAGCTCAGCTAATTCAACTCAGAAGTTTCAATCGGCATTCGTCCCCACTTCTATTTAACAGTTTTGCTCAGCCAAGACTGATAGATGCTGTTGCTCTAAATTCAATCTTTTCCCAAAAGATTCTCTCTGTTCCTAGGCCTTCTCCAAATCCATCACGCAACCAATCCAAACTTATGTTCAATCCTTCCACTGATCCAAACTCATTCGTTTCTACAGCAGGTTCCACGCCCAATCTTGACACAATCACAGGTCCACTGTCTGAACTCAAACCTTTGTCTGGCATTTCCAGTGAAAACCAACTCATTTTTATTGATACAGGGGTGGATCACTATCAAACTTTAGTAGATAGTGCACTACTCGGAACCCACGTTGTCCTTCTTGATCCTAACCAGGATTGGCTCAGCCAAATCACTGAAACACTGGAAAAATATGACCATGTTGCTGGCGTCCATATTGTTTCCCATGGCGGTGCAGGTCATCTAAAGTTAGGCTCCTCAACTATAAATCTACAAACCCTGGAACAGCGAAGCAGCGAGCTGCAAACTTGGTCAGGGGCAATGACCTCTGACGCTGATATTCTGCTGTATGGATGCGATATTGCTAAAGGTCAGGTCGGACAAGCTTTCGTCACAGAATTGAGCAAACTCACAGGCGCGGATGTTGCTGCATCAACAGATTTCACCGGAAATGTCGATCGAGGTGGCGATTGGGATCTGGAATATGGAGTTGGTGCGGTTGAATCTTCGATCGCTTTTCAATCTGAGCTGCTGACCTCCTATAAAGACATACTCCCTACCATTACTTACAACGATTTTTCTAGCATCAGTGGCTTGCAGCTTAACGGCAGAAGTACTCAGGCTGGTACTGCACTCCGCCTTACTCCGGCTGCAACCCGTCAAGCAGGTAGTGCCTACTTCGCCACTCCCATTCCTGTGACAACCAACACCTCCTTTCAAACCCAGTTCAAGTTTCGCCTCACTGGCGGCACAGGTGGGGCAGATGGATTCACTTTCCTCCTACAAAACAGCCCAGCAGGAGCTCTAGCCATCGGTGATATCGGTGGCAGCTTGGGCTACTTCTCTCCTACAGGTGGAGCAGGAACCACCATTAGACAGAGCCTTGCTATTGAGTTTGACACTTTCAAAGGTACTTTT
>LUGL01000173.1 GCA_002796835.1 Elainella saxicola E1 | reverse complement strand
AACGATTCACCCGTCCCAAGACAGCGCCCCTTTGACTTGCCATAATTCGTTTGGCACTGACCTGTGGATTTGCCCAAAACCGATAGATGCTTTGAGCTTCGGTTCGGTCCTGACTGGCCTGAGGCACTGTTTTATCAGGGTGACAACTCAATATGTCCAAAACCGATCGGAATCGTTGGCCATGTCGAAAATCTTTGAATGCAGCGTTGCGAATCTCCTAGCTTAACCAAGCTTGCATAGTTCACCTCAATCCTGTTGGCTAGGTAGATACAGTCATAGGATGATAATCTCACACTCATCCAGCAAAAGCCACGTCCTGTAACACTTCTACGCACTTTTGCGTAATGGATAGGCTTGCGGCGGGGTAGTTCATTTTGAGAACAACTTTCTAAGCCGCAATAAAACGCTTCTTCAGCAGCTCTAAACCAGCCCGTCCATACATCTGGCGTTTCACCATTTTTAATCGATTGTTGAAGCCTTCGACCATGCCATTGCTCACCTCTAAAACCATGCTGGCTCGAACCGCCGCATAATCCTCCGAAAGACTCTTTGCGAATGCTTGAAAGGATCTGAGTGTGCTCTTAGACGCCTTCATCAGCCAAGGCTCAAACCCTTCTGCTTTACGTCCGCGCAGCAATTGTGAAAACTCCTCCGCCAACGCAACCGCTTTGTTCAAATCCGGATGTGCCGCGACCAATCGAGCTAACAAATCGACTTCTTCTGCATCTCGATGCTGTTCGGGTTTAACGATTACAAAACTAGCACGTCGTGCGGTGAAGGGCGGCAATTGTGGGTCGCTCACTTTCGCCAACCCCGGAGTCGAAGCTACTCGCCTCTGTGGCAGACCCTGGGCTTGCCGCAGTTGTTTGAGGTAGCGCATCAGGGTTCGCTCACTGCCGGTGTAACCCAGTTGTTGCAAGAAAACCATTAACACTGCAGTCTCTTGAATGCCATCATTCCACCACGCCAGAATCTTTGGCTTGTAGGGGTCGAGGATGCTCCGTCCAAAGGTGGTTCGTCGAGCGGGAACCTCTGCCAATCCAGGAGAGCAGAGTTTGCGTCGAACCGTTCGCTCACTGACCCCCACCGCCTCGGCGATTGCTCTCTGCGTCCATTTCTGTTGATGTAATCTTCTAATTTCCTGGTCTTGTTCGACTCGGCGTTGGTGATTGGCTAAGGCTTGCGCCTGAGCATCGACTGTGGCAGTTGACTGCGCAATGACCACCGCCGTCTCTGTAGGTGTTTTGTCTTGTCGCCATTGTTGTTCAACTGCTTGCAACTGAGAACTGTAGCTACTTAGCAGCTTTTCTAGAGTCTCCTGTAAGTTCTGCATGAGATGGAAACGATCTGCCACCTGCACCGCATTCGGTGCACCTGCATCCATCCCACTTCTGTAGGTAGCCGAACGGTCTCGTGACAACACCTCTACACCGGGGTGCTGAGCCAGCCATTTTGCTAAGGTCTCGGCTTTGCGATCGGCTAACAGAGCAATCGGGCGATGGCGTTGCAGATCGACCAGAATAGTGCCGTATTGCTGTCCTTTGCGAAAGGCAAAGTCATCAACTCCCAGTAATTTGGGTACCTCGAATTCAGGCAGAGGAAGGTTTTCAAGCACATTCAACAGCGTGCTGCCGCAGACTCCTGTACCGATGTGATGAGACAAACGCGCACCCGCAGCACCACCTAACGCTAGACCAATGGCTTCGAGTCGCTGCACCAATCGAGCGGTTTTCCTCGCCCAGGGTGCCGCAATTTCAGGAATTCGCTCTGTGAAAATACGCCGAATGCAATCTGGAGTATCGCAGAAAAACTTACTGACTTGCAACGTTAGAGTCAGCTTGAAATTGACACAAGGTAAATCAGCAAGGGTACGCTGATAGTGACTGTGAGTCCGGGCAGACGGGGTGCCACACACCGGACATTTTGCAAACTGTTGGGTTGAAAGCACATTCAAAGTCAGCTGCTGTTGCTCGGTATCGAGTTCACAGTGCTCCAGGTAAAGTTGGCTGGAATTAGGCAGTAACTGGTGAAAAAACTATCGGGTCTGAGCCGTGATCAAGTCGAAAATAGGCGGATCCTCCTGACTTTCCTTCCATTGTAACTTTCACCAAAAGGTCGGAAGAACCCTTTTATGTCCTTTCAAAGGTGAAAGAAGTTTTAGCTACCCAGAAAATCACTACTTACTCTTGAATCAAACCATAGTGATCGCATAAAGCTTGCAATTTTCGTTTAAGTTTCATCTGCACAGCTTCTGGGGCAACAACTATGCAATCCTCGCCATAGCGCAATACCTCTCGAAAGAACCAGAAAGTGTTCGAGATTTTCCGTACAACCCTTCGAACGGGTGGATTGCGATCGCCCATCCATTCGGTGCTGACATCGTTACTCTTGGGTTCATAGGCAAAAGCCAATCCTTTCAGTAGATGCATCTCGACTTCAAGCGTGTCTAAGTTCAGGTGCCATGGCTTTGAAAGTGGGCTCAAGGCCGCATCGGTAATGCGATCCAGCCGTAATGTCCAGTTGTGCTGTAGTTCTGGGATGTCTCGGTTGCCCTCGGTTTCTTCGCACCAACATTCTAGGTACTGACGCCGTTCGTAAAGGGTAATCCTGGCATGGTGGATCGCG
The DNA here is from genome assembly GCA_002796835.1 of Elainella saxicola E1. Lineage (GTDB taxonomy): Bacteria > Cyanobacteriota > Cyanobacteriia > Elainellales > Elainellaceae > Elainella > Elainella saxicola. The sequence continues at coordinate 3,354 of LUGL01000173.1, read as the reverse complement.
AAACTCAAAGGATGGTCTGCTGCGTCCCGATAGGTGAGCCGAAATGGGGTTTGGCAGCGAATATATTGCTCAATCTCTAACTGCCAGGATGCGATCGGTTTACCTAGAAACTGTGCCAGCTCACTGCGGAGTGGGATTGTTAACTCACTGCGTTCTAGTAACAGTTGAGCAACCGTTTGGGCAGAATCCGAATGTCCGTTGTCAATTAGTGCTTGAATTGCTTGGTAGAGTGCTCTGATTCGAGTTTCCGGCCAATTGTCATTGCGATTAATCAACACCTCTCGGCGAGCAATGGCTTCCACTAAACGGGAAATATTCGGACGATTGCCCCAAAGCATTCCCTGTTCTTGGGCAATAGCTTCAAGTTGGGCCTTATCCGACTCTGACACTGAAAGCGTAATCGATCGTCCCTTGCGCCCCATAATTCCTCGATTGTACGTACACTTTGTACTTTCCACTCTCTATTGTGGATGCCATGATGGGCATAATGCAACATCAAATCCGAGTGAGTGCTATGAAGCAAGGTGCCTATGTCAAATTGTCTTGATATCAGGGAAATATATGTGTGAATGTTCCGGATTTGGATTTGATGTTGTAAGTATTTAGGGTCAGCTGTTGGGTTGAAAAATGTCATCTGTGTTTCCTGAACCTGGACAGATTGTTCGAGTTCGTTCCCGCCAATACCTTGTTGAAGATGTGATTGCCCCAAGTTCCCCACCCGGAGACATGAGGGTTCGCCTTGCTTGTCTTGAAGACGATGCGAAGGGGGATGCATTAGAGGTTTTTTGGGAACGAGAAATTGATGCTCAGACATTGGAGGCTGCTTCCTGGGAGGCTGTGGCGAACCGGGGTTTTGATGACCCTCGCTATTTCTCAGCCTACCTTCATGCTCTCCGTTGGAACTGTGTCACCTCCACTGATGCCAAGCTATTCCAGGCTCCCTATCGGGCTGGGATTGAGGTGAAGTCATATCAGTTAGAGCCGCTTCGTAAAGCACTGCGGATGCCCCGTGTCAATTTGTTTATTGCCGATGATGTCGGGTTGGGCAAGACGATCGAGGCAGGTCTGATCTTACGTGAAATGTTGATGCGGCAGAAGATTAAGCGAGTCGTCATCTCCTGTCCTCCTTCTGTGGTGCGTCAGTGGAAAGAGGAGATGGAAAGCCGCTTTGGGCTGACGTTTATCGTTTACGATCGCGACTTTGTGGCTTCCAAGCGGCGGGAACGAGGCTATGGCATCAACCCCTGGAAAACACATACCCGATTCATTATTTCCCATTCCCTGCTGCGAGATGAAACCTATGCAGCTCCTTTGCGGGATTGGCTACAAGATTTTTCGGCAGGGTCAATGCTGATTGTAGACGAAGCCCATAATGCTGCTCCTGCTAGCGCTTCTCGATATGCGATCGACTCCCAGTTAACCCGAACCGTGCGAGATCTGGCTCCTCGCTTTGAGCATAAGCTTTTTCTCTCAGCGACTCCCCACAACGGACATTCCAACAGCTTTGCCGCCCTTCTGGAAATCCTCGACCCACAGCGTTTCTGTCGAGGGGTGCCAGTGCGCAGCAAAAAACTGCTGGATGCTGTGATGGTGCGGCGGCTCAAGCAAGACTTGCGGGAGATTAACAACGCCGACTTTCCAAAACGGGAAGTGATTCCGGTCATGATTGATGACTTGGCAGAAGATTCGCCTGAACTCGTCCTTTCGCAATTGCTGCAAGCGTACCGAAACTGTCGAGAAGAGCGGTTGCAGGATGCACCGAAGTCTGCTCAAACCGCAGCAATGTTGGTGCTGACCTCGCTGCAAAAGCGCTTGCTTTCCTCTATTGAGGCGTTTGCCCGCACGTTGAAGGTTCACCGGAGAGCGATCGAACGGCAGGCAGAACAGCAGCTGTCTCGGCAGGCAACCTTTACCCTACTCAAGGAATCGCCAGGATCCGATGATGATGGGGCCGATCTCGACGAGGAAGAAGTGCTCAAGGAAGAAGAGTCTCAGATGGAGAAAGCGACTCAGGCAGCCGCAACCCCCATTTCGCAACGAGAGTTAGACTTGCTGGAGCAAATGACCCAAATTGCAGAGCAGGCAAGACATCAACCAGATAGCAAAGTCCAAGCCCTAGAGCAGTGGATACGACAGCATCTTTGCCCAGATTTAGGCAAACCAGGAGCAACCTGGCTAAATCGGCGGGTCCTGATCTTCACTGAATACACCGACACTAAACGCTATCTAGAGCAACAACTTGGATCGATCATTGCCAATTCAGACCGGGAAGGCGATCGCATTGGTAGCTTTCATGGGGGCATGGGTGAGGAACAGCGCGAGTACATCAAACAGGCGTTTAACAGTGACCCAACTCGTCATTCTTTAAGAATCCTGATTGCAACGGATGCAGCGCGAGAAGGCGTGAATCTCCAAAATTATTGCGCTGATTTATTCCATTTCGATGTGCCCTGGAATCCTAGTCGAATGGAGCAGCGAAATGGCCGGATTGACCGTAAGCTTCAGCGTGAGGCGACTGTGCGCTGCCACTATTTTGTCTTGACCCAACGGGCTGAGGATCGAGTCCTGGACGTGCTGGTGAAGAAAACAAAGCAAATTCAGGAAGAACTAGGCAGTTTGTCGCCAGTGGTCGAGAAGAATGTCTCAAAACTATTGGATCAGGGCATTCGACAGACTGATATCCAGAAGCTGACAGAGGCGATCGCTACTTCAGATCAAGCAGACTCCGAGTCTACTGGGCACAGCAGCAACATTCGTGAAGAGCTAGAGGCAATTCGGCTGCGGCAAGACAAACTTCGTCAGCAGCAAGGGGACTTGGAAGCCATGCTGAGGGAATCCAAACTGTGGCTAGGGCTGGACGATCGCCATTTTCGAGATAAGCTGAACGACATTTAGTTTGCATCATCAAGCTGCGATCAGAGCATTGCCTTTGTTCTTCACTTTGCGTTTCCACTGAATCACCAGTTCCCCTTGATTGAGTAATCTGTCGAGCAAGGAGTGAAGTTCCTCCACCGATTGAAATAAACGATGCGCAATAAACTCTTTGCACGAATGCCACACCAACTCAATTAAGTTGAAATCTGGACTGTAAGGCGGCAAAAACAGCAGTTGCAGATTGGGGCATTCGACTGCCAGTTGTTCGAGCATGGCCTGTTTTTTGTGATAGCTGGCATTGTCAAGCACCACCAAAATTCTCGGTCCCCACTGCTCAAATTCCTGCTCTAAATGTCCTGCTGCCAACCATTCTTGCTTGACGAACTCATTGAGTTTGACCAGATTGATGTAGCAACTTTCACTGTTGCCTTGCTCAATGAAGTAGCATTGCCGGTTGCGGTCATGATAGCGCAGTCCTCC